>NZ_JASGFE010000009.1:0-65125 GCF_047605725.1 Microbacterium sp.
CCAGGGTGTTCAGCCAGAACTGGTACATCCGGTACGGGCTGCACATCTCGGCATCAAGCCAGATCGCGTTCCCCTCGCTCTTGCCGAACTTCGTGCCGTCGCTGTTGGTGATCAGCGGGGTGCCGATCGCGTGCGCCGACACGCCCTCCACCCGGTGGATGAGATCGGTGCCGCTGGTGAGATTGCCCCACTGGTCGGACCCGCCTGTCTGCAGCACGCAGCCGTACTGACGGTGCAGCTCCAGGTAGTCCAGGCCCTGCAGGATCTGGTAGCTGAACTCGGTGTAGCTGATGCCGGCGTCCGAGTTCAGGCGCGCCGCCACGGCGTCCTTGCGCAGCATCGTGCCGACCCGGTAGTGCTTGCCGATCTCACGCAGGAAGTCGATCGCGCTCAGCGGCGCGGTCCAGTCGAGGTTGTTCACGATGCGCGCGGCGTTATCGCCCTCGAAGTCGAGGTAGCGCTCGACCTGCGCCCGGAGCCTGTTCCCCCACTCGGCGACCGTCTCCTTGGAGTTCAGCGTGCGCTCGGCCGTCGGGCGCGGGTCGCCGATCAGTCCGGTCGACCCGCCCACCAGACCCAGCGGCCGGTGACCCGCCAGCTGCAGGCGGCGCATGGTCAACAGCTGCACGAGGTTGCCCAGGTGCAGGCTCGGGGCGGTCGGGTCGAAGCCGCAGTAGTAGACGACCGGGTCGCCTCCGAGCAGGGCGCGCAGCGCCTCGCGATCGGTGGACACGTGAACCAGACCGCGCCAGACGAGCTCGTCCCACACGTTCTCGAATGCGGGGTCGTTCGCCACCGGCGCGGTGGTCAGGGCTTCGGAGGACACGCGCTTCAGGCTATCAAGCGCGGGGCTGATGCCACGGCCTGCCCGGCTGTCAGCAGCCCGCCTTGCGCGCCGCGGCCGCCTCGGTGGAGGTGAACAACTCCCCGGCGTACGGCGCCACCGTGCCCGACGAGCAGAGGGCGGCCCAGGTCTTGGGACCGACGATGCCGTCCCGGACGAGGCCCCACTTCTTCTGGATGCGCAGGATCCCCGCCCTCGTCTTCGGTCCGAACTGTCCGTCCACGGCGATCTTCGTGTAGTCGGCGATATAGGGGAGCTTGTGGTTCGCGAGGATCTGGATGTACTTCACGCAGTTGCCGTTGCCCCCGTACGAGTACTGGTAGGAGCGACAGCTCGCCGCGTACGCGGGGCTCGCCCCCGCGACGACGCCCGCCGCGATCAGGAGCGACGCGCCCAGCATGGCGATGCGACGACGGGCGGCGGTGCGGGAACGTGACATGGCGATCCTTTCGACCGCACCACCCTAGCAGCGTCGCAGAGCGCGCTCGGGAGCCGTGATTCGCGCGGCACGCGCCTCAGTCCAGCAGAGCGTGAGCCGCCGACTGGGCGCGCGCGACGAGCTCGGCGCGCTGCTCGGCCACGCGCACCGGCGCGGTGCCGCCGGCGCCGGTGCGGCTCGCGACCGACCCCTCGATCGTGAGAACGTCACGCACCTCGGGCACGAGGTGCACGGATACGCCCCGCAACAGCTCGTCGTCGGCATCCGCCAATCCGATCCCCCGCTCCTCGCACGCACGCACCAGCGCGCCGGAGATCTCGTGCGCGTCGCGGAAGGGCACGCCGCGCTTGACGAGCCACTCGGCGACGTCGGTGGCGAGCGAGAAGCCCTCCGGGGCGAGCGCGGCCATGCGCGCCGTGTCGAAGCGCATCGTCGCGACCATGCCGGCGAAAGCCGGGAGCACCGTCTCCAGCGTGGTCACCGCGTCGAAGACGGGCTCCTTGTCCTCCTGCAGGTCGCGGTTATAGGCGAGCGGGAGCGCCTTGAGCGTCGCGAGGAGCCCCGCCAGATTGCCGATCAGGCGCCCCGCCTTGCCGCGGGCGAGCTCGGCGATGTCGGGATTCTTCTTCTGCGGCATGATGCTCGACCCGGTCGAGTAGCCGTCGTCGAGCGTGACGAAGCCGAACTCGCGCGTATTCCAGATGATGACGTCCTCGGCGAACCGCGACAGGTCCACGGCGATCATCGCGGCGATGAACGCGAACTCGGCCACCACATCGCGTGCGGCCGTGCCGTCGAGGGAGTTCTCCGCGGGTCGGCCCAGGCCCAGCTCGGTCGCGACCAGCTGCGGGTCGAGCCCCAGGGTCGCCCCGGCGAGCGCGCCTCCCCCGTACGGCGAGACGCGCGCCCGCACCGACCAGTCGCGGATGCGCTCCAGGTCGCGCACGAGGGGCCACGCGTGGGCCTGCAGGTGGTGGGCCAGCAGCACCGGCTGCGCATGCTGCAGGTGCGTGCGTCCGGGCATGATCGCGTGCTCGTGCGCCTCGGCCTGGGCCACGACGGCGTCGATCACGCGGAGCACGTCGCGCGCGATCGTGCGCGCGTGGTCGAGCAGGTACATGCGCACGAGGGTGGCGATCTGGTCGTTGCGGCTGCGTCCGGCGCGGAGCTTTCCGCCGAGCTCGGCACCGACCTCGGCGATGAGCGCCGCCTCCAGCGCGCCGTGGACGTCCTCGTCGCCGGGGGCGGCGACCAGGGTGCCGTCCTGGATGCCACGGGCCAGGGCATCGAGCCCCGCGTGCATGCGCGACTCCTCGTCGGCGGTGAGATAGCCGGCGGCGGCGAGCGCCTTCGCGTGGGCGTGCGAGCCGGCCAGATCGTACGACGCGAGAGTCCAGTCGAAGTGAGTGGAGCGGCTCAGCGTCGCCAGCTCCGGCGAGGGGCCGGAGGCGAATCGCCCGCCCCACAGCGCGCCCGCGTTCGTGCCCTCGGCCTTGGTGTCGCTCACCCGCCCAGCCTACCGGCCGGGTCGACGGGCCTGAGTTGGCGCATATTGCCGCCGCGGGCGGGCGGGTTCGGTGGCAATTCGCGCCAAGTCAGCGACGCGGCTCAAGCCAGACTTGGCGCATACGGTCGCGACAGCCGTCCGCGGCGACACTTCGCGCCAAGGTTGCGGCAGTGGCAGCAGCGGCGGCAGGTGATGCGGGATGCCACGAGCACCGGCATCCGGCTCGCCCATCGCCGACCGAGCCTCGACCGCGGTCGGCGGAGCCTCCTCCACAATCGGCGAATCCGCCGAGCTCTCCACGGATCGCGGGATCGCCCACCCGCCGGAGTGCGCCACCCGGCAGGGTGGGCGGTATGCCGTTGCGTCCTCTCCCCGCATCACTCCCCGACGCGTTCTCGGTGCGCGATGCCCGACGGGTGGGCGTTTCCCCGCGCCGCCTGCGGGGCTCCGACCTGGACGCGCCGTTCCACGGCACCCGCCTGCGTCCGCGATGCGCCGATCCCCCGCATGCCGAGGACGAGAGCCCCGCCGCGGCGGAGGATCGGCGTCTGCGCGGCGAGCTCCTGCGCCAGGCGCGTGCCTATGAGACCGTCGCCTCGCCGCATGCTTTCCTGTGGGGCCCGTCGGCCGCCGCGGCGTGGACGCTTCCGCTGCCGCTTCGCGCTCTGCGCAGCGTCGATGAGCCGGGGCGGGTGCGCACGCTCGACGTCGCCGTCACCGCCCCGCACCGGGCGCCGCGCGCGGCCGGAGTCGTCGGACGCCAGTTCGCACCGGGGCTCGTCTCGGTCACGACGCACGACGGGCTGCGGGTGACGACTCCCGCGACGACGTGGGCCCAGCTCGCGCCCCTGCTCACGGTCGATGAGCTCATCGTGCTCGGCGACGCGATCGTCGCGATCCCGCGCGTGCGCGGCATGACCAGGGGCGCTCCCGGATCGGGACTGGCCACGATCGCCCAGCTCGATGCGGCGCTGAACGTCGGACGGCGCCGCGGCGCGGCCAAGCTGCGGGAGGCGCTGCCGCAGATCCGGGTCGGCAGCGCGTCGCCGCCCGAGACGCTGCTGCGGCTGGCCCTCGTGCGCTCAGGGCTCCCCGAGCCCGCCCTCGACTACGACGTGCTGACGCCCGACGGCCGCGCGATCGGGTACACCGAGCTCGCCTATCCCGGGTACGGCATCCTCATCGAGTACGAGGGCGACCACCACCGCGTCGATCGCGCACAGTGGAACCGCGACATCGAGAAGCACGCCGCGTGCGTCGCGCTGGGCTGGGAGGTGCTGCGGCTCACGTCCGCGCACATGTACCCGCGGACGGATGCCGCGGTGCGCCGCATCCACGACGCTCTCACCCGCGCGGGCTGGCGCCCATAGCCGACGGTCAGCGCCGGCATAGCGCCACCGGCAAAGTTGGCAGGAATGGTCGCCGCACGTGCCGCAAGCGACCAAACGCGCCAAGTGAAGGAGACGCCGGCATAGCGCCACCGGCCGCCGACCCCGCCCACCCCACCCGCGCTACGCCACGCCGCCCGCCTCGCCGGGCCCGGCCGGCACCACCAGCCGCACGACCAGCGCGAAGACGCGCTCCAGCGGACCGCGGCCGAGCAGGAGCGCCCACGCCGTGCACCCCACGACCGTCCCGATCGTCATCGGCCAGAAGGCACCCGCCGCCCGGAAACCCGCCAGGTCGCCGACATCGCCGAGCATGACGCCGGCGGCGACCGCCCAGACGACCAGCTGCCCGGTGTATGCCGTCAGCGGCATCGAACCGACCGCGCGCAGCGGCAGCAGCACCCAGGTCAGCGGCGTCCGGCACAGCAGCAGGCACACGCCGAGCGTCGCGACGGCGAAGCCGCCGGAGCCCACCACCTCGGGAAGACCGCCCGAGTGCGCCTGTACGCTCCAGACCGCGGCCGAGAAGCCGTCCCCCGCCGGCACGCGCACGACGGCAGCCGCCCCGTACCCCACCACGGCCGCCCCCGCGCCGCCGACCAGCAGCGCCGCCTGCACGCGCGCGGCGCGCAGGTCGAGGCGCCCGATCGCGAGCCCGGCGACGATGAATGCCGACCATACCGGGAACGGGTAGTGCCACCCGATCGCCGTCTCCACGACGACTCCCGGGACGCCCCGCCACAGCGCCAGGCCGTCGAGCACCGGCTGGACCCACGGCATGACGAGCGCGAGCCCCACTGCCAGCGCGCCCAGCGCACGCGCCGACATCCCCAGGAGCGGCAGCGTCAGCAGGAACAGGATGCCGTAGGCCGGAAGGATCACGAAGACCGGAACCCCCGTGATCACAAGGCCGATGCCGAGCAGCCACAGGAGCACCGCGCGCACCGCCAAGCGCTGCCGCACCAGCCGCCGTGCCGCCGGGGGCACCGGACGCGCACCGCCGCTGACGAGCGCGATCGACACCCCGGCCAGCACCGCGAACAGGATCGACGATCGGCCGCCTGCCACGTCGGCCCACGTGGACGGACGTGACCAGTCGAACGGCTCGAGGTCGAGCAGGTGCGCGGCGAGCATGCCGATCACCGCGAGCCCGCGGGCAAGGTCCACGCCCTGCAGGCGTGGGCCCCGGATCAGTCCTGGCGCAGCAGCCACACCAGGAGAGCCTTCTGCGCGTGCAGACGGTTCTCGGCCTCGTCCCACACGACGCTCTGCGGCCCGTCGATGACGTCTGCATCGACCTCGTATCCGCGGTCGGCGGGCAGGCAGTGCAGGAAGATCGCGTCGTCCTCGGCCAGGGCCATGAGCTCGCGGGTGACCTTGTAGCCGGCGAAGTCGCGCAGGCGCGCGGCCTTCTCGTCCTCCTTGCCCATGGACACCCACGTGTCGGTGACCATGATGTCGGCCCCCGCGGCGGCCTCGGCGACGCTGTCGGACAGGGTGACCGAGCCCCCCGTCCGCGCGGCGATGGCCTCGGCGTCGGCGACGACGTCGGCGCGCGGCCGGTGCGCGGGCGGTGCGGCGATGCGCACGTGCATGCCCGCCGTGACGCCGGCCAGCAGGTAGGAGTGGCCCATGTTGGAGCGCCCGTCGCCGAAGAACGACAGCGTGAGACCGGCCGGGTCGCCCTTGTGCTCGCGCACCGTGAGCAGGTCGGCCAGCAGCTGGCAGGGGTGGAAGTCGTCGCTGAGCGCGTTGACGACCGGCACCGTCGTGCCACGGGCCATCTCCTCCAGGCCCGCCTGCGCGTAGGTGCGCCACACGATCGCGGCGACCTGCCGCTCCAGCACGCGCGCGGTGTCGGCGGGGGTCTCCTTGCCGCCGAGCTGGCTGCTCGCGGTGGAGATGATCAGCGGCACCCCGCCGAGGTCGGCGACGCCGACGGCGAACGAGACGCGCGTGCGCGTGGAGGACTTGTCGAAGATCACCGCGACGGTCTGCGGGCCCTGCAGGGGCTTGAGCGCGAAGCGGTCCTTCTTCAGCTCGAGGGCGAGGTCGAGGATCTCGGCCTGTTCGGCCGGGCTCAGGTCGTCGTCGCGCAGCAGGTGGCGGGTCACGCGGATACCTCCGTGGTCGGTGCGGCATCGAGCGGGAAGGCCTGCTCGACGATGGCCAGGGCGCGCGCGAACAGCGCGGCGAACTCGTCGATCTCGACGTCGCCGATCGTCAGCGCGGGTGCCAGGCGGATGGTGGTGTCATTGGCGGCGTTGATCACGAGACCGAGCTCGAGAGCGGCCGCGACGACGGCGGGGGCGACCGGATGCCGGAGGGCGACGCCCACGAGAAGGCCCTGGCCCCGGCATCCGTCCACGAGCTGCGAGCCGATCTCCTCGATCGCGGAGCGCAGCTGCGCTCCGCGCGCGACGGCGTTGTCGATCAGTCCCGCGCGCTCGATCTCGCCGAGCACCGCGGCGGCCACGGCGGTGGCCAGCGCATTGCCGCCGAACGTGGAGCCGTGGGTGCCGGGGTAGAACAGGTCGCTCGCCGTGCCGTAGGTGATCAGGGCGCCGATCGGGAACCCGCCGCCGATCCCCTTGGCCACGGTGATCGCGTCGGGGGTGATCCCGGCGTGCTGGAAGGCGAACCACGCCCCGGTGCGGCCGGCGCCGGTCTGGATCTCGTCGATGATCAGGAGAGCGCCGTGGGCCGTGGTGAGCTCGCGTGCGGCGGCGAGATATCCCTCGGGCAGCTCCAGCACGCCGGCCTCGCCCTTGATCGGCTCGACGAACAGCGCGGCGACGCGGTCGTCGAGAGCCGCCTCCAGCGCCTCGACCGTGGTGTCGATGAACTCCACGCCGCCGGGCATCGGCAGGAACGGCTCGCGCATGTGCGCCTTGCCGGTCAGGGCGAGCGAGCCCATGGTGCGGCCGTGGAACGCGTTCGTCAGCGCCAGGATGCGGGGGCGCTCGGCACCGCCGTGGAGGCGCGCGAGCTTGAAGGCGGCCTCGTTGGCCTCGGCGCCCGAGTTGCCGAAGTAGACGCGCCCCGACTCGCCCGTGCCCGCCAGCCGCTTCAGGAGCGCCGCGAGGGCGAGCTGCGGCGGCGTGACGAAGAGGTTCGACACGTGCGCGAGCGTGGCTGCCTGCGCCGCGACGGCGTTCACGAACACCGGGTGGGAGTGCCCGAGCGCGGTCACCGCGATGCCGCCGAGGAAGTCGAGGTAGCGCTTGCCGGTGTCGTCCCACAGGTAGGCGCCCTCGCCGCGCACGAACATCGCCGGGCGATCTCCGGCGTTTCGGACGATGTCGCGTTCCAGGTCGTCGTGCCAGCTCACGATGCCACCACCTCCGTGCCGATGCCCTTCGCCGTGAAGACCTCCACGAGCACCGAGTGCGGCTGCCGGCCGTCGATGATCGCCGCGGTGTCGACCCCGCCGTCGACCGCGTCGAGGCACGCCTGCATCTTCGGGATCATGCCCGACTCCAGCGTCGGCACCATGGTGCGCAGCTCGGATGCCGTCAGGTGCGAGACGAGCGAGTCGCGATCGGGCCAGTTCGCGTACAGGCCGGGCACGTCGGTGAGGATCACGAGCTTGGTCGCCTTGAGCGCCACCGCGAGGGCCGCTGCCGCCGCGTCGGCGTTGACGTTGAGCGACTGGCCGGGGTGGTCCAGGTCGGGCGCGATGGAGGACACCACCGGGATGCGCCCGGCGGCGAGCTGGTCGAGCACGGGTGCGGGATCGACCGTCACGACATCCCCGACGTTGCCGAGGTCGTGCTCCAACCCGTCGACGACGACTCCGCGGCGGCGGCCGCCGAACAGGCCCGCGTCCTCGCCGGACAGGCCGACCGCGAGCGGTCCGTGCGCGTTGATGCGGCCGACCAGCTGCGGATTGATCTGACCGGTCAGCACCATGCGCACGACGCCGATCGCCTCGGTCGAGGTGACGCGGTAGCCGCCCTTGAACTCGCTCGGGATCGCCAGCCGGTCGAGCATGCGCGAGATCTGCGGGCCCCCGCCGTGCACGACGACGGGCTTGACGCCCACGAAGCGGAGGTAGGCGACGTCTTCGGCGAAGGCATCCTGGAGCTCGTCGGACACCATCGCGTTGCCGCCGAACTTGATGACGATGACCTGGTCGCGGAAGCGCTTGAGCCACGGCAGCGACTCGATGAGGACGCCGGCTTTGACCGCGGCCTCCTCGGGAGTGGTGTGCTGGAGGTCGGTCATGAGGCGTAGGCGCTGTTCTCGTGCACGTAGTCGTGGGTGAGGTCGTTCGTGTAGACGGTCGCCGAGGCGTCGCCGACCTTGAGGTCGATGAGCACGTGCGTGGCGCGCGGGGTGAGGTCGACCTCGTCGCGCGGGCGGTCGGGACCGCCGTCGCTGCACACGCGCACACCGTTCATCGAGACGTCGACCGCGTACGGGTCGAAGTCCGCCCCGGTCGTGCCGATCGCCGCGAGCACGCGACCCCAGTTGGGGTCGTTTCCGAAGACGGCCGCCTTGAACAGGTTGTTGCGGGCGACCGAGCGGCCGACCTCGACGGCGTCGTCCTCGGATGCCGCGTGGATCACCTCGATGGAGATGTCGTGGCTGGCGCCCTCGGCGTCGCACTGGAGCTGGATCGCGAGACTCGTGCACACCTCGGCGAGCGCGGCGCGGAACGCCGTGGGGTCGGGTTCTACGCCGGAGGCGCCCGACGCCATGAGGGTGACCTGGTCGTTTGTCGACATGCAGCCGTCGGAGTCGAGCCGGTCGAAGCTCACCCGCGTGGCGGCGCGCAGATGCGCGTCCGCCTGGGCGGCATCGAGCACGGCGTCGGTGGTGAGCACCACGAGCATCGTCGCGAGCCCGGGCGCCAGCATCCCCGCCCCCTTGGCCATGCCGCCGATCGTCCAGCCGTCGCCGGCGAGCGTGCTCGTCTTGGCGACGGTGTCGGTGGTCATGATCGCGTGCGCCGCGTCGTCCCCGCCGTCGGCACTGAGCGTCGCGATGGCCTCGGCGGTGCCGGCGAGCACCTTGGCGCGGAAGACCTCGTCGCCGGTGCCGATGAGCCCGGTCGAGCAGACGAGCACGTCGCCCGCGCTCACGCCGAGAAGCTCCGCGGCCCGCTCCGCGGTCTGGTGCGTGGTCTGGAACCCGAAGGGACCGGTGAAGCAGTTCGCCCCGCCCGAGTTGAGCACGACCGCCTCGACGACCCCGTCGGCGATCGCCTGCTGCGACCACAGGATCGGGTTGGCCTTGGCGCGGTTGCTGGTGAAGACGGCGGCGCCGGTCTTCAGCGGCCCGCGGTTGACGACCACGGCCACGTCGGGCTTTCCGGTGGCCTTCAGGCCCGCGGCGACTCCTGCCGCCTCGAATCCCCGGGGTGCGGTGACGCTCACGGCGCGACTCCGTTCATGCTGAGCGCGCGGCCCTCGGGAAGGCCGAGCGCGAGGTTCATGGACTGCACGGCGGCTCCCGCCGTGCCCTTGACGAGGTTGTCGACGGCGGCGACCACGACGACGCGGCCCGCGGCACGGTCGATCGCGAGTCCCATCAGTGCGGTGTTGGCCCCCACGACGTCGGCGGTGCGCGGGAACCGGCCCGCCGGCAGCAGCTGCACGAACGGCTCGTCGGCGTAGGCGGACTCCCAGGCGGCCCGGATCTCGGCATCCGTCGCGTCGTTAGCGATCGGCGCGGTGGAGGTGGCGAGGATCCCGCGCGCCATCGGCACCAGCACCGGCGTGAACGAGATGCGGATCGGCTGTTCCGCCTCACCAGCTTCGGAGTTCTGCACGTACTTCGGAGGATTTGCGGCAGAACCTCCGAAGTTCGCGCGATTCTCCGAAGTTCGTGTCGTCAGCTCGGGCGAAGACGGCATCGCGGCGGCCAGCGCTTGCCGTATCTCGGGGATGTGCCGGTGCGTGCCGCCGACGGCGTAGGGGTTCGCCGAGCCGAGCAGCTCGCTGGCGAGCAGGTCGGGACGCAGGCTCTTGCCCGCACCGGACGGGCCCACCGCGAGCACGCTCACGAGGTCGGACGGGTCGATGACTCCCGCCGCCACTCCCGGCGCGAGGGAGAGCGCGACCGTCGAGGCGTTGCAGCCGGGGGCGGCGATGCGGGATGCCCCGACCAGCCGCTCGCGCTGCTTCGTGCCGCCGGTGAGGAGCTCGGGTACGCCGTAGGTCCACGGCTCGTGGAACGGACCGCCGTAGAACGCGTCCCAGGCATCCTTCGAGACGAGCCGGTGATCGGCGCCCGCGTCGATCACGAGCGGCACGTCGCCGAGCGCGTCGGTGTACTGCCCGGACTGCCCGTGCGGGAGGGCGAGGAACACGACGTCGTGCCCGGCGAGCACCTCGGGCGTGGTCTCGCGCAGGGTGAGCCGGGCGAGCGAGCGCAGGTGGGGCTGGTGCTGGATGAGGGGCTCACCGGCGTGGGAGTGCGCGGTGACCGTGCGGATCTCGATGTCCGGATGCCCGGCGAGCAGGCGCAGGATCTCGCCGCCCGCATAGCCGGAGGCGCCGGAGACGGCGACGGCGAAGGTCATGGGTTCCACTTTAGTTTCTGCGTCGATCGGCGCGCAGAACCGAAGAGTGCCGTCGGCGCGGCATCGGCGGTACCGTCCGGCCGGAAGACCCGCGACGCACGGTCGGACCCAGCCCGATCCTTCCGCGCGCCGACGGGCCACCGGCCGGACGGATGGCTCGATTCTTTCCCGATCGCCTTCCCCGTCAGGTTTCCCACATGTTCCGATCCGGTTAACTCGACGCCCGAGCCGCGTGCGGCGACGCGCGCGCGTGACAGGATTCCGGGTGTCCGCCCCGTTCGACCCGAAGGACGCCGATGCACCTCAGCCCTGGTGACACCGAGAAGCTGCTGCTCGCCGTGGCCGGCATGGTCGCCCGCGACCGGCTGGCCCGCGGCATCCTGCTCAACCACCCCGAGACCGTCGCGCTCCTGTCGACGTGGATCATCGAACGCGCCCGCGAGGGCCGCGACGTCGCCGAGCTCATGCGCGAAGGGCGGCGCGTGCTGCGGCGCGACCAGGTCATGGCGGGCGTTCCCGAGCTGCTGCACGACGTGCAGGTCGAGGCGACCTTCCCGGACGGGCGAAAGCTCGTCACGATCCACCATCCGATCGACTGAGAGGGGTGCCGATGTCGTCAGGCGCCGAGGGGCCGGGAGCCGTGCGGGTCCGCCCCGGCCGGATCGAGCTCAACGCCGACCGGTCGGCGGCCGAGCGCCGCACGTTCGTGTTCGTCAACACCGGCGACCGTCCGGTGCAGATCGGCTCGCACCTGCATCTGCCGGATGCCAATGCCGCCCTCGCGTTCGATCGCACCGCCGCGCACGGGTTCCGCCTCGACATCCCCTCCGGCACCTCGGAGCGGTTCGAGCCCGGCGCGTCGCGGGAGCTCCCCGCGGTCGCGCTGCGCGGGGCGCGGCGCGTACCGGGCCTGCAGCTCTCGCGCGCCGGCCACGCCGATCTCGACGCCGCCGAGGGAGCGCACTGATGGCCTGGATCGACCGCGAGCGCTACGCCGCGATCTACGGACCCACCGAGGGCGACCAGGTGCGGCTCGGCGACACCGACCTGTGGATCGAGATCGAGCGCGATCTCACCGCCGGCGGGGAGGAGGCCGTGTTCGGCGGCGGCAAGTCGATCCGCGAGTCGATGGCGCAGTCCACGCGCACGCGCGCCGAGGGTGCTCTCGACACCGTCATCACGAACGCCGTCGTCCTGGACTGGTGGGGAATCGTGCGGGCGGATGTCGGCATCCGCGACGGCCGCATCGTGGGGCTCGGCCGGGCAGGAAACCCCGACATCGCCGACGGCGTCGACCCGCGCCTGGTGATCGGGCCCTCCACCGACGTGATCTCGGGCGAGGGTCGCATCCTCACCGCGGGCGCGATCGACTCGCACGTGCACCTGCTCTCCCCGTCGCAGATCCACGAGGCGCTCGCCACCGGGATCACGACGATCGTCGGCGGCGGCACCGGCCCGTCCGAGGGCTCGAAGGCCACGACCGTCACCCCGGGCGCGTGGCACCTGCGCACGATGCACCGGGCGCTGGACCCGCTGCCGGTGAACGTGCTGCTCCTCGGCAAGGGCAACACGGTCTCGGCCGAGGCGCTCGCCGAGCAGGCCCTCGCGGGAGCCGCCGGCTACAAGGTGCACGAGGACTGGGGGTCCACCCCCGCCGCGATCGACGCGGCGCTGCGCGCCGCCGACGACTGGGGCCTGCAGGTGGCCCTGCACTCCGACTCGCTCAACGAGGCCGGCTTCGTCGAATCGACCGTCGCGGCCATCGCGGGCCGCTCGATCCACGCCTTCCACGTCGAGGGGGCCGGCGGCGGTCACGCCCCCGACATCCTCGCGATCGCGGGTCTGCCGAACGTGATCCCGGGGTCGACCAACCCGACGCTGCCGCACACCGTGAACACAGTCGCCGAACACCTCGACATGCTCATGGTGTGCCACCACCTCAATCCCGCGGTGCCCGAGGACCTCGCCTTCGCCGAGTCGCGCATCCGCGGCACCACGATCGCCGCCGAGGACATCCTGCACGACCTCGGGGCGCTGTCGATCACGTCGTCGGACGCGCAGGCGATGGGCCGCATCGGCGAGGTCGTCACACGCACGTGGCAGGTCGCGCACGTCATGAAGCTCCGCCGCGGGGCGCTCGGCGGCGGGATGCCGGCCGACAACGAGCGCGCGCGCCGTTACGTCGCGAAGTACACGATCAACCCCGCGATCGCGCACGGCATCGACCACGAGGTCGGCTCGATCGAGGACGGCAAGCTCGCCGACCTCGTGCTGTGGGACCCCGCGTTCTTCGGCGTCCGCCCCGCCGTCGTCGTCAAGGGCGGCGGCCTCGTCTGGGGTGCGCTCGGCGACCCGAACGCATCGATCCCGACCCCGCAGCCGGTGCTGATGCGACCGGCGTTCCTCGATGCCGTCGCCGCCGACCTCGCGGTCACCTTCGTCTCCCCCGCCGCGCTCGACGACGGCCTGGCAGAGCGCCTGCAGCTGCGCCGGCGTCTCGCTGCCGTGCGCCCCACGCGCGAGGTGGGCAAGGCCGACCTGCGTAACAACGACGCGCTGCCCGAGATCCGGATCGAGTCGGACACGTTCCGCATCACGATCGATGGCGATGAGGTGCGGCCCGCCCCCGCGGCCCGGCTGCCGCTCGCCCAGCTGTACACGATGTTCTGATCGCCATGCTGCCCTTCCCGCTCCCCTCCACGACCGTGGCGATGCTCCTGGCCGACGCGCGACTCCCCTCCGGCGGGCACGCCCACTCGGCGGGACTGGAGCCTGCGCTCCTGGCCGGCGGGCTGGCCGTCGCGGAGGTTCCGGCGGCGCTCCTGGCCCGCGCCAGGACCACCTCGCTCGTCGAGGCGGGGACGGCCGTGGTGGCCCGCCACCTCGCCCTCACCGCGCCCGAGTCTCTGCCGGAGGTCGAGGCGGAGTGGGCGGCGCGCACGCCCTCCCCGGCACAGCGCGACGCCGCGCGCGTGCTCGGTCGCGGGCTGCTGCGGCTCGCCGACCGACTGTGGCCGGCATCCCTCCCGCTGGCGCTCATCGGACGCGACGGCACGCACCCGCCGCGCGCCCTCGTGCTCGGCGCGATCGCCGCCGAGGCAGGCATGGAGCCGCTGGACCTCGCGCGCCTCGCCGTCTACGACGACGCCGCCAGCGCCGCCGCGGCCCTGCTCAAGCTCGAGCCGCGCGACCCCGCCGAGGTCACCGGGTGGGTCGTGGAGACCTGCGCGGCCGTCGACGACGCCCTGCGGGAGGCGGCCGCCCTCACCGACCCCGCCGCGATCCCCGCGGCATCCGCCCCGCAAGCCGAGGACTGGGCCGAGGCCCACGCTCTCCTGAACCGAAGGTTGTTCCGTGCCTGAGACCACCCGCCCCGTCCGCGCCCTCCGCCTGGGCGTCGCCGGCCCCGTCGGCACCGGCAAGTCGTCGCTCATTGCGACCCTGTGCCGGTCGCTGCGCGGCGACGTGCGCCTGGGCGTGATCACGAACGACATCTACACCGACGAGGATGCCCGCTTCCTCCGCTCCGAGGGCGTGCTGGAGCCCGAGCGGATCCGGGCCGTGGAGACCGGGGCGTGCCCGCACACCGCGATCCGCGACGACGTGACGGCGAACCTGCACGCCGCCGAGGACCTGGAGCGCGACTTCGCGCCGCTGGACATCGTCATCATCGAGTCCGGCGGCGACAACCTGACCGCGACGTTCTCGCCCGCCCTCGTGGACGCGCAGCTGTTCGTGCTCGACGTCGCCGGCGGGGGCGACGTCGCCCGCAAGGGGGGGCCGGGCATCGGCCGGGCCGACCTGCTGGTGGTGAACAAGACCGACCTCGCCCCGTACGTGGGAGTCGACGTGCCGCAGATGGTGGCCGACGCCACCGCCGCCCGCGACGGGCGCGCTGTGCTCGCGCTGTCGCGGTCGGACGCGGAGTCGGTCGCGCAGTTGCGCGCCTGGACGCTCGGCCTGCTCGCCGCCCACCGCGCCGGCACGCACACGCCCGTCGACCCGGGACCCATGGCTCCGCACAGTCACGCCGACGCCGACGGCGGCTGGGTCGTGCACACGCACGAGGGCGGCGACAACGGGCACGGGCACGGGTACGGGTACGGGCACGAGCACGGGCACGGGGACGCGCACGGGCACGAGCACGGGCACGGGCACGAGCACGGGCACGGGCACGACGGCATCCCGGCGCACGGTCACGAAGCGGCGCACGAAGGCGTCGCGCGCTGAGCCCATGCATCCCGCCCGCTCCGACGACCACGACCGCACGATCATCGCGGTCGAGGCCGGGGCGGTGCGCGCCGCGCTGCGCCTGGAGGGGCTGCGGATCGTGCCCCGGCTCGTCTCCCGCGACGCGCGGAGCGCGCACGTCGCGCTCGTCTCGGGTGGGGCGCTGCTGCTGCCCGGCGACGCGGTGCGCCTGCACGTGCGCGTCGGCGCGGGGTGCGCGCTGCACCTGGAGGACATCGGCGGCATGGTCGCCTACGGCGGCACGGGCGAGCGCTCGCACTGGAGCGTCGATGCCGACATCGAGCCGCGCGGCACGCTCGTGTGGAGTGCGCGCCCGCTCGTCGTCGCTGACGGCGCCCGCGTGCAGCGCGCCACCTCGGTGCGCCTCGGTGCCGACGGCGTGGCCCTGCTGCGCGAGACGGTGGTGCTCGGCAGGGCCGGCGAGCGGGGTGGGAGCCTGGACAGCCGCCTCCGCATCGACCGCGCCGGCCGACCGCTCCTGATCGATGGAGTGCGCGTGTCGGGCGAGGCGCCCGAGCCCGGGGTGCTGGGCGACCAGCGCGTGCTCGACGGTGTCGTGCTCGCCGGCATCCGTCCCCCCGCTCACGCGACGGACGCACGCGTGCTCGCTCTCGACGGGCCGGGCGCGCTCGCCCGCCACCTCGGAGCGGACACGCACTCCAGTCCGCTGCACGAGGTATGGCCCATGTGGCTCGACCACGTGGAGCGGCACCAGCACGCCCCCGACCCCACCCCCGAGCGCAGTCGTGCCTGAGGCCGCCCGCACCCCGCGTCGACCGTCGGGTTCTGGTACCCCGTATCCGCGAGACTCCATCGGTGCACCGAGACTGCGTGCTGGGCGTGCAGTCTCGGCGCACCAGTGCAGTCTCGCGGTACGAGCGGCGGCGCGGGGGTTACGGACCGACCGGGGCGCGGGCGCCCCGTACGCGGCGGATCAGTCCCGGATGGCGGCGCCGAAGCGCTCGGCGGCGACGGCGACGCCGGCGAGCTTGGCCTCGGTCGCCTCGGCGGCCGTCAGCGTGCGGTCGGGGGCGCGGAAGCGCAGCGCAAAGGTCAGGCTCTTCTGCCCCTCTGCCACCCCGGACCCGCGGTAGTCGTCGACGAGGCGCAGCGACTCCAGGAGCTCCCCGGCGCCCTCCACGAGCGCCTCGCGCACGAGACCGGCCGGGATGTCGGCGCCGACGACGAGCGAGACGTCCTGGGTGGCGGCCGGGTATCCGGACAGGGATGCCGCGACCACCCGCTCGCCCGCGAGCGAGAGCACGAGGTCGAGGTCGAGCTCAGCCACGACGACCCGGACCGGCAGGTCCGCGGCATCCGCCACCGCCGGGAGCAGCTCGCCGACGTAGCCGACCTCTGTGCCGTTCACCGACAGCACGCCGGTGCGCCCCGGGTGGAGCGCGGCGCGCTCGCCCTGGGCGACGTCGATCTCGACACCCGCGGCCACCTCGATCGTCTGCACCGCGGACAGGGCGTCGATGAGCCCGGCCGCCACCGGGGCCTGGCCGGGCTGGCGCGCGACCACGTTGCCGGCCAGCAGGATCGCGACGTGGCGCGGCTGCGGCGGGATCGACGCATCGAGCTCGGCGAGCACGGATGCCGGAGGACGCACCGCCAGCGGCGGCACCGCGTCGGTGCCGTAGCGCACCTCCGGCTCGGGCGCGAAGACCGGCCCGGTCTCGAACAGCGCGAGGTCGGTGAACCCGCGGGAGAGGTTGCGGTGCGCGGTCTGCAGCAGCCCCGGCACGAGCGAACGGCGCAGGAACGGCATGTGCCCGTCGATCGGGTTCGCGAGCCGGATGCCGGGGAGCGGCTGCCCCGAGGCCGAGCCGTGCAGGTCGTTCAGCGCGGCGGTGGTGAACGGGAAGGCCGGGGTCTCCACGAAGCCGGCCGCGGCGAGCGCGTTCGCGACCCGGCGGCGGCCCTGCTGCGCGGCGGTGAAGCCGTTGCCCGAGGGCGGCACCGGCAGCACCGAGGGGATGCGGTCGTACCCGTCGATGCGGGCGACCTCCTCGGCGAGGGTCCATTTGTCGGTCAAGTCCGGCCGCCAGGTCGGCGGGGCGACGTTCCAGCCGGATGCCGTCGCCTCGACCTCGCAGCCGATCAGCGCGAGCACCTCGGCGATGCGCTCCGGGGCGTAGTCGACACCGATCACGCCGGACACGAACTCGGCGGGCAGGGCGATCGCGGTCCGCAGGGCCGCGGGCCGGATCGCGGAGCCCACCGGATCGGCGGTGCCGCCGGCGAGAGCCACCATGAGGTCGACGACGCGCTGCGCGGCCACCAGCGCGATCGCCGGGTCGACGCCGCGCTCGAAGCGCCGCGACGCCTCGGAGGGGAGCTTGTGCCGCCGCGCGGTGCGCGCGATCGTGACGGGCTCGAAGGTCGCCGCCTCCACCAGGACGTTCCGCGTGGCATCGCTCATCTCGGTCGTGCCACCGCCCATGACCCCGGCGAGGCCGATCGGGCCCGACTCGTCGGTGATGAGGAGGTCCTCGGGGTGGAGCGTGCGCACCTGACCGTCGAGGGTCTGCAGCGTCTCGCCCGCCACCGCGCGGCGCACCGTGATGCCGCCGGTGAGCGCGTCGAGGTCGTACCCGTGGATGGGGTTGCCGAGTTCGAGCATGACGTAGTTCGTGATGTCGATGAGGATGCCGAGGGGTCGCACTCCCGCGAGCACCAGGCGCGTCGTCATCCACGGCGGCGTCGGGCGGCTCGGGTCCACGTCGCGCACGACGCGCGTGACGAACTCGGTCGCGCCCACGCGCCCGCGGATCGGCGCCTCGTCGGCGATCGTGACGGAGAACCCGCCGCCCGGGTCGGTCTCGGCCTGCGCACGCAGCCCGGGGTCGCGGAACGCCGCGCCGGTGGCGTGCGCGTACTCGCGCGCCACGCCGCGGATCGACAGCGCGTACCCGCGGTCGGGCGTCACGTTGATCTCGACGGCGATGTCATCCAGGCCCAGGAGCGCGATCGCGTCGGTGCCGACCGGCGCGTCGACCCCGAGGGTCGACAGCCGCAGGATGCCACTGTGCTCCTCCCCGAGGCCCAGCTCCTTCGCGGAGGCGATCATGCCGTCCGAGACGTGACCGTAGGTCTTGCGCGCGGCGATCGGGAAGGGCCCCGGCAGCACCGAGCCCGGCAGGGTCACGACGACCCTGTCGCCCTCGAAGAAGTTGCGCGCTCCGCATACGATGCCGCGCACTCCCCCGTGTTCGGCGCCGACGTCGACCTGGCACCAGCGGATCGTCTTGCCGTTGGACTGCGGCTCCTCGACGAACGAGACCACCTCGCCGACGACGATGGGGCCGGACAGCTCGAAGCGGTGCACGTCCTCCTCTTCGAAACCCACCGAGACCAGGGCGGCCAGGACGTCGTCGGGCGTGGCATCCACCGGCACGTCGACGTGTTCACGCAGCCACGAAAGCGGGACGCGCATCAGACCACCATCCCGAACTGCTCGCTGAAGCGCACATCGCCCTCGGCCATGTCGCGCATGTCCTTCACGTCGGAGCGGAACATGAGGGTCCGCTCGATCCCCATCCCGAACGCGAAGCCGGAGTAGACCTCGGGGTCGATGCCCGCCGCGCGCAGCACGTTGGGGTTCACCATGCCGCAGCCGCCCCATTCGATCCAGCGCGCTCCGCCCTTGAAGGTCGGATGCCAGAGGTCCAGCTCGGCGGACGGCTCGGTGAACGGGAAGTAGTTGGCCCGGAAGCGCGTCTTCGCCTCGGCGCCGAACAGCTGCCGCGCGACGTGGTCGAGCGTGCCCTTCAGGTGCGCCATCGTGATGCCCTTGTCGACCACGAGCCCCTCGAACTGGCTGAAGACGGGGAGGTGCGTGGCGTCGAACTCGTCGGTGCGGTAGACGCGGCCGGGGCACACGACGTAGATCGGCAGCTCGCGCTCGAGCATCGTGCGCATCTGCACGGGGCTCGTGTGCGTGCGCAGCACGAGGTGCCGCTCGACGGGGTCGACGTAGAACGTGTCCTGCTCCTGACGCGCCGGGTGGTCGACGTCGAAGTTGAGCGCGTCGAAGTTGAACCACTCGTGCTCCAGCTCCGGTCCCTCCGCGACCTCCCAGCCCATGCCGACGAAGATGTCGCCGATGTCCTCCTGGAGGAGGGTGAGCGGATGCCGCGCCCCGGTCCGGGCGCGCGGTGCGAGCGCCGTGATGTCGACGCGCTCGGCCTCCAGCCGCGCCGCGGTCTCGGCCTCGACGAGCTCGGCCTCGCGCGCCACCAGCGCCTTCGTGACCTGCCCGCGGGCCTGGCCGACGAGCTTGCCGAACTCGGCCTTGCGCTCGTTCGGCACGTTCCGCAGCTGCGCGTTCAGGCGCGCCAGCGGCGAGCCGTCGGCTGCGTGCGCGGCGCGCGCGGCCTTCAGCGCGGCGGAGTCCGCGGCCGCGGCGATCGCGGCGAGGGCCGCGGCGACGGCAGTATGAACCGCCTCAGGGGTGATCTCGGGGGTCTTGTGGGGTGCGTCCGACACGAGAGACGAGTCTACCGAGCCGCGACGACCTGCCTCGTCAGGCCTGGACCGGCGGGCGGCAACCGGCCTCCGACTCCCTGCCTGAGCGCGCAAAACGCTCCGATCAGGTGCGACCGAGACGACGTGCTGCGCGGAGATAGACCTCGAGCGCGTTGCGCGGACCAACAGCAACTGCCTCGAGCGCGATCGCCTGTAGTTCGTTGGGCGTATAGCGGTACACGAGCCGGAAGCGCGGCTTGCCGCTGCCGTCGGGGTCGAAGTAGAGCTTGTAGCAGTCGGACAGATCGCCGGTCTGAATGTGCTTACCGAGGGCGACCCCGCGGACTCTGCCGTCGCGGATCAGCACGAGCATGTCAAGGGCCATCTTGCGCGCCTCCGGCGTGGGGAGGGCGTAGATGTCGGTGTCGAATCCGGGCAGGCTGGTGAGTTTGAGCCTTGGTCGCGCGGCCACTATGAGTAGTCAGCAGGGTCTAGGCCGAGCTGTTCGGCCACCTCGCTCAGCGGACGAGCCTCGCCGACCTGCGAACGCTCGCGCACGACCCTCGCGATCTCGAGCTCCTCGATGGCCGGGATGAGCTGCGAGTAGAGATCGAACGGGATGACGACCGCCTCGGGCTTGCGGTGCGCGCCGAAGATCAGCGGGGCGGCGGACTGCCCCTCGGCGCGGAAGCGCTTGAGCGCCTTGGGCAACTCGTCGCGAGCGGCATGACTGGGGAGGATCTCGGCGGTGGACATGACTTGAGCCTAACAAATATGCACCCAAATAGGTACACATTTCGGCACCTGTTTGAGAACGTCATGAAGGGTCCGATCGACGGTGTGAAAGTCAGCGACCCCATGCGCAGCGTCGCGCGTCAGGCTCGCCCGGCGGTCACCACCTTCGGCGAGCGCTTGACGCCGCGCTCCACCCGAGCCGCGAGGTAGCTGAGCGCGAGGCACATCGCGACGTAGATCGTGCCGGCGATGAGTGCCGAGGGGATCAGCGGCGAGCCGAAGTTCGCGTTGGACCCGAGGAGCTTGGCCGTGTAGAGCAGCTCGGGGTAGGTGATGATGAACCCGAGCGCGGTGTCCTTCAGGGTCACGACGAGCTGGGAGATGATCACCGGCATCATGGCGCGGATCGCCTGCGGCAGCAGGATCAGCCGCAGGACGCCCGATTTGCGCAGGCCGATCGCGAAGCCCGCCTCGCGCTGTCCGCGCGGCAGCGACTCGACGCCGGCACGGATGACCTCGGCCAGCACCGAGCCGTTGTAGGCGACGAGCGCGATCACGACAGCCCAGTAGCTCGGCATCTTGATGCCGATGACCGGCAGCCCGTAGTACAGCAGCAGCATGAAGACGAGGACGGGCACGGCGCGCAGCAGCTCGACGATCGCACCGAAGACGCCGCGCACCCACGCGTGATCGGAGAGGCGCCCGATCGCGAGCGCGAACCCGAGCGCGACCGCGCCGACCGCGGCGGCAGCGAACGCCGTGACCGTCGCGAGCGTCGCCTCACCGAGCAGCAGCCAGACCCGCGTGTAGCTGAAGATCTCCCACTTGCGGGCGGAGAACTGTCCGGTCACGGCGAATCGCCAGACGACGAACCCGAGGATGCCGACGACCACGAGCACCGTGACGATGCCGAGCACGCGATTGCGGGCACGCGCGCGGGGCCCGGGGACGTCGTACAGGACCGAGCTCATCGCGCCACCCGCCACTTCTTCTCCATCGCGCGCTGCAGCCACGCCAGGAGCAGGACCATGACGACGAACACCACCATCACGAGGAGGATCGTGACGAGCTGGTTCTCGCCCTGCTCGCTCATGTTGGCCCGGATGTTGCCGAGGTTCACGACCGAGAAGCCGGAGGCGACCGTCGTGTTCTTCAGGAGCGCGATGAGCACGCTCATCATCGGCGGGATCACCGAGCGCGCCGCCTGCGGCAGCACGACGTAGGCCATCACCTGCCCGAAGCTCAGCCCGAGGGCCCGGGCGGCCTCTGCTTGCCCGACCGGGACGGTGTTGATGCCGGAGCGGAGCGTCTCGGCGACATAGGTCGCCGTGTAGACGCCGAGCCCGATGATCGCGAGCAGGAGGAAGCTGCCGCGCGGCACCTTGACCAGCAACGGCACCGCGAACGCGAAGAAGAACAGCACGAGCGTCAGCGGCGTGTTGCGGATCCAGTTCACGTACGCGGTGCCCACGGCCCTGGCGACCGGGATCGGCGAGACCCGCATGGCCCCGATCAGAAAGCCCAGCACCAGAGCCAGCGCCCCGCCCGCGAAGAACAGGATCAGAGTGCCCGTCAGTGCCTCACGCCAGAGGTCCGGGTAGTCGATGATCTGGTTCACCGTGCTCCTTCCGGCCAGACCTGACGGGGCGGCGCGTGCCGCCGCCCCGTCGAGCTCAGCCGACCGGGTCGACCTCTGGCTGAGTGCCTTCGACGCCCGCGGCCCCGAGGTTCTTCTCGAAGATCGCCGTCCAGATGTCGCCGCCGTCGGTGAGCATCGTGTTCACGAACTCCACGAACGCGGTGTCGTCCTTCTTGATGCCGATGCCGTAGCGCTCCTCGCTGAACGGCTCGCCGACGACCTTGAGGTTGTCGGGGTCCTGTGCCGCGTAGCCGATCAGGATCGCCTCGTCGGTGGTCACGGCATCGACCTGTCCGTTCTTGAGCTGATCGACGCACTCGGAGTACTTGCTCAGCTCGACCGGCTCGGCCTCGGTCTCGGTCTTGATCCGCTCGATCGAGGTCGACCCGGTCACCGAGCACACGACGGTGTCGGCGGTGAGGTCGTCCTTGCCGGTGATGTCGGAGTCCGCCGCGACGAGCAGGCCCTGACCGGTGACGAAGTAGGGACCGGCGAAGGAGATCTGCTCCTTGCGCTTGTCGGTGATCGAGTAGGTGCCGACGTAGTAGTCGATGTCGCCGTTGATGATCGACTGCTCACGGTTCGCGGAGTCGATCGCGGTGAACTCGATGTCCTCCTCGTCGTAGCCGAGCGATGCCGCGACCCAGCGCGCGATGTCGACGTCGAAGCCGCTGCGCTCGCCGGTGGTCGGGTCGAGATAACCGAGGTTCGGCTGGTCCTCCTTGACGCCGACCTTCACCGTGCCGCGCTCGGTGATCGCGGCGACGGTGGGGCTGTCCGCGACCTCGGGCTTGGGGTCGGCGACCGTGAACCACACCGTCTCCTCGTCGGGGGCGACCACGCTGGTCTCCGCCCCGGGGGTGCCGCTGTTGCAGCCGGTGAGGGCGACGGCCGCGGCGGCGGCCAGGCTCAGGGCGGCGATGAGTCTCGTCTTACGCATGTCGTGTCTCCTTCGTGTCGTGCGACGGTTCAGTGGGTGATGAGCTTGGAGAGGAAGTCCTTCGCGCGGCTGCTCCTCGGGTTCGTGAAGAACTCGTCGGGCGTGGCCTCTTCGACGATCTGCCCGTCCGCCATGAAGACGACCCGGTCGGCCGCCTTGCGCGCGAAGCCCATCTCGTGGGTGACGACGATCATCGTCATGCCCTCCTGGGCGAGGCCCACCATGACGTCGAGCACCTCGTTGATCATCTCCGGGTCGAGGGCGCTGGTCGGCTCGTCGAAGAGCATGACCTTCGGGTCCATGGCGAGAGCGCGCGCGATCGCGACGCGCTGCTGCTGGCCTCCGGACAGCTGCGCGGGGAGCTTGGCGGCCTGCTGGCCGACCCCGACGCGGTCGAGGAGCGCCTTTGCGCGGGTCTCGGCATCCGCTCTGCTGAGCTTTCGGACCTTGATCGGCCCCAGCGTGACGTTGTCGAGGATCGTGAGGTGCGAGAAGAGGTTGAACGACTGGAACACCATGCCGACGTCCGCGCGCAGGGCGGCCAGCGCCCTGCCTTCCTCGGGGAGCTTCTTTCCGTCGATCGTGATCGTGCCGCTCGTGATCGTCTCCAGGCGGTTGATCGTGCGGCACAGGGTCGACTTGCCCGATCCCGACGGGCCGATGACCACGACGACCTCACCGCGGTTCACGGTGAGGTCGATGTCTTTGAGCGCCTGGAAGTCGCCGTAGTGCTTCTGCACGTCGGTGATCACGACGAGGGGGTCGCCGCGGCGCACGGAGATGCCGGACGGCTCCGGCCTCGGGTCGTTGTCGGCGGTCGTCATGGCGCCAGCCTAAGCACATCCGGCCGCTTCCGGCCGCGGCGGGGAACGACCTTTACCGTTCTGTAACAGGACGTGAACCGAACCGCGCCGCGCCGTCAGAGGTCGCCGGCCGGAGCCGGCGACGAGACCGCGCGCTGGGCGAAGGCGGTCTCATAGAGGCAGACGCTCGCCGCGGTGGCGAGGTTGAGCGACTCGGCGGCGCCGTAGATCGGCAGCCGCAGCGCGACGTCGGCCAGCGCGAGCGCCGCGGCGTCGAGGCCGCGCGCCTCATTGCCGAACAGCCACGCCGTGGGCTCGGCGAGCATGCCGCGCTGCGCGAGGAAGTCCTCTCCGCCGACGTCGGCGGCCACGACCCGCAGCCCGGCACCGTGGGCGCGTTCGACCGTCGCGGCGAGGTCGGCGCCGACGGCGACCGGCACGTGAAAGAGCGAGCCCGTCGAGGCGCGCACCACCTTCGGGTTGTACGGGTCGACGGTGCGGCCGGTGAGCACGACCGCGTCGGCGCCCGCCGCGTCGGCGGCGCGGATGATCGTGCCGAGGTTTCCCGGGTCGCGCACCTCCTCGCAGATCGCGACCAGGCGCGGGGCGGCGGCGAACACCTCGCGCAGCGAGGTCGGCGACTGGCGGGCGACCGCGACGATCCCCTGCGGAGTGACCGTGTCGGCCATCGCGGCGAGCACCGCCTCGGTCGTGAAGACGACCTCGACGCCGGCCGCGGCGGCCGCGCCACGCACGTCGGGGTGCCGGTCGGCCGCGGTGGGCGTCGCGAACAGCTCGACGACCGTGTCGGGGCGATGGCCGAGGATCTCCCGCGCGGCCTGCGGCCCCTCCAGCAGGAAGAGCCCGCTCTCCTGCCGCGCGCTTCGCTTGGCGAGCCTGGCGACGCCGCGCACCCGCGGAGAGCGTGGGTTCTCAAGCACGGTCTCATCCTAGGGTCGCGGCGACGGCGCGCACGACGCACGCGAAAGGGGCGCCCTCCGCAGAGGACGCCCCTTCGACGACGGATGCCGCGAACTTACGCCTTCGGCGCGTTCACGTCGGCCGGCAGCGCCTTCTTGGCCGTCTCGACGAGCGAGGCGAACGCGGCCGGCTCGTTCACGGCGAGCTCGGCGAGCATGCGGCGGTCCACCTGCACGCCGGCAAGACCCAGGCCCTGCATGAAGCGGTTGTAGGTGAGGCCGTTCTGACGGCTCGCCGCATTGATGCGCTGGATCCACAGGCGACGGAAGTCGCCCTTGCGCTTGCGGCGGTCGCGGTACGCGTAGACGAGCGAGTGGGTGACCTGCTCCTTCGCCTTGCGGTACAGGCGCGAACGCTGCCCGCGGTAACCGGACGCGCGCTCGAGGATGACGCGACGCTTCTTGTGGGCGTTGACAGCCCGCTTGACTCTAGCCATTTCGTTTCGTTCCTATTCCTGCGTCGGCGCGCGTCAGCGGCCGAGGAGCTTCTTGGCGACCTTGGCGTCGCCCGGGGCCAGCACCTGCTCCTGCGAGAGGCGGCGGGTGCGGCGGGTGGGCTTGCCCTCGAAGTTGTGGCGGAGGTTCGCCTGCTGCTTCATGAGCTTGCCGCTCCCGGTGACCTTGAAGCGCTTCTTGGCACCCGAGTGGGTCTTCTGCTTCGGCATATTCGTTTCCTTCGTTGTGTGTCCCGCGGGGCGGGAGTCTGCGGGCGCTACTCGGCGGAACCGGCGGCGCGGGCCTGACGGGCGGCTTCCTTGTTGGCCGCGCGGGCGGCGTTCTGCTCCGTCTTGACCTCGGACTTGTTGCGGTGCGGGGCGACCACCATCACCATGTTGCGGCCGTCGATCGTCGGGTTGGACTCGACGGTGCCGAACTCGGCGACATCCTCGGCGAACTTGCGCAGCAGCCGCACGCCCTGCTCGGGACGGGACTGCTCTCGGCCGCGGAACAGGATCATCGCCTTGACCTTGTCGCCGGAGCGGAGGAACCCCTCGGCGCGCTTGAGCTTGGTGGTGTAGTCGTGCGCCTCGATCTTCAGGCGGAAGCGGACCTCCTTGAGGACCGTGTTGGCCTGGTTGCGCCGGGCCTCCTTGGCCTTCTGCGCCGCCTCGTACTTGAACTTGCCGTAGTCCATGATCTTGACCACGGGGGGCTTCGAGTTGGGCGCCACCTCGACCAGGTCGAGGTCGGCGTCCTGCGCGAGACGCAGGGCGACTTCGATGCGAACGACGCCCACCTGCTCTCCGTTGGGGCCGACGAGTCGGACCTCGGGGACGCGGATGCGCTCGTTGGTGCGGGGATCGCTGATGCGGGACTCCTGTTCGTGGGGGTGTCGGCCACCGTGACGCCGGGTCACGGGCGGAAGATCGTCACGCCCACCGCGCACGCTGCAGACGCGTGCTGCTGCATCAGAACCGATCCGGACGAGCGGTCCGGAGCGCAGATGCGGTGACCCGGTAGCCTGGAGCGGCAAGCGCGGGTGGGATCGTGATCCTCTTTCGATCCGGAATGCTCCGGAGCCCGCAGAAGTCTAGCAGAAGGCACCACGTGGACACGATTCCGCAGGCTCGGGACGACGACGCGGATGCCGCGCGCCGCGCACGCTGGGAGGAGCAGGAGCGCGCCGCGGCCGCCGCGACCCGCGATATCGCCGACGTGCCCGCCGTCGAGGTCATCACCACGACCGCGGTGCACCTGCTCAGCGCCGCGGCGGTGAAGGTCGGGCTCGCCGACGACCCGGCGACCCAGACCGACCTCGACGAGGCGCGCAAGCTCATCAACGCCCTCGCGGGCCTGGTCACCGCGGGCGCCCCGGAGATCAGCGACCTGCATGCGCGGTCCCTGCGCGACGGACTGCGCTCGCTCCAGCTGGCCTTCCGCGAGGCATCCGTCATCGCCGACCCGATCGGACGCGGCCCCGGCGAGAAGTGGACCGGCCCGGTCACCTGAGCGCCATCGGTCCTTCCCCCTCCGTTCGCTTGTCCTGGATGTACGCCGGAACGCCGCTTCGGCGTACATCCAGGGCAAGTGAACAGGGCGGCGGGGTGAGCGGCCGGGAGCGCGGGGCGTCAGGCGCGGCGCAGCTGCACCGTGAGGGAGTCCACCAGCACCGCGATGCGGTCGTCGGCCGCCCAGCGCGACGCGAGACGCTGCAGCACCGCGTCGAGCTCGGCGCGGTCGAGCCCGTCCATCAGGTCCAGCCGCACGACCAGCTCCGGGCCGCGCAGCCGCGCCTCGGGGTCGCCGGCCGCGACCGACAGGTCGAGCACCGCGAGCTCGACGCCGATGCTCTCCTGAAGCGCCGTGAACACCTCCGGCGACCGGTCGGCCGGCTCCCACGGCTCCCCCTGCCCGATCGCCCACACGGCGGGGCGGCGCAGCACGAACTCCGTCGCCGAGCCGGGGTCGATCACGACGAGGTCGGTGTCGTCGGATGCCGCCGCCAGCGCCGTGCGGACGCCGTCGGCCGGCACGGGCCGGGCTTTCGGGTCCCACACGGCCATGGTCGCCACCGACGTGAACACCGGCAGCACCCGCCGTCCGTCGGGCCCGGCCACCGTCACGATCGACAGCTCCTGGGTCTTGTCGACCCGCAGGCCCGTCGGTCCGACGCCCACGTCGCCCTTCTCGGCCACGAGCGGGATCAGCAGACGCGCGGCGCGGTACGCGTCCACGACGGCGACGGCATCGCCCTCGCCCGCCCGGAACGCGATGAGCGCGGCCAGCAGTGCCGGGTCGGCAGACCCGTCGTCGGCCGAGTGCGGGTTCTCCTCGAACCGCCGTCCCTCCCAGGGGATCCCCGCGGAGTCGGTGTGACAGGACTCGTCAGCTGCCCGCGACATCCAGCGCCTCGGCCAGCGTGAACGCGCCGGCATACAGCGCCTTGCCGACGATCGCGCCCTCGACCCCGAGCGGGACGAGCTCGCGCAGCGCCGCGATGTCGTCCAGGCTCGCGATGCCGCCCGAGGCGATCACCGGCTTCGGCGTGCGCTGGGTCACCTCGCGGAGGAGATCGAGGTTCGGGCCCTTCAGCATCCCGTCCTTGGTCACGTCGGTCACGACGTAACGGCTGCAGCCGGCGCCCTCGAGCCGGTCGAGCACCTGCCACAGGTCGCCGCCCTCGCGGGTCCACCCGCGGGCGGCGAGGGTCGTGCCGCGCACGTCGAGACCGACCGCGATCGCCTCGCCGTAGCGGCCGATGACATCGGCGGCCCATTCCGGGTTCTCCAGCGCGGCCGTGCCGAGGTTGATGCGCGTCGCTCCGCTTTCCAGCGCCGCCTCCAGGCTCGCGTCGTCGCGGATGCCGCCGGACAGCTCCACCTGCACGCCGCGCAGGCTCTTGATGACCTTGCGCAGGATGGGCGCGTTGCTGCCGCGTCCGAAGGCGGCGTCGAGGTCGACCAGGTGCACCCACGACGCGCCCTGGCGCGCCCACGCGAGCGCCGCGTCGACCGGGTCGCCGTAGCTGGTCTCGGTGCCCGCGGCACCCTGGGTGAGTCGCACGGCCTTGCCGCCGGCCACATCGACCGCGGGCAGCAGCGTCAGCGCGGGAGTGGACGCGAAGTCGTTCATGTGATCCTTCTGCGAGGCGTCGCGGGGCGTGCCCCGGGTACGGGCACGAGAACCGAGAGTAGCCCGCCCGAGCCCGCGGTTCAAAGTGGCGCCGCGCCGGGACAGGCCGGAAGGCGGTGACCGCTAGAGCGTCGCGATCCAGTTGGCGAGCAGGCGGATGCCGGCCTCGCCGGACTTCTCGGGATGGAACTGCGTCGCCGACAGAGGCCCGTTCTCCACCGCGGCCAGGAACGGGCTGCCATAGTCGCACCAGGTGAGCACGGGCGGCGTGAACGGGCGCTCGACCTGAAGCGACCAGGTCTGCGCCCCGAAGGAGTGCACGAAGTAGAAGCGCTCGTCCTCGATGCCGCGGAACAGCTCCGAGCCCTCGCCTGCGCGCACGGTGTCCCAGCCGATGTGCGGGAGCACCGGGGCGTCGAGCTCGGTGACCACGCCCGGCCACTGCCCCATGCCCTCGGTGTCGGCGTCGCGCTCGACGCCGCGGCCGAACAGCACCTGCATGCCGACGCAGATCCCGAGCACCGGGCGCCCCCCGGCCAGGCGCCGCTCGATCGCCTCGTCGCCGCGCTGGGCGCGCAGCGCCTCCATCACCGCCCGGAAGGCTCCGACACCGGGCACGACCAGGCCCGCGGCATCGTGGATCAGACCGCGATCGGCCGTCAGCCGCGCATCGGCGCCGGCGGCGATCAGCGCCTTGACCGCGGAGTGGACGTTTCCCGAGCCGTAGTCGAGGACGGCGACCAGCGGCGCATCCGTCACAGGGCGCCCTTCGTGCTGGGGATGCCGTGGACCTGCGGGTCGAGCGCCTTGGCCTGGCGGAACGCGCGGGCGAACGCCTTGTACTCGGCCTCGGCGATGTGGTGCGGGTCGCGCCCGCCCAGGAGCATGACGTGCACGGTGAGCGCCCCGTTGAAGGCGATCGCCTCGAACGTGTGGCGTACGAGCGACCCGGTGAAGTGCCCGCCGATGAGGTGGTGCTCGAAGCCGGTCGGCTCGCCGGTGTGCACGAGGTAGGGCCGCCCGCTGATGTCGACGACGGCCTGCGCGAGCGCCTCGTCCAGCGGCACGAGCGCGTCGCCGTAGCGCGAGATGCCGGCCTTGTCGCCGAGCGCCTGACGCATCGCCTGGCCGAGCACGATCGCGACGTCCTCGACGGTGTGGTGCGCGTCGATGTCGGTGTCGCCGGAGGCGCGCACGGTGAGGTCGGTGAGCGAGTGCTTCGCGAACGCGGTGAGCAGGTGGTCGAAGAAGGGCACCGTGGTGTCGATGCGGCTCTGGCCGGTGCCGTCGAGGTCGACGGTCAGCTCGACGGTGGACTCGCTCGTCGCGCGACGCAGCGACGCGGTGCGGGAACCGGGGGTGCTCATGCCGCCGATCCTACCGAGGCCAGGGCGTCGAGGAACGCGGTGGTCTCCTCCTCGGTGCCCGCCGTGACCCGCAGGCTGTGCGCGATGCCGACGTCGCGGATCAGCACGCCGCGGTCGTACAGCGCCTGCCACGTCGCGGCGGGGTCGTCGACGCCGGCGAAGAGCACGAAGTTCGTCCAGCTCTCGTACGGCTGGTAGCCGAGTGCGTCGAGGGTCGCCGAGATGCGATCGCGTTGCGCGACGATCTCGTCCACCATGGCCAGCATCGTGCCGCTGTGCCGCAGGGCGGCGGAGGCGGCCGCCTGCGTCAGCGCGCTGAGGTGGTAGGGCAGGCGCACGAGCCGCAGCGCGTCGATCACGGCGGGCGCGGCGGCCAGGTAGCCCACGCGGGCGCCGGCGAAGGCGAACGCCTTGCTCATCGTGCGCGACACGACGAGCCGCTCGCGGCCGGGAAGGAGCGTGAGCGCCGAGCGCTCCTCGCGCGGGGCGAACTCCTGGTAGGCCTCGTCGACGATCACGACCCCGTCGGTCGCGTCGTAGACGGCCTCGATCACGTCGAGTCCGAGCGGCGTGCCGGTCGGGTTGTTCGGCGCGCACAGGAAGACGACGTCGGGGGCGGATGCCTCGACCTGGGCGGCGGCATCCGCCGCGGTGAGCGTGTAGTCGGGGTCGCGCTCGCCGGCGATGTACCGCGCACCGGTGCCCCGGGTCAGCAGCGGATACATCGAGTAGGTCGGCGCGAACCCGAACGCGGTCCGGCCGGGCCCCGCGAAGGCCTGCAGCAGGTGCTGCAGCACCTCGTTCGAGCCGTTCCCCGCCCAGATCTCGTCGCGGGTGAGCCCGTGGCCGAGATAGTCCGCGAAGCCCTCCCGGAGCGCGGTGAACTCACGATCCGGGTAGCGGTTGACATCGCGCAGCGCCCGGGCGACGCTGTCGAGGATGTCGTCGGCGACCTCTTCCGGCACCGGATGCGTGTTCTCGTTCACATTGAGCGCCACCGGCAGGGCCGCCTGCGGTGCTCCGTACGGGGTGAGACCGCGCAGGTCGTCGCGAAGCGGGAGGTCGTCGAGGGTCGTGCTCACCCCTCCCATGCTAGGCGCCGGCTCGTGCGACGCGCCCGCCCCGCGCTGCGGCACCCGCTCGTACGACGCGACCCACCCGCCCCGCCGCGCCCGCCCGGTGGCCGCGCGCCGAGCCTGCGTTCGTTCACCGCGTGTACTCGTGCGGGATCGCGAGCGACTGGCCGACGTCGAGGGCGGAGGTGGTCAGCCCGTTCAGGCGCATGACGGCATCCACCACGTCGCGCGGGTCTTCGCCCGGGGCGATGGTCTCGGCGATCGACCACAGCGAGTCGCCCGGCAGGACGGACACTGTCGCGAACTCCGGCTCGGGCGTCGCCCGCTCGTCGGATGCCAGCGCGCCGCCCCCCGACACGATCGCGACGCTGAGCGCGACCACGGCGGGGATGGATGCCGCGGCGGCCAGCACGCGGCGGCCGCGGACAGTCAGCCGCAGGCGGGTAACGGGGGCGTAGACCCCGGCGATGTCGATGGTGCTCATGGCTCCTCCTCAGGAGATGGCGGGAGCTTCGTACCGTAGCCCGCGATCGGGGTCCGGCATCCGAAGCTCGTTTCCGAAGCTATCTTCGATCTCGTAGACTGTCAAGAGGCGATCGAATAGGAGATGAATCGAAGGCGACACGCGCCCGCTTCCACCCCACGGCATCCGGGAACGGATACCGTTTCGATGAGGACACCTCACCACCGACCTCCGACATTCGAAGATCGACCCCTTCCGCGAGGAAGAGAAGGAGAACGACCATGAGCGAGAAGCCCCGCACCCGGCGGCGCAAGAGCCTGAGCGACAAGCAGCTCGCGATCCTCGAGGTGATCCAGCGATCGATCGCCCGGCACGGCTATCCGCCGAGCATGCGCGAGATCGGCGACGCCGTCGGGCTGAAGTCGCTCTCCAGCGTCACGCACCAGCTCAACCAGCTCGAGCTCAGCGGCTACCTCCGCCGCGACGCGGGCAAGACGCGCGCGATGGAGGTGCTGATCGACCTGCCCGGCAGCGCCGCGGAGAACCCCGACGAGGTCCACCCGTCCCTGGGCGACGCCGCCCTGGTCCCGCTCGTGGGCCGTATCGCCGCGGGCGTGCCCATCACCGCCGACCAGCAGGTCGAGGAGGTCTTCCCGCTCCCCCGGCGCCTGGTCGGCAAGGGCGACCTGTTCATGCTCAAGGTCAGCGGCGAGTCGATGATCGACGCCGCCATCTGCGACGGCGACTGGGTCGTCGTGCGCGCGCAGTCGACCGCGGACAACGGCGACATCGTCGCGGCCATGCTCGACGGCGAGGCGACCGTCAAGACCTTCCGTCAGCGCGACGGCCACACGTGGCTGCTGCCGCGCAACAGCGCGTTCGAGCCGATCCTGGGCGACGAGGCCACCGTGCTCGGCAAGGTCGTCGCGGTCCTGCGCGCCGTGTGACGCGGCCCGGCCGCGCTAGGCGGAGACCTTCTCGCGGATCGTCTTCGTCGCCTCGATGATGTTTCGCAGGGACGCCACGGTCTCGTCGTAGCCGCGCGTCTTCAGCCCGCAGTCGGGATTGACCCAGACCTGGCGCAGCGGCAGCTCGGTGGCGGCGCGGTCGAGGAGTTCAGCGACCTCGTCGACCGACGGCACGCGCGGCGAGTGGATGTCGTAGACGCCCGGGCCCACGCCATGCGAGAAGCCCGACGACGCGATGTCCCCGATGACCTCTCCGCGGCTGCGGGCCGCCTCGATCGAGGTGACGTCGGCATCCAGCGCCGCGATCGCGTCGATCACGACGTCGAACTCCGAGTAGCACAGGTGCGTGTGCACCTGCGTCCGGTCGGCGGCCCCCGCCGTCGCGAGGCGGAACGACCCGACCGACCACTCCAGGTACGCGGGCTGGTCGGCGCGCTTGAGCGGCAGGAGCTCGCGCAGCGCGGGCTCGTCCACCTGGATGACGCCGATGCCGGCGGACTCCAGGTCGGCGATCTCGTCGCGCAGGGCCAGCGCGACCTGGTTCGCGGTCTCGCCCAGCGGCTGGTCGTCGCGCACGAACGACCACGCGAGGATCGTCACAGGGCCGGTGAGCATGCCCTTGACCGGCTTGTCGGTGAGGGACTGCGCGTACGTCGACCAGGCGACCGTGATCGGCGCGGGCCGCGAGACGTCGCCCCACAGGATCGACGGGCGCGTCGCACGCGAGCCGTAGGACTGCACCCAGCCGTTGACCGTCACGGCGAATCCGTCGAGGTTCTCGGCGAAGTACTGCACCATGTCGTTGCGCTCGGGCTCTCCGTGCACGAGGACATCGAGGCCGAGCTCCTCCTGCAGGTCGATGACGCGGTGGATCTCGTCGCGCAGGAACCCCTCGTACTCGTCGGTGGTGAGCTCTCCCCTGCCGTGACGCGCGCGGGCACGGCGGATGTCGCCGGTCTGCGGGAACGAGCCGATCGTGGTGGTGGGAAGCACCGGCAGGTGCAGCGCGGCATCCTGCGCCGCCACGCGCGCGTCGTAGTCGCCGCGGTCGAAGTCCGACGCGGTGAGGGCCGCCGCGCGCTCCCGCACCGCGCCGTCGCGCACGCCGGGGGCGCTCCGGCGGTCGGCGAGGGCGGCGGATGCCGCGGCCACCTCGTCGGCGATCGCGTCGGCGCCGGCTGCGAGGCCGCGAGCGAGAGTGACCACCTGCTGCGTCTTCTGGTCGGCGAACGCGAGCCACGAGACCAGCCGGGGGTCGAGGTCGGGCTCGTCGGCCACGTCGTGCGGCACGTGCTGCAGCGAGGTCGAGGTTCCCGCGGCCACCGCCGCCGCACCCAGCTCTCGCAGCGCCTCGAGCCTCGCCCACGCGGCGGCGAGGTCGCCGCGCCAGATGTTGCGGCCGTCGATCACGCCGCCGACGAGCGTCTTGGTGTCAAGGCCCGCCGTCGCTGTCGGCACCGAACCGCGGGCCAGGTCGATGGCGATGGCCTCGACGCCGGAGGCGGCGAGCACGCGCCAGGCTTCCGCCGAGAGCTGCGCGTAGCCGGCGGCCACGAGGATCGCGGGGCGCTCGGGCGCCGCCGACAGCACCGCGTACGCGCGCTCGGCCGCCGCGGCCAGCTCCGCGTCGTCGTGGCCGAGCGACTGGCTCACGAGCGCCGACTCGTCCAGCTGCACCCACTCGGCGCCCGCGGCCCGCAGCGCCGCGAGCAGCTCGACGTACACCGGCAGCACGTCGTCCAGCCGGCCGAGCGGCGAGAAGCCGTCCGGGGCACCGTCCGTGGCCTTCGACAGCGCGAGGAGGGTCACCGGGCCGACGACCACGGGCCGGGTCGTGAAGCCCTGCGCCCTCGCCTCGGCGACCTGCGCCGCGAAACGGTCGCTCGCCGGCGAGAACACCGTCTCGGGGCCGATCTCGGGCACCAGGTAGTGGTAGTTCGTGTCGAACCACTTGGTCATCTCCAGCGGGGCGTCCTCGCCCTCGCCGCGCGCGGCCGTGAAATATGCCGACAGCGGAATGGAGCCGTCCGGGTTCCGCAGCCGCTCGAAGCGCTCCGGCAGAGCCCCGACCGCGACGGCGGTGTCGAGCACCTGGTCGTAGTACGAGAACGACTCCGGAATCGACGAGTCGTCGCGGCCGAGACCCAGTTCGGCGAGCCGCTCGCGCGTGGCGGCGCGCAGGCTCGCAGCGGCCTCTTCGAGCGCCGCCTCGTCGAGCCGTCCGGCCCAGTGCGCCTCGACGGCGCGCTTGAGCTCGCGGCGGCGTCCGATGCGCGGGTAGCCGAGAATGGTGCCGGCGGGGAAGGCGGGGGTCGAGACGGTCATCGTGCGTTCTCCTTCTGCGGGATGAGGATGCCGGCCTCGCGAAGCGTCGCGAGAACCGTGTCGTGGTTGTTGAAGGCGTAGAGGTGCACGCCGGGCGCACCGCCGGCGACGACGTCGCGAGCGAGGCGGGCGGCGTGGGCGATGCCCACCTCGCGCTGGCCCTCCGGGGTCGGCTCCACGTCGAGGGCGACCGCCAGCTCGGCGGGGAGGGACTCGCCGGTCAGCTCCAGGACGCGCGGCAGCCGGGCCCGGGAGGTGATGGGCATGATGCCGGGAAGGATCGGAATGGTCACGCCCGCCGCACGCGCCCGATCCACGAACGCGAGGTAGACGTCGGCGTGGAAGAACAGCTGCGTGATCGCCAGCGTCGCCCCCGCCGCCTGCTTGGCCAGCAGCGCGTCGAGGTGCTCGGACGAGTGCCTCGAGCGCGGATGCCCGTTGGGGAATGCGGCGACCGCGACCTGCACGTGACGGCGTGGCTCGACGCGCGCCGCACCCGGCAGCCCCGGGATGCTCGCCTCCGTGTAGGGGGCGCGCTCGGCCTGCACGCGGTCGATCAGCTGCACCAGCTGTGCGGCGCTCTCCAGGTCGCCCAGGAACGGCTCGTCCTCGTCGACGCCGGCGGGCGGGTCGCCGCGCAGGGCCAGGAAGCTCGTGATGCCGGCATCCAGGAACTCGCGGATGAGCGCAGCGGCACCGGCGTACGTGTTGCCGACGCAGGTGAGGTGCGCGAGCGGCTCGACCGCGGTCGTCGCCCTGATGTGGCGCAGCACTTCGAGCGAGCGGCCGCCGGTGGAGCCGCCGGCGCCGTAGGTGACCGAGATGAAGCGCGGCGCCACCTCGGCGAGGCGGCGGATCGTCTCGTGCAGCTGCGGCAGCCGGTCGGTCGAGCGCGGCGGATACAGCTCGAACGAGAACGGGACGACCCCCGCGCTGCTCGCGTTCTCCTCCGGCATGTACGGGCTCTCGGGTCAGGTGCGCGGGGCGGGCCGACGGCCGCGCACCCGTGCACGACGGCACTGGCATCGCGGGCGGGTGCCGGGCTCGGCTGTCGCTCCTGCCCGGCAGGCGCCGGGCGCGCCCGGGGCGACCGGGCGACGATGCGACCACACTACGTCCGCGCCCCGGACGGGCGGCAGTCGTGTGACGGGATGTTTCAGTGCGCGTAGCGTGGGGTGATGGCATCCGCCCCGACCGCACCGATTCCGTACGGCTCCTGGCCCTCACCGCTGACCGCCCCCTGGGCGTGCGCCTCCTCCCCGCGGTTCGAGGGCGCGCGCTTCGTCGGCGACGACGTCTGGTGGGGGGAGGGCGTCCCCGAGGAGGGCGGCCGGACCGCGGTGCGGCGGCGCGCGGCATCCGGCGCTGTGATCGATGTTCTCCCGGCGCCCTGGAACGCGCGATCGCGCGTGCACGAATACGGCGGCGGCTCCTGGACCGCCGATCCCGAGGGCCGGCTCTTCTTCGTGGAGAAGACCGACCAGCGGGTGTGGGCGCTCTACGAGGGCGACGACCCCGTCGCCCTGACGCCGGACGACCCTGCCGCCCGGTTCGGCGGCCTGTCGTGGCAGGAGGGCACGCTGCTCGCGGTGCGCGAGGTGCACGGCGACGAACGCGTCCCGCGCCGCGCGATCGTCTCGATCGCCACGGACGGGTCGGGCGTGACGACCCTCGCGGAGGGCAGCGACTTCGTCGCGCAGCCCGCGCTGTCCCCCGGCGGCCGGCGCCTCGCGTGGGTGGCGTGGAACCACCCGGACATGCCGTGGGACCGCACCGAGCTCCGCGTGGGCGACATCGCCGGAGGCACGGTCTCGTCCTGGCGTTCGTTGACCTCGGGCGACACCGCTGCGCTGCAGCCGGTGTGGCGCGGCGAGGACGAGCTCCTCTTCCTGGACGAGCCGACCGGACGCTGGAACCTGTGGTCGATCCGGGGAAGGCGGGATGCCGCAGCGCTCGCCCCCGCGGACGCCGACACCGGCGGCCCGCTCTGGGTGCTCGGCTCGCGCTGGTTCGCTCCCGTCAGCGGCGACCGCCTCGTCGCGGTCCGCACGAACGGCAGCGACGAGCTCGTGATGATCGGCGCTGACGGAGCGACATCGGCACTCCCGCTCCCGGCGACCGCGCGCGTGCTGATCGAGGACGCCGCAGGTGCCCGCGTACTCGTGTCAGGCATGGCGCCGGGTGGCGCGGGCGTCTGGCTTGTCGACGCCGACGCGGCCACGGCAGTCCTCGTGACCGGCGGCGAACCGGCGATCGCGGACGAGTGGATGCCGCGGGCCCGAGCCGCCACCTACCCCGGCCCGCACGGCGACGTGCACGCGTTCGACCATCCGCCGACCAACCCCGGGGCCGTCGCCCCGGCGGGCGAGCTCCCGCCGTACGTCGTGTTCGTGCACGGCGGGCCGACCTCGCACGTCGGCGGCGTCGCCGACAGCAGGATCGCCTTCCTCACCAGCCGCGGCATCGGCGTGCTCGAGGTCAACTACGGCGGCTCCACCGGCTACGGCCGCGCGTACCGCGAGCGGCTGCGCGGCCAGTGGGGCGTCGTGGACGTCGACGACGTCGCTGCGGCGGCAGCAGGGCTCGCCGCGGAGGGCAGGGCGGATGCCGCACGCCTCGCGATCGCCGGGGGCTCGGCGGGCGGCTGGACGGTGCTCGCGGCGCTCGTGCGCACCGACGTGTTCGGGGCAGGGATCTCGCGCTACGGCGTCGGCGACGCCCGCACGCTCGCCGCCGACACGCACGACTTCGAGGCGCGCTACCTCGACGGTCTCATCGGCCCGCTGCCGGAGGCCGAGGAGGTGTACCTGGAGCGGTCTCCCCTCTCGCACGCCGACCGGTTCCGCGTGCCGGTGCTGCTCCTGCAGGGCGACGAGGACGAGGTCGTGCCGCCCGCGCAGGCCGAGGCGATCCGCGCAGCGCTCGTCGGGCGCGGCATCCCGCACGCGTACGTGCTGTATCCCGGCGAGGGCCACGGCTTCCGCAAGGCCGAGACGGTGGTCGACGCGATGGAGAAGGAGCTGGCGTTCCTCGGTCAGGTGTTCGGGTTCGACACCCCCGGCATCCCGCCCCTCGCCCTGTCCTGACGTCGGTTCCACTCGAAGGGTCCCGGTCCCTGGACCACGCCCACGGGCCCTTCCCGCCACCTCCGGCCGCTTCGGCTACAGTTTCCTGCTTCGGCCTCTACGAATATGTGGCGCCATCGCAGGAAGCTGGCGCCATCCCAGGAAGGCGTCGCCAACAGGAAGCTGGCGCCATCCAGGAAGCTGGCGCCATCGCAGGAAGGCGTCGCCAACAGGAAGCGAGGGCGGGAGGTCAGCGGGAGAAGGGGGCGAGGTCGGCGGCGAGCCGCTCGGACACGTGCGCGTGCACGGCGGTGCCGCCCTCCTCGTGCTCGGTCGAGACGATCAGGCCGGTCGAGTGCACCGCCGAGACGAGGTCGCCACGGTGATAGGGCACGAGCGCCCGCACCTCGACGGCCGGCAGCGGCAGCGCCGCCTCGATCGCCGCGCGCAGCTCGGGGATCCCCTCGCCGGTGCGCGACGACACGAAGTACGCGTCCGGTTCGAGTCCGCGCAGCACCAGCCGGGCGCCCTCGTCCACGAGGTCGGCCTTGTTGAACACCACCAGCTCGCGCGTCGAGCGCGCCCCCACGTCGCCGAGCACGTCGCGGACGGTCTGCAGCTGCGCGGCGGGATCGGGGTGACCGGCATCCACGACATGCAGGATCACGTCGGCGTCGGCGACCTCCTCCAGCGTCGACCGGAACGCCTCGACGAGCTGGTGCGGCAGATTGCGCACGAACCCGACCGTGTCGGTGAGCGTGTAGACGCGGCCATCGGATGCCTCGGAGCGACGCACCGTGGCATCCAGCGTCGCGAACAGCGCGTTCTCGACCAGCACGCCCGCGCTCGTCAGGCGGTTCAGCAGCGACGACTTGCCCGCGTTCGTGTAGCCGGCGATCGCGACCGACGGCACGGTGTTGCGCTTGCGCTCGGCGCGCTTGGCCTCGCGCGCGGGCGCGAAGTCGCGCAGCTGCCGGCGCAGCTGGGCCATGCGGGTACGGATGCGGCGGCGGTCGAGCTCGATCTTGGTCTCACCCGGTCCGCGCGAACCCATGCCCGCACCGCCCGCACCGACCTGGCCGCCGGCCTGGCGGCTCATCGACTCGCCCCAGCCGCGCAGGCGCGGCAGCAGGTACTCGAGCTGGGCGAGCTCGACCTGCGCCTTGCCCTCGCGGCTCTTCGCGTGCTGGCTGAAGATGTCGAGGATCACCGTCGTGCGGTCGATCACCTTGACCTTGACGACGTCCTCCAGCGCGCGGCGCTGGCTGGCGGCGAGCTCCGTGTCGGCGATCACCGTATCGGCGCCGAGCGCGGCCACGAGATCGTGCAGCTCGGCGGCCTTGCCCCGGCCGATGTAGGTGGCCGGATCGGGATGCGGGCGGCGCTGCAGCACCCCGTCGAGGACGACCGCGCCGGCGGTCTCGGCGAGCGCGGCGAGCTCGCGGAGGGAGTTCTCGGCATCCTCCTGCGCGCCCTGCGGATACACGCCGACGAGCACGACGTTCTCCAAGCGCAGCTGGCGGTACTCGACCTCGGTGACGTCCTCGAGCTCCGTGGACAGACCGGGGACGCGGCGGAGGGCCGCCCGCTCCTCGCGATCCCACTGCTCGCCGTCGTCGCCGTACGACACCGTCGACGCGTCCTGCAGCGCCTGCGCTGCCCCGAGCGCACCGTCGTCGCCCCGCTCCGTGAACGTGCTCACCCGCGCGCCGGAGCCCGCCTGGGCGCGCGCCAGCACGCGATCGACCGGGTCGACCGGCGTCTCGTCGGCGCTGGTGGTGGTGTCGGTCATGGGGTCCTTCCGGTCAGCCCGCCAGTCTAGCCTCCCGCAGGGGCGTGCGGCTCCGCTACGCTCACTCCATGGGGAGCGAGCATTACTTCAGCGCGTCTCCGTCCAGTGCCGAGAACCTCCGTCGCATCCAGGTGACCCTCGCGGGCCGTCCGGTAGAGGTCACGACCGCGGGCGGGGTCTTCAGCCCCGCCCACATCGACGCCGGCACCGGGGTGCTCCTGGCCAATACGCCGGCCCCTCCGCCGGGGGGCAACCTGCTCGATCTCGGGTGCGGCTGGGGGCCCATCGCGCTGTCGATCGCGTTCGACTCCCCGCACGCGACCGTGTGGGCCGTCGATGTCAACGAGCGGGCACTCGACCTCGTGCGCCGAAACGCGGAGGAGCTCGGCCTGCCCAACGTCACCGCCGCGCTGCCCGACGACGTCCCCGATGACGTCGTGTTCCGTGGCATCCGCTCGAACCCACCCATCCGGGTCGGCAAGCACGAGCTGCACGGCCTGCTGGAGAGGTGGATCCCGCGGCTCGACGAGCGGTCCGACGCGTGGTTCGTGGTGCAGCGCAACCTCGGCGCCGACTCGCTCCAGCGCTGGCTCGCCGCGACGTTCCACAGCGGCTACAGCGTGAGCCGGGCCGCGACCGCGCGCGGATTCCGGGTGCTGCGGGTCCGTCGGCACGGCACGCCCCGCACCGACGCGGTCGACGTGGTCTGACGCCCGCTCAGGCCAGCGCGACCTGCCCGGAGAAGACGAGCGCCGCGGGCCCGGACAGCAGCACGCGGTCGCCGACGGTGCGCACGCCCAGCGTTCCGCCCGGGACCTCGATGCTCCAGCGCTCCGGCGCGGCCGGACCGGCCCAGTGGCGCACGGCGAGCGCGGCGGCGGCGACGCCGGTGCCGCAGCTGAGGGTCTCGCCGACGCCGCGTTCGAACACACGCATGCGGATGCCTCCGACCCCCGCCGTGACGAGCGGGTCGGCGGGGACGACGAACTCGATGTTCGCGCCGGCGGCGGGGGCAGGCTCCATCACGGGCTCCACGGTGAGGTCGAGTCCGTCCAAGCGGTCGTCGCTCGGGAGCGCGACGACCACGTGCGGGTTCCCCACGTCGACGCCCAGGCCCGGGAGCGCCACGCCGAGTCCTCGGGCGCGCACGAGCGTCTCGGTCTCGTCGATGCGGAACGGGCCGAGATCGACCTCGAAGCCAAGCGGGCTGCGGGTGACGCCCAGCGTGCCGTTGCGCGTGCCGATCGGCAGGGTCGCGCCCTCGGGGAGGGTCGCCAGCCCCGCGTCGAGCAGGTAGCGGGCGAACACGCGGATCCCGTTGCCGCACATCTCGGCCGCCGAGCCGTCCGCGTTGCGGTAGTCCATGAACCATTCGGCATCGGGGGTGGCCGCGCCCTCCGGCAGCGCGGCCGAGCGCACCACGCGCAGGATCCCGTCCGCGCCGATCCCGAACCGGCGGTCGCACAGGGCCGCGACCTGGCTGTCGGAGAGGTGGACCGCGCCCTCGGGGTCGGGGACGATCACGAAGTCGTTGCCGGTTCCGTGGCCTTTGGTGAAAGGGAGGGTCAGCGGCATCCCCTCAGTCTAGGCGGTGGGTACCGCCGGCCCCCGAGGTCCCGGCCACAGGCGCCCCGAGTTCCGGGCCCCGCCGTCCCGCTTACAGGGCCGATCGACCTGAACCGAGCCCGAGGAGCCGGAAAGGGCCGTTTCGCCCTGTAAGCGGGACGAGGATCGGCGGGCATGACCGGGATGGACGGGGACCATGCCCGGCGCGGCGGCGCAGCAGGGACCTCAGGCTGGATCGACGAGCGCGGCTGCCGGCGTTCCGGGGGCGATCCAGCGCAGGTCGGGGTAGCGGCGGAACCACGAGACCTGTCGCCGGGCGTAGCGGCGCGTCAGGGCCTGCGCCTGCGCGATCGCCTCGTGTTCGCCGAGGTCGCCGTCCAGCTGCGCAAGCGCCTGCGCGTAACCGATCGCGCGCCGCGCGGTCACCCCCTGCTCCAGCCCCCGCTCGCGCAGGACGGCGACCTCGTCGAGGAGTCCCGCGCGCCACATGCCCTCGATCCGCCGGTCGAGGCGCTCCACGAGCTCGGCGCGATCGACGTGGACCCCCACCAGCGTCGTCGGCTCGTGCCACAGCCTCGGCTCGTCGGGGAGCGCCGCACCGTGCGTCGCCTCGCCCTGCAGCACGACCTCCAGGGCGCGCACGACGCGCCGCCCGTTACGTGCGTCGATCCTGGCCGCGGTCGCCGGATCGAGCTCACGCAGCCGCGCGAACAGCGCACCCGCCCCGTCGCGCTCCAGCTCCGACTCCAGCCGGGCCCGCAACGCGTCGTCGTGCGGCGGGAAGCGGAAGTCGAACACCACGCTCGACACGTACAGCCCCGACCCGCCCACGAGGATCGCGTCGGCGCCGCGCGCATGGATCTGCGCGATCGCGGTGCGCGCGGCATCCTGGTACCACGCGACGGCCGCCTCGTCGGTGACCTCGAGCACGTCGAGAAGGTGGTGCGGGATGCCGCGGCGCTCGGCCAGCGGAAGCTTGGCCGTCCCGATGTCCATGCCTCGGTACAGCTGCATCGCGTCGGCGCCGACGATCTCGGCATCCCGCCCGCGCGCGCGCAGCTCCTCAGCGAGCTCGAGCGACAGCGCCGTCTTGCCGGTGCCGGTCGCCCCGACGATCGCCCACAGCCGCGTCATGAGTTGCTCCCCACCGCTTTGGCGCCAGTTCCCTGCTTTGGCGCCACATATTCCTGTGGGCCGAAGCAGGAAGGTGTCGCTATCATGCGGGAGGGGCGGGCGGGGCGAGGTCTGGTCAACGACCGAGGCGGAGCGTGGGGAGGCCCAGGGACACCGGGCGCGGGGAACCCGGAGCGCCCGGGGCGCCCGAGGCGCCAGGGGCGCCCGGAGCACGCGAGGCGCCCGGCGCGCCCGGCGAGGACGGGATGCCGCACGAAGCGCCCTGCGCGCGATCCCACGCGTCGCCGGCACGGGTGCGGCGGATGCGCGTGGGCGCGTCGGCCAGCAGGTGGAACGGGGCCACGTGCGTCACGACCACCGACACCACGTCGCCGGGACGCGGCACGTCCGGGCCCACCTCGAAGTGCACGAGCCGGTTGTCCTCCGCGCGGCCGGTCAGCCGGTGGGTCGCCGCATCCTTCTTGCCCTCGCCGGTGGACACCAGCACCTGAAGCGACCGGCCGAGCTGGCGCTGGTTCTCCTCCAGCGAGATGCGCTCCTGCAGCGCCACGAGGCGCTCGTAGCGCTCCTGCACGACGGCTTTGGGCACCTGGTCGGGCATGGTCGCGGCGGGGGTCCCCGCCCGGATCGAGTACTGGAAGGTGAACGCGCTCGCGAACCGCGCCTGCTCGACCACGCGCAGAGTGTCCTCGAAGTCGGCGTCGGTCTCACCCGGGAAGCCCACGATGATGTCGGTCGAGATCGCCGCGTGCGGGATCTTCGCACGCACGCGATCCAGGATGCCGAGGAACCTCTCACTGCGGTACGACCGCCGCATCGCGCGCAGGACGCGGTCCGACCCGGACTGCAGCGGCATGTGCAGCTGCGGCATGACGGCGGGCGTCTCGGCCATCGCGTCGATGACGTCGTCGGTGAACGCCGCCGGGTGGGGCGAGGTGAACCGGATGCGCTCGAGGCCCTCGATCTCCCCCGCCGCGCGCAGCAGCTTCGCGAACGCCTGGCGGTCGCCGAACTCCACGCCGTAGCTGTTCACGTTCTGGCCGAGCAGGGTCACCTCGATGGCGCCGTCGTCGACGAGCAGCCGGATCTCGCTGAGGATGTCGCCGGGTCGGCGGTCCTTCTCCTTGCCGCGCAGCGAGGGCACGATGCAGAACGTGCACGTGTTGTTGCAGCCGACCGAGATCGACACCCAGCCGCTGTGGACCGCGTCGCGCTTGGTGGGGAGGGTCGAGGGGAACACCTCGAGGGATTCGAGGATCTCCAGCTCGGCCTCGCCGTTGTGGCGCGCGCGCTCCAGCAGCGACGGCAGCGACCCCATGTTGTGCGTGCCGAAGACGACGTCGACCCAGGGGGCCTTCCGCTGCACGGCGTCCTTGTCCATCTGGGCGAGGCATCCGCCCACGGCGATCTGCATGCCCTCGTGCTGATCCTTGCGGGACTTCAGGTGCCCGAGCGTGCCGTACAGCTTGCCCGCGGCGTTGTCGCGCACCGCGCACGTGTTGATGACGACGACGTCGGCCTCGGCACCGGCATCGGCGCGGATGTAGCCGGCACTCTCCAGCGATCCCGACAGCCGCTCGGAGTCGTGCACGTTCATCTGGCAGCCGAAGGTGCGCACCTCGTACGTGCGCGCGCGGCCGTCGGCCGTCACTGCGGCGGACGAGGGGGCGATGACGGTCGGCGCGGCGGAAGGGCTCGACATGATGCCGCCATTCTACGAGGCGCGCCTGGACGCGCTCCCGCTACCGTGAGAGGGAGTCGCCGGGAGGTCCCATGAGAGCCACGCGCCGCACTTGCCCCGCACGGCGCGAGCCGGGAACGATGGACGTGTGAGCGATGAGCAGGGCGGCACCGGCGGGCCGACGATGCGCGCCATCCGGCAGGAGGAGTACGGCGGCCCCGAGGTGCTGCACGAGGTCGTCGTGCCGCGACCGCTTCCCGGGGTCGGCCAGCTGCTCGTGCGCGTGCGGGCGGCCGGGGTCAACCCGACGGACTGGAAGCACCGGGCCGGGCCCGGGTTCCTGGGCCGACCGCCGTTCGTGCTGGGCTGGGACGTCTCCGGCGTCGTGGAGCGCGTCGGGCGGGGCGTGACGCTGTTCCGGCCCGGCGACGAGGTGTTCGGGATGCTGCCCTACCCGCACGGCGTCGGTGCCCACGCGGAGTTCGCCGTGGGTCCGGCGCGGGCTTTCGTGCGCAAGCCTGCGGCGATCGACCATGTGCAGGCCGGAGCTCTGCCGCTGGCCGCGCTCACGGCGTGGCAGGCGCTCGTCGACACCGCTCACGTCGGCCCCGGCGACCGGGTGCTCATCCACGCCGCCGCCGGCGGGGTCGGTCACCTCGCGGTGCAGCTCGCCCGCGCGCGCGGGGCCTACGTCATCGGCACCGCGAGCGCACAGAAGCACGAGCTTGTCCGCGGGCTCGGGGCAGACGAGCTGATCGACTACCGGAGCGCGGACTTCGCCGAGGCCGTGCACGGTGTCGACGTCGTGCTGGACACGATCGGCGGCGACTACCAGCTGCGTTCCCTGCGCACGCTCCGCCCCGGCGGGACCCTCGTGTCGCTGATCCCGCGCGCCGCCGAGGGGCTCGCCGCGCAGGCGGCTGCGCGAGAGGTCGACACCAGGCTCATGCTCGTCGAGGCCGATCACGCGGGCATGCAGGCGATCGCCGACCTCGTCGAGACAGAGTCGCTGCGCGCGATCGTCGCCCAGACATTCCCGCTCGCGCGCGCCGCCGACGCCCACCGGGCCGGCGAGACCGGCCGCACGACCGGGAAGCTCGTGCTCACGGTCGAGTGATCACTCGAACCGCACGCGTCCTCCCGCCTGCTCATCGAGCGCCTGCCGGGCGACCGACAGCGCGACGGAGCCGTAGCCGCGGCGGGCGAGCTGCCCCACCAGGCGCCGCTCGGCCGTCTGGCGATCGAGGTTCGCCATGCTGCGCGCCTTGCCCCGCGCGAACTCGAGGGCCCGCTCGGCGTCGTCGTCGGGGAGAGCGGCAAGCGCGGCATCGGCGACCTCGCGCGGGATGCCGCGCCTGAGCAGCGTCTGCGCGATCGCACGGCGCCCCTGACCGCGGCGGTCGGTCGCCGTGTGGATGAGCTGCTCGGCGAGCCGGGCATCGTCGAGGTAGCCGCGCCGGCCGAACGCATCCAGCACTCCCTCGACGTCGCCGGAAGACAGGTCGCGCTCGGCCACCACGGCGCGAGCCTCGGCGATCGAGAGCTGCCGGGTGCGCAGGCGCTTGAGCAGGGCGGTCTCAGCGAGCTCGCGCTCGATCGCGCCGCACGCGTCGTAGCCGTCGTCCTCGTAGCCGCCGTCCTCGAAGAAATCGTCGTAGTCGTCCTCCCCGTCCCACGTGGAGCGCCACGCGGGCTCGGGCGCCGTCGCCCCGGGCACCGCACCCGAGCGGTCGTCGAACAGGGGGATGACGGGGGCCAGCCGGTGGGACCGGCCCCCGTGCTCCGCGACCACGATCAGGCCGGCCGGCGCGCGGCCAGCTCGTCGCTCACCGACTCCTCGACCCGCGGGCCGAGGCCGAGCTTGGCTTTGATCTTCGACTCGATGCCGGCGGCGACGTCCTCGTTCTTGATGAGGAAGTTGCGGGCGTTCTCCTTGCCCTGCCCGAGCTGCTCGCCGTCGTACGTGTACCAGGAGCCGGACTTCGTGACGATGCCGTGCTCCACGCCGAAGTCGATGAGGCTGCCCTCGCGGGAGATGCCCACGCCGTACAGGATGTCGAATTCGGCCTGCTTGAACGGCGGTGCCATCTTGTTCTTCACGACCTTGACGCGCGTGCGGTTGCCCACGGCATCCGTCCCGTCCTTCAGGGTCTCGATGCGGCGGATGTCGAGTCGCACCGACGCATAGAACTTCAGCGCCTTTCCGCCCGCGGTCGTCTCGGGCGACCCGAAGAACACGCCGATCTTCTCGCGCAGCTGGTTGATGAAGATGGCGGTCGTCTTGGTCTGGTTGAGCCCGCCGGTGAGCTTGCGCAGCGCCTGCGACATGAGACGCGCCTGCAGGCCCACGTGCGAGTCGCCCATCTCGCCCTCGATCTCGGCCTTGGGCACGAGGGCCGCGACCGAGTCGATGACCACGAGGTTGATCGCGCCGGAGCGGATGAGCATATCGGCGATCTCCAGCGCCTGCTCCCCCGTGTCGGGCTGCGACACCAGCAGGGAGTCGATGTCGACGCCGAGCTTCTGCGCGTAGTCGGGGTCGAGCGCGTGCTCGGCATCGATGAAGGCGGCGATGCCGCCCGCGCGCTGAACGTTGGCGATCGCGTGCAGCGTGAGGGTCGTCTTCCCGGAGGACTCCGGTCCGTAGATCTCGACGATCCGTCCCCGCGGCAGCCCGCCCACGCCGAGGGCGACGTCGAGGGCGATCGAACCGGTGGGGATGACCTCGACCGGGGCGCGCTCGTCGCTGCCCAGTCGCATGACCGAGCCTTTCCCGAACTGCCGGTCGATCTGGGCGAGGGCCGACTCGAGGGCCTTCTCGCGATCAGCGGGTGAGGGCATGACGTGCTCCTTCTTGCTCGTGTTCCGCCGCCTGTAGGCTGTCGCGCTCCCCCCGGGGATCGGATGGATGCTGCGACAAGGCGTGTGGTGTCTGATGACGTCGTCCACGCTACGGAGGGCCTCCGACATCGGCCGGTCGCTCTCGCGCATCCGTGGACAGATTCTCCAGGGCACCGCTTGTGGAGGAGCCTACGACTCGCATCGAACGGATCTTCGACGACACGCCGCGAACGACCGATCGGCTCAGGAACGCGGTTCGATCCGGCCCGCACCGTGCCGACGCTCGTCGGGCACGTCGGTCGCGGCGCACAGCGCCAGCCACACCTCGCGCGGGGGAACGCCGGCGGCGAGCGCTTCCGACGCTGTGCGCCGCCCGACGTCGTCGAGCACCAGGTCGCTCAGCAGGGCGGCCGCGCGCGGACCGAACTCGGCCGCCACGGCGCGATCGAACTCGCTGCGCCGCATGCCGCGTCAGTGCAGCGAGGGCTCGGGCAGGACGAAGTCGTCGTCGAGTCCGGCGAGGTCGTCCGGCACCACGTCGGGGAAGACCTGCAGACCCTCGAGCACCGAGATCCGGTCGCCCACTTCGCGCATGATCGTCGAGATCGGCACGTCGAGCGCATCGGCGACGGCCGCGAGGATCTCGCTGGAGGCCTCCTTCTGGCCCCGCTCGACCTCGCTGAGGTAGCCGAGGGCGACGCTGGCGCGTCCAGCCACCTGACGCAGGGTGTGGCCCTTCTGCAGGCGGAGGTCGCGCAGCACGTCGCCGATCTCCTCACGTACCAGGATCATGTCGGACCTCCTCCCTTTCGCCCGTCACCATCTGTCCGGGTGGACTACAGTACAGCACCTTCGGTGCCAGCCTAGCTCCTCCGTCCGGGCGAACGGCGGGTTGTCGCTGAGACGTAACCGAGGGGTAACGCGGGCTATTCCCGTCACAGCGCGTCGAGCACGAGCCGCAGCGCGCGGGCGACGGTCGCCGTGCGGATGGCCTCGCGATCGCCGCCGAGCAGCAACGACTCGGCCCTCGATCCGAGCGGCGTGGACACGGCGATGTGCACGGTGCCCACAGGCTGTCCGTCCGGCGAGTCGGGCCCGGCGATGCCGGTCGTGGCGACCCCGACCTGGGCCGGCCTGCCCTCGTGCCCGAGCACGCGGCGCGCGCCGTCCGCCATCTGCCGCGCCACGCGGGGATGCACCGCCCCGTGGGCGTCGAGCAGCGCGGCATCCACACCCAGCACGCTCTCCTTCACGTCGGTCGCGTACGCGACCACGCCGCCGCGCACGACCTCCGACGCCCCGGGGACGGCCACCAGGGCGGCCGCGACGAGTCCGCCGGTGAGCGACTCGGCGATCGCGATCGACCAGCCGAGCTCGCCCAGCCGGGCGACGAGCCGTTCCGCGTCGGGGACGCACCGCGTCGAGACGATCGTGGACTCGAGGTCGTCGGGGAGCCCGCCGAGGTCGTCGCCGGGGTACTCGTTCATGCCTTGCCTCCGGTGCGTGCGCGCAGGGCTGTGACCAGGTAGTCGATGCCGCTCGCGATCGTGAGCACCACCGCGATCGCCATGGTCACGGTGTTGACGGTGTGGATCCACTCCCCCGCGACTGTCCACAGCGGCAGCAGCGCGAGCGAGAGCGCCACGCCCTGCGCGAGGGTCTTGAGCTTTCCCATCCAGGCCGCGGCGACGACGTGGTCGCTCGCGACGATCAGGCGATGCACCGTGATCCCGACCTCGCGCACGAGCACGACGATCGTGACCCACCAGGGCAGCTCGTCGAGGATCGACAGCCCCACGAAGGCGAAGCCGGTGAGCACCTTGTCGGCGATCGGGTCGAGGAGCTTGCCGAGATCGGTGACGATGTGGTGTTTGCGGGCGAGGTATCCGTCGATGCCGTCGGTGGCGATCGCCACGACGAACAGCACCGCCGCCCACCAGCGCAGCGCCCCGTCCGCGCCGCCGTCGGCCAGCAGCATCCACAGGAACACGGGGGCGCACAGGATGCGCACGATCGTGATCGCGTTGGGCAGCTGCCGAGGAACCGTCACCGTCGCGCTCCTCTCCGACGGTCACTCACGACCGGTCAGGCCCCAGGCATCCTCGGAGCCCTCGTCGCCGTCGACGACCTCGTGGCCCTCGAACTGCGCCGACACGGCGTCCGGCGGCTCCTCGCCGCGGAGCCGGGCCAGCACCGCCGGCAGCTGGTCGGGAGTGACGAGCACGTCGCGGGCCTTCGAGCCCTCCGACGGCCCGACGATCTCGCGCGACTCCAGCAGGTCCATGAGCCGGCCGGCCTTGGCGAAGCCCACACGGAGCTTGCGCTGCAGCATCGAGGTCGACCCGAACTGCGTGGAGACGATCTGCTCGGCCGCCGCCAGCAGCAGCTCGAGGTCGTCGCCGATGTCGGCGTCGATCTCCTTGCGCTCCACCACCGCGGCCACGTCGGCGCGGTACTGCGGCTGGGCCTGCTTCGTGACGTGCGCGACGACCTTCTCGATCTCGCTCTCGGCGACCCACGCGCCCTGCACGCGGATGGCCTTGGAGGCGCCCATCGGCAGGAACAGCCCGTCGCCCTGGCCGATCAGCCGGTCGGCGCCAGGCTGGTCGAGGATGACGCGCGAGTCGGTCACACTGGTCACCGCGAAGGCGAGGCGCGAGGGCACGTTGGCCTTGATGAGGCCGGTGACGACGTCGACCGACGGGCGCTGGGTGGCCAGCACCAGATGGATGCCGCTGGCCCGGGCCAGCTGCGTGATGCGGACGATCGAGTCCTCGACGTCGCGGGGGGCGACCATCATGAGGTCGGCGAGCTCGTCGACCACCACGAGCAGGTACGGGTAGGGCTTGAGCACGCGCTCGCTGCCGGCCGGCAGCTGGATCTCCCCCGCCACGACGGCGCGGTTGAAGTCGTCGATGTGGCGGAACCCGAACGACGCGAGGTCGTCGTACCGCATGTCCATCTCCTTCACGACCCACTGCAGCGCCTCAGCCGCCTTCTTCGGGTTCGTGATGATGGGGGTGATCAGGTGCGGCACGCCCGCATAGCTGGTCAGCTCGACGCGCTTGGGGTCGATGAGCACCATGCGCACCTCGCTGGGCTTGGCGCGCATCAGCAGGCTCGTGATCATCGAGTTGACGAAGCTCGACTTGCCCGACCCTGTGGAGCCGGCCACGAGCAGGTGCGGCATCTTGGCGAGGTTCGCCACGACGTAGCCGCCGCCGACGTCCTTGCCGACGCCGATCGTCATGGGGTGCACCGACGAGGTGGCCGCCGGCGAGCGCAGCACGTCGCCGAGGGTCACGATCTCGCGGTCGGTGTTGGGGATCTCCACGCCGATCGCGCTCTTGCCGGGGATCGGGGCGAGGATGCGCACCTCGTTCGAGGCCACCGCGTAGGCGATGTTGTTGGTCAGCGCCGTGATGCGCTCGACCTTGACGCCCGGGCCGAGCGAGATCTCGTACTGCGTGACCGTCGGCCCACGCGAGAAGCCGGTCACCCGCGCGTCGACGGAGAACTGCTCCAGCACCCCGGTGATGGCCTGCACGACGCGGTCGTTGGCCTCGGAGCGCGCCTTGTGCGGCGTGCCCGAGGCCAGGGCCGACACCGACGGCAGCCGGTAGGGCGTCTGCGGGGGCCGGCCGTCGTGGTCGCTGCCGAGTCCGGACAGGCCGGGCAGCACGCCGTCGTCGACGACCTCCTCGGCGTCCTCGCGGATGCCGACGTCGGCCTTGCGGCCTGCCTTGCGCACACCGGCCAGGAGTGCCGGGTCGATGATCTCGGTCGGCGCGTCGGATGCCGCGGCGGCGACCGCCTGGTCGAATCCGCCGGCCGCGTTGGGCTGCAGCACGGCGGTGAGGTCCTCGGAGCCGAGGCCGGTGTCCGGCTCCTCCTCGCGCCCGGTCCTGTTGCGCCGCCACCAGGGCAGCGAGTCGGTGTCGGCGGCATCCGCCTTCTCGTCCTTCGAGAACGCGACGGTCGGCGTCTCGTCGGCCCGTACCGGGCGCTCCGCCCCGAACATCCACGCGTACAGGTCGCCCAGACGCCGTCCGATGCGGTTCGGCGGGGTCTTGGTGATGATGAGCACGCTCAGGAGCACGACGAGCCCCAGCACGACGTTCGCGCCGGCGCCGGTGAGGAGCATCGCGAGCGGCTCGCCGACCATCCAGCCGAACAGGCCCCCCGCCTCGCTCAGCGCGGGCAGTCCCTCGCGCGGCTGCGGACGGGCAACGGCGACGTGGCAGATGCCGGCGATCGAGACGAGGAACAGGGCCAGGCCGATGCCGAGCCGCCCGTTGTCGTGCACCGAGGGCGGATGCCGGAACAGCCATCCGGCGAGGATCAGGAGGAGCACCGGGAGGACGAACGCCTCGCGGCCGATGAGCGCGCCGACCGTGTAGGCGCTGATGAGCGTGCCGAGCTCGGTGCCGATGAGGAACCACTCCACGACCGCGCCGGCGATCGCGAACAGCACGAGCAGGAACGGGAAGCCGTCGCGACGCTGCTCCTTCTCCAGCGCCTCAGGCCCGAACGCGCGGAACATGCCGCCGGTGGCATGGGCCAGGCCCATCCAGGCGCGCACGATCACCGGCGGCTTCTCGGGCTCGCCGACGTAGCGCTTGGGCGCCGGCGCGGGTGTGCGGGCGCGCGAGGTCGAGCCCTTGGTGGCCCCGCGGGCGTTCGTGGGCGTGCTGGTGCTCCGTGCCATCATTCAACGGTAGGCGCAGGCCGCCGGTTCTGGCCGGATCGACGCGCGTTCGTCACACACGCCGGGGCCGCCGACGGGTGCGACGAACGCCTCCGCCGGTCAGCGCAGCCGCTTGACCATGGTGTCGCGCCCGCCCTCGGCCTGCACGAGCGCGAAACCCTCGTCGCGATAGAGGTTCGCGGCGAAGTTGCCCCGCTCGACGCTGAGGCTGAGGCGCGCGTGCCCCGCCTCGCGCGCGTGCGCGCAGATGCGCTGCACGAGCGCGCGGCCGACGCCGTGAGCGCGCCAGATCGGGCGCACTCCGATGATGAGCTCGGGCACGGCCGTACCGACGTAGCCGAACCCCGGGTCGGTGCGCGGGAACACCCGGTACCACGCCGCGCCGATGGGGGTTCCGGCATCGTCCTCGGCCACGAACCCGGCGTCGCCGGGCCGCATCCAGCCGGCGACGTACCGGCCGTGCTCCGTCGCCGCGAGCACCTGGGGCCTCGGGCGCGGCGCCTGCGGGCGCCAGTTCGCCGCCTCCACGGCCATGTCCGCGAGGAAGGCGCCGTCGGAGGCGACCGCAGCGCGGATCCGGTAGGAGACGGGCATGGCGCGAGTGTACGCGGGCCGTGTTACGCCCCGATGACGGGGCCTCGGCTGGGTAGGGTGGAGCTTCGGACCGGGATGCCGCGGAACAGGAGCGCCCATGCTTGCCGTCGTCGGCGACCTCATCGAGGACATCGTGGTCTGGTCGGACGGGCCGCTGCGCCGCGGCACCGACAACCCCGCCCGCATCTTCCGCGTCCGCGGCGGGTCGGCGGCCAACGTGGCGGCCTTCGCCGCGCGCCGGCATCCGAGCCGGTTCATCGGATGCGTGGGCGACGACGCGGCCGGTCGGTGGCTGGTCGAGCAGCTGCGCGCCGAGGGGGTGGACGTGCGCGCGCAGCACCACGGTACGACCGGCGCGATCGTGATCCTCATCGACTCCGACGGCGAGCGCACGATGCTCCCCGACCGCGCCGCCGCCACGCGCCTGGAGCACGTGCCGGATTCGTGGCTCGACGACGTGGAGCTGCTGCACGTGACCGCGTATGCGCTGGACGGGTCGCCGGTGCGCCAGAGCGTCGACGAGCTCGTGCGCGCGATGCGGGCGCGACGCGCCCCGGTGTCGATCGACGCCTCGTCGACCGATGTGCTGGAGCGGCTGGGCGTCGACCGCTTCCTCGACGAGGTGGCCGAGACCGCTCCCGCCTTCGTGATCGCCAACCGCGACGAGGCCGACGCGCTGGGGCTCGACGTGCGGGTGCTGCGGCGCTGCCGCGAGACCGCCTTCGTGATCAAGAACGGACCGGACCCCACCCGGGTCCTCCGCCACGGGATGCCGGAGCTGACGGTCCCGGTGCCGCCGGTGGAGCGCATCCGCGACTCGACCGGTGCCGGCGACGCCTTCGCGGCGGGCTTTCTGACCTCCTTCCTCGCCGACCGCGACCTGCGGGCGGCGTGCGAGGGCGGGCACGCCCTCGCCGCGTCGGTGCTGCGCTCGCCGGGCGCCACGGCATCCATCCCCGTCGTCGGCTGAACACCACCGCCCCAGAGAAAGAACAGGTCACCCCATGAGCGCAGCGATCACAGTCTCCCCGGAGGTGCAGGATGCCGTCGCCGCCGGCGCTCCGGTGCTCGCCCTCGAGTCCACGATCTTCACCCACGGCCTGCCCCGGCCGCGCAATCTGCGCGTGGCACTGGAGTCCGAGGACGAGCTGCGGGCCTCCGGCGTGACGCCCGCGACGATCGGTGTCGTGGCGGGCGAGGTCGTGGTCGGACTGAGCCGGGCGCAGATCGAGCGGCTCTCGAACGACGACGACGTGGTCAAGGCGTCGATCCGCGACCTGCCGGTCGCTATGGCCAAGGGCCTGAGCGCCGGCACGACGGTGGCCGCGACCGCCTTCGCCGCGCACGCGGCCGGGATCAGGGTGTTCTCCACCGGGGGCCTCGGCGGCGTGCACCAGGGCGCGTCCGAGACCTTCGACGAGTCCGCCGACCTCGGCGCGCTGGCGGCGCTGCCGCTGGTGGTCGTCAGCGCCGGCGTGAAATCGATCCTCGACATCGGGTTGACCCTGGAGCGCCTGGAGACGCTGAACATCCCGGTCGTGGGCTACCGGACCACGGACTATCCGGGCTTCTACATCGCCGACTCGGGCTTCGACATCGAGTACTCCGCCGCCGACGCGGCCGAGATCGCGCGCATCGCCGCGGGGCGCGACGCGCTGGGGCTGACCTCGACGGTGCTGGTGGCCAACCCCGTGCCGGTGGAGCACCAGCTCCCGCCGGAGAGGCTCGACGCCGTGCTGTCGGCCGCACACGCGGCCGCCGCGGCCGAGGGGATCGCCGGGCACGACCTGACGCCGTTCCTGCTGGACTGGATCCAGCGCGCCACCGGCGGCGAGAGCCTCGAGGTCAATGTGCACGTCTACCGCAACAACGTGGCCCTCGGCGCCGAGATCGCCAAGGCCCTCGCCGCGCGCTGACCCGCCCGGCATCCCCCCTGCCCGTCCGTCCGCCCGTGGCTCGCCCTGCCCGTCCGCCCCGCCCGCCCGTCCGCCCCGGGCTCGCCCTGTCCGAGCCCGCCCCTCCCCCGCGAGTCACTGCCCTACTCGCGAATCACTGCCCTCCAGCGCAGTGACTCGAAGCTAGGGCAGTGACTCGCGTGCGAAGGCAGTGACTCGAGGGCGCGCCTGAGACAACCTGGGCAGTGACTCGCGAGCGGGAGCAGTGACTCGCGCGCGCGAGAGACAACGCGCCGGACGGGCTACGCCTCGATCACGAGGGGCACGATCATCGGGCGCCGGCGCAGCGACTGGTTGACCCAGCGGCCGATCGTACGGCGCACCACCTGCGACAGCGCGCGCGAGTCGCGCACGCCCGACTGGGCCGCCTCGGTGAGGGCCGCGGCGATCTTCGGCTTCACGCTCTCGAAGACCGCGTCGTCCTCCGCGAAGCCGCGCGCGTGGATCTCGGGCCCCGTGATGATCCGGCCGGTGGCCGCGTCGACCACGACGATCACCGAGATGAAGCCCTCCTCGCCGAGGATCCGCCGGTCCTTGAGGTCGGCATCCGTGATCTCGCCCACCGTCGACCCGTCCACGTAGACGAACCCCAGATCGAGCTGGCCCACGACTCGCGCGACGCCGTCCTTCAGGTCGATGACGGTGCCGTTCTCGCCGATGATCGTGCGCTCGGTGGGGATGCCGGTGTCCTGGGCCAGCCGCGCGTTGGCGATCAGGTGCCGGTACTCGCCGTGCACCGGGAGCACGTTGCGGGGCTTGAGGATGTTGTAGCAGTACAGGAGCTCGCCCGCCGCTGCGTGACCCGAGACGTGCACCTTCGCGTTGCCCTTGTGCACGACGTTCGCGCCGAGCTTGGTGAGCCCGTCGATCACGCGGTAGACGGCGTTCTCGTTGCCCGGGATGAGACTGGATGCCAGGATCACGGTGTCCCCCGGACCCGGCTCGATCGCGTGGTCGAGGTTCGCCATGCGCGAGAGCACCGCCATGGGCTCGCCCTGCGAGCCGGTGGACATGTAGACGATGCGGTCGTCCGGCAGCTCGCGCGCCTTCCGGTAGTCGATGAGCACGCCCTCGGGCACGTGCAGGTAGCCGAGGTCCTCGGCGATGCCCATGTTGCGCACCATGCTGCGACCGAGGAAGGCGAGCCGCCGCCCGTGCGCGTGCGCGGCGTCGAGCACCTGCTGCACGCGGTGGATGTGACTGGAGAAGCTCGCCACGATCACGCGCCGCGGGGCCTTGGCGATCACCTGGTCGAGCACCGGTCCGATCGCCCGCTCCAGGGGCGTGAAGCCCGGCACGTCGGCGTTGGTGGAATCGACCAGGAACAGATCGACGCCCTCCTCGCCGAGCCGCGCGAACGCGCGCAGGTCGGTGATACGGCCGTCCAGCGGCAGCTGATCCATCTTGAAGTCGCCGGTGGCCAGCACGAGACCGGCCGGGGTGCGCACCGCCACGGCGAGCGCGTCGGGGATCGAGTGGTTGACCGCGACGAACTCCAGGTCGAACGGCCCGACCTGCTCGCGCTGCCCCTCGGCGACGGTGAGCGTGTAGGGACGGATGCGGTGCTCCTTGAGCTTCGCCTCGACCAGGGCGAGCGTCAGCCCCGACCCGATCAGCGGGATGTCGCCGCCGCGCTTGAGGAGGTAGGGCACGGCGCCGATGTGGTCCTCGTGCCCGTGGGTGAGCACGAGCCCCACCACGTCGTCGAGCCGGTCCTTGATCGGCTCGAAGTCGGGCAGGATCAGGTCGACCCCCGGCTGGTGCTCCTCCGGGAACAGCACACCGCAGTCGACGATGAGGAGCTTGCCCTCGTACTCGAAGACGGTCATGTTGCGACCGATCTCGCCGAGGCCGCCCAACGGAATCACCCGAAGCGTGCCGGGTTCGAGAGCGGGGGGATCGTACACGGTGGTGGGCATCGGAGCCTCCTCGGGATGCCGCGGCATCCCGTCGTCGAGTTGACGCGGTCGAGCGGTCAGCGGGTCGTGCCGTGGATCTTCGGCAGCGCACCGCCCGCGGCCGCGTTGCGGTCGGGGCGGAAGTTGGAGAAGTCGGCGCCCTCGACGCCGGTGACCAGGGCCAGCTCCTCCTCGATCACGGCGGCCTCCGCCTCCTCCGGGCCGACCAGGGGAAGGCGCACGCGGGGGCTGGAGATGCGGCCGAGACCGTGCAGGATGTACTTCGCCGACACGGTGCCCGGGATGTGGGTCATGACGGCGCGCACGAGCGGCTCCAGGCGCTGGTGGGCGGCGGTGGCGGTGGCCAGGTCGCCGCGGTTGACGGCATCCACGATCACCCGGTAGGGCCGCGCGGTGATGTTCGCGGTGACGCCGATCAGGCCCGTCGCGCCGATCGAGAGGTGCGGCAGCACGTTGGCGTCGTCGCCGGAGAAGTACATGAGGTCGGTCTGGTTGAGCACGCGGCTGACCTCGCTGAAGTCGCCCTTGGCGTCTTTGATCGCCAGGACGTTGGGGTGCTTGGCGATGCGCAGGATCGTCTCGTACCTGATCGGCACGCCGGTGCGGCCCGGGATGTCGTAGAGGATGACGGGGAGGTCGGTGGCATCCGCGACGAGCCGGAAGTGAGTGAGGATGCCCGCCTGCGTCGGCTTGTTGTAGTACGGCGTGACGATCATGATGCCGTCCGCGCCGGCCTTCTCGCTGGCCTTGTAGAGCTCGATCGCGTGGGCGGTCTCGTTCGAGCCGCCGCCGGTGATGATCTTGGCGCGGTCTCCCGCGACGGCCTTGCCGACCTCGACGAGCCGCAGCTTCTCCGGGTCGGTGAGGGTGGAGGTCTCGCCCGTCGTGCCGGTGACCACGATGCCGTCGGCGCCGGCGCTGACGACGTCGTCGATGTGCTTCTCGGTGGCGGCCCAATCGACTTCGCCGTCGGCCGTCATCGGGGTGACGAGCGCGACGAGGACCTGGCCGAAGGGGTTGCCGGTGTGCGTCATGGCTTCAAGAGTATCGGTTCCGTCTCCCGATCCGACCTCGGACCCGCGCGCGGTCGCGGGTACGCTCGCACCATGGCCTGGCAGACCCGAAGCACCCGGACCGTGTACGCGAACCGCTGGATCACGGTGCGCGAGGACGAGGTCACCGGGCCCGCCGGCGACGGCATCTACGGCGTGGTGACGGTGCGCCACCCCGCGGTGTTCGTGGTCGCGCTGGACGCACGGGCGCGGGTGTGCCTGATCCGGCTGGAGCGCTACACCGTCGGCAGCGGGTTCGAGGTGCCGGCCGGCGGCACCGACGGCGAGGAGCCGCTGGTGGCCGCCAAGCGGGAGCTGCGCGAGGAGACCGGGTTCACGGCGTCGGAGTGGACGCTCCTGGGCACGATGAACGCGCTCAACGGCATCGCCGTCGCGCCCGAGCACGTCTACCTCGCCCGCGGGCTGCTGCGCACCCAGGACGGCGCACGCGACCGGCTCGAAGAGGGGATCACGGAGGTGGTGTGGGTGCCCTTCGCCGAGGCCGTCGCGATGGTCGCCGACGGCCGCATCACCGACGGCGAGACGATCGCCGCGCTCGCCTACGCGGGGATCCACCTCGACCGGTTCCGCTGAGGGGCCCTCAGCGCTCGTAGCGCAGGAAGCGATAGCGGATGCCGGTGCGCGAGAGGTGCCACCCGGCATCCGGATCCGACGCCACCACGCGCCACCCGTCGGTGCCGGGCGCCGTCGTGTCGCCGTCCACGTCGAGGTCGAGCTCGGTCACCTCCAGGACGTCGGCCTGCTCGATCGCCGCGCGGTACAGCTGTCCCCCGCCGATCACCCAGATCGTGTCGGGACGGGCCTGCGCTGCGAGAGCGAACGCATCATCGAGCGATGCCGCCCGCTCCGCCCCCGGCGCCGCCCACGCCTCGTCGCGCGTCACGACGAGGTTGCGCCGGCCCGGGAGCGGCCGGAACCGGTCGGGGAACGACTCCCACGTGCGCCGGCCCATGACGACCGGGGCGCCCGTCGTGAGGGCGCGGAAGTGCGCCAGATCCTCGGGCACGTGCCACGGCATGCCGCCGGCAGCGCCGATGACGCCGCCGTGCGCCTGCGCCCAGACGAGGCCGATCCGCGTCATACCGCGACCGCGGCGCGGATCGCGGGGTGGTGCCGGTAGCCCTCGACGACGACGTCCTCGTAGCGGTAGTCGAAGATCGACTCCGGATGCCGCGCGAACCGCAGCGTCGGGTACGGGTACGGGTCGCGGCTCAGCTGCTCGCGCACCTGCTCGAGGTGGTTGTCGTAGATGTGGCAGTCGCCGCCGGTCCAGACGAACTCGCCCGGCTCCAGCCCGGTCTGCTGGGCCACCATGACGGTCAGGAGCGCGTACGAGGCGATGTTGAAGGGGACGCCGAGGAACAGGTCGGCGCTGCGCTGGTACAGCTGGCACGACAGGCGTCCGTCGGCGACGTAGAACTGGAACAGCGCGTGGCAGGGGGCGAGGGCCATGTCGGGGATGTCGGCGGGGTTCCAGGCCGACACGATCAGTCGCCGCGAGTCGGGATCGGTGCGGATCTGCTCCACGACCTGGGAGATCTGGTCGATGTGCGCACCGGAGGGCGTCGGCCACGAGCGCCACTGCACGCCGTAGACGGGGCCGAGGTCGCCGTCGGCATCCGCCCACTCGTCCCAGATGGTCACGCCGTGCTCCCGCAGCCAGCCGACGTTGGACTCACCGCGCAGGAACCACAGCAGCTCGTACACGATCGACTTCAGGTGCACGCGCTTGGTGGTGATCAGCGGAAACCCCTGCGACAGGTCGTAGCGCAGCTGCCGACCGAACACGCTGGTCGTCCCGGTGCCGGTGCGGTCGGCCTTGCGCGTGCCATGGGCCAGCACGTCGCGCAGGAGGTCTTCGTAGGGCGTCGGGATCGTCACGGATGCCACGATACCCACGATCGCGCGAGCCGTGCCGGTCTAGGCTCGACACGAGGGCAGCCGCCCCCGCACTCGCCGAGGAGGAGACATCATGAGCGTCACGAGCGAAGCCAGCACCACGTGGAGCGGAAGCCTGATCGAGGGCTCGGGGGAGGTCGCGCTGGAAAGCTCCAACCAGGGCCCGTTCGCGGTGAACTGGAAGGCGCGCAGCGAGGGGTCGACGTCCGTGACGACCCCCGAGGAGCTCATCGCCGCAGCGCACTCGTCGTGCTACAGCATGGCGCTCTCGCACGCCCTGGCCGGCAACGGCACGCCGCCGGAGAGCGTGGAGACGACCGCCTCGGTCACGTTCATCCCCGGCACCGGCATCACCGGCTCGCACCTGAACGTCAACGCCGTCGTGCCGGGCCTGTCGGCCGACGACTTCGCGCGCATCGCCGAGGAGGCGAAGGTCGGCTGCCCGGTCTCGGCAGCCCTCGCCGGGATCGAGATCACCCTCGAGGCCACGCTTGCCTGACGCCCCGGCGCGCGTCGTCGTGGCCGGCGCGTCCGGGCTCCTCGGGCGTGCGCTCGTCGACGCGCTCACCGCGGACGGCGTGCCGGTCACCCGGCTCGTGCGCGGTGCGCCGGCCGCGCCGACTCCGCTCGTGCGCGAGGTCGCGTGGGCACCGGGCGTCGAGCCGCTCGACCCCGCGGTTGTCGAGGGCGCGGCGGCCGCGGTGTGCCTCAACGGCGCGACGCTCGGCCGGTTCCCGTGGACGTCCGCGTACAAGCGTGAACTGCTGAGGTCGCGGCTGACGCCCACGCACGCGCTCGCGACCGCGGTGCGCCGCGCCGGCGTGCCGGTGCTGGTCGGCGCGTCGGCGGTGGGCTTCTACCCGGCTCGCTCCGGCGGGGCGCTCACCGAGCGGTCGCCGCGCGGCGACTCGTTCCTCGCCGACCTGTGCGCGCGGTGGGAGGCCGCCGCACGCAGTGCCGGCCCGGCGACGCGCGTGGTGCACCTGCGCACCGCACCGGTGACCCATCCGGGCGGAGTGCTCGGCCCCCTCGTGCTGCTCACGCGGCTGGGCCTTTCCGGCCCGATCGGACGCGGCACGCAGTCCTGGCCCTGGATCGGCCTCGACGACGCGGTCCGCGCGATCCGGCACACGATCGACGCCGGGCTGGAGGGCCCGGTCAACCTCGCCGGCCCCACCCGGGCCGTCGCCAACGACCTCGGCTTCGCGCTCGCGCAGCGCCTGAACCGTCCGTTTCTGCTGCGTGCCCCGGCCTGGGCGATGCGGCTCGTCCTCGGTCGCGACGCGACCGACGCGCTCCTGACCAGCGACATGCACGTCGTGCCGGCGGTGCTGGAGGCATCCGGCTTCACGTTCGCGCACCGCACGGTGGAGGATGCCGTGGCCGCCGCCCTCCCCCGTGCCTGATCCGGGACCGGCTCGAAGGCCGGCCCCGGATGCGGCGCGGTCAGGGGACCAGGACGATGCGACCCTGGATGCTGCCGTGGTGCAGGTCCTCGAACGCGCGCTTGGCGTCGTCGAGCGGGTAGTGCGTGACGTCGACGTGGATCTTGCCGGCCTTGGCGAGGGCGAGCGCCTCGCGCTGGTCGGAGCGGTTGCCCCCGTAGGGACGCTCGATGTTGACGCCCCACGGCATCTCGACGATGCCGGCGACGTACTCGAAGCCGCCGCCGCCGAGGCCGACGAAGCGGATCGCCCCTCCCTGGGCGATGACGGCGACGGAGAGGTCGACGGTCGGCTGCACGCCCACGAAGTCGATCACGACATCGGCGCCGCGGCCGTCGGTCTCCTCCAGGATGCGCGCGGCGGCATCCGGGCCGCTGGGCACCGCGATGGCGCCGTGCGACTCCGCGTACGCCAGCTTGGCCGGGTCGGTGTCGACCGCGATGATGCGCGACCCCGAGGTCGCCGCGATGATCTGCAGGCCCATGTGCCCGAGACCGCCGATGCCGATGACCACGACCGTGGCATCGCCGGTGAGGCGGTCGCGCACCGTGTTGATCGCGTGCATGGGGGTCAGTGCCGCGTCGGCCAGCGGCGCGGCGTCGACGGGGTCGAGCCCGTCGAGCGGGTCGAGGTGGTGCGACTTGACCGCGATGTACTCGGCCATGTTGCCGGGCGTGCCGATGCCGGGAGCGGCCGGGGCGAGGGCGCCGCGCGGGCTCGCGACCAGGCACTGGCTGTCGCGGCCGGCGAGGCACTCGCGGCATTCGCCGCAGCTGAGCACGAGCGCCACGAGCACCGGGTCGCCCACCTTCCAGGTCGTGACCGCCGAGCCGACCTCGTGCACGTAGCCGGCGCCCTCGTGACCGAGCGTGCCGCCGATGAGCGGGTTGTCGTCGCCCATCGCGATCAGGTGCAGGTCGGAGTGGCACAGGCCCGCGCCGGCGATCTTGACGAGCACCTCGTCGGGCTCGATCTCGGGGATCGGCTTGTCGACGATCTCGACGGTGTTGTTGCTGACATAGGTGACCGTACGCATGGGCGCTCCCCGCTCGTGATGACGCGGACGGAGCCGTCGGTGTTGCGCGCACCGTCGCACGTGATTGACGCGCTCAGCCTAGCCGTCGGCATCCCTCGCGGACCAGAGCGCGATCACCGCCGCGCCGCGAGATCCAGGGCGATCGCCCGGCGCACCGCCGCGCGCGCCCGACGGCGATCCCCCGCGCCGTCGTAGACGAGCCCGAGTCGCAGCCACGCGCGCCAGTCCTCCGGCGCGGCCTCCACCGCCGCGCGGTAGGCCGGGAAGAGCGCGTCGACCTCGTCGCGCCGCGGTCGCCCGCTGGGGGTGAGCGAGACCGCCTCGGCGGGGAGCCGGCCCTCGCGCTCGAGCCGCCGCACGAGCGCGGTCGAGCGGATGCCGAACATGAGCTCCCGCCACAGCGACCACGCCGCCAGCACCGGCAGCACGATCAGCGCGGCGCCCATCGCCATGCCCACGGCATCGCGCGACCCGAGCATGAGCCACGCGCGCTGGCCGACCAGCACGAGGTAGACGACCAGCAGGATCGCGATGAGGCCGACGGCGATGCGGGCCTTCATGCGTCCGCGGACGAAGCGGACGCCCCGAGCCCGAGGTCGATGAGGCTGTCCAGCCCCACGACGACGCCACGGGTCTCACGCGCGGCGAGCAGCGCGACGCGGATGCCGGGACGGTACGCGCGGGCGGGGTCGACCGTGTCGTGGGTGAGGGTGAGCGACTCCCCCGGGCCGGAGAGGATCGTGTCCTGGCGGGCGATCACCCCGGGCCGGCGCAGCGAGTGGATGGGCACGCTCGCCACCTGCTGGCCGCGGGCGCGCTGGTCCACGTGCGGCGAGGAGACCGGGCCGGCCTCGCTCCGGGCCGCGGCGATGAGCTCGGCGGTGCGCGCGGCGGTGCCGCTGGGCGAGTCCACCTTGGTCTCGCGGTGCGCCTCGACGATCTCGATCGACGGGAAGAACGGGGCCGCCGCGGCCGCGAGGGCCGTGGCGAGCACCGAGCCCAGCGAGAAGTTCGGGATGAACACGGCGCCGCTGCCGGCGGCATCCACCAGCGGACGCACGAGCGCGATGCGCTCCATCGACCAGCCGGAGGTGCCCACGAGCACGTTGACGCCGCGCTCCACGGCCGCGCGGACGACGTCCACCGACACGGCGGGCGTGGAGGCGTCGACCACGAGGTCGGCGCCGGCGATCTCGGCCAGATCGCTCGCGGAGCCGAGGACCGCCGAGACCTCGAACCCCTCGGTCTCGTCGACCACGTCGCGGATGATGCTGCCCAGCTTGCCGGTGCCCCCGACGATGGCCACACGTGTCGTCACGCCTCCCAGCCTACGGGCTACTGTCGAGGTCATGATGAGCCTGCGCGCGGTCGCCGTCGACGAGCCCGGCGCGCACGAGCTGCTCGCCGAGTACTTCGCGCTGCGCGCGCGGTCGTTCCCCGGCGGCGCGTACACGACGACCTTCCCCGAACCGGCCGCCTTCGAGCCGCCCGCCGGAGTGTTCGTCGTGGTCGAGGAGGAGGGCGAGCGCGTCGGATGCGGCGGCATCCGACGCGTGGCGGACGGACCGCACGGGCGCCGCTACGAGGTCAAGCACCTCTACCTGCGCCCCGCCGCGCGCGGCCGCGGCGGGGGAAGGCTGCTGCTGGAGGGTCTGGAGGAGCACGCCCGGGAATGGGGCGCGGCCGAGCTGGTGCTCGACACCCACCACACGCTGGAGGCGGCCGGCCGCCTCTACGCCCGCGCCGGTTTCACCGCGATCGAGCCCTACAACGACAACCCCAACGCGACCCGCTGGTACGGCAAGCCGCTGCGCTGACCGCTCCGCCGCCGCGCCACACCGGCTCCGTCGCCCCCGCACCGCGAAACCTCCCGTTTGCAACGTTTTCACGCCGAAAACGTTGCAAACGGGAGGTTTCGCGCAGGGTGAGGGCGAGCTCGCGCAGGGTGAGGGGAAAGCTCGGGCGGCGTGAAGCAGCGCAGGTGAGAACCGCGGGTCACACCGGGGGCTGGACGGGCAGGCCGGTGCGCAGCTCCATCGGCAGGTGTGCGAGGTCGTTGTGGGTCAGCAGCGCCCACGGCCGGCCGGGGCGCTGCGCGAGCACGGTGAGCCCGCAGTGGGCCTGGTTGAGGGTCAGCCACCGCCACGGCGCGGCGCCGAGCACCTCGCGCACGAACCACGCGATGACGAAGTTGTGCGTGATGAGCAGCTCGTGGGTGTTGGGCTTTCGCACAAGGAACTCGGCGACGGCATCCGCCATCTGCGCCGCGCCGGCCTCGACCTCCGCCGCGGTGTACGCCCCGAAGAAGGCCTCGTAGATGCTCGGCGTGTCCGCGGTCATGCCGGTGGGCACGCAGTCGAACAGCAGGGGCGTCGCCTGCGGGCTCACCGATGGCAGCCGCTCGGCCACCGCGCGGGCGGTCTCGACGGCCCGCTCCAGCGGCGAGTGCCACACGGAGTGCAGTGGCAGTCCGGAGAGGCGATCCGCCAGGAGCGCGGCCTGCCGTCGCCCGCGCGGCGACAGCGGCCCGTCGACGAGCCCGTGCTCGGCGTCGAGGTGCTCGCCGTGCCGCACGAGATACAGGAAGTGCGTCACGCCCGTCCGCTCCGTCCGGGTGTCCGAACCGTCACGATGATCTCGACTCAGTCCGCGGCGCGTGCGATCTCGGCCAGCTGTGCACGGCTGAGCCGCACCCCCACGCCGGGGACGACCTCCTCCACGTGCGCGACGGTGAAGGCGTTCACGATCGGGGCGGTGACCGCGCGCTGGGCCAGCAGCCACGCGATCGCGACGGCGGCCGTGGAGACGCCGAGCTCCGCGCCCACCGCATCGAGAGCGCGGAGGGTCCGCGTGCCGCGCCGGTTCATGTTCGCGGCGAGCTGGATGCCGCGCACCGAGGCCCCGACCGCGGAGCGCGAGCGGTGCCGTCCGGCGAGATAGCCGTGCGCGAGCGCGCGGGACGGCGTCACCGCAATGCCCTGGGCACTGGCGACCAAGCGCGTGTCGCCGTCGAACGCGCCGCGGCTGAGCACGTTGTACGGCACGTCGAGCACGGTCAGGCGCGGGTAGCCCGCCGACGCGAGGATACGCGCCTCGACGAGCTGGGGCGCTGTGAACCCGTACCCGCCGAGCGCCCGCACCTTGCCGGTCTCGACGAGCCACTCCGAGGTCGCGAGCACGTCCTCCAGCGCCGTCTTCGAGTCGGTGGTGGCGTCGAGGTAGAGCACGTCGATGCGGTCGGTGCGCAGCCGCGTGAGCGAGGCCTCCACGGCCCGCACGAGGTTGACCGGACCGAGGCCCGGGTTGTCGGGGTGGTTGCCGATCCGCACACCGAGCACGACCTCGTCGCGGATGCCGCGCGAGTGCGCCCACTGGCCGACGATGTGTTCACTGCGCCCGCTCGCGTAGCCGTCGGAGGTGTGCACCGCGTTGCCGCCCAGCGCGCGGTAGGCGTCGAGCACCTTGTGCGACGTGTCGGCGTCGACGTGCCAGCCGAACTCGGCGGCGCCGAGGATCAGCGGGAAGATGCGCAGCCCGGTCTCGCCGAGCGCGTAGCGGACCGCGTCGCCCAGCGGCGGTCCCTGCACCGGGATCGGCGCGGACGGGTGGATCGCACCGACATGCGTCGCCGGCGTGCCCGCGCCGAGCAAGTCCATGTGCCACCCCTCACGTCTCTCGGGGTCGGAGTCCGTGATGTCCGCGTCTGCGGACGTGTACCTCGAGGTTAGGACAGGCTCATCCCCGTGGAGCGCATCGCCACGGCAGGCCGGTAACCATTGGATAACGGTTTGGTCACGGAACGGCGGATGCCCGCCCCGGCATCCGGGAGCGGGCATCCGTCGGTGCGAAGGCGGGGCTCAGGCCTCGCCAGCCTCTTCGAGCACGGGCTCGAGCGAGAGCTTGCCGCGGTCATCGATCTTCGTGATGCGCACGAGCAGCTTCTGCCCGACGCCCAGCACGTCGTCGACGTTCTCCACGCGCTTGCCGCCGGCGAGCTTGCGCACCTCGCTGACGTGCAGCAGGCCGTCCTTGCCGGGAAGCAGCGAGATGAACGCGCCGAACGTGGCGATCTTCACGACCGTGCCGAGGAACTGCTCGCCGACCTCCGGGTTGGTGGGGT
>NZ_JASGFE010000010.1:0-64176 GCF_047605725.1 Microbacterium sp.
CGGTGCGCGACACCTACGACTACTCGCTCCGCGAGTTGTAGCCGATCACGCTTGGCCGCGTCTTCGCCCACACCGTGCCCCGGTGAACCTCGAACCGGCACGCCAGCGCGGTCACGCTCACGCCCTGCGCGCGGGCTGTTCGCATAGCGTCCACTTCGGTGTCCGTGAGGCGTGTTCGAGGTCGTTTCTTTGGTTCCGCCGCCGCCCCGATCAACGGGTCATCGGCCCCGTCCTCGGGCTCGGCATCCTCGCGGATGCCTTGATTCCACGCGGAAACAAGCCGCTCAACCCGCTGTCGTCTGTTCCCGCAGCGTTCCATTGCGCCCACCCGAACGTCGTTGTTCAAACCAACGACATTTCCAGTTTGACCCCCAGATTCCCCGACCTGGCGTTGCCGCTCGGCGGCGGTGCGCTGCACGTCGAGGTCGAACAGGATGGTGAAGGCCTCACCGGGCCGACGTGAGCAGTACGAGGGAAAGTCTTGTCCCCGACCGATTGTCGGTGGTCTCTGGGAGGCTTGAGGTGTGAGTGATCCCAGCGTGTCAACTCCGGAGGACGGCAGCAGCCCTCTGCATCGTCGGGCGATCGGCGTGCCGCTGACCGGGGATATCGAGCTGGTCGAGCGGGTGTCGTCCCTCATCGACCAAGCTCGCGAGCAGGTTGCCTCCTATGCCAACGCGACCTTGACGATGACCTACTGGCAGATCGGATCGCTGATCGACACCGAGGTGCTGCGCGGCGAGAGGGCCGACTACGGGTCTCAGATTCTTGTGTCGCTGGCACACGAATTGACTGAGCGGTTCGGGCGAGGCTTCGACCGCCCGAACCTCAGCCGGATGGTCAAGTTCGCTCGTCAGTTCCCCGACTCTGAGATTGTTGCGTCGCTGGCACACAAATTGAGTTGGACGCACATCGTGGCTCTCTTGCCACTGAAGTCCGACGAAGCGCGGAAGTTCTACGCCAGCTATGTCGCCGCCGGTCGGCTCACGGTCAGGGAGCTCAAGAGCGCGATCGGGCGCAAGGCATACGAGCGTCGGGAGATCGCCGACTCACAGCTCGGTCCTGGGTCGATGGTCCCGGCCGATACCTTCAGCGACCCCTACCTGCTCGACTTCCTAGGCCTCCATGACGGCTACCTCGAAGCGGACCTGGAAGCGGCGATCCTGCGAGACCTGGAGGCATTCCTGCTGGAGGTCGGCACCGGCTTCACCTTCGTGGAGCGTCAGAAGCGGATGGTCATCGACGGCAAGGACTTCCACCTCGACCTGCTCCTGTACCACCGAGCGCTGAAGCGGCTGGTCGCCGTCGAACTGAAGATCGGCGAGTTCGATGCCAGGGACGAGGGCCAGATGAAGCTCTACTTGAAGTGGCTCAACCGGTGTGAACGTCAAGACGGCGAAGAAGCGCCGATCGGGCTGATTCTCTGCACCGCGGCCAGCCGCGAACAGGTCGAACTCCTGGAGATGCACAAGGACGGCATCGTCGTCGCGGAGTACTGGACCGCCCTGCCACCCAAGGAAGAACTCGAACAGCGGCTCCACACCATGCTCCGCAACGCCCGCGAACGCCTCACCCGGCGAGAACTGCCCTCCGTCGGAGACGACTGACAATGTGCATCGTCACCGATCCCGGAACTCGATTCGAGCAGTCGTCGCGTCCGCCTGATCTGCGGCATCCGGATCGCTCGTCGGCGTCGCCCTCAGACGGCGGGGAACGCGATCGGCTCGCCCCAATGAGAGAACCGCTGCTCGCCGATCGACGCCGTGTCTCCGAGCTCGGCCGTCGTGGAATAGGCGATCAGCGTGAAGTCCCGCGTGAGCCAGAGCTGCTGCCCCGACACCGTCACGCCCATGGCTCCACCGGGCCGTTTGCGACGACCAGCACGCCCTCGCGCCGGATGCCGTCGGCATCGTCGTGGCCGGAGTGCTCGTCCTGCACCGTCCACGTCTCCGTCGCTGCGATGACCTGCGCGCTCACCCGCAGATCGACGAGCGCCTGCAGCAGCGCGGCACCCGCGCCGAGCATGACTTTGTCGACGTCGTCGCCCTCGTGCCCGACTTCGGCGTCGAGCGGCGCGCCGTCGCCCGCAGTCTGCCAGATGTGGTCGCCGCGCACCTCGTAGACGGAGCCGTCCGTGTCCCTGCGCGCGGGCTACCGGTTGGCAGTGGTGGCCGAACCGAGGAACCGGAGCACCTCGGCGATCGCCGCGCGCTGGGCGACCGCCTGAGCGGCTCGATCGCCACCCAGGACGATGCCGCCGGTCCACTGCGCGTCGGTGGGCAGGTTCCCGAGCCGGATGAGGTGCCCGGCCCCCTCGTAGCCGACGTGCCGATCCGGCTTCGCACCCCGGCGGGCGACGATCGCGTCGGCCATCTCGCCCGACGGCCACACCGCGTCCACGCTGCCGGTGAGGAGCAGTAACGGCGCGTCGACGCGCTCCGCGGCCAGCTCCCCGACCGTGCCGTGGGCCAGGCCCGCCGCGTACGCGGCACGCAGGCGCAGCAGGGTGGGCCGATGCGCCGCCCGGTCGCGCCCGATGCGCCAGGCGTTGCGCACGAGCTGGCCCATCAGCTCGCCGCTGCGCACCGGACGCCAGGGCACCGGCACGCCCGCGTGAGTCCACGACGGGGTGTCGGGGATCTCGCCATCGCCGCCGATCGCCTGCCAGGACAGGCTGCTCGGGCTGATCAGCACGAGCCCGCGGCACGGAGCGTCCGAAGCCGCGGTCGTGGCGGCCAGCAGGCCCTCCGCCCCCCGCGAGATGCCCATCGCGACGATCCGACGAGCATCGACATCGGGATGATCGGCGAGCAGTCGGATGGCCGCGACGAACCGCTCCAGCGGTACCGACGCGATCGCGGTCGCGGCATCCGCCTCGCTGATCCACGATGCCGCGAGCGCAGCGAACCCGTGCGCGGCCAGCATCTCGGCGTTGCCGACCTGCGATTCGAACCCGCCCTCGGATCCCCCGAAGCAGGCCACCGCGGGCCAGCCGCCCGCGGGCGGTCGGCCCGCCGGGAGCACGAGCAGGCCGTCGAGGCCGACGGCTCCCCCGGTGCCCGTGGAACCGGCCGTGCCGGCCGGCGCGATGACGACCGGGACCCGTTGCGCGCCCGGAGCGCCCGCGACGCGTTCGACGGTCCGCCGGACCGTGACGCCGGAACCGGCACCGCCCGCCCCCACCCGGGCCTGGATCGTCACCTGCCACGGCCTCGCGGGCGGCACGAACATCTCGGGTGTGACCTCGGGCTCGGCGAACCGCATCGCGGTGATGGGCGCGTCGTCGGACGGATCGCTCCAATCGCCGGAGACCGGCGCGGTGACGCGCAGGTCGAGCACCCCGGAAGGCGGCGCGGTGAAGGCCGCGGTCGACCGCCAGGTGCGGCCGTACAGATCGTCGCCCTGGGTCATGAGCTGCACGTCGGCACCCGCCGGCAGACCCCGCAGCATCACCGGGAACGGCTCGTCGTGCCGGCTCACCGCGGGTGCATCGAGCGCCAGCCCGGGTGCGGTCAGGTCGGGCGGGGCGGCCCGCTGCGGCGCAGGCTGGGGCGTCTCCTCGGCCTCCCGCTGGTCGACGAGCGCCGAACGCTTCTCGAACCACGGCGGGAACAGACCCGACACGAGGCCCCCGATTGTCAGCAGCAGGTAGGGCAGCACCCAGTAGCACAGGATCGACAGCAGATCGCCGCTGTCGCGCAGCGTCGCCGCACCGTCGACGAACGGCGGGATCGCCGACAGGATCGCCATCCCCGCGAACACCCCGATCCAGAGCACCGTCATGTCGCGTGTGATCCTCGCGAAGCCGTCGGTGCGAGCGGTCCGTTCGTCGACGGATGCCGCGGCGTACTCCCGCACGAACGGCCTGCCGACGAGGAGTCCGCCCAGCGCCACCAGGAAGATCCCCACGTTCGACAGCGGTTGCATCCAGCGGGCGAGCACGTCGTCGTTGAGGACGAACGCGGCGATCGTGAGCAGCGCGAACACCGCGAGGCTGCCGACCTCCAGACTGCGCCAGGGCCGGTGGCGCAGCCGTCCGATCACCTGAACGGCCACGGCCACCGCGAGCACCAGCACGGAGACGAGGCGCAACGGCACATTGCCGATCAGCACCCAGTACAGGATCCACGGCAGGAAACCCAGGACGAACCCCATCAGATCCTCCACTCCAGGCGGGACGAGCCCAGCGGTTGGGTGCCCCGTACGTAGCCCGGGGACACGTCGGGCATGCGGATCAGGCTGGGCAGATACGTGATCTCGCCGTACGGCCCGTCGATCGTGGCCAGCGGCAGCGCGGCCCGGGCGACGACGTCGGCGAACGGACGGGCCCCGTCCAGCGCGCTGGCGTCGAGCAGCCCGATCTCCTGCGCCCACATGCACATGCGGGTCAGCGACACGCCGACCCGCCAGCTGCCCCCCTCGGTCGCCCGCCGGTGCAGCGCCGCGGCGATGCCGGCGGCACCGACGTAGGCCGCGAGGTAGTCGGCGAAGATCGCCTGGACCGGCATCATGGGCGCGTCGACCGCACCCTCGTCCTCCACGTAGCCGGAGACGGTCACCGCCATCATGTCGAAGCCGCGGAAGTTCGCCCACTCGCCCTCGTTGTCGAAGCAGCGCAGCTCGTGGGCGATGATCCCAGGTCTGCTCGCGGCGAGCGCGTGCGGCGAGATGCCCCGGCGCTCGAGGTCGAGATAGGAGCAGGTGACCACGTCGGCATCCTGCAGCAGCGCGAAGAACCGGCGCTTGTCGGCCTCGTCGTCGAGGTCGCAGTAGGCGGCGCGCTTGCCGATGTCGGTCTCCATCCGCCAGTTGGGATGGTCGGGATAGTCCACGCGCGACAGGTGCAGCACGTCGGCGCCGAACTCGGCGAGCGTGCGGGCCGTGACCGGCCCTCCGATGACGTGCGTCAGATCGAGCACGCGCAGTCCGGCCAACGGGGCCGCGAGCCCGTCGGGCAGCGGGACAGGATCCGCATCGCCGATGCGCTCGACCTCGACGATCGGCTTGCCCGCCAGCCGCCGTCCCACCGGATGCTCGCGCCACTCCGCCGCCGAGCGCACCACCCCGACGGCTCCCCCGACGTCGCGGATCGCCCGTTCGAGCGCCTCGGCATCCCATCCCATGGTGGCCGCCTCGGTCGCCGTGCGCGTGGGTGCGCATCGCAGCACGCTGTAGACGGCATCCTTCAGCCGCGGGTAGAACATCTCCAGCTTCACGAAGCGGCCGTCGCGAGTCGGATAGAACTCGCCGGTCACGGGGTCGTCGACGCCGTCGACGGGACCGTAGTCGGTGAACGGCACTTTCCGGCCGTTCTGGCGGAGGAACGCGATGCCATGATGCTGGTGGACCGCGCCCTCCACATCGACGGCCACGTCCTGCGGCGCACCGCCGCGCGCCACCCACAGCTCCCCCAGGGCGAGACCGAACGCGGCCTGCGCGGCGGCCATCAGCTCGCCGAACCGGTGCCGCGAGGCGAGCACCGGGTCTGCGCCGGTGATCGTCGCCGCTCCCGCGCACTCCCGCTCGGACAGCCCGATGGCGCTCATCATCATGTCCAGCGCCTGTTGCGTCGTGGGAGTGTCCACCGTGGCCACGTCGGCTCCGCTCTCCTCGGTCCCCGCCGCCCATTCTTGGCCGCATGCCTCTCAGTGCGCTTGAAGTGCCTGATCAAGCCCTCTTTCTGCTACGTTGAGCAGGTGCGATTCCGTGATCTCGGTGTGCTCACGATCAGCGCCGGCCGCTCCGATCGGACGCCCGGGGGCCGCCGTCCGGCATCCGTTCTCGCCGCTCTGCTCGTCGAGCTGAACCAGACCGTGCCCACCGCGCGGCTCATCGAGAGGGTCTGGGGCGGCCACCCGCCCTACCGGGCTCCCGCCGTGATCGAGTCGCACGTGTGGCGGCTGCGGCAGGTGCTGGAGCCGGCGCGGCCCGCGCACACCCCGCCGACGGTGCTCATCACCGACAGCGGCGGCTATCGCCTCGCCGTCGATCCCGACGACGTCGACTCGCGGCGGCTGGCGGCGGCGGTGGCGCAGGCCCGCACGGATCTCGCGGCGGGGCGGGCGCAGCCGGCGCTCGACGGTGCCGACGCGGCAGCCGCGCTGTGGCGGGGCACGCCGTACGCCGACGTCGTCGAGGAGTGGATCGAGCCGGTCCGCGACCGGCTCGCGGAGCTGTGGCTGTCACTACGCGAGGCGCGGGTGGCCGCGCTGCTGGAGACCGGACGCGCGGAGCAGGCGCTCGCCGAGGTGACGCCGCTGATCGCCGAGCAGCCCTACCGCGAGCAGCTCCGTGCGCAGCAGATGGTCGCCCTGTACCGCTGCGGCCGCCAGAGCGAGGCGCTGGATGCCTATCGGCAGGCCCGGATCGTGCTGCACGACGAGCTCGGCGTCGAGCCGGGGCCCCAGCTGCGCGAGACCGAGCACCGGGTGCTGACCCATGATCCGGCGCTCACTCTTCCGGCTCCGCCCGTCGCGACCGTCATGCCGCTGCGACTGTCGTCGTTCGTCGGCAGGGCGACCGAGCTGGCGGACGTGCAGGCGCGGCTGAGCGCACACCGCCTGGTCTCGATCGTGGGCGCGATGGGATGCGGCAAGACACGGCTGGCGATCGAGGCGGCCGCCCGCTCCACGTTCCCCGACGGAATGTGCTTCGTGGAGCTGGCCCCGGTCGGAACGCCCGAGGTGACCGCCGTCGCGAGCGCTGTCGCCTCCGCTCTTCGACTCGCCGCCCGTCCGGTCGCGGCTCTGGATACGGTCGCCGCGTATGTCGCCGAGCGGCGCATGCTGCTGGTGCTGGACAACTGCGAGCACCTGTCGGAGTCGGTCGCCGCCGCGGTCGAGGCGCTGCTGGCGGCGGCTCCAGGGCTGGTGGTGCTGACGACGAGCCGTGAACCGCTGGACGTCGACGGCGAGCAGATCGTCCGGATCGGGCCCTGGCCGCCGCCGTCGCCGGAGCTGTCCAGCGTGCTGAGCAACCCGGGTGCGCAGCTGTTCGCCGATCGTGTTCGGGTCTTCGATCCGGAGTTCGCGGTGGATGCCTCGACCGCCGCAGCGGTCGCCCGCATCTGTACGGCACTGGACGGGATCGCGCTCGGCATCGAGCTGGCTGCGGCGCGACTGCGGGCGTTCACCCTCGATGACACGGCGGACATGCTCTCCGACCGTCCCGCGGGCCTCGGCCGGTCGGGTCGCGGGCCGGCCCGCCACCGCACCCTGGCCGACGCGGTCGCGTGGAGTCACCGGCTGCTCAGGGACGACGAGCAGGTGCTGTACCGCCGACTGGGGGTGTTCCACGGCACGTTCTCGGCCGCCGCGGCGTCGGCCGTCTGCGGCGCCCCGCCGTTGCGCGTCGAGCTCGTCCCCGACCTGCTGGCCTCGCTGGTGCACCGGTCGCTGCTCGCGCCGGTGCCGCCGGCGGTCCCGGGCGGATCCACGCGGTTCGTGCAGCTCGTGCCCGTGCGCGCGCACGCGGCAGGCGAGCTGGCGGCGTCGGAAGAGGCCGACGCGGTGCACGCCGCGCGGAACGCCTGGTCGGCCGCGCTCGTGTCCGCCCGGCCGCGGATCGGGCTTCCGGCTCAGGATGCCTGGTACGACGCCCTGGAATCCGATCGCGATCAGGTCCGCTCGCTGCTGCGGGAGACTCTCGCTCCCGGCGTCGATCCGGCAGAGCTGGCGACGGGGGTCGCGGCGGTCGCCCGGCTGGTGTCGTTTTGGCACAACCGCTCCGGGATGGTGGAGGGGTTGAGCTGGCTGTCGTCGGCCGAGGAGCGGGTGGCGGACGACCGGGAGGCCGCAGCGGTGAGCGGCTTCGAACGTGCGCTGCTGAGCGCCGCCCACGGCGCCGCGCTCGGGTTCAATCAGCGGATGACCGAGGCGCACCCGTACATCGACGCCGCCCGCGCGGCCCTTGCCGACCCCGCCGCGGTTCCCGAAGACCTCCGACCCGACGCCGGCCAGGCGCTGGCCGAGCTGGCCGCGGCCGCCTGGGTGGGCGACGACCCCGGGTTGGCGGCCGACCTCGCGACCGAGGCCGCGGAGGTCGGCGCGGGCGACCCGGACGTCGTGCTCGCCGCCCGCGCGGTCGCCGCGGCCGCCGCCATCCTGGATCGGTCGGACGGCGGCGCCGACCAGGCCGAGGTCGTGCTGGCCGACGCGACGTCGGCCGGGAACGCGTTCGCGGCGTTCTTCGCCTCGATGGCGCTCGGCGTCGAGTCCCTGTTCACCGGTCAGCCGTTGGCAGGCCTGCAGCGTTCCGAGGAGTCTCTGCGCCACTACCTCGCCATGGGCGGACGCGAGGCCGGCGATCTGTGGGAGCTGCGGGGGAACCACCACGCCCCGGCGGGTCAGTTCGCCGACGCGGCCCGCTGCTACGGGGCATCCGCCGCGTGCAGTCGCCGGTCGGGCATGCCCTGGCCGCGGCATCCGCACACGACCGACCTGCTCGCCCTCACCCGTTCCCGGCTCGACCCGGCCGTGTTCGATCGGGCCTGGGCCGAGGGGCAGCGATCGGCGGTTCCGCTCCGCGGCGCGGAGTGACCGGCGGGTCCCGGTGAGCGAAGCGAACCCCGCCGGCCCACCATCGCCTTGTGCAGCACGGGACCGCGCCCAGCCGCGGACCGTCCCGTGCTGTCGTAGAACCCGACCGGCCGCGACGAACCTCGGAGTCGTGCGCGAACTTCGGAGGATTCAGCCGAAATCCTCCGAACTTCGCGCGACTCTCCGAAGTTCGTGGGGCCCGACGCTCGCGATGCGCGACGCGGGTCGTGTGGAGCCCCAGCTCCAGTGAACCCGCGGTCTGTCCGGAGCTCCCCCGCTCCGGACAGACCCAGGCTCGGTTCCCCAGTCCCCAGTTCGTCCGGCTCCCCAGCCCAGACCCCAGTTCCCCAGTCACCCCAGTTCGTCCATGGCCCCCCAGCCCCGGACCCCCAGTCTTCACTTCATCCGCGGCTCCCCAGCCCCCGGATCTTCCCCAGTTCGTCCGCGACTCCCCAGTCCCGGACCTCGGCTTCGAGATCCCCATCTCTCGCTGCCAGAAACAGCATCGCTCGCCGACCACAACGATCCCTTCGGGGACCACGAAGACCGACGCAGGGTTTCCTCAAGGCTCCCTCAATCCCGTGCCCGGCATCCTGAGACAGCGCTGCCGGCCCGAGGCCTATGGTCGAGAACGGGCCAGGGCGCAAGCGACCGTCAGCGATCCCCGGAGCCGCCGGCCGCCGCGACGATGCCCTCCAGCGCGGCGCGCAGCCGGTCGCGCTCCGGCCCGCGCGCACCGAACAGCCGGTCATCGACCTCGGCCACGATCCGCACCGCCCTGCTCACGAGCTCCGCACCGGCATCCGTCGTGCGCACCGCCTTCGCCCGCCCGTCCTGCGCGTGGGCGACCCGATCGACCAGCCCGCGGCGGTGCAGCTCGGACAGGATCTTCGAGGTCATCATCCGATCGACGCCGGACAGCTCGGCGACCTGCTGCTGAGTGGGCGCGTCGTGCCGGCGGCCGAGATGGTTGGCGGACGCGAGCAGGGTGAACTGGGTGTGCGTGAGACCCAGCGGACGCAATCCGTTGTCGAGCTCGCGCTGCCACGCGAGAGCGGCGTGGTACAGCCAGAACCCCGGACTGGCCCGCGGGCCCCGCGGTGCGGTCGGCCCCGCGGGCGACCCGGAAGACCCGGACGGCCCGGACGATGCGGCCGACGCAGATCGCCGATCAGCCACGACGCAGCGCCTCGGCCTCGAGCGCGCGGAAGGTATCGGGCATCGCCTTGCGCACGCGGGGCCCGAAGTAGCAGCGGAAGGCGAGGCTCATGGGTCCGCTCACCTCGTAGAGCTTGGTGACGCGCGTGCGGCCGGGGCCGTCGGCGACCAGCGTGTGCTCGAACGTCAGCGTCCCGCCGGGAAGAGCAGACGCGATCGTCCACCGCTCCCCCGGGGCGACCTCGGTCACCGTCATCTCCGCCTGAGGGATGCCGCGCTGCCTGGAGCGGATCGTGCTGCCCGCCGCGAACGGGCCGGTCAGCTCGGTGCGCTGCTCTCTGGGGTCCCAGCTCGGGAACGAGTCGGGGTCCGACCAGACCGACCAGTCAAGAGGAATTCGTGCAGATATGCACATGCTACAGTATGAGCATGAAGACGGAGCGACTGCAGGTGCTGATCGACGCCGCTCAGCGAGACCGACTGGAGCAGACCGCGTCGGCGCGCGGGGTGTCCGTGGCCTCGCTCGTGCGCACTGCGATCGACGTCGTGTATCCGCCTCTGGCGACCGAGCGCATGCGCGCTGCCGCCGCCATCCTCGCCGCCGACGAGATGGACACACCCTCCGTGGGCGAGATCGCACGCGAGCTCGACGACCTGCGCGGGCGCCGCGCATGATCGTGCTGGACACGACCGTGCTGGTCTACGCGGTCGGCTCGGATCACGCACTGCGCGAACCGTGTCGCACGCTCGTCCACGCGATCGGTGACGGCCGCGTCCGCGCCACGACCACGGTCGAGGTGCTCCAGGAGTTCGCCCACGTGCGGGCGCGCCGCCGAGGACGAGCCGACGCGGCCGCGCTCGCCGGCCGGTTCGCCACACTGCTCGCACCCCTCCTGTCCCCCGGCGCCGAGGACGTGACGGCCGGACTGCGCCTGTTCCGCGAGTCCGACCGGCTCGGCGCATTCGACGCCGTCCTGGCCGCCGCGGTGCTCCGGCGGGAGCACCTGACCGGGCTCGTCTCCGCCGACCGTGCGTTCGCCGACATCCCGGAGCTTGCGCATCTGGACCCCGCATCGCACCGTTTCCTCGTCGAGCTCGGTCTGTCGAAGGACGCCTGAGCGCGAGGGGCGATCGGCAGGGGCGGATGCCACGAAACGTCACAGACGAGCCGGACGTCGTGGCGGGGGCTAGCGTGGAACGGGCGCACGCCCCGGACAGGAGCACGTCATGGCCACACCACGCGCGGCGACCGCCGGAGGGCTGCGCCGCAGCCTCAAGCTCCGGCACCTGATCGGCAACGGCCTGGTCTTCATCGGACCGGCCGCCCCGGTCGGCATCTTCGGCCCGATCTACGCGAAGAGCGACGGCGCCGTCGTGACGGTGTACATCGTCGCGACCATCGTGATGGGCCTGACCGCGGTCTCCTACGCGCAGATGTCGCGCGCGGTGCCGGCCGCCGGCTCGGTCTACTCCTATGCCACCGAGGGCATGGGTCGGGGTCCTGGCTTCGTCGCGGGCTGGATGGTGCTGCTGGACTACCTGCTGATCCCGAGCGTCGCGTTCCTGTTCACGGGCCTGGCGATGCACTCCTTCCTCCCCGACGTGCCCGCCTGGCTCTTCACCGCCGTCGCCGTCGTGGTCACCACGGCGCTCAATCTCGCGGGCGGGCGCAGCCTCGCCCGCGCCGCCATGATCGTCGTCATCGCCGAGGTTGCCGTGCTCGCGATCGTGCTGGTGGCCGCGATCGCCGCTCTCGCGGCGGGCGGCGCTCAGCAGGCCCCCCTGGCCCCGCTGGTCGGAGTCGGCGGTTTCTCGCTCGTCGCGGTGCTGGGCGCCGTCTCCGTCGCGGCGATGGCGTTCCTCGGCTTCGACGCCATCGCGACCTTCGCGGAGGAGGCCTCGGGCAGCGGCCGCATGGTCGGCAAGGCGATGCTGGCGTGCCTCGCGATCGCGGGCGTGCTGTTCCTGTTCCAGAGCTGGGTCGTCGAGCTCGTCACGGTGCCCACGCCGGCAGAGCTCGCCGCCGACCCGGAGGCGCAGGGCACCGCGTTCTACGACGCCATCCGCGCACAGGTCGCTCCGTGGCTGGCGACCCTGCTCGGCATCGCGAAGGCGCTCGGGGCGAGCTTCGCCGGCATGATGGGCCTGGCCGCAGGCAGCCGCGTCATCATGACGATGTCGCGCGAGCGCCGCTTCCCGGCCGTCTTCGGCCGCGTGTCACGAAGCGGCACATCGCCGGCTCTCGCGACAGTGCTGGTGACCGCGATCACCCTCGCCCTCGCGGTGTGGGCGGCGATCGAGCCGAACGGGCTCGACCTGCTCTCCTCCACGGTGTCGATCGGCGCGATGTGCGCGTTCGTGCTGCTGCACGCCTCGGTCATCGGCTACTTCCTCGTGCGCGGGCGCAGCCGGAACTACCTCGTGCACCTGGTCGTGCCGGTGCTGGCGATGCTCTTCTTCGCCGTCGTGATCGTCTTCGCCAACTCGAGCGCGCTGACCGTCGGGGCGGTCTGGCTCGTCGTGGGCGTCGTCGTGGCGGTCCTGCAGGGTGCGCGGTCGCGGCGATCGGGTCAGGCTCCGTCGTAGTCGGGGTCGGGCTCGGCGAGCGCCTGGATGACCCCCAGGAAGCCCAGCGCGGCCAGATCCCAGTCCGTCGTCCCGCCGTCGATCGCAGGTCCGGGCAGCATCCCGCCGACCAGCTCCGGGCTCACGACGTTGCGCTGCACGAGCCCCTCCACCACCGCGGCACCGGCAGCGGCGAGATGCCGCGTGGTGACGCCCGGACGCAGCCGGTAGTGGAGCACCGGCAGCAGCTCCCGGTAGAAGTCGGCCATGCGGTCGAGGAACTCGTTCTCGGCCCGCTGCAGTGCCGTCTTGATGCGCTCGCGGGCGCCCTCGTCGGAGATCCCGGGGAGTGTGGCGAGGATCGCCATATAAGTGCGCCAGCCGACCGAGCCCAGGAGAGCGGTGAAGTTGCGGTGCGCGCCGACGCGAACCATCTCGCGCATCAGGCGCTCCCGGCCCTCCGCGGTGGCCAGCAGCTCCGGATGCTGGCGGATCACCAGTCCGGAGACGCGAATCGTCTCCGGATCATAGGCCGCCCCGACACCGCCCTCGGGCTGGACGAGTTCTTCGAGCAGGCGCGCGAAGAAGCGGTCCTTGCTCGTCCACACGCGGTAGAACGAGGTCTTGGGCACATCGGCCAGTTCGAGCAGCTCATCGAGGCGAAGGTGCTCCAGGCTGACCGTCAATCCGGTCTGCTGGATCTGCTCTTTCGCGGTGTCCAGGAGCCTCCGCTCGATCTCCGACTTGGAGAGACGCTGCGGCCCACGGGGTGCTCCGGTCCAGGAGCTGCTCACCATGATCCGTCCACGGCATCCGATCCTACCGTGAAGATGAGAAACTCCTCACTTTGGGACTTGACGTTCCAAGTTCACAACCGATACGATCAATCAATCCTCCAATCGCAGAGGTTGACGCGGGCCCTCCGAATACTGGGACCGGAGATATGGTCCGCATAGGCGAGCGAAATGCTGGGGACACGTATGGTGCAGGTGGCTGAGGCGTGGGGACGCCACGTCACGACGAAGGCGCACCGGCGGGCAGTAGAGCGGCGAAGGGCCCCAATCGAACTCCTGGGGACCCTTCGCCGCTCCTGACCCTCGCCACGGTCAGAGGAGCACGTCCTCCCCGGCGGCGGTGCGGACCGTGAGACGGAACGCGGGCGTCTCGCCCGGCACGATCTGCGCGAGCGCGCCAGCGGGAAGCCCCAGAGCGTCCAGGGCCACCCTGGCGGCCACCGGGTCGGGTTCCACGCGCTCGAACGACACGAGCTCGATGGCAGGCAGGTCGCCGAACCCCGGATGGGCGGTCTGGCCCCAGTCGATGAGGAACGGCAGGTCGCGTCGCGACTCATGGCCCTTCGTCAGCCGCCACTCCAGCAGGGCGCCGTCGGGCGTGCGCCGCGAGAGGCGAACGACCGGCCCCGGGTCATGGCCCGCTGCGGTCGCGCGCGCGACGACGGCGTCGATGTCGTCGGGGTGCACCGAGTACGTGCACACGACCGGCGCAGCCAACCCGGCGATGCCGAAGGTCGTCGGCGCCGCGGCCGCCTGCGGATCGGGACCGATGAGCTCAAGATAGTGGCGACCACGTCGTCCGCCGACGGTGAAGGCCACGAGCGCATTCGCCGTGCCGGTCGGGTGCGTGCCGCCGGGAGCGGCGACCACGCCGGTGCGCTGGGCGAACCAGTCGACGAGGGCGTCCAGCTGCGGCCCCGCGATGACCACGTGGTCGAGCGCGGCCGGGACGCTCACGATGTCGCCCTCCGCCGCGCGGGGATCTCCGGCTCGCCGAGTGAGAGCATCAGCCGGTTGGCCCAGTTGAAGAACGCCGCGCCGCCGATCACGTCGACGATCTCGCCGTCGTCGAGGCCCGCGTCGCGCAGCCGCGCCACGTGCTCCGGTCCGAAGTCCGGCGGGGTCGTCGTGAGGGCGACGGATGCCGCCACCACGGCGTTCCAGCGCTCGTCGCCGAGGTCGGCTCCGACCCCGTCGTCTAGGAGTCGCTGCACGTCGTCCCGTCGCCCCGACTCGCGGGTCGCGGCGGCCGAATGCACCGACGCGCAGAACACGCAGCCGTTCACGCGAGAGGCCGCCGTGGCCGCCAGCTCGCGCTCGGCGCGACCGATGCCGTCAGCGGTGTTGAAGAAGATGTCGAGGTCGGTGAGGGTGCGCGCGTGCAGCGCCTCGGCGTCGCGCACGAGCAGCCGGAAGTACGGGCTCTTGATGCGGAACTCGTCGATGAGCGCCGCACGCTGCGCATCGGTCAGCTCCTCCTCCGCGACCGGCTCCAGCCACGGCACCCAGCCCAGGCCCTCCTGTGTGAACCGGTCGGGCCGGTGCAGCTCGGGGTACTCCGCCACGGTCATCGGGTCCTCCCCTCTCCGTCGCGGCCGGCGGGCGCGGCGCCGAGCACGCGCAGCCCCCACGCCGTGCGCAGCTGGAACGACAGGAAGGCCACGAGCTGCGACAGCGTGACGATGTCGTCCGCGCTCCAGCCCGCTGCCACGAGTGCGGCCAGAGCACCGGGGCTCGACTCCCGAGGCCGGTACACGAGCAGCTGGGCGTGCGCGAGCGCTGCGCTCAGCCGCTCGCCGAGCAGGGCCGCGAGCGCGGCATCCGGCGTCCACGCGTCGCCGGCGACGCTCTCGGCGACAAGGCCCGGCTCCCGGTACCTTCCGTACGGACCGGTCCGTTCGCCGTCCCCGGCCGCCCGCGCCACCGCCTCGACCAGCTCGGGGGCCTCGTCCGCGAGCAGGTCGCGGTAGAACTCCGCGCCGAGTCCGTGCAGCTGGGCCACGAACGCCGCCACCGCGTACCGCTGCGCGAGCGGGAACGACCCGGGATCGGCGGGCTCCAGGAGCACCTCGAAGCTGCGCTGCGCGTTCTCGCGCGCCTGCGACCGTCGCGCACGCACGGCGTCGAGCGATCCGCCCGGCGCGACGTGAGCGAGCAGGTCGATGATGTCGGCGCGGGGTCGCGTCGCGGCGGGTGAGGGGGCTTTCATGGGTGTCCTTCCGTGCGATGGCCCGCGTGCAGTTCCGCGGCGGTGTCGGGCCCGATGCGCCAGCCCAGCCGCGGAGCGACCTCGGTGGCCAGCAGCTCGAGCGAGCGCATGGTGATCTCGTGCGGCGGGTCGACCGAGTGCACCTGGAGGGCGACGTCGGTCGCGTGCGCGAGGGTCTCGTCGGCACCGAGCGAGGCGACGACCTCGTCGGCCGTGCCCACGTGGGTGTCGGTCAGGCGCAGCAGCTCGTCGAGTCCGAGCCCGGAGACGTCGAGCTTGAGGAAGCGCCCGGCGAGATCGCGCAGTCCCGCCTCGGCCTGTGCGAGCACGCGGGTGCGGTTGTCGGCATCCACGACGACCGCCGTACGGGAGGCGAGGATGCGCGGCGGCCCCGATGTGCCGAGGGCCGCCAGATAGCTCTCGATCACCGGGCGCTGCACGTCCCACAGCGGCGCATCCGGCCGACCCTGCGGCCGTGGCTGGGTGCGCGAGAGGAGCAGTCCGTCTCCGCGCTCGCCCGCGCGCGCCGCCCCTTCGGGCGAGAACGTCGCCTGCCACAGGCGACGCTCCAGACCGTTCGCGAACGGGTAGAGCGTCTCCGGCGTGCCGCGCAGGCCGCGGCCGGAGAAGGCGTCGACGAGTACCTGGAGGTGGTCGGCGAAGACCTCCCGGCGCTCCTCGAACGTGCGCCCGAACGCCGCGAACGACGACGGCGTTCCGCCGGTTCCGACGCCCAGCTGCACCCGGCCGCCGCTGAGCGCGTCGAGCACCGCGGCATCCTCCGCCACGCGGACGGCGTCCTCGAGCGGCAGCGTCACGATGCCGGTCGCCAGCGCGATCCGGGTCGTGCGCTGCGCCGCCGCCGCGAGGAGGATCAGCGGCGAGGGCAGCCCGCCCTCCTGCTCGTGGAAGTGGTGCTGGGCGACCCACGCGGAGGCGAACCCGACCCGTTCGGCCTGGTCGATCTGCTCCAGCGCGAACCGGTACCGGTCTGCCGGAGAGGCCCGCTCGAGCAGGCGGGTGAACAAGCCCACGCGTGGACCGGTCATCGGTCTGGTCCTTCCGTCGAACGGGCGCCGCGGAACGCGGCCCCGGGGATCGCCGCGAGCAGCCGGCGCGTGTAGTCATGCTGCGGCTCGTCGAACACGCGTCGGGTCGGACCGAGCTCCACCTGTTCGCCGCGCCGGAGCACCGAGACCGTGTCGGCGATCTGCCGGACGACGGCGAGGTCGTGCGAGATGAACACGTACGTCAGTCCGAGCTCGGTCTGAAGCCGCGACAGCAGGCGCAGGATCTGCGCCTGCACCGTGACATCGAGCGCCGAGACCGCCTCGTCGAGCACGACCAGGCGGGGCTCGAGGATGAGAGCGCGCGCGATCGCCACGCGCTGGCGCTGCCCGCCGGAGAGCTCGCGGGGCTTGCGCGCGCCCAGCTCCGGGGCGAGCGAGACGAGCTCGAGGAAGTGCGCGGCCCGCTCGTGGCGGTCCTTCGCGTCGCCGATCCCGAAGTTGCGCAGCGGCTCCTCGACGATCGACGCGACGCTCTGGCGCGGATCGAGCGACCCGTACGGGTTCTGATAGACCAGCTGCGCGGTGCGGCGGAACTCGCGCGCCGAGCGGAGCGCCGTCACATCCACCCCGTCGACGCGGATCTCCCCCGCCGTCGGCCGCCCGAAGCCAGCGACGGCACGCCCGGTCGTGGTCTTCCCCGAGCCGGACTCGCCCACGAGGGCGTGGGTCGTGCCCGCCGCCACCGTGAACGAGACATCGTCCACCGCGACGAAGGGGGCAAGGCCCCTTCCGCGCGAGAACTCCTGGCGGAGCCCGGCGACCTCCACGAGCGGGCGAGAGCCTGCGACGGCCTGGCGCGGCAGCATCCGCTCGACGACACGGCCGAGCGAGGGGGCATCGGCCAGGAGCGTACGCGTGTACTCGGATGCCGGTGCGGACAGCACGGCCGTCGTGCGGCCCTGCTCCTGCACCTGTCCGCCCCGCATGACGACGAGGCTCTGCGAACGATCGGATGCCACGGCCAGGTCGTGCGTGATGAACAGCACGCCGGTGCCGAGCTCGGTGCGCAGGCGGTCGAGGAGGTCGAGCACGCGCTTTTGCACCGTGACGTCGAGGGCACTGGTGGGCTCGTCGGCGATCACCAGCTCGGGCTCGAGAGCGAGAGCTGCGGCGATGAGCACGCGCTGGCGCATGCCGCCGCTGAGCTCGTGCGGGTACTGGCGGGCGCGCAGCTCGGGCTCGTCGATGTCGACGCGCTCGAGCAGGTCGAGCACGCGTGCACGGATCTTCGCCCGGTCGCGCCAGCCGTGCACGCGCAGGCTCTCGGCCACCGACGCGCCGATCGTGGTCACCGGGTTGAGCGAGTTGCCCGGGTCCTGCGGGACGAGCCCGATGCGCCGGCCGCGGAGGTCCCGCATGCGGCGGTCGCTCAGCCCGGTCAGCTCCGTCTCGCCGAGGCGGATGCTGCCGCCGGTGACCCGGCCGTTGCCCGCCAGCAACCCGATCACGGACTGCGCGACCGTGGTCTTGCCCGATCCGGACTCGCCCACGAGGGCGGTAACCTCGCCGGGTCGCACCTCGAAGCTCACCCCGTCGACCGCCCGCACGGCGCCGCGGCGGGTCTGATAGGCCACGCGCAGGTCGTCGACGCGCAGCAGCGGGGAGGCGGCGCTCATCGTCCCTCACCCCCGCGGATGGCCTGACTGAGCCGGTTGGTGGCGAGCACCACGAACACCACGACGAGCCCCGGGAGCACCGTGAGCCACCACGCGGTGGCGACGTAGTTGCGGCCCTCCGCGATCAGCAGACCCCACTCCGGGGTGGGCGGCGGGGCGCCGTAGCCGAGGAAGCCGAGCGTGGAGATCTGCAGGATCGCCGAACCGAACTGCAGTGCGGCCAGCGCGATCACGGGGGTGAGAGAGTTGGGCAGCACGTGCCGCCACAGCACGCTCAGGAACGTGCCGCCGCTGCCGTACGCGGCCTCGACGTACTCGCTCGCGCGCACGCCCACCACCTGCGAGCGCGCGAGCCGGGCGAACACGGCGATCGAGGTGATGCCCACCGCCAGCGCCGCCGTCCAGGTGCCGAAGCCGAGGAGGATCACGACGGTGAGCGAGAGGAGCAGCGTGGGGATGGCGAGCATGACGTCGATGACCCGCATCAGCACGTCGTCGACGACGCCCGCGCGCGCGCCGGCGACGACCCCGATGAGCGTGCCGACCACGAAGCCCACGAGCACCGCGATGAGCGCGGCGCTGATCGACTGCGACGCCCCGTACACGACACGGGTGTAGAGGTCACGGCCGGTGGCATCCGTCCCGAACAGGTGCTCGGCGCTGGGCGCCTGCAGCGCCGTCATGGCCGTGCCCTCGGTCGGGTCGCCGGGCGCGAACAGCGCGGGCGCGACCGCCCATGCCAGCGCGACGAGGATCACGACCGCCGACAGGACGACCCCGACCGAGAGCCGGCGCGGGCTGCGGCGTACGTCCGTCAGCACGGATGCGGTCACGGCGGTCATGCGCGTGCTCCCTTGCGCAGCCGGGCATCGAGGACCGGGTAGAGGAGGTCGACCACGAGGTTGATGACGACGAACGTGACCGCCGACAGCACGACGACCGCCAGCAGCACGGGGGTGTCGCGGTTGGCGACCGCCTGCGCGGTCAGCTGGCCGATGCCGGCACGGCCGAACACCGACTCGGTGACCACCGCGCCGCCGACGAGCTCGCCGAACAGGAGCCCCGCCATCGTCAGGGTCGGAAGCAGCGCGTTGCGCGAGACGTTGCGCCACAGCAGCCACGACGTGCTCGCCCCGCGCGCTTTGACGACCGACACGAACGGCTGCGCCTTCACGTCGTCGATGCTGCGGGTGAGCACCTGGGCCAGGGGCGCGGCGATCGGCACCGCGATCGTGAGCACCGGCAGGATCAGCGCCTGCGCGGGCGTCGCGCCGATGAGGGGCACGAGCCCGAGCTGGAAGGAGAAGATCTGGATCAGGATGATCCCCAGCCAGAACACCGGCACCGACACGAACAGCGGCGGGATGCCGCGGAACACGCGGCGCAGGACCGGGTGGCCGCCATAGGTCGCGGTGAACGCGACGGTCACCGCGACCACGACCGCCACGACGATGCCCAGCACCGCCAGCAGAAGCGTCGACGGCAGCGCGGTCGCGACGAGCGTGGCCACAGACGCACCGGATTGCACGGAGTAGCCGAAGTCGCCGCGCACGAATCCCGCCGTCGTGTCGAGGAACCGCGTCAGCGGCGGCCGGTCCGCCCCGTACGCCGCCCTGATCTCCTCGAGCTGCTGCGGCGTCAGGCCCAGCTCGGGGCTGCCGTAGCGGGCCAGCACCGCGTCGCCGGGCAGTACGCCCAGGAGCAGATAGGCGACAGTGTAGGCGAGCACGAGCACGATCGCGGCCTGGCCGAGTCGGCGCAGCACGTAGGTCATGTCCATCCTTCACGCAGGACCGGAGACGGGATCGCGCCCGCCCCCGGTCCTGTCACCGTCAGCGGTCGAGCCAGGCGGAGTACCAGCTGGGCCGGCCGACCGACTCGGTGGCGAATCCCTGCACGTCGGCGCGCAGGCCGAACACCTGCGGCTCCTCGAAGATCGGCAGGATGTAGGCGTTCTCGGCGAGGTGCTGCTGCGCGGCCGCCGATGCCGCCTGGCGCTCGTCGGACGTGGGCTCGGAGGCGACGGCGCTGAGCAGGGCGTCGAGCTCGGGGTCGCCCACGCTGCCGTCGCTCGTGTCGAGGTTGAGCAGCGTGTTGCGGTTCTTCGACGCGTACTGCGACTTCAGGACGTCGTAGTCGGCGCGGCCGACCATCGAGTGGTACACCTGGATCGTGTCGATGTCGAGCCGGGCGGCGTCCTGCGCGGCCTGATCGCCGGGGAAGAGCTTGACCTCGATGCCGAGCTCGGCCAGCTGCTCCTGGATCATCGTCACGACCTCCTTCGAGCGCGGCTGCGGCAGCGCCTCGTTGAAGGTGAGGGAGAGCCGCTGACCGTCCTTGACGCGGATGCCGTCGTCGCCGGGCACGAAGCCGGCCTCGTCCAGCAGGTCGGCCGCCTTGTCCGGGTCGTACTCGTAGTACTCCGACGTGTCGACGTAGCCGAGCGCGGTCTCGGCGAGCGCGCCGGTGGCGAGCGGATAGTTCTCCGTGAAGAGGGTGTCGACGATCGCCTCCCGGTCGATGCCGGCGATGATCGCCTCGCGCACCCTGATGTCCTGCAGGAGCGGGTGGCGGAAACGGAAGCTCAGCCCGTTGTTGACGCCGTTGGTCGCCGCGGCGACGAGCGCAAGCCCGGACGCGGCGAACTGGGCTTCGTCGGGCGCCTCGATCTGGCGTGCGGCATCCGCCTGTCCCGACACGACCGCACCGACGCGCACGCTGTCCTCGCCGGCGACGCTGATGGTCACCGAGTCCAGCAGCGCCCGACCCTGGTGCTCCAGCGAGGGCGGAGCCCAGTCGTAGTCCTCACGCGCGGTGAGCACGATCTCGGTGCCGACCTTCTCGTCGCTGATCACGAACGGGCCGCTGCCGATGATGCTCGTCGCGTTGCCGGGCCCGTAGCCCTCGGTGGACTTGTCGAGGGTCGCGTCCGACAGCAAGCCGGAGGTGATCGTCGAGACCGCCTGGGCGAAGCCGGGGGCGGGCGCCGAGAAGTAGAACTTCACGGTGTCGTCGTCGACGACCTCGCCGTGGTCGTAGTTGTTGATCGCCTCCGAGACGGCGAGCTTCTTGTCCGTGTCGCCCTTGCCGTACAGGTCGAGGTTCTTCACGACGTTGGCCGCGGTCAGCGGCGTGCCGTCGGAGTAGGTGACGTCGGTTCGGATGTCGAAGGTGTACTCGGTGGCGTCGGCGTTCACCTCGGGGAGAGCGGTCGCGATCCACGGCTCCAGCTCGAGCGTCTCGGGGTTCTGGTACAGCAGCCGGTCGGCGATGTTGTTGATGATGCCGCCGTTGGGGTAGAAGCCGCCTCCGGGCGGGTACAGCGTGTTCCAGGTGAGCGAGTCGAGGTAGGTGAGATCGCCGCCGGCCTTCGGCTCGCCGGCGGTAGCCGTGCCGTCGGTGTCGGTTCCACCGCCGGAGCAGGCGGTCACCAGCGCGGCGACGAGGGCGAGCGAGGTCGCGGCCAGAACGGCGCGAGTGGTTCGGGTACGGGACATGGGGGAATCTCCTCGGGGTTGCTCCCAGTAGAACGCAGGAACGCGCGGATGCCGCATCCGCGCTTCACGCAACGTAAGACAACGGTGCGCCGACGGCGTCAGCGCTCCAGGTCGATCGCGACGATCCGGTCGTCGATGGCGAGCGGCTTGCCGCGGCCGTCGGTGTTGCTGGTGAGGATCCAGAGTCGTCCGTCCGGAGCGAGGGCGACGTCGCGGAGCCGTCCGTAGGTCGCCGTGAAGTGGTCCTCGAAGCTCGCCGGGTCGGCGACCGGGACGGTGCGCAGCGCCTCGCCGCGCAGGTTCGCGATGAGGATCGTGTCGTCGACGATCGTCATTCCGCTCGGGCTCGCGGCATCCGGTGCCCACTGCTGCACCGGGTCGATGTAGTCGTAGTCGTAGGCGATGCCCTCCACCTCCGGCCAGCCGTAGTTGCCGCCGGGGACGATGATGTTGAGCTCGTCCCAGGTGTCCTGGCCGAACTCGGTGGCGAACATCGTGCCGTCCTCGACCCACGCCATGCCCTGAACGTTGCGGTGCCCGTAGCTGTACACGAGGGAGTCCGGGAACGGGTTGTCCTCGGGCACGTCGCCGTCCGGGGTCATCCGGAGGATCTTCCCGCCCCACTCGTCGAGATCCTGTGCATCGTCGGGCTCGTCGGCATCGCCCACCGACACGTACAGCATGCCGTCGGGGCCGAAGGCGATGCGACCGCCGTTGTGGTTCGTGCTGGAGGGCAGCTCGCCGCGCAGCCACTCCCGCCGGCCGAACGAGAACGAGCCCGGGTCGCCGGAGAGCGTGTAACGCTGCACGCGGTTGCCGGTGTACCCGGTGGAGTACACGTAGAGCCGGTGCTCGTCGTCCACGGCGAGGCCGAGCAGGCCCCCTTCGCCCCCGTCTTCGATGCCTTCGACGACCCCCGCCTCGCGCACCTCTCCGGTGGGCGAGACCTCCAGGATGCGGCCGGAGTCGCGTTCGCTCACCAGAGCGACGCCGTCGACGAACACGACCGACCACGGCACGGCGAGCGTCTGGGCGATGTCGGTAGAACCGCCGAAGACGAGGGCGCCCGGGGTGGCGGTGGGCGTCGGCGTCGGAGTGGACGTGGGGGTGGGCGAAGGCTCGGGCTCGGCCGAGCCGCTGCATCCCCCCGTCGCCAGCGCCAGGGCGATCGTCGCCGCGGCGATGACGGTCCTGCGTGTTTCCGGCCTGCTGCTGTCCACTCTCACGTGCTCCTCTCGGTCCGAAGACAAGGCTACGTGCGCGCGACCGGCGGGGGCGCCAGGGCCGGGCCGTGGCGCGCCGGGCTCAGCCCGTCGGCCCTGTCTGCGCGACCGCGAGCTCGACCCCGGCGTGCGCCAGTTCTGCCAGCGCCGCCTCGGTGGAATCCGGCGCCACTCCCGCGACGAGATCGGTGAACAGGCGCACGTGCACGCCGTGCGCGAGGGCGTCGAGGACCGAGGCGCGCACGCAGTAGTCGGTGGCGATGCCGGTCACGTCGACGTCGACGACGCCGCGCGCGGCCATCAGATCGGCGACCGACTCGCCGGCATCCGTCACTCCCTCGAAGAGCGAGTAGGCGGGCCTGCCCTGCCCCTTGACGACGTGGTGCGTGACGGCGGTGGTGACCAGCCCCGGGTCGTAGTCGGCACCGGGCGATCCGGCCACGCAGTGCACCGGCCACGAGTCGACGAAGTCGGGCTGCGCCGAGAAGTGGCCGCCGTTGTCGCCGTCGGCGTCGTGCCAGTCGCGCGACGCGACGAACAGCGCATAGTCGGCGGCGTGCGCGGCGAGCAGACGTGTGATGCCCTCCGCGACGGCATCCCCTCCGGACACGGCGAGCGCGCCGCCCTCGGTGAAGTCGTTCTGGACGTCGACGATGAACAGTGCCCTGGTCATGACTCGAGGGTACGCCGGAGCTCGCGCCGCGTGGCCGGGACGGATGCCGGATCCGCCGGCACCGGGCGCCGGGACAGCCGCGACGGCCACCAGCTGACCCGCCCGAGGTCGTAGGAGACCGCCGGGACCAGGAGCGATCGGACCACGAGGGTGTCCAGGAGCACCCCGAACGCCACGATGAAGGCGATCTGGGCGAGGAAGAGGATCGGGATGACCCCGAGCGCGGCGAAGGTCGCCGCCAGCACCATGCCGGCCGAGGTGATGACCCCGCCGGTGGCGATGAGCCCGCGCAGGATGCCGCGGCGCGTGCCGTGCGCGAGCGACTCCTCGCGCACGCGCGACATCAGGAAGATGTTGTAGTCCACCCCGAGCGCGACCAGGAACACGAACCCGTACAGCGGCACGGCCGGATCGGCCCCCGGGAAGCCGAGCACGTGGTCGAACACGAGCGCGCTGACCCCCATCGCGGCGCCGAAGGAGACGATGACGCTCGCGACCAGGATCAGCGGGGCGACGAGGGCCCGCAGCAGCAGCATGAGGATCAGCAGGATCACGGCCAGGATCACCGGGATGATGAGCGTCCGGTCGCGGATCGAGGTGTCGTTGGTGTCGAGGTCGATCGCGGTCGGTCCGCCCACGAGCGCGACCGACTCCCCCAGTGTGCTCGAGAAGTCCGCGCGCAGCGCCCGCACGGTGTGCTCGGCGGCGAGCGAGTCGGCGGGATCGTTCAGCGTCACGAGCAGGAGCACGTCGCCGTCGGACACCGTCGGCGTCGGGGGCGCCGCACCGGGCGGGCCGGGTGCGGCGAAGACCGCCGCGCCGCCGTCGAGGGCGACCGCGGCCTGCCCGGTGGGCGAGTCGGCGGATGCCACGGACACCGTGTCGACGCCGCGCTCGGCCTCCAGCACGCCGACGGCGTCGACGAGCCGCTCCTCGGGCACGATCACCGAGGCGGGGCTGCCCGACCCGGCCGGGAAGTGCTCGCCCAGCACGGCCTGGCCGTCGCGCGCCTCGGATGCGCCGAGCACCAGGTCGCTCGCGGCGACGCCGTCGGCCTTCAGCTGAACGAGCCCCGCGCCGGCGCCCAGGAGCACGAGCGTGCACACGATCCAGATCGCGCGCGGATGCCGGGAGATGAGCCGAGCCTGTCTCGGCCACAGCCCGCGCACCGGAGCGCGCGGGTCGTCGGGGAGGTCGATCGAGGCCGCCCGCGGCGGGAACGGCCAGAACGCGGCGCGGCCCACGAGGGCCAGCAGCGCCGGCAGGAAGGTCAGCGCCGACAGGATCGCGAACACGATCCCGATCGAGGCGATCGGGCCCAGCGCGCGGTTGGTGGCCAGGTCGCTCAGGAGCAGGCACATGAGGCCGGCGATGACGGTGCCGCCGGAGGCGACGATCGGCTCGACCGATGCGCGCCACGCGCGCACGGCGGCATCCCACCGCGGCCGGGGTTCCGCGAGCGCCTCGCGGAACCGCGCCACGTACAGGAGCGCATAGTCGGTGGCGGCGCCGATCACGAGGATGAAGAGGATCCCCTGCACCTGTCCGTTGAGGACGAACACCCCCGCCTTGGCGAGCCACCACACCGTCAGCAGCGCCACGCACAGCGCGAACGTCGAGGTGAGCAGCACGAGCACCGGCAGCAGCGGCGACCGGTAGACGATCACGAGGATCACGAACACCGCGCCGAGGGCGACCGCCAGGAGCAGCCCGTCGATGCCGAGGAACCCCTTCACCAGGTCGGCCGTGAAGCCGGCAGGGCCCGTCACCCAGGCGTCGAGGCCCTCACCGAGCTCGTCGTGGACGAGGGCGCGGATCTCCTCCACGCTCGCGCGCACCGTGCCGTCGGAGTCGATCGGGACGAACAGCTGCACCGCCTCGCCGTCGTCCGAGACGATCGGCGGCGAGCTCTGGCCGACACCGTCCAACGCGGAGATGTCGTCGGCGAGCGTGCGCAGCTCCGCGAGGCGGTCGTCGTCGAAGCCGGCGTCGGAGGTCACCACCACGACGGCCGGGATCGTGTCGCCGCCGGTGAAGTCGGGGAGCCGTTCGTTCACGCGCGTCGACTCGGCGCTGGCCGGCAGGAACGTGGACTGATCGTTCGTGGCGACCTGGTCGACCTTGCCGAAGTACGGGCCGCCGATCGCACCGCCGACGAGCCACACCAGCACGAGCAGCACGGGAATGCCGATGCGCACCCACCGCCCGGCTGTCATGGCACCGAGCGTACGCGCCGGGTCCGACGCGCGGCACCCGCTCAGCCGCGCACGAACAGCAGCACCCACGAGACGATCGTGGCGACAGCGGCCAGGACCGCCAGCGCCACCGCACCGCGCACGACCGTGCGCAGACCCGGCGGGCGCCGGGTCAACCGCATCCGGTCGTGCCAGCCGTGCCGGTACCAGATCGCGACGGTATCGGCCTGGCCGATGACGGATGCCTCGTCGTCTGTCGCGCGGGCGCTGTTGGCGTCGCCGTCGCCGTCGAACCAGCGCACGACCGTGCCGTCTCCCTCACGGTCGACGACGGCCTCGGCGGGCAGCCACGTGCCGTCGACCGCCCACAGCACGACCGCGACCACGCCGAGCACGACCGCACCGCCCAGGCCCACCCAGGTGAACAGCTCGAGCACCGCGTCGAGGGCCGTGTCCATGGCCGCACTCAGTCCTGCGCGTCGCGCACGAGCAGCGCGAGCCGTACGCGGTTGGTGTCGCCGAGCTTCGCGAACACGCGCGTGAGGTGCGTCTTCACGGTCGCCTCGGAGCAGAACAGGCGGGCGCCGACCTCGGCGTTGGACAGGCCCTCCGCCACCGCGACCGCGATCTCGAGCTCGCGCGGGCTCAGCGACTCCAGCAGCGCCCGCGCCTCCGCGCGCCGGGCGTCGCGGCCGCTGTCGGCGAACCGCTCGATGAGCGCGCGCGTGTGCGAGGGGCTCAGCATCGCGTCGCCGCCGGCGACCACGCGCACGGCCTCGATCAGCTCGCGCGGGGGCGTGTCCTTGAGCAGGAACCCGCTCGCGCCGGCCTCGATGGCCGCGAACACGTGCTCGTCGAGCTGGAACGTCGTGAGCACCAGCACGCGCACGCCGGAGTCCGCGCCCAGCAGCCTCGTCGCCTCGATGCCGTCCACCCGCGGCATCCGGATGTCCATCACGATCACGTCCGGCCGCTCCCGCCGCACGAGCTCGGGCACGCCCGCGCCGTCGTCGGCCTCGCCCACGACCGCGATGTCGTTCGCCGACGAGAGGATCGTGCGCAGCCCCGCACGCACGAGCGCGTCGTCGTCGACGATCCCGACCCTGATCATGCGGCCTCCCACGGCAGATGCACGCTCAACTCGTACCGTCCCTGCGCGGCATGCGCGTCGAGCCGGCCGCCGAGCACCTCGACGCGTCCGCGCAGAGCCGCCAGGCCCGTGCCCGCCCCGCGGTCGCCGCCGGGGGCGAGGGGGTTTCCGACCTCGAGGCGCACGCCCTCGCCCGGCGCGCCCGTCAGCACGATGTCGACCGGGGCGCCCGGCGCGTGCCGGTGCGCGTTGGTGAGGGCCTCCTGGGTCACCTGGTAGAGCACCCGGCCGATCGCAGGGGAGAGCTCCGTGCGATCGGATGCGCTCAGCTCGTCGCGGAAACCCACGGTCGCGCCGGCCGCACGGCTGGCCTCGACCAGCCGTGGCACGGCGGCCAGATCGGGCGCGGGGTCGCGGCGCGCGTCCTCGCCGAGCGCGCGCACGACGGCCCGCAGGTCGGCGAGGCCGGTGCGTGCGGAAGCGCGGATCTGTTCGGCCGCGGCCACCGTATCGGGATCGGTCGAGCGCACCTCGAGGGCGCCGGCCTGCATCGTCACGAGCGCCAGCACGTGCCCGAGCGAGTCGTGCATCTCGCGGGCGATGCGCTCGCGCTCGGTGTGCACGGCCTGGCGCGCCGCCAGCTCGCGCTCGAACTCCGCGCGCACGGCGCGCTCGGCGACGGATGCCGCCAGCCTCCGGTGCGCGCGCATGTACCCGCCCACGAGGGTGGGGGCCAGCCCCACGATGACCACGACCATCGCGACGCCGAAGACGATCTCGCCGGGCGTGTAGCCGAGGTCGGCGTCGCGCTGCGAGATGAGGATCGCGGCGGCCGCCGAGCCCGCCGCCGCCATGAGCCACGTGCGCGCGCCGCCGCGGCGCACGGCGAGGCTCATCATCCCGACGATGAACACCGAGAACGTGCCGGCGGCGATCGCGGCGATGCCCAGAAGCGGCAGGGCGTGGGGGAACCGCACGCGCAGCACGATCGCGGCGATCACGAGCGGCAGGAGCACGAGCTGCAGCACCCACTGCCACGACAGGAAGGTGATCGCCGGCGAGTTGTTGATGTAGAGCAGGCCGATCGCCGCGAGGTAGATGAGCGGCGCACCCCACCGGAGCACGGCGGCGGTGTCCCGCGGCGGACGTGCGCTGGCCTCCATGGGGAAGACCCTACCGGGCCGGTCCGCCGGTCTCGCGCACTCGGAGCCACCTAAGGGAATCGAACCCTTGACCTATTCATTACGAGTGAATCGCTCTGCCGTCTGAGCTAAGGTGGCGCGCCTCGCTCGCGCGATGCACGATCAAGGATCCTACCTGCTGGATCGGGGCTCCGCGAACCGCGACAACCCCCGCGGAGATCCCCGCGGCATCCGCTCACTTGGCCCGAAGTGCCGCGACACGCCCGGCGGCACGACCATATGCGCCGACCGAAGCCCACTCGGGACCACGCCCATGACCCCGCGGCATCCGCTCAGCGGCAGACGAGTCCGTCCTGCGGGACCGTGCCGTCGACGAGGTAGTCCTCGACGGCGTCGTCGACGCAGGAGTTCCCCTTGCCGTAGCCGGTGTGCCCCTCGCCTTCGCGCGTGACGAGCACCCCGGAGTCGAGCTGCTCGGCCAGCGCCACCGACCAGCTGTAGGGCGTGGCCGGGTCGTTGGTCGTCCCGACCACCACGATCGGCGCCGCACCGGCGGCCTCGATCGGCTCGCGGACCCCCGTGGGCGGGTACGGCCACACCTCGCACACGCTCACCCCGAACCAGTACGGGGCGATGGTCGGGGCCTGCTCGGCGATGGCCGCCTTGGCCGCGGCGAGATCGGCCTCGGTGCTGTCGCGCGGGTAGTCCATGCAGTTGTACGCGAAGAACGCCTCGGTGGAGTTGTCCATGTACATCCCGCCCTCGCGCTGGTAGTAGAAGTCGACGAGCGCGAAGGCGATCCCCGGGTCTCCCACGAGCGCGCCGTCGAGCGCCTGAGTGAGGTACGACCAGTTCTCCTTCGCGTACAGCGCCGCGATGATCGCCAACGTGAGCGCGTTCGCCCCCAGCTTGCGTCCATCGGTCGCCACGAGCGGCCGCTGGTCGACGCTCGCCAGCAGCGTGCCCAGATCGCGCATCGCATCGTCGACAGTGCCGCTGAAGGGGCATTCGCGCGTGCTGAGACAGTCGGCCATGTAGGCGCGCAGCGCCGATTCGAAGCCGATGGCCTGCGTCTGCTCGACGTCGAGGTCGCTGCTGGACGGGTCGATCGCCCCGTCGAGCACGAGCCGGCCCACGCGCGAGGGGAACAGCTTGGCGTAGGTCGCGCCGAGGAACGTGCCGTAGGAATAGCCGAGGTAGTGCAGCTGCGCGTCGCCGAGCACGCCGCGCAGCAGGTCGAGGTCGCGCGCCGCGTTCTCTGTCGTGAGGAAGGGAAGGATGCCGTCGCTGCCGCTCTCGCATGCGGCCACGAAGGCGCGGTTGCGCGTGGTGAGCTCGTCGCGCCACTGCGCGCTGTCCCGCGGCGCGGTGGGCAGGTCGAACAGGTACGCGTCCATGTCGGCGGCGTCGAAGCAGTGCACGGCGGTGGAGCGCCCGACCCCGCGCGGGTCGAAGCCCACGATGTCGTACGCGGCGGTCAGCGCCTCCCCCACCACCAGGGTGAGCGAGTCGGCGACGAGGTCGTAGCCGCTGGCGCCGGGGCCGCCCGGGTTGACCAGCAGCGAGCCGATCGGCTCGGCGGCCTCGGCGCGGTGGCGGATGAGGGCCAGCTCGAGGTCTCCGGCATCCGGGTCGCTCCAGTCCCGCGGCGCGCGCACCGTCGTGCAGTCGAACTCGTCCGTTCCGAGGTCTTCGCACGACCCCCACGTCAGCGCCTGCTCGTAGTAGGGCCGGAGATCGGCGGACACGCCGTCGGCCACCGGCGGGCGCTCGGTCGACGCACTCGACGAGGTGCCACGCGGGATGCCGGTCCACACGCACCCGGACAGCACGAGCGCGGCGGCGGTCGTGGTCGCAACGACCGCGGCGATTCGGCGGATCGGGGTCATGGGGCGCTCCCGTTGGCGACGGTGACGAGCATGCTCTCCAGCGCGAGGGCGGGAGCGGCGTTTCCCTGCAGGTTGGTGCGCGTGGCGGCGATCCGGTCGAGCACGCCGAGCGTGCGCTGCGGGGTCCAGGCGGCGGCCAGCGCCTCGACCTCGGCGCCCAGCTCCCGGTTGATGAGGTCGTCGCCCCGGCCGAACTGCACCATGAGCGTGTCGCGGTACAGCGACTCCAGATCGGTGAGCACGCGGTCGATGCCGTCGCGCAGGCTCCGCGTCGCCCGGCGCTTCTGGTCGTCTTCGAGGGCGCTGAGCTGACCGCGCACCGCGGGCGGGACGACCGCACCGGGCGCGACGCCGAGTGTGCGCAGCAGGCTCTCGCGCTCTGCCTCGTCGCGCTCGGCGGTGAGCGCCTTCGCGTCGTCGGTGGCCACCTGCACGATGCGGCCGGCGACCTCGACGGCGTCGCCGACGCCCCGCACGCCGAGCACGGCGCGCAGCGCCGCGTCGCGACGCTCGCGCGAGGCGGCGTCGGTCGCGAGGCGCTGCGCCATGCCGATGTGCCGCTGCGCGAGGCGAGCGCACTGCTCGGCGGTGGCCTCGTCGACGCCGGTGCGCTGCACCAGCAGCCGCGCGACGTCGTCGACGCCGGGCTCGCGCAGGCGCAGCACGCGCACCCGGGAGCGGATCGTCGGGAGCAGGTCGGCGTCGCTGGGCGCGCACAGGATCCAGACCGTGCGCTCGGGAGGCTCCTCGAGGGCCTTCAACAGCACATTGCTGGTGCGCTCGACCATGCGGTCGGCATCCTCCATCACGATCACGCGGTGACGGCCGAGCGACGGCGCGAACGAGGATCGCTCGACGAGCGCGCGGGCGTCTCTGATCGAGATGATGACGCCCTCGGTGCGAAGAGCCGTGAGGTCGGGATGGGTTCCGGCCAGCACCTGCCGCATCGCGGTCTCGTCGCCGGGCTCTGCGATCAGCGCCGCCGCGAACGCGTAGGCGAGCGTGGAGCGGCCCGATCCGGGCGGGCCGGTGACGAGCCAGGCGTGTGCGAGCCGGTCGGGGTCGGATGCCGCGGCCTGCAGCAGCGCGACGGCCTCGTCCTGCCCCCACACCCGCCCCCACGGGAGGTCGTCCACCATGGCCGCAGCGTGCATGCCGACCAGCCTAGTTCGACCCGCCGACCTCGCCGCCACCCCGTGCCCGGCCACCGCCCCCGCGGCACATCGTCGGAGATCTGCACAACGTCGGAGCCCTCGCGGCGCGTCGCTCCGACGAACGGCAGATCTCCGACGAACGGCCGCGGCCGGGCCGGGCTCACAGCGCCGCGCTCACGCGCGCGCGGATCGCCTCGGCGAGCTCCCCTACCGGGCGGTCGGCGGAGAGCACGAGGAACCGGCCGGGGTCGGATGCCGCGAGGTCCAGGAATCCGGCCCGCACCCGCTCGTGGAACGCGGCCTGCTCGGCCTCCAGCCGGTCGAAGGGCTTGTCGGCCGCGTCGAGGCGCCGCCGCGCGGCGGCCGGGTCGAGGTCGAGGAGCACCGTGACGTCGGGGAGGGCCCCCTCGGCGGCCCACAGCGACAGGTCGCGCACCTCCGCGGCATCCAGCACCCGCCCCGCCCCCTGGTAGGCGACCGACGAGTCGAGGTAGCGGTCCTGGATCACGACCTCGCCGCGCTCGAGCGCCGGGCGCACCACGGTCGCCACGTGGTGGGCGCGGTCGGCGGCGTACAGCAGCGCCTCCGCGCGCGGGGCGATGTCGCCGCGGTGGTGCAGCACGATGTCGCGCACGAGCCTGCCCACCTCGGTGCCGCCCGGCTCTCGGGTGCGCACGACAGAGCGGCCCTGCGCGACCAGCCACTCCTCCAGGAGCGCCGCCTGCGTGGTCTTTCCCGCACCGTCGCCGCCCTCGAGGGTGACCCAGAGCCCGCGAGTCACTTCTTCTTCGCCGCCGGCTTGCGGGTCGTCGTGGTCCGGCGGGCGGTGCGCTTCGGCGCAGGGCCTTTGGCGCGCTTGTCGGCGAGCAGCTGCACGGCGCGCTCGAAGGTCACCTCGTCGACCGACTCGCCGCGCGGGATCGTCGCGTTGGTCTCGCCGTCGGTCACGTACGGGCCGAAGCGGCCGTCCTTCAGCTTGATCGGCTTGCCGCTCGTCGGATCGGCCTCGAACTCCTTGAGCGCGCTCGACGCGCCGCGCGCGCCGTACTTGGGCTGCGCGTAGATCGCGAGCGCCTCCTCCAGGGTCAGGGTGAGCAGTTGCTGCTCGCTCTGGAGCGTGCGCGAATCGGTGCCCTTCTTCAGGTACGGCCCGTACCGGCCGTTCTGCGCGGTGATCTCCACGCCCGACTCCGGGTCGACGCCGACGACGCGCGGCAGCGAGAGCACCTGCAGCGCCTGGTCGAGATCGATCGTGTCGACCGTCATGGTCTTGAACAGCGACGCGGTGCGTGGCTTGGGCGCGGCATCCGCCTTCTTGCGCGTCGTCTTCTTGGGCGCCTCGTCGACGACGCCGGTGGACTGGTCCGCGGCATCCGGGTCGACCGGGTCGACCTCCTGCACGTAGGGGCCGAACCGGCCGTCCTTGACGACGACGAGCTTGCCGTTGGCGGGGTTCTCGCCCAGCACGCGGTCGCCGGCGACGGGGGCGTCGATGAGCTCCTGGGCACGGGCGGGGGTCAGCTCGTCGGGGGCGAGGTCGTCGGGCACGTTGACGATGCGCGACGTGCCGTCGGGGTTCGGCACGTCGAGGTACGGGCCGTACTTGCCGAACCGCAGCGTCGCGACGTCGCCGATGCGGGTCGCGTTGAGCTCGCGGGCATCGATATCGCCGAGATTGTCGACGATCCGGCGCAGTCCCACGTGCTCCTCGGAGCCGAAGTAGAAGTCGTTGAGCCACGCGACGCGCTGCTGCTCCCCGCGCGCGATGGCGTCGAGGTCGTCCTCCAGCGCTGCGGTGAAGTCGTAGTCGACGAGGTCGGCGAAGTGCTGCTCCAGCAGCCGCACGACGCTGAAGGCGAGCCAGCTGGGCACGAGCGCCTGCCCCCGCTTGGTCACGTAGCCGCGGGTGAGGATGACGTCGATGATGCTCGCGAACGTCGACGGGCGCCCGATGCCCTTCTCCTCCAGCGCCTTCACCAGGCTCGCCTCGGTGTAGCGGGGCTTGGGGCTCGTGGCGTGCCCCTTGGGCTCGACATCGCGCAGGGCCAGCACGTCGCCCACGGCGAGGGCCGGCAGCGACTGGTCGCTGTCTTTGTCGGCGTCGCCGCGACGCTCGTCGCGGCCCTCCTCGTACGCCTCCAGGAATCCCTTGAACGTGTACACGGTGCCCGAGGCGGTGAACGAGGCGGTCCGGCCCCCGGCATCCGCGTCGAGCGTGACGGTCGTGGTCTCGTACTTCGCGTCGGACATCTGGCTGGCGATCGTGCGCTTCCAGATGAGGTCGTACAGGCGCGCCTCGTCGCGGTCGAGAGCGGATGCCACCGACGAGGGCGTGCGGAAGTGCTCGCCGGACGGGCGGATGGCCTCGTGCGCCTCCTGCGCGTTCTTGCTCTTGTTGCGGTAGCTGCGCGGATTGGCCGGCACCGCCCGGTCGCCGTAGAGGGCGACCGCCTGCGCGCGCGCCGCCTGCACGGCCTGCGCCGACAGCGCCGTGGAGTCGGTGCGCATATAGGTGATGTAGCCCTTCTCGTAGAGCCGCTGGGCGACGCTCATCGCGTGCTTGGCGCTCATCGAGAGTTTGCGGCCGGCCTCCTGCTGCATCGTGGAGGTCGTGAAGGGCGCCTTGGGGCTGCGGGTGCCGGGCTTGGCCTCGATCGAGGCGACGCTCGCGCGGCCGGTGCTCTCGATCGCCGCGGCCAGCTCGCGGGCGGCCTCCTCGTCGAGCACGACGACGGCCTTGGTCAGCTCGCCGCGGTCATCGAAGTCGGTGCCGCGGGCCAGCGGGGCGCCGTCGATGCGGGCCAGTCGCGTGGTGAACGATGCCGCCTCCTTGGTGGCGCGCGCCTCGACGTCCCAGTACGAGGCGGAGACGAACGCCATGCGCTCGCGCTCGCGGTCGACGACCATGCGGGTCGCGGCGGACTGCACGCGGCCGGCGCTGAGGGTCTGGCCCTCGCGTCCGCTGCCGATCTTGCGCCACAGCACGGGCGAGACGTCCCAGCCGTAGAGGCGGTCGAGCACGCGGCGGGTCTCCTGCGCGTCGACGAGGTCGAGGTCGAGCTCGCGCGTGTTGCCTGCGGCGGCGACGATGGCGTCCTTGGTGATCTCGTGGAAGACCATGCGGCGCACCGGGACCTTGGGCTTGAGCACCTCGAGCAGGTGCCAGGCGATCGCCTCGCCCTCGCGGTCCTCATCGGTGGCGAGCAGGACCTCGTCGGCGTCCTTGAGTGCGCGCTTGAGCTCGGCGACGGTCTTCGTCTTGCGGTCGTTGACGACGTAGTAGGGGTCGAAGCCGTTGTCGATGTCGATCGAGTACTTGCCGTACGCCTGCTTCTTGTCGGCGGGGATGTCCTTCTTGTCGGCCAGGTCACGGATGTGCCCGACCGAGCTGAGCACCTCGTAGCCGTCGCCGAGGTACCCCTGGATCGACCTCATCTTGGTCGGAGACTCGACGATGACGAGCTTCTTGCCGTGTGCCACTGGCGTCCTTTCTTCGATGCACACCATACACACCGCAAGGATCGGCGGACGCTGAGTGTCGCCGCAGCGGCCCGTCATCGCCGTCAGCGCGCGGGCGGGGCCTCACCGCCGAGTTCCTCCAACAGCGTCACCGCCTCGGGCGACGAGTCGGCCCTTCCTGCCTTCCGCTCCGCGCGCCGTGCCGCGCGTTGTTCGCGACGCTGCGCCCGCCGGTCTATGCTCCGCAGCCGTCCTCGCTCGACGAGCGTGTACAGGATCGGCACGAGCACGAGGGTGAGGAGCGTCGAGGAGATGAGCCCGCCGATCACCACGATCGCCAGCGGACGGGAGATGAACACGCCGCCCCCGGTGAGCCCGAGCGACATCGGGACGAGCGCGAAGATCGTCGCCGCCGCCGTCATGAGGATCGGGCGCAGCCGCAGGCGCGTGCCGTGCTCGACGGCCTCCTCCAGCGGCGCTCCGGCCGAGCGCAGGCGGTTGACGAGATCCATGAGCACGATCGCGTTCGTCACCACGATGCCGATGAGCATGAGCAGGCCGATGAGGGCGGGAAGGCCGAGGGCGGTGTCGGTGACGAGCAGGCCGATGATCGCGCCGGTGGCCGCGAACGGGATCGACACGAGCAGCACGAAGGGTCCGCGGAAGCTGCGGAAGGTCGCCACCATGACGATGAGCACGAGCAGGATCGCACCCAGCATCGCGGCGCCGAGCTGGCCGAAGGCCTCGTCCTGCTCGGCCGCGACGCCGCCGACCTCGAAGCTGACGCCCGCGGGCAGCTCGACGACGGAGATCGCGCGGTCGACCACGGCCTTCGCGGCGTCGAGCTTCCCCTTCTTCGGCAGCACGGTGAGCGTGACCTGCCGCTCGCCGTCGGCACGGGTGATCGTCGGGGCGGTGAGCTCCTGCTCGACCGTTGCGATGTCGGCGAGCACGATCGCCGTGCCGGTGACCTCGGTGGCCGCCTGCTGTGCGACCTCCGACGCCTGCTGCTGCGCGAGCCGGTCGGCCGCGTCGGTCTGGGCCTGCCGCAGCCCGGCGATCTGCTCGTCGACCCCTTCGATGCCCGATCGGGCACCCGCGATGGCTTCTTCGAGCGCGGCGAGCTGCTCGGCCCGCTCCAGCTGCGCGCGCTGCATCGCCTCCTCCTCGGGGCTGAGCGCAGGCTCGGGGACGATCGGCAGGCTCTGCAGCTGGGCGAGCTGCCCGCTCATCACGCCGATCTGCGAGGAGAGCTGGGCGCGCCGGTCGACGGCCTCGTTCACCTGCCTGGTCAGGTCGGCGTTGGCCTTGGCCCGCTCCGCCTCGGCGGCGGCTTCCGCCTCCGCCTTGAGGCGGTCGGATGCCTGTTTCTGAGCCTCGGCGGTCTGCTGCGCCGTGACCGGGAGCACGAGTGCGCCGAGCTCCTCGGCGGTCGGGGCGGTGGCGGCGGTGTGCAGCACGATGTCGCGCTCGCGCCCCGCCATCATGAGCCGGCCGACGATCCTGCCGTCCAGGGCCTCCTGCACGGTCCGCGCGACGAGGGCGCGGTCGAAGCCGAGTCGCGTCGCCTTGACCTCGTCGAGCCGCACCCGCACGACCGGCTGCTCGCCGGTCAGCTCGCTCTTGACCGACCGCACGGCATCCGAGTCGGAGAGTCGCTTCTCCAGCAGGTCGCCGGCCTCGCGCAGCGCCGCCGGGTCGGTGCCGCGGATCTGCAGCGCGATGCCGCCGCCTCCCCCGGCGAGCGCGTCCTGCGTCTCCAGTCGCACGTCGCCGGCGCCGCTGAGCTTGTCGAGGGCGCGCTCCACGGCGTCTCCGACCTCCTCGACGTCGGAGCCCGCGTCGAGCTGCACGTCGTAGGAGATGGTCGCGGGGCCGCCCGTGGCCGACCGCAGCGGAATGGAGGTCATGACGTCGCGCACGCCGTCGACGCGGCCGATCGCGGCCTCCACCGGCTCGGCGGCGGCCACCGGGTCGCCCGCCTGCTCGGGCGTCTGCGTCACGCGCAGGCTCTCGTTGCCCGAGGAGCCGAGGAAATCGGTGTGTAGGAACGGCAGCATCGCGATCGTGGCCACGAGCACCAGCACCGAGGCGACCACGGTGAGCACGGGCCGGCGCCGGGTCGCGTTCAGCACGGGCATGAGGGTGCGCTGCAGGCGGTCGGGGGCGGTGTGGATCTCGTCGAGGTCGGAGTGCGGGGCCTCCTCCGCCGCGCCGGGCGTCGAGGCCGCGGCATCCGTCGCCTGGTCGCGGGCACGCAGGAACCAGAACGCCAGCACCGGCACGATCGTGAGGGCCACCACCAGGGAGGCTGCGAGGGCGAGGGTGACGGTCACGGCGAACGGCCGGAAGAGCTGGCCGACGGTGCCGGAGACGAAGGCGATCGGCAGGAACACCGCGACGGTCGTGAGAGTGGATGCCGTGATCGCTCCGGCGACCTGCCGCACCGAGGCGACGACGGCCTCGACGGTCAGCGGCTCCAGCGCACCCTCCGCGGTGCGCGTGCGTCTGCGGCTGATGTTCTCGATCACCACGATCGAATCGTCGACCACGCGGCCGATGGCGATCGTGAGGGCGCCGAGGGTCAGGATGTTGAGCGTGTTCTCGCTCCACCAGAGCCCGATGAGGGTGATCAGCAGCGACAGCGGGATCGACACCGCCGCGATCGCCGTCGAGCGCCACGAGCCGAGGAAGGCGAGGATCACCAGCACCGCGAACAGCAGGCCGAGTCCGCCCTCGGCGGACAGGTCGTGGATCGACTGCTCGATGTAGGGCGCCTGGTCGAAGACGGTCACGAACTCCGCCTTCAACGACGGGGCGAGCCGGTCGAGCTCGGCGTTCACGGCGTGCGAGATGTCGACCACGTTGCCGCCCTGCGCGGGATAGACCTCCACGGTGATCGCGGGCTTGCCGTTGACGCGCGAGATCGTGGTCGCCGGCACCGTCTCCAGGCTCACATCGGCGAAGTCCGAGACCAGCACGGCGCCGGATGCCGACCCCTTCTGCGAGGAGAGCGGCATGGCCGCGACCTGTTCCAGCGAGCTCAGCGCCGTGCCCACCGTGACCGAGACCGTTCCGTCGGCGGATCCTGCCGAGCCCGCCGGCAGGGCTGCGCCATGGGCCTCCAGGGCGGGTGCGATCTGGGCGGGGTCGACGCCCAGTCTCAGCGCGTCGGCGGGGCGCGGGGCGATCACGATGCGCTGCTCCTCGCGCCCGGCCAGCACCACGCGCTGCACACCGCCCAGGCCCTGGAGCGCGGGAACCACCTGCTGCGCCAGCGCGTCGCCGAAGACCGCGGGGGCCTCGCTGCTGCCGGCGCTCAGCACCATCGCGGGAATGTCCTCGGTGCCGCCGGAGAACACCTGAACCTCGGTTCCCGCGGGGAAGGAGGGCTTGAGCGACTCGGCCGCGGAGCGGATTGCGCGGAGGGTCTCGTCCTCGCCCTCCTCGAAGGGCCAGCCGACGATGATCTCGGCACTGCCGTTGGTCGTGGTCGAGGTGACCTTGTCGACGCCCGGCACCGCCGAGAGCGCCCGTTCGCTCGGCTCGGTGACCGTGCGGGCCATCTCCTCGGGGGCGAGGCCGGCGGACTGCACGATCACGTAGGCCGTCGGCATCCGCATCGAGGGCATGAGCTCCTGCTTGAGCGCGGTCATCGAGAAGACCCCGATCACCGCCACCGCGATCGTGATGAGGCCGACGATGAGGCGATTGGTCAGGCTGATCCGCGTAAGAGACGACACGGTTTCGAGCCTGGCGGTCTTCTCCGAGCCGCGCATCAGACCCCGGTACCAACCCCAGTCAGACCTGAGTAGGACTGTCGGTCACGGCGGCGGCCCGGCCCGGGCCCGCGCCCGGAGCGGGAAGACCCCGGCGGATGCGGTGACCTCGATCGTCGCGACGAGGCCGTCGACGGTGCACGAGACCACGCCCGCTCCTCCGCGCGCGGCGAGCTGCGCGGCCCGCTCGCACGGCAAGCCGGACACCGCGCCGGAGGCCGCGTCGGCGGCGGCGAGGGCCGCGGCATCCGCCACCCCCGCCACCTGCGCGGCGCGCACCGAGACGGCGCCTGCCGTCGCGTAGCCGACGCCGAGGGTCGCCGACACCGCGAGCACGCCGACCGCCAGAGCGGAGCCGGCCATCACCGGCCTCCGCTGAGCGCGCACGCGTCGGCGACCGGGTCGGGAAGCAGCGGCACGGCCGCTTCCGCCCGGGCGCGCACGCACACGAGGTCGCCCTCGTCCCGGATCGCGACCTCGGCCTCGCCCGCGACGGCCGCCACCGCTGCGCGCACGCGCTCGGCGCCCTCGCCGCGGCCGGCCAGCCGCGCGGCCTGGGCGGCGCCGTGCTCGAGCCGCACGCCGTGCGCCGAGACCGACAGCATCCCGACGACCAGCAGCACGACCAGCACGACGGCGGGAAGCACGATGGCGAGCTCCGCCGTGACCGAGCCGCGCTCGCCGCGGCTCATGCGACGGTGAGCGCGCGTCGGACGAGGTCGGTGAGGATGCCGCGCACCTCGTCGCTGCGCATGATGAGCACGAGCAGCCCGGCGAACGCGACCGCGGCCATCGTGGCGACCGCGTACTCGGCGGTGGCAGCGCCGGACTCGTCGGCGAACAGCCGCGCAGCCCGTCGCCGGGTGAGCGGGGGAAACGTCGACTGCGGGAGGGATGGATCTGACATGGTGACTCCTTGCTGCGGATTCGAATCGGGCACGTTCAGAGGCTCGGGGACGCCGCGCCGAGCACGCTCAGGAGCATCGGTCCCACCCCGAGGAGGAGGAAGGCGGGCAGGGTGCAGATCCCGAGCGGAAGGAGCAGCCGCGACGAGAGGCGCGCGGCCCGCAGCCGCCCCTCCGTGCGCGCCGCGTGCCGTTCCAGGGCCGCGGTCGCCCGGAGCAGCTCGACCGCCGGCGCGCCGGTCTCCCGCGACAGGGCGAGCACCTCGACGACCTCCGCCGTGGGCTCGCCCCCGCCGGCGCGGGCGACCACCGCGAGAGCTCGCTCGATCGAGACCCCGGCGCTCAGCGCGATGGCGACGATCTCGGTGTGCAGGCCCGGCACGACGGCATCCGGCTGCGCCCGCGCGACCAGCCGCCCGCTCCAGCGGCGCGCGAGGAGCATGAGGAGGAGCCCGCAGAGCACGCACGCGATGCCGAGGGGATGGCCGAGCGCCCGGACGAGGTCGAAGCCGAGCAGAGCCGACAGGCCCGCCGCGGCCAGCGGCAGCCACGCGATCAGCCTCGCGGTGGCAGCGGGCTCCGCCAGCGCCACGCGCACGTCGTCGCGGGAGGCCTGCGCGTCGCGCAGGGCGTCGGCGATCGTCCGCAGGCTGTGCGCGAGCGGGGCGCCCACGGTCTCGGCCACCCGCCAGGCCGTCCCGACCTCGCGCCACGCCCCGCCGCCGGCTGTGACGGCGTCGCCGAGCGCGGCACCCTGGGCCGCCCGGGCCGCGATGGCTGCGGCGACGGGCTCGCCGGTGCCGGACAGCTGCTCCCACGCGCGTGCCGGGGGCAGACCGGCCTGCAGCAGCACCGCGACGCGGTGCACGGTCGCGGCCACCGCCTGCGCATCGATCACGGCGCGCACGGGACCTCCCGCACGTCGAGGCGGCCGGAGACGACGACCGGCCGCGCGATGCCGGCGATGCGGCGGATGCCGTCGGCTCCGCGCTCCACGTGCACGATCGCGCCGATGGCACCGGCGACCTGCCGTGCGAGAGCCTGGTCGTCGAGCCCGGCCAGAGACCCGAGCGCTTCCAGGCGCGCGGGCAGCTCGCGAAGGCCGCCGGCGTGGACGGTGCCGGCACCGCCGTCGTGGCCGGTGTTCAGGGCCATCAGGAGCTCGCGGACCTCCTCGCCGCGGCACTCGCCGACCACGAGCCGGTCGGGGCGCATGCGCAGCGCCTCGCGCACGAGACGGCTGAGCGGCAGGGCGCCGGCGCCCTCCAGGTTGGCCTGACGCGCCTCCAGCCGCACGTGATGCGGGTGCGCGATGCGCAGCTCGGCGACGTCCTCGATCGTGACGATGCGCTCGACCGGCGGCACGAGGGAGAGGAGGCACCCGAGCAGGGTCGTCTTTCCGCTCCCGGTGGCGCCCGACACCAGCACGTTCACGCGATCGGCGACCAGGCGCCGCAGGCGCTCGCCGGTGGCGGAGTCGAACATGCCACGGCGCCCCAGTTCGTCGAGCGAGATCTCGCCGGTGCCGGGCAGCCGGATCGAGATCGTGGTGCCCCCGACGGCGATGGGCGGCAGCACGGCGTGCACCCGCGCCCCGTGCTCCCAGCGCACGTCGACGCACGGGGTGGCGTCGTCGAGGTGCCGACCGCCGAGTCCGACGAGGGCGACGGCGAGCGCGCGCACCTCGGCCTCGTCGGCGCTCCAGTCCGCCACCGGCTCGGCGCCGCGCCCCCGGTCGACGAACAGTCCGTGGGCGCCGTTGACGAACACGTCGGTCACCTCGGGGTCGGACAGGTGCGCGCGCAGCGGATCGAGCGCGGCGTGGTCGGGGAGCGGGCGGGGAGCGGCCGGGGCGGCCGGCGCGCGGCGGGCGCGGCGGGAGCCCGAGGCGGCCCCGGACCGGGGCTGGACGACGAACGGCGCGGACATGCGATCGACGGTAGGCCGACGGCATCCCGCGTGGGTGCCCGAAGGCCGGATCCGTGGACAGTTCGGCCGATCCGCCGATTGTGGAGGAGGCCAGGGCGGCGCGGCTGCGCGCGGCCCGCCGGCACCCGCCCGAGAAAGAGAGGGCGGCATCCCATGGGGGGGAATGGGATGCCGCCGCAGCAGCACCCCGTCAGGGGGGGTGGAGATCGGGTTGCTGCAACGCCTGAATCTGAGTTCGGGCGACGTTCAGCTTACGCGGGCCGCGGCCCGGTTTCAAACATGACGCGCGAACGTCGTGGCATCCGTCCGCCCGACGACCTACTATCGGCGGTGGAGACCCGCGCGGCTGCGGTCGGCGCGCGCTCCGCACCGAAACGTCGCAAAGGAGCGCGCCGCATGAGCAGCAGCCAGATCGACCATCTGCTGGAGGAGACGCGGCGGTTCGCCCCGTCCGCGGAGTTCGCCGCCGGCGCCGTCGCCACCGCCGCGCTCTACGAGCAGGCCGCCGCGGACCGGGAGGGGTTCTGGGCCGAGCAGGCCCGCGCCCTGCACTGGCACACTCCGTTCACCGAGGTCCTGGACTGGTCGAACCCCCCGTTCGCGCGCTGGTTCGGCGACGGCGAGCTCAACGTCGCCTACAACTGCCTCGACCGCCACGTCGAGGCAGGCCGCGGCGGCCGCGTGGCGCTGCTGTGGGAGGGCGAGCCGGGCGACGAACGCGCGGTCACCTACGCCGAGCTCGCCGACGAGGTCAAACGCGTCGCCAACGTGCTGACGGGCCTGGGCGTCGCCGCCGGCGACCGGGTCGCGATCTACCTGCCGATGATCCCCGAGGCGGTCGCCGCGATGCTCGCGTGCGCGCGCATCGGCGCGATCCACTCGGTCGTCTTCGGCGGCTTCTCGGCCGACAGCCTGCGCGCCCGCATCGACGACGCCGGCGCGAAGGTCGTGATCACCGCCGACGGGGGCTATCGCAAGGGAAAGGTATCGCCCCTCAAGCCCGCCGTCGACCTCGCGCTCGGCGAGCGCCCTGGTCTGGGTGCGCAGCAGACGGTCGAGCACGTGCTGGTCGTGCGCCGAGGCGGCAACGACGTCGAGTGGAACGACGGCCGCGACCTGTGGTGGCACGACGTGGTGCCGCAGGCCTCCGCCGAGCACGAGGCGGCGGCCTTCCCCGCCGAGCATCCGCTCTTCATCCTCTACACCTCCGGCACCACCGGCACCCCCAAGGGCATCCTGCACACCTCGGGCGGCTACCTCACCCAGGCCGCGTTCACGAACCGCATCGTGCACGACCTGCATCCCGAGACCGACGTGTACTGGTGCACCGCCGACATCGGCTGGATCACCGGGCACTCCTACGTCGTGTACGGGCCACTGGCCAACGGCGCCACCCAGGTGCTCTACGAGGGCACGCCCGACACGCCGCATCCGGGCCGCTGGTGGGAGATCGTGCAGAAGTACGGCGTCACCATCCTCTACACCGCTCCCACCGCCATCCGCTCGTTCATGAAGATCGGCCGCAAGGTGCCGCGGCGCTTCGACCTGACGTCGCTGCGGGTGCTGGGCTCGGTGGGCGAGCCCATCAACCCCGAGGCGTGGATGTGGTACCGGCGGATCATCGGCGGGAAGACCGCGCCGATCGTCGATACGTGGTGGCAGACCGAGACCGGCGCGATCATGGTCTCCGCCCTCCCCGGGATCACCGAGACCAAGCCCGGCAGCGCCCAGGTGCCCCTCCCGGGCATCTCCATCGACGTCGTGGACGAGGACGGTGCGCACGTGGGCAACGGCAACGGTGGCCTGCTCGTGATCACCGAGCCGTGGCCGAGCATGCTGCGGGGCATCTGGGGCGACCCGGAGCGGTTCGTCGCGACGTACTGGGAGAAGTTCCAGAGGCTCGGCTACTACTTCGCCGGCGACGGCGCACGCCTCGATCAGGACGGCGACGTGTGGTTCCTCGGCCGCGTGGACGATGTCATGAACGTGTCCGGGCATCGGCTCTCGACCACCGAGATCGAGTCGGCGCTCGTGGCCCACGAGGCCGTCGCCGAGGCGGCCGTGGTGGGCGCCTCGGACGAGACGACCGGCCAGGCGGTGGTCGCGTTCGTCATCGTCAAGGAGTCCTACCTGGCCGAGCACTCCCCCGAGGGCCTGGCCGGCGCGCTGCGACTGTGGGTCGGCGAGCAGATCGGTCCGATCGCGCGCCCGCGCGACGTGTACATCGTCGGCGAGCTGCCCAAGACCCGCTCGGGCAAGATCATGCGGCGCCTGCTGCGCGACGTCGCCGAGGGCCGTGACGTCGGCGACACGACGACGCTCGCCGATGCCGCGGTGATGAACGTCATCAGCGCCCAGGTGCACTGATCGCGGCATCCGACCTCACACGAGGCTGAAGACGACCTCGACCTCGACCGGGGCGTCCAGCGGCAGCACGCTGACCCCTACGGCCGACCGGGCGTGCCGCCCGGCGTCTCCGAAGATCTCGCCGAGCACCTCGCTCGCGCCGTTGATCACCCCGGGCTGGCCGGTGAAGCCGGGGGCGGATGCCACGAACCCGGTCACCTTCACGACGCTGCCGAGCCGGTCGACGCCCCCCGCGGCGGCCGCGGCGGCGGCGATCGCGTTCAGCGCGCTCTGCCGCGCATAGGACTTCGCATCGGCCGGCGGGACGAGCCCGTCTCCGTCGCCGACCGTTCCGGTCGCCGGCAGGGCGCCGTCGACCATCGGCAGCTGGCCGGCCGTGTAGACGAGACCGCCGTGCACCTTCGCGGGCACGTAGTCCGCCACCGGGGGCACGACCTGCGGAAGCTCGATGCCGAGCTCGGCCAGGCGCTGGGAGACAGTCATGTCATCGCTCCTCGAACTGCTGCGCGGCCTGGGCCGCGGCGTGAAGCCCCGCGTTGGCGTCGCCGCCGCCGGAGGGGCGTTTGAAGTAGGCGACCAGGCCCCCCTCGGGCCCGGGAACGACCTGCACGAGCTCCCATCCCTTCCGTCCCCAGTTGTTGAGGATGGCGGCGGTGTTGTGGATCAGCAGAGGGGTCGTGAGGTACTCCCACGTCGTCATCGTCGGCTCCCGGATCGTCGCAGCACGGGGAGCCGCCGAGCGTCCGCTCAGGTATCTCCCTTACGATCAACCCTATGCCTGAAACGAAACGGACGGCGCGCGGCGTCGCCGGCGGACTCGCGGGCCTGGTGGGTCTGAGCGCCGTCGCGGGGATCCTCGTCACCGCGGCCGTGACGCCGGCCATCGCCGTGTCCGGCTATGCGGCCTCCAGCGCCATCTCCGTCTTCGACAACATGCCGAGCTACCTCGAGATCGACAAGCTCATGCTGCCGACCGAGCTGCTCGCCAAGAACAGCGCCGGCGAGTACTACACCCTCGCGCAGTTCTACGACCAGAACCGCATTCCGGTGACCTCCGACCAGGTCGCCCCGGTCGTGTACGACGCCCTGCTGTCCAGCGAGGACAAGAACTTCTATTCCCACGGCGGCATAGACCTCGTCGGCACGATCGGCGCGATCGCGAGCAACCTGCGCGGCAACAACACGCGCGGCGGGTCGTCGATCACCCAGCAGTACGTCAAGAACGTGCTGCAGCAGAGCTGCGAGATGCAGGCGAAGACCCAGGAGGAGGTCGACGACTGCTTCGAGCGGACCACGGTCGCCACCGGCGCAGAGGGCATCGAGCGCAAGCTCCAGGAGATGCGCTATGCGATCCAGCTGGAGAAGCAGTACTCCAAGAACGACATCCTGATCGGCTACCTCAACATCGCGCACTTCGGCGGCACGGTGTACGGCATCGGCGCCGCGGCGCAGTATTACTTCGGCGTCAACGCATCCGACCTGACGATCGGCCAGGCCGCCGCGATCGCCGGCATGGTCCAGGAGCCGAACACCTACCGGATCGACCGTCCCGAGGGCACGTATGTCGACGGCGACGGCGTGGCCCACAACAGCGCGGCCGACGGCTACGCCGAGACCAAAGACCGCCAGCTGTACGTGCTCGCGCGCATGTACGCGGATGGAAAGATCACCAAGGCGGAGTACGACGAAGCCGCCGCCGCACCGATCGAGCCGCACATCACCCCCCGCGTCTCCGGATGCCAGCAGGCCACCGGCGCCGAGTTCTTCTGCGACTACGTCCGTACGATCATCACCGACGACCCCGCGTTCGGGCAGACCGCGGACGACCGCGCTGCGGCATTGCGGCGCGGCGGGCTGAAGGTCTACACCACGCTCGACGTCGACCTGCAGCAGGCGGCCACGGCGGCGATGTCGATCATCCCGCCGACCGATCCGGACCTCGATCTCGGGACCTCCGGCACCCAGGTCGAGGTGGGCACGGGGCGCGTGCTGTCCATGGTGCAGAACCGCCTCTACAGCCAGGACTCCGACGTGCTGGCGACCGACGGCAACTATACGGCGGTCAACTACAACGTGCGCGAGGCCAACGGCGGTGGCATCGGCCACCCGGCCGGATCGACGTACAAGGTCTTCAGCCTCGTCAACTGGCTCGAGCAGGGCCACTCGGTCAACGAGCGGCTCAACGGCCGCATCGGCACGAAACGCGTCGATACGTGCGACGGCAACATCCAGACCGTCCGCTCCGCCAACACCTCGGGCGCGATCGGCAACTTCGACAACAACCCCGGTTACACCGGCTCGGTGTACCAGTTCACCGTCGACTCGCTCAACTCCGGCTTCCTCGCGATGGCCGAGGAGATCTCGGTGTGCAGCACCAACCAGGTCGCGATGAAGCTGGGTGTGATGCGCGGAGACGGCGAGCCGCTGGACAACCTCAACGCGCCGTACGACGTGCTCGGCTCCGCCAACGTCGCCCCGATCGACATGGCCGAGGCGTACGCCGCGATCGCCGCCGGCGGGGTGCTGTGCGAGCCGAAGGCGATCGACCGCGTGACGGATGCCGACGGGGTGGACCTCGCGATCCCCCAGACGACGTGCACGCGCGTGATGAGCGAGGCGGTGGCGGCGACGGCCGCCTACACGCTTCAGGGTGTGATGAACGGCACCGGCATCGACGCGCGCACCTACGACGGCATCCCCATCTTCGGCAAGACCGGCATCCACGAGTACGAGCACACCTGGATGGACGGGGCGAGCACGAAGGTGGCCACCGTGGTCTGGGTGGGGAACGTCACCGGGTACGCGTTGCTCAATCAGAACTGGGTCAACGGCTATCAGCTCTCCCGCGTGCGAACGACGATCTGGCCCGACATGCAGCGCGCCGCCAACGCGAAGTACGGCGGAGACGAGTTCCCCTCGCCCGACAGCGAGCTGACGAAGCAGGTGTACGTCGACCTGCCGAACGTGATCGGCATGAGCGTGGACCAGGCGACGCAGACCCTCACCGACGCCGGCTTCGAGGTCAGCGTGGGCGGCGCGGTCGACGGCGTGGAGGATGCCGGCACGGTCATCGCGCAGGAGCCCGGTGCCGGGCGGGTCGTGCCCGGCACGACCGTCGTGATCCAGCCGAGCAACGGCGTCGGCATCGCGGTGCCCAGCGTCAGCGGCACGCCCAGTGCCGCCGAGGCGCAGCTGCGGGCCGCGGGCTTCGGGCGCGTGGAGAGCCAGTGCACCGAGGACGCCGGCGCCGGCGGACCGGGCACGGTGACCGGGACCGATCCGGCGGCAGGCACCGTGGCCAATCGCAATGCGATGATCACCGTCCAGTACAAGCGCGCGAACTGCCCGTGACCGGGGTGCATCGGGCCGCCCTCGCCGCGGTGACGGCGGCCGGGACGATCGGCGTGGGCGCGGCGGTCTGGGGCGTCGGGATCGAACGCTTCCTGTTCACGCTGCGTCGGCACGAGACGGCCGTCCTGCCGCCGCGCTCGGCACCGGTGACCGTGCTGCACCTGTCCGATGCGCATATGGCGCCGTGGCAGCGCCGCAAGCAGGAGTGGATCGCGCGCGTGGCCGACCTGATCCAGCCCGACCTGGTGGTAAACACCGGAGACAACCTCGGTCACGCCGAGGGTCTGGACGGCATCCGCACCGCGTTCGCGCCGCTGCGCGGCGTGCCGGGGTTCTTCGTGCACGGCTCCAACGACGTCGTGGGGCCGTCGGCGCGCAATCCGCTGCTGTACTTCCGCGGTCCGTCGCAGCGCTCGCACCGCGGCGGGTCGCTGGACACAGCCGCGATGGACTCGTTCTTCACCGACGAGCTCGGCTGGACCGACCTGAACAACCGTGCCGGCACGCTGGAGCTGCGCGGCCTGCGCATCGACGCCTTCGGGGTCAGCGACGCCCACCGCGAATGGGACGACCTCGAGGCCCTCCCCGAGGCGATCGAGCGGCTGCACCCTGCGGGCGGGGCCGCGCTCACCATCGGGGTCACTCACGCGCCCTACCGCCGTGTGCTCGACCGGTTCCTGGAGCTCGGCGCCGAGATGGTCTTCGCCGGCCACACCCACGGCGGCCAGGTGCGCATGCCCTTCTCCTCGCGGGCTCTCGTGGCCAACTGCGACATTCCGCTCGACCAGGCCCGGGGCCTGAGCACGTGGTCGCACGCCGGGCGCACGGTCCCGCTGAACGTCAGTGCCGGGCTCGGTCAGTCGATCTACGCGCCGGTGCGCTTCGGATGCCGCCCGGAGGCGTCGGTCCTCGTGCTGCGCCCACGTGCGATGCAGGGGCCGCCGCGGTCCGGAGCATCGGTCACCGCAGGGTAGACTCGGAGGGTTGCCACGGGGTGTGGCGCAGCTTGGTAGCGCGCTTCGTTCGGGACGAAGAGGCCGCAGGTTCAAATCCTGTCACCCCGACCGCGTGGGCCGTGCGCATGCGCGCCGGCCCGCTGGCGGATGCGAAGATTGAGTCGCCGTCCGCCTGAGCGCCGCGGCGCCTGTCCCTCTCGATCGCACGGAGCCGCCATGTCCTCCCCCGCCCCGCGCCTGGTGGCGTTCGACCTCGACGACACGCTCGCCCCCTCCAAGGCGCCGATCTCCGACACCATCGGCGAGCTGCTCATCCGGCTCGCCGAGCGCGTGGACGTCGCGATCATCTCCGGCGCGCAGCTGGAGCAGTTCCGCACCCAGGTGGTCCGCAGGCTCCCGGATGCCGCGGCGGAGACCCTCGCGCACATTCACATCATGCCCACCTGCGGCACGCAGTACTACCGGATCGGCGCGGACGGCCTCACCGAGGTCTACGCGCACCCACTCAGCGCCGACGAGAAGTCCCGCGCGATGGCGGCCGTCGAGGCCGAGGCGCGCCGACTGGGCCTGTGGGAGGAGCGGACCTGGGGCGACGCGCTGGAGGACCGCGGATCGCAGATCACGTTCTCGGCGCTCGGCCAGTCCGCCCCGCTGGAGGCCAAGACGGTGTGGGATCCGACCGGCGAGAAGAAGAACCGGCTGCGCGACGCGGTCGCCGCCCTCCTCCCCGACCTGGAGGTCCGCTCGGGCGGATCGACGTCGGTGGACATCACCCACCGTGGCATCGACAAGGCGTACGGCATGCACCAGCTCGTCGAGGTCACCGGCATCCCGCTGTCGGACATGCTCTTCGTCGGCGACCGGCTCGATGAGCACGGCAACGACTACCCCGTGCTGGCGATGGGGGTGGCCTGCCAGGCCGTGACGGGCTGGGAGGACACCGCCGGCTTCCTCACCCGGCTGATCCCCACCCTGCCCGAGCGCGACTGACCGCACCCGCTTCGCGCTACGGTGTGAGGATGCGTTCGCTGCCGATCGAGCCGGAGGGCCACCGGGCCTCCATCGGCCCGCGGCTGCGCGCCGCACGCCAGGCCCAGCACCTCACGATCGGGGAGGTCGCCCGCATCACGGGGCTGACGAAGGGCTTCCTGTCCCGCGTGGAGCGCGACCGGACCTCGCCCAGCGTCGCCACCCTCGTCGCTCTGTGCGAGGTGCTGTCGGTGCCGCTCGGGTCCCTGTTCGAGGCGCCCGAGGTCGCGGTCGTGCGCGCCGGGGCCGGGCCGCGGCTGAACCTCGGCGGAGTGGGCACGGAAGACCGTCTGCTCTCGCCGCGGCACGACTCGCGCCTGCAGGTGCTGCGCTCGCACATCGACAGCGGCGGGCACGGCGGCGAGGAGCTCTACTCCCTCGCCGCGGAGGTCGACGTGCTGCACGTCATCTCCGGCGACGTGCTCCTGCGCCTGCCGGAGCGGGAGTGGCGACTGGGCCCCGGCGACACCGCGACGTTCAACGGGCGCGAGCCGCACAGCTGGACGGTGGTCAGCGAGGAGGGCGCCGACGTGATCTGGGTGCTCGTCCCGGCCCTCTGGAGCCTGTGACCCCGACCCCGTAGACCGTCGCGCCGAACCTGTGCGAGCGCTTGACGCGGTGCGGACGCCACGGCTAATGTCGCACGCACCAGGATGCCCAGCAGGCATCCAGAGTTGTCTTTCAAGCAACCTCGGAGATTGTGATGGCAGACCCGATCGGCCCCGTCGACTCCTCGAAGGTCCCGCGCTACGCGGGCAGGGACGGGTTCGCCCGCCTCCCCCGCCTCGACCAGGTCGGCCGCGCCGACGTCGTCGTGGCCGGCGTCCCCTTCGACAGCGGCGTCTCGTATCGTCCCGGCGCCCGGTTCGGCCCCACCCACATCCGCGAGGCCTCCCGGCTGCTGCGCCCGTACCACCCCGCCCTCGATGTCTCGCCGTTCGCCATCGCGCAGGTCGCCGACGCCGGCGACATCGCCGTCAACCCGTTCAACATCGGCGAGGCCATCGAGACGATCGAGGATGCCGCGATCTCCCTCACCGAGGGCGGCACGCGCCTGGTGACCTTCGGCGGCGACCACACGATCGCCCTGCCGCTCCTGCGTGCCGCCGCGAAACGCCACGGGCCGGTCGCGCTCCTCCACTTCGACGCGCACCTGGACACGTGGGACACCTACTTCGGCGCCGAGTACACGCACGGCACCCCGTTCCGCCGGGCGTTCGAGGAGGGGATCATCGACACCGAGGCGCTCAGCCATGTCGGAACGCGCGGACCCCTGTACGGCAAGAGGGACCTGGAGGACGACCGGCGCTTCGGCTTCGGCATCGTCACCAGCTCGGACGTCTACCACCAGGGTGTGAACGAGGTGATCGCCAAGCTCCGCGACCGCATCGGCGACCGCCCCCTGTACATCTCGATCGACATCGACGTGCTCGATCCGGCCCACGCCCCGGGCACCGGCACGCCCGAGGCCGGCGGCATGACCAGCCGCGAGCTGCTGGAGATCCTGCGCGGCTTCCGCGGGCTCAACCTCATCGGCGCCGACGTGGTGGAGGTCTCGCCCCCCTACGACCATGCGGAGCTGACCGGCGTCGCCGCCTCGCACGTCGCCTACGACCTCGTCTCGCTCCTGGCGCTGCGCCACGACGAGGGGATCGCCTGAGCCGCCCGTCGACGGCCGCGCTGGGACGTTTACGTCTAGGAAACATGGGTATCGCATCATGACACTGCAGGGCTGGAACGGCTGCCGTTCCGAGAAGGGCCTCCCCCATGTCTGACTCCCCCGTCCGCAACGGCGGCGACGTCGTCGTCGAGACGCTCACCGCGCTCGGCGTGACCCACGTCTTCGGCATCCCCGGTCAGCACGCCCTGGGCCTGTTCGACGCGATCCGCCGCAGCGAGCTGGAGTTCGTGAGCTCGCGCGTGGAGAACAACTCCGCGTTCGGCGCCGACGGCTACGCGCGGGCGACCGGCAAGCCGGCCGTCATGTTCGTCTCCACCGGCCCCGGGGCCCTCACCGCCCTCGGCGCGCTGCAGGAGCCGTACACGACCGGCGTCCCGCTGCTCGTGCTGAGCGCGCAGATTCCGCGGCGCGGGCTCGGCGGCCAGAAGAACGGCCTGCTGCATCAGCTCGACGACCAGCAGCGCAGCGCCCAGAACGTCACCAAGAGCACGGTCGTCGTGCGGGATGCCGCGCACCTGCCCAGCGCGATCGCCGACGCGTGGGCGCTGGCCCAGACCGTTCCGGCCGGCCCGGTCTGGGTGGAGATCCCGCAGGACGTGATCCTGGAGCCGGTACGCGTGCCGCCCGTCCGCGACATCCGCGTGACCGTCCTCGACCGCGCCCCGCGCGCGGAGCTCGTGGCGGAGGCGGCCCGGCTCCTGGCCGGGGCCGAGCGTCCGGTCGTCCTCGCCGGCGGCGGCGTCCGGCGCTCGGCGACCGGACCCGCGCAGCTGGTCCGCGTGGCCGAGTCGCTGGGGGCACCGGTGGTATCGACCGTGGGCGGGAAGGGTGCGATCGGCTTCGACCATCCGCTCTCGGCCGCGAGCTGGATCGAAGACCGGTACACGACGGAGCTCCTCGAAGACGCCGACGTGCTGCTGGTCGTCGGAACGACGATCGGCGAGGTCACCAGCAACTACTTCACCTTCGCGCCGCGGGGAACCCTCGTCCAGATCGACGCCGAGCCGCGCGCCCTCGGATCCAACTATGCCGTCCTCGGTATCCACGCCGACGCCGGTCTCGCCCTCGGCGCGATCGCCGACGCCCTGCCGGATCCTGCCGCAGGCGCCGCGGCGCACGGCGCCGCGATCGCCGCCGACCTGCGCGCGCGGGTGCAGGCACGGATCGACGGGCAGGACCTGGCCACCGAGCAGGAGGTGCTGCGGCAGATCCGCACCGGCGTGCCCGCCGCGGCGCAGACGTTCTGGGACATGACGATCGCCGCCTACTGGGCGTGGTCGGTCTGGGACCCGCAGGACGGGCAGTTCCACTCCGCGCAGGGCGCGGGCGGTCTCGGCTTCGCCTTCCCCGCCGCCCTGGCGGCCGCGATCGGCACCGGATCGCGCACTCTGGCCGTCTCCGGAGACGGCGGCGGCATGTACTCGATCGCCGAGCTCGCCACCGCGCGGCAGCACGACGCCGACGTCACCTGGCTCATCGTCGACGACGGCGGCTACGGCATCCTCCGCGAGTACATGACCGACGCATTCGGCCAGGCCACCGCGACCGAGCTGGCGCGTCCCGATTTCGTCGCGCTGGCAGAGGCGTTCGGCATCCCCGCCGTCCGCGCCACCGTCGAGACGCTCGGCGACAGCCTCGCCCGCACCTTCGAGCAGCGAGGACCGGCCGTCGTGGTGCTGCCGGCGGTCCTGCGCATGTTCGAGCCGACCTGAACCCCTACCCGACAGCAAGGAGTCACCTCGTGGACATCGCAATCGTCGTCATATACCTGGTCGCCATGATCGCCTTCGGCTTCTGGGGCAAGACCAGAACGAAGAACTCGAGCGACTTCCTGGTCGCCGGCCGGCGCCTGGGCCCGGGGTTCTACACCGGCACCATGGCCGCCGTCGTCCTCGGCGGCGCCTCCACGGTCGGCGGCGTCGGCCTCGGATACACCTACGGCATCTCCGGGATGTGGCTGGTCATCGCGATCGCGGTGGGCCTGCTGCTGCTGAGCCTGCTGTTCGCCCCGGCGATCCAGCGGCTCAAGGTGTTCACGGTCGCGCAGATGCTGCAACTGCGGTACGGGATCAACGGCACGCAGGCGTCCGGCATCGTGATGGCCCTCTACACGCTCATGCTCGTCGTGGTCTCCACGACCGCGTACGCGACGATCTTCCAGGTGCTCTTCGGAACGCCCCGGTGGCTGTCTATCGCGATCGGCGCGGCGATCGTGATCGTGTACTCCTCGATCGGCGGCATGTGGTCGATCACCCTGACCGACATGGTGCAGTTCATCATCAAGACGATCGGCGTGTTCTTCCTGCTGCTGCCGTTCACCTGGTTCCAGGCCGGCGGGTACGACGGCATCGTGGAGCGCCTCGGCGAGGCCGCCGGCACCTCCCACTTCGACCCCATGGCCATCGGCGTGGACACGATCATCACCTACTTCGTGATCTTCACGTTCGGCATGCTGATCGGCCAGGACATCTGGCAGCGCGTCTTCACCGCCCGCTCCCCGCAGGTCGCCCGATGGGGCGGCACGGCCGCGGGGCTGTACTGCGTGCTCTACGGGGTCGCCGGCGCCCTGATCGGCACCGCGGCGGCGGCGCTGCTGCCGAACCTGCTGGAGACCAGCGGCTCCAGCGACGATGTGTACGCGGCGGTCGCCGAAGAGGTGCTGCCGACCGGGCTGTCGGGCGTCGTGCTGGCCGCCGCCGTGGCCGCGATGATGTCCACGGCATCCGGCGCGCTCATCGCGTGCGCCACCGTCGCCCGCGCCGACGTGACCCCGCTCGTGCTGCGCATGGTCGGCAAGAAGGAAGCCGCGATCGGCGAGGGCAACCCCGAGCACGACGTGAAGGAGAACCGGCGCTTCGTCCTGGTCCTCGGCATCGTGGCCACCCTCATCGCGATGGTCCTCAGCGACGTGGTCGCAGCCCTCACCGTCGCCTACGACGTGCTCGTCGGCGGGCTCCTGGTCGCGATCCTCGGCGGCCTGGTCTGGAAGCGCGCCAACGGGGCGGGAGCGGTGGCATCCATGATCGTCGGCACCATCGTCACGCTCGCCAGCATGGGCGTCTACGCCGCGATCAACGGCGACCTGCTCGCGGGGATCTACGCCAACGAGCCGATCTACTGGGGCCTGCTCACCAGCGCCATCGTCTACGTCGGGGTGAGCCTTGCCACCAAGCCGACTCCGCCCGAGGTGCTGCAGAAGTGGGAGGACCGCAAGGCCGGCAACTTCGACGAGTCCGAGGTCGAGGAGGTCGCCCCCAGCGGGCACTGACCCCCTCGTACGCGGGGCCGTCGCCGGTTGCTCTCCGGAGCAGCCGGCGACACCCGTCTCAGCGGGTCGTGACCTCGGGCGCCATGACAGGCACCAGGCGCTGCAGCTGCGTCACGTGCCGCGGCTCCAGCTCGGCGAGGCTCGAGACCCCGAGGAGCTTCATCGTCCGCTCGATCTCGTCGCGCAGGATCGCGATCGTGCGGTCGACCCCCTGCCGCCCCCCGGCCATCAGCCCGTACAGGTAGGCACGGCCGATGAGCGTGAACTTCGCACCGAGGGCGACGGATGCCACGATGTCGGCGCCGTTCATGATGCCGGTGTCGATCATGACCGTGGCATCCTTCCCGACCTCGCGCACCACCTGAGGCAGCAGGTGGAACGGTACCGGGGCGCGGTCGAGCTGGCGCCCGCCGTGGTTGGACAGCACGATGCCGTCGACCCCCGCGTCGATGAGCCGCACCGCGTCGGGGACGTTCTGCACACCCTTGACGACGAGCCGGCCCGGCCACAGGTCGCGGATGACGGCGAGATCCTCGTACGAGATCGTCGGATCCATGGCGGAGTTCAGCAGCTCCCCCACGGTGCCGCCCGTGGAGGAGAGCGAGGCGAACTCCAGCTTCGGGGTCGTGAGGAAGTCGTACCACCACCACGGCCGCGGGATCGCGTTCACGATCGTGCCGAGGGTCAGCTGCGGCGGGATCGAGAAGCCGTTGCGCTTGTCGCGCAGCCGGGCCCCTGCCACCGGGGCGTCGACGGTGAACATGAGGGTGTCGAATCCGGCATCCGCCGCCCGCTTGACGAGGCCGTAGGAGATCTCGCGCTCGCGCATGATGTAGAGCTGGAACCAGTTGCGCCCGTGCGGGTTGGCTGCCTTGACGTCCTCGATCGAGGTCGTGCCGAGGGTGGAGAGGGTGAACGGGATGCCGGCAGCCCCCGCCGCGCCCGCCCCCGCCGTCTCGCCCTCGGTCTGCATGAGCCGCGTGAAGCCGGTGGGTGCGATGCCGAACGGCAGCGCAGAGCGCCCGCCGAGGATCTCGGTCGAGGTGTCCACGTGCTCGGCAGGTCGGAGCACGTCGGGGAGGAACTCGATGTCCTCGAACGCCTGCCGGGCACGGGCGAGCGACAGCTCCCCCTCTGCGGCGCCGTCGGTGTAGTCGAAGGCGGCCTTCGGCGTGCGACGCTGGGCGATCGCGCGCAGGTCGGCGATGGTGAGCGCGGCGTCGAGGCGGCGTTTCCTGCCGTCCCACTCCGGCTTCTTGAACTGCATGAGCTCCAGCAGCTCGGGGACCTTCGGCAGCTGTCGGGTGACCATGCTCTCACCCTATCGAGGCAGGAGGTTCAGTTCAGGCGGCTACCGGACGGTGAGATCGACCCTTGCCGGATCACGGCGTTCCGACGACCTGCACGCGAATCGGAACACCCATGAACATCTGACCCGGCGCACCGTTCGCGAGTGCTTTCTCAACATGGCTTTGAAGGTGAGCTCGCGCTTCCGGCTTCATGGATGCGAACTCGGGTATCTCGATGTTGATGATGAGCTCATCGGGTTGACGCAGGGTCAGAGACTCGGCCACGCCGTCGACCATCTTTCCGGTTCGCCGCGACGCACCGCTTTCGAGGGGCCGCCCAAACTTGGCCAAAGCCTCCTTCACGGCGGCTGCCGCACGTTGCTCAACCGGTCGCGTAGCGAGACCCTGCAGTTTCGCCTCCGCTGCGGTCATCGTCGAAGGGGCCTGCTCCCACAGTCGCTTGTTCTGGATCCAACTACCACCGGTCCAGGTCTGCGCATAGGTCGTGCCCTCCTTCGAGGCGTGCGCGGTGCGAGCCGAACGCTCACCGCCCATGACCCAGTCCACACCAGGCTGCTTCGGGATCGTGTCCCTCGCCGCCGGGAAGTGCATCGCACGTGACTTCGGCTCGTACATCTCGTGCAGGCTCATGCCTCGCGGAATCCGAGTCCGACCCCCCTCCTCGACACCGGTCAGAGTGTGCGTGGCGGACGTCTCGGTCAGACGGTCGGCGACGCCTGCGGCACGGTTGGCCACGTTCTTCGTCTCGGAAGCCGCCACCTCGACACCCTTCACGACAGTGCCGGCCTTACCTCCCACACGTTCGACGACGGCAGCCTTGGTCAGCGTCTTCGCGATCGACGCAGGCTTCGCCCTGGCCACGACGCGCGTGGCGACACCCGCTCCGAGCTTCTCGAGCGCTCCCTCGGGGATGACTGACAGAAGGCCGAGCACGACCTCTTTGGTCCGCGCATCCGCGGCCTGCAGATCGAGAAAGGCGAGCCGATACTGACCCTTGTCGAGGTGTTCGAAGACGCGCATCCCGAGTTCGAAAGCCTCCGCGGCATTGGCCGGCACGTCAAGGACAGGTTTGACGATGAACTCGTAGACGGCAAGCGTAAGCGGGTCCGGACTCTTCGACAGGGCCAGCTGAGCGGCGACGCGTTCCTCAGGAGTGGCCGTCTCGTCGAACAGGGTCTTGAAGTTCTTGATCGCGGGGTCCAGAAGAGAGGGAGCACGCGTGCGCTCCTTCACCGCCGGCGCACCGTCGGACGTTGCGGCGAGTTCCTGAGCCGGCGTCCTCCCCCCGAGCAGACGCCCGGCGAGCAGACGCTCGGCGAGTTCCCGTGGGGTCAAGGTCGCGATGCCGGTGGGCGAGACCGGCTGCTGCTTCCCGAGCTGCGTCGCCGTCACGGACTTTCCGGTCTCCGTCGCCGAGTCGGAGGCGACGGCGTTCTTCGCCCCGTCGGCGCGCGTCCGGTCGTTGTCCGTGACTGCTTCGACGGCCGCCGCGCTGCGCTTGTGCTCCGACGCGCTCGAGCCCGCCTGTGTGGCCCGGATCGAGGTGGCGTCGGAGGGCTCGGTGGACAGCCCGCGCGACGCCTTGGCGTCGAGCGCGGTGGCCGTCGCCCGCATCTCGGCCAGCGCCGCGCGCGTCAGCACGGGTCCGCCGTCGCGGCCCTCGAACCCGGTCACCGGGACCACGTCGTGCGACGCCCGCGCGTCGGAGGCGATCAGGTCCTTGCGCTTCCCCTCCAGGTCGAACACGGCGTAGCCGCCGCCACGCTCCTTCCGCTGGTAGCCGATGGTGCGCCCGCCGTCGACGAGCTGTTCCATGCCCTGCTTCCGCGCCCGCGCCTCGAACTCGGTGCGCGGGGTCGTCCCGAGCGCAGCCTGGATCGAGGTCTCGGCGTCGCTCCCGCGACGCCCGTTCGCGCCGTCTCCGGGCGTTCGATCCTGCAACGGGATGCCGGTGAGGTCGCGCTGCTCGCGCGGCATCGCGGGCGCACCAGGCCCGTTCTGGTCGCGCGGCTGGCCCGAGCCCTCGGCACGCCCGCCACCGGCGTCCTTCGCCTCCTTGGGCGCGCCGTCCGGCTTCCCTTGCGTGCCGCTGTCGGCCCCGGCGCCGGGAGTCCCTTTGGCCGTGTCGGCGCCGGCCGAAGCTCCGCTCTTGGATCCGCCGCTCCGGTCCGCCGGGGCCGCACCCGACGCGGCGTCGCCGGCTTTGGCCGGCCGCACCGCCTTCGCCGCGTCGATAGCACCGGCACCGGCGCCGGCACCGGAGGCGCCCTTCTGCGCGGTGTCGGTCGCGTGCTCGCCCGCGGCCTTGGCAGCCTCGGCGACCGGGGACTTCTTGGGCGCCCCGGTGACCGTGTCAACGCCCATCGTCCGCTCCGTCCGTCGTGGCGCCGGTGAGAAGGCCCGCCGGCCAGCTCGTCGCGAAGGGCCGGAGCGCGTCGTCCACCGAGGTCGCCCATGCCGCATCGCCGGCGACGGCGCCGACCGCCGCCTCCAACCGCGAGGGTCGGGTGCCACCGTGCACGAGGAGCCCGCGGGCCCGCTCGTCGGCGCGGAACGCCGCCCACCACCGCTCCGCCACCTCGAGCTGCGCACCTGCCGTGGCGCCGGGGATCCGGCGCCCGATCAGACGTTCCCAGTGATCGGAGTCGGGATGCCGTGGCTCCGCCGCGCCGCACGCACGAAGCCCGTCCCGGGCGAGCCTGAGCGCGTAGGACGCCGAGAGGAACGCGTCGCCGTCGTGCCGGCATCCGGCGACCGGGTCTCCGCCGGACAGTCGGAGGTCGAGGGCGGCGATGCAGTGCTCCGCCAGCTGCGCGGCCGAGACTCCCGCCGGCAGCGCGTCGGCACGCGCCGCGACCGCGGCGTCGACCGCGTGCGACACCGCGCAGTCGCGCACCCGGCCCCCGGGCGACTCGTCGCGCGAGCGGGGCAGTGCGGCGAGGTCGAGGTTCGGCACCTCCTCGCCGACGAGGTGCGCCAGCACCGCCAGCTCGGCCCACACGGTCAGCCACGGCTGGCGATCCAGCACCTGCTGCGCCAGACGCATGTCGCGAAGCGCGCAGGCCTTCGTCCGGCACTCCGGCCCGCAGGTCGGACTCCGCCGGCCGATCATCCCGTCCGGCGGCACGGCGAGGGGGTCACCCTTCTCCAACCCGCTGCCGTCGGGCATGCGCAGGAGCACGGGCCTGTCCATGCCGTCGGCGAAGACGACGCCGGCGCCGGGAGCGAGCGACACCGCGTAACGGGACTGCTCCTCGTCGAGGTTCATCGTCGCACCGACCGCCTCGCGATCGTCGAGCGCCGGAAGGCGGTGGACGATCTTCACGGCCGTGTTCTTGATCACGTCGGGGATGAGCTTGCCGGGGATCTGCTCGGCGATCACCAGACCCTCGCCGTACGCGCGGATCTCGGCCAGCAGCGACGCGAACAGCTCGACCGCCTTCGCCTGCGCACCCGACTCCCCCGGCTCGGCACGGCGCAGCAGCCGATGCGCCTCCTCGACGACCGTCAGGTGGCTCAGCGGCACGTTCGTCCGTCCCGCCGCGCTCAGCTGCAGCTGCTCGGCGAGCCGGATCAGCACCGCCCCCATCAGGAACGCCTTGTCGGTGTCGTCGCCGACGCCCTCGATCTCGAACACCACGTTGCGTCTGAGCAGCTCCTGGAAGTCGAGCGGATGCCCGCCCTCGAAGAACCGCCCGGTGGTCCCGAGCCGCAGGCTGCTCAGGCGAACCTTGATGAACCCGCGGACGTTGGCGCTGACCTCCGGCCCGTACTCGATGCCGGCGACGACCTCCTCCGCCGCCCGCTGCAGATCTGCCAGGGTCGGATAGGCGGGGTCCTCGCCGGGGCGCACGGGCTCGCCGAGCACGAGATCCCACCCCGCCTTCTCGTAGCAGCGGACGATCGCGGCCGAGACCACCTGAGGGAAGGGCTCGGCGGACTCGAACGAGGCGAGGAAGAGGGCCTTCAGCCGATCGGCGTGGGTCTGCAGCGGGAACCGCTCCGGCGGCTCGCCCGGTCGGGAGATCAGTGCGGGCTCCAGCGGGTTGAGGCCCGCGGGCGGCGAGCCCAGGTCGCCGGGACGGATGACGACCACCTCGCGGTCGCGCGGCGCGAGGTGCGACAGCGGGGCGAGCCGACGCGCCATGCGCGCGTACTCGGCCTTGGCCGGCTCGATCACAAGCCACGGAAGGCCCGCCTGCGTGGCCTCGGTGAGGAGGTGCCTGATGGTCTGGGACTTGCCCGAGCCGGTGGCGCCGCACACGAACGTGTGCCGGTTCAGCGCACCGGCGCGCAGGTGGAACTCTCCGACCTCCGCGTCGGCATCGCCCAGGATCGACCCGAGCCGCACGACCTTCTCGTCGGAACGCGACGACCGCGGATCGGGCGGCTCCTGGTTCACGTCGAAGGTGTGCGGGGCCACCACGCGCAGCCCGGGGAGCTCGCGCTCGGGCGGTCGGGTGAGGGCGACCACGAGCTCCGGTCCGCAGACCAGTCCCTCCGCCTCGGCGACGGCATCCGTCAGCGAGAGCGACCGACCAGCGGACTCCAGCGCGTACGGCAGACCGCCCAGCTCGGCGGCCGCGGTCAGCACGGCCGCGGCGGCGGTCGCCTGCGCGGGCGTGTCGCCGCCCACGAGCACGCGCACGCGCCACGTGCCGCCTGCCTGCGCCCGGCTCAGCTCGCGGTGGCGGGCCTGGGCGCGCTCCAGCTCCACCCGACGCGCCTGGCCGACCTCGGCCCGGGTCAGCGGGAGGATCTCGGTCGTCAGCGCGTCGAGCACCGTCTGCGTCGCGGACGGATCCAGCGGCTCGGCGAGGACCACCCACGCGAACGGGTCGGCGCCGGCGGCGGCGTACTTGTCGAACCATCCCCGCCGGGACGGACCGGAGCGCTCCCCCGCGGCGGGCGCCCACAGCTGGTCGTGACGGACGACCACGGGCACCCAGTGCGCGAACCGCTCCAACTCCCGGGTCGCGTCCGCGCCACGGTGGACGCCCTGCGCGCCCGGCGGGAACAGCATCGACACCGGCCGGTCGGGCACCTCCTCGTCGGCCGCGGCGGCGAGCACCGACGGCGCGGGCCGACCGCCGACCAGCAGCGTGAGGGCGGCGTCGCCGGGCAGCCGCGCCCATGCCGAGAGCAGCACAGGCTCGTCCGCACCGGCGGTGCGCAGCTGACCGTGGAGCCCCGCGATCGCGGCCAGCAGCCGATCCGGCTCCTCCGCGCCGCTCTGCCGATCCGGATGCCGGCGCGCGGCCGGGGCGGGAACCTGGACGAGCTGCATCAGCTCGATGCCTGCGAGGGCGTTCATGACTCCTCCCACGGGACCGTCGAGACGCGGTCGCGCACGGCGATCTCCGGATCCGCGTCGGCCAGGCTCACCCGCCGTCTCCCGCCGGAGCCGTCCACCAGCAGGAAGACGGTGTCGGCCATCGCCATCAGGGTGTTCGGCTCGACGAGGAACTCGTAGACCCGCGCGCGGCTCTCCGAGCTGCCGGCGTTCTCCGCCACCGACCAGCCGCGGTTGGTGCCCCAGTTGTGTCCCCGTCCGGTCGAGTTGCCCGTGTTCCGGCCCGGCACGCCGCTGAGTCGCACCCGCGCGCTGAAGCCGTCGTTCGTGCTCGCACCGAAGCTGTCGCCGCCGGACTCGCTCCAGGTCGTCCCCGACTGCGTCGAGGTCTGGTTGAGCACGAACCTGTGGTCGCGCCCGACGAACTCCGCCGCCAGCTGGGCGTCCTTGTGGTTGTCCTGGCGAAGGATGCACACCGCGCCGCCGGTGCCGAGGAAGCGCTCCAGCTCGCCGCCGGCCTGCTCGATCATGATGACGAGCCGCACACCGGCCCGGCGGGCGTGCTCGGCGAAGACCTGCAGGGGCGCGGCGCCGAAGCGATCGGCTCCGGCGAGCACCACGACCCCCTGCGGTCCGGCGGGCGTGCCGAGCGCGTGCTGCGCCAGGTGCAGCAGCAGGCGGTCCAGGGTGTCCTTGACGTCGTCGCGCGCTCCGATGGTGGCCACGACCGACACCGCCTCCTGGCTCCACAGCGGATAGGAGCGCGGCGCGGCCGCGGTGAGGGCGGCGAGGGCCGCGAGCTGGTCGGCGACGTAGCGCAGCTGCCGTGCCGTCCACTCGTTGGCATCCAGATCGCCGACGTGGGCGGCGATGCGGGTGACCTCCGTCGGGGTGAGCGACGCGATCGCGATGCCCTGCCGCAGCACCTGCACGCCGGCGGCGAGCCGGCCGAGCGTCACCGGACCCTCCAGACCGTCGAGCACCAGTTGGAGCACGTGCCTGATGAGCGCGCGCTCGTGCCGCAGGTCGGCGGACTCCCCTCGAGCGGCCAGAGCGTCGGCCACGCATCCGGGCAGCTGGTTCGTCGCAACCGCGCCCAGCAGGTCGAGGTCGGCACCGCCCTCGCCCAGCGGTGCGATCCGGGTGGTCAGCCCGGCGGAGCTCGCGAGCCCCACGAGCCGGTCCCCGACGCCGTCGCCGGTGAAGTCGAGGAGCGTGATGCGGTTCCCGGCGGCCAGCTCGGTGCTGCCCATCGTGGCCAACAGGCTCGACCAGCCGCGGCGGCCCCGATCGCCGCCGATCACGTCCACGCGCGCGGGCGGAGTGCGCGGGGCGACCGGATGCCACCGTGGACCGTGCTCGAACCGGTGCGCGGCCTCGCGGGCGGCGGCCTGCGCCGCCTCGAAGCGGGACTGCGCCTGCTGCCACTGCTGCACCGCCTGCTCGTGGCGCCGACGCGCGTCGGCGGCGGCCCGCCGCGAGGGCTCCTCGAACGCCTCGATCGCCTTCGAGGCCCGGCGCACGCCGAAGATCGCGCGGATCACGCCGATCGACAGCATCCCGGCCACCAGGAGCACCACGATGCGGAAGACGTCCATCGCCTGCGGGCCGGCGATCTGGACCTGATCGACGATCACCACCTCGTAGGCGAGGTAGCACGCCACCGCCAGGACCGCGAAGACGATGCGCCGCAGCAGCCGGGACACGGCCTTCGCGCGCTCCCGGTGGAGCACCGGGTCGTGCGGCCGGGGCGGCTCGGTCCACGGCTGCGGCGGCTCGGGCCGCAGCCCGGGGTCGGGCACGGGCTCGGGCTCGGGCGCCGCCGCCCACCCCCACCGGGCCGGCGGGGCGAACAGGGCGGCGGCCAGTCGGTCGGGCTCGGCCGACGGCATCCGTGCCGGCGGCCACGAACCGATCTCGGGGCGATCGTATGCCTGCATGCTCACGGCTCTCCTCCTCAGCCCTCGGCGCGGCCGGTCGTGAGCGCGAGCAGTCGGCGCGGCCGGGCGAGCGCGGGCGGCGGGACCGACCCGGTCGGCAGCGCGGGCGGACCGGGGAGCCCCGGGATCGCCACGGCGACCCGGTCGGTGTGCGGTGCGGCCGACCCGTCGAGCGCGGCGCGGGCGGCGTGCATGCCGGCCACGACGGCGTCGGACGTGTCGGCACCCTCGGCGAGCCGGGCGAGCGCGGCGTCGACCGCGGTCCCGGTCAACTCGGGGCCGCCGCCGACGATCACGCTGAAGAAGTCGTGCCATTCGGCTGCGGGCGCGGTGGTGGTGTCGGGGTACATGGTGTCCTCCTCGTAGCGGTTCTGTCGCTACGTGAGGGACGTGAGCGCGCCCCTGGATACATCGCTCAGCCGGCGCCGAGGCAGACGAACCCGCTCGGGCGGTCCGCGACGGCGGCGGCCAGCGCTCGGGCCGGCGGAAGTCCCGCCAGGAGTCCTGCGTAGAGGTCGGCCATGACGGCCGCCGTCTCCGCGTCGCCGGTGCGCGCGACGCTCGCGACGACGCACCCGGCGCCGGCGGCCAGTACCGCGGTCGCGATGCCGAGCGCCTCGTCGCCGGGGCGCACGTCACTGATCCCCAGATCGCACGCCGAGAGCACGACGATGCGCGGCGGCCGAGCGACGGTGAGCAGGTCGTAGCCCATGAGCAGCCCGTCGGCGAGCTCGAGGCCGGAGAAGAGCGGGTTGTCGGCCGCGTGATGACCGTGACAGGCGACGTGCACCACGTCGTGGCGCGACAGCGCGGCGCGGACCGCGCCGGTGGTGGCCGTGGGGAGCACCGTCGCCGGGACCCCCGCAGCCCGCGCGAGCGCGGCGAGGTGCGCGACCTCCTCCGTCGCGTGCGGAAGGCGCGGGCCGGCCGCGAGCACCAGCGAGCCGAGGTCCGCCGTCGCCCGCTCGGACCGCTGCACCCACAGGGTCGCGGAGGGCGCGACGGTCACGGCTCTGCCGTGCGCCGCCGGGAGCACCGCCCACGGCACCGTGATCAGATCGGCGGTGGGCACGACGACCAGCTCGCGGTCGCCCAGGAGCGGCGCGAGCGGCCGGAGCAGCCGCGCTGAGAGCTCAGCGGCGTCGGCATCCAGAGCCGTGGTGAGGATGCCGTGCAGCGGATCGCCCGCGCCCGTCCCGGCGAGCAGGTCGAGATCGCCGCGCACGCGCAGGAGCTGTTCGCGCACCTCGTCCAGCCGCGCGAGCCGCACCCGCCGGCTGCGCTCGCGCGTGACGACGAGGGCGTGGAGGTGCCCGCCCACGCACAGGTAGGCGACCAGCGCGCGCTCGCCCAGTCGTGCGCGCAGCACGCTCAGGTCGACCGGACGCGCGGCCGGGCCGCCTCCCGCCGCCGACCAGGTCTTCCGCCGCAGCCGTGCGCGCAGCTCGTCGCGCTGCGCGCGCAGGTCGACGCGGTCGGCGCCGTCGAACTCGGCACGCAGCTGGGCCAGGGCGACCGCGCGCAGCCGCGACCAGTCGGCATCCGCGACGTCGGGCCGCACCGGGGGCAGCAGCAGGCTCTGCGCTCGGGTGAGCTCCGCCCACGCGAACACCTCGGCGGCGCGGCCGGCCGTCAGAGCGCTGGCCAGACCCGCCTGCGCGACCTGGATGCCGAGCACCGCCGTCCCCGCACGCAGCTCGAGCGCGCCCAGCCCGCTCCGCAACCCGTCGAGCTCGGCGAGCGCGGCCCGACGGTGCCGCTGCGCCTGTGCGCGCAGGCCCTCCCGGTCGGCGAGCTCCGACCGGACCAGCCGCGCGTGCACGCGTGCCTCGGCGCCGACGACCCGGCCCGCCGCGACCAGCCGTGCGCGGCACGCGTCGAGATCCCCCGCGGCCAGCCAGGCGCGCGCCGCGGTGAGCGCGGCCAGCTGCACGTCGGCGGGCAGGCCGTGGGCACACAGGGTCGCGTGCACGTCGTCGGCGCGCCGGGCCGTCGCCTCGGCGCTCGCGCGGCGGCGCGCGTGGGTCGCCTGCACCTCCAGCAGTGCCGCCCGGCCCGCCCAGCGCCGGTTGCCGCGCCGCTCGAAGGCGGCCGCGG
>NZ_JASGFE010000011.1:0-62380 GCF_047605725.1 Microbacterium sp.
CCTCACCCCTTACCCACCGACCCGCCGAACGTCACCAACCTCACGGGACACAACAGCTAGCGGCCCGGCCCGCCCCTCTGGCCCGCGCGCCCGGCCCGCCAACGTGGCCCGGGTCGCGGCCACACCCCGCGAGTCCTTGTCTTGCCCCGCGAGTCACTGCCTTAGGTGCCAGTCACTGGACTGGAGGGCAGTGACTCGACGCGGGGGCAGTGACTCGCGTGGGAAGGCAGTGACTCGCGTGGGCCGGGCGCCGGGCGCGGGGCTTTCGTGCAGGTGCGGCTCGGTACCCTGGACGGATGACCGAGACTCCGCGCACCCCTGCGTCCGGTGCCGCCCGTGCCGCGACGCCGGCGAGCGCGCGGACCGCGCCCGAGGCACGCGAGACCCGCGCGCGGACCGCGCCCGCGCGCCAGGTGCGGCCGCGGACCGAGGGCTGGTCGCAGCAGAAGGATGCCGAGGGCCGGCCGCTCCTGCAGTTCGCAAGCCCCAAGCGCGGCAAGCCGCCCGTGCACCTCGCCGACCTCACGCCCGCGGAGCGCATCGAGAAGGTCGCAGAGCTCGGGATGCCGGGGTTCCGCGCGAAGCAGCTGGAGAAGCACTACTTCACGCACTACACGTCCGACCCGGCGCGGATGACCGACCTGCCGGCATCCGTCCGCGACGAGCTCGTCGCAGGCATGCTCCCGCCCCTGCTGACCGAGGTACGGCGTCTGCAGACCGACCGCGGCGACACGATCAAGTTCCTCTGGAAGCTGCACGACGGCGCGCTCGTCGAGTCGGTGCTCATGCGCTACCCGGGCCGCATCACGCTGTGCGTCTCTTCGCAGGCCGGCTGCGGCATGAACTGCCCGTTCTGCGCCACGGGGCAGGCGGGGCTCACGCGCAACATGTCCGCCGCCGAGATCGTCGAGCAGGTCGTCCGCGCCAACCGCGTCATCGCCGACGGCGAGCTGGGCGATCCGCGCAGGGTCGGCCACGACGCCGAGCGCGTGACGAACATCGTGTTCATGGGCATGGGGGAGCCGCTGGCCAACTACGCGCGCGTGATGCACGCGGTGCGGGTCATGACCGACAAGACGCACGGGCTCGGCATGAGCGCGCGCGGCATCACGGTCTCCACCGTCGGGCTGGTCCCCGCGATCACGAAGCTCGCCGCCGAGGACATCCCGGTGACCTTCGCGCTGTCGCTGCACGCGCCGGACGACCAGCTGCGCGACGAGCTCATCCCGGTCAACTCGCGCTGGAAGGTCGACGAGGCGCTCGACGCGGCCCGCGGATACTTCGACAAGACCGGCCGCCGCGTCTCGATCGAGTACGCGCTGATCAAGGACATGAACGACCACGCGTGGCGGGCGGACCTCCTCGCCGAGAAGCTCAACGCCCGCGGCCGCGGCTGGGTGCACGTCAACCCTATTCCGCTGAACCCGACGCCGGGGTCGGTGTGGACGGCATCCGAGCGGCCGGTGCAGGACGAGTTCGTGCGCAGGCTCAACGCCGCCGGCATCCCGACGACCCTCCGCGACACGCGCGGCAAGGAGATCGACGGCGCCTGCGGTCAGCTCGTGGCGACCGAGGAGGACCAGCGGGTCGCCGCCCAAGCGTAGTCCGGGCTCCGCGGCATCGTCCGAACGAGGCGATGTCGGATGCCGAGCGGATGATCGTGGCATCCGCTCCTGCGGAATCGACATCTCCTCGTGAGCTGAGACCCGGCACGCGATCGCGAGTCAGTCCGCACCGATATCTAAAGACAGTCCGTCATATCTAAAGAATCTAAATGGTATAAAGGCATTGTGAGCAACGACAGCCCTTTCCGTGCCGGGTTCGGCAAGACTCCGCCCGTCCTGGTCGGCCGCGACGCACTGCTCCGCGACTTCGGCGACGCGATCGACCTGGGCAGCTGGGGACAGGAGCGGGTCACCCTGCTGGAGGGGCTGCGTGGCGTCGGCAAGACCGTGATGGTCAACGCGCTCGAGGATGTCGCGCGCGGCCGCGGGTGGGTCGTCGTGTCCGAGACGGCCACGCCCGGCTTCGCGGCGCGCATCAGCGAGTCCCACCTCCCGCGGGTGCTGCGCGACCTGACGGGGCCGCCCGAGCGCCGCGTGACCGCTGCGGGCTTCGCCGGAGCCTCCGTCACCACGCAGCTCGTCGGCAAGAACGACGGTGTTCCGACGCTGCGCACGCAGATCGCCGACATCACCGATCTGCTCGACGGACGCGGCATCCTGTTCACGCTCGATGAGATCAGCCTCGCCGCGCGCGAGGACCTCGAGCACTTCGTCGCCGAGCTGCAGCACGCGATCCGGCAGGACCGCGAGGTCGCGTTCGTCGGCGCCGGCCTCGGCTCGGCGATCACCGACCTGCTGGCGGCCCGGTCGCTCACCTTCCTGCGCCGCGCCTCCCGCCAACTGCTCGACTTCCTCGACTACGAGGACGTCCTCACCGCGATCGGCAAGCCGATCCGTGACGCGGGCCGCAGCATCGACGACCGCTCGCTCGCGGATGCCGCGGCCGGCACCCAGGGCTATCCGTTCCTGGCACAGCTCATCGGCGACCTCGCGTGGCGGGCGAACCCGCAGAACCCCGAGATCTCGCTCGCCGACGTGCACGGCGCGTACCGCAAGGCGCGGCGCACGATGGGCTCGCACATCCTGGAGCCGTCGCTGCGCGACCTGTCCAACACCGACCGCACCGTGCTCGCGGCAATCGCCGCCTCGCCCGGCCCCGCCAAGGTCGCCGATCTGCGCCGGACCCTCGGCGTCGAGCCGCGGTACATGGGCGTCTACCGTCAGCGGCTGCTCGACGCGGGGCTGATCTACCCCGTGCGGCACGGCGTCGTCGACATCGCCCTGCCGTATCTGCGCGAGTACCTGCACGAGCATGTGGTGTCGGATGCCACGACCGAACGCGCCCGGCGTCGCCAGGCCTTCCCGCCACCGCCGGCGCTTCCCGATGCGGTCTCCGGGGAGCATTCGGGGGATGCCGAGGCACCGTGACCCGCACGCGTATTAGCGTGGGTGAATGGTCAACTATCGCTATCTCGGCAACAGCGGATTCAAGGTCTCGGAGATCACCTACGGCAACTGGGTGACCCACGGCTCGCAGGTCGACGACTCCGCCGCCATCGCCACCGTGCACACCGCGCTCGACCTCGGCATCACGTCGTTCGACACCGCGGACACCTACGCGAACACCGCCGCCGAGGTCGTCCTCGGCAAGGCGCTGCAGGGCCAGCGCCGCGAGTCGCTGGAGATCTTCACGAAGGTCTACTGGCCGATCGGGCCGAAGGGCCCGAACGACCAGGGGCTGTCGCGCAAGCACATCCTCGACGGCATCCACGGGTCGCTTCGCCGACTGGACGTCGACTACGTCGACCTCTACCAGGCGCACCGCTACGACTACGAGACCCCGCTCGAGGAGACGATGCAGGCCTTCGCCGACATCGTGCGGCAGGGCAAGGCGCTCTACATCGGGGTGTCGGAGTGGACGGCCGAGCAGCTGCGTGCCGGGCACGCCCTGGCGACCGAGCTCGGCTTCCAGCTGGTGTCGAACCAGCCGCAGTACTCCGCGCTGTGGCGCGTGATCGAGGGCACCGTCGTGCCGACGTCTCAGGAGCTCGGCATCTCGCAGATCGTGTGGTCGCCGATGGCGCAGGGCGTGCTGAGCGGCAAGTACCTGCCCGGCGCCCCGGTGCCCGAGGGCTCGCGCGCGACCGACGAGAAGAGCGGTGCGAGCTTCATCAAGCGCTTCCTCCGCGACGACGTGCTCACCGCGGTGCAGCAGCTGAAGCCGATCGCGCAGGAGGCGGGTCTGACCATGCCGCAGCTGGCGATCGCGTGGGTGCTGCAGAACCCGAACGTCTCGGCGGCCCTGGTGGGCGCGTCGCGTCCCGAGCAGCTGAAGGACTCGGTGCGTGCGTCGGGCGTCGTGCTCGACGCCGAGGTCAAGGCGGCGATCGATGCGGCACTCGCGCCGGTCGCGGTCACCGACCCCGCGCTCACCGCGGAGGTGTCGCCGAAGTCCCGCCCGGCCTGAGCGCGCTTCGCCTTTTCGGGGTGCGGGATGCCGGGTCGCCCCGGCATCCCGCTCTGCACCCTCCCACCTTCCCGCCTTCGCACCTTCCTGGGTCACTGCCTTCCTTGCCGAATCACTGTCCAAATGCCGAGTCACTGCGCTGCAATACAGTGACTCGGCATTTGGGCAGTGACTCGAGGGAAGGGGCGAGGCTCGACGGGGCTCCTCGGGCGCGGGAGCGCGAGGCTCGACGGGGCTCCTCGGGCGCGGGAGCGGGGCTCAGCGTGCCTTCTTCGTGGGCGCGGCGGAGACGTCGAGCTGCGGGTGGACCCCGCCCAGTGACGACCAGGCGCTCGCCTTCCCCTGCGCGGCGTGCTCGGCGGCGCGCACGGCGCGCTCGTCGGCCCACTCGTTGAGCACGTGCCCACGGTGGCCGCGCACGTGCTCGAGTACGACGTCGGGCAGGCCGGCCGCGCGCCGCTCATCGCGCACCGCGATGAGCTGCTCCAGGATGTCGCGGTTCTTGGTCGGCGATCCGGTCGAGGTCTTCCAGCCGCGGCGGCGATGGCCGTCCATCCACGACGCGTACGTGTCGATCGCGTACTTCGAGTCGGCCTGCACGACGAGCTGCTCGATGTCGGCATGGTCCTCGATGGCGTGCAGCAGCCCGAGGAGCTCGCCGATGTTGTTGGTGCCCTGCGGGAGGGCGCCGGCGGCCCAGTGCCCGTCCTCGCCGACCCACGCCCATCCGGTCGGTCCCGGGTTGCCCTTGCAGGCGCCGTCGGTGGCCACGGTGTAGCGAGTGGATGCCGTCACCCGCTCCACGCTAGCGGCTCGTCACCCGCGCGCCCGCGCCGCGCGGCCGGTGCCCATGCCCACCCGCGCCGCGCGCGGCATCGCCCCGCCGCCGCGCCTGCGGCCCCGGCATCCGCCGTCACCCGTCGCGCCCGCTGCATGAACTTCGGAGAACCGCGCGGGGTTCGGACGATTTCGCCCGAATCCTCCGAAGTACGCGCGACTCTCCGAACTTCGTGCCGCCGCCAGGCGGCGGCGCAAGGAGCCGCCCACCCCGGCTACCCCTCGGCGCGGGTCGCCTGCCATTCGCCGATGAGCTGCGGCATGCGTGCGGCCATGAACCGGAAGAACCCGGCCAGCTCCCGCGCCCGGTCGTGCGCCCGGGGGTCGTCGGCGTGCTCCACCGCGATGAGGTCGATGTAGTCCGCCATGCGCTCGTACACCGGCACGTTCGTCGCCACCGACGCGTAGAACGTGTCGTGCACGAGCTCGTAGCGGTCGCGCCGGTCTCCCGGCCGCGACCGGCGCTGGATGAAGTGCAGCTGCTGCAGGTAGCGCACCGCGCCCGACACCGCGGCGGCGCTGACCCCGAGCCGCTCGCCGAGCTGGGCGGCGGTGTAGCCGCCGTCGGGCGCCGCGACGAGGGCCATCATCACGCGTGCGGCCATGCGCGGCATGCCGGCGGCCGCCATCACCGCCGCCGCCTGCTCGGCGGGCTCCAGCGCGCGGTGATCTTCCATCGCCGCCACCCTATCCGCCGGGCGCCAGCTCGCGGCGGCGCATGAGCGCGAGCGCCGCTGCGCCGCCCACGGCGACCGCGCCGAGCAGCCACCACAGCCCGCGCAGGTCGACGTCGCCGCCCGACACCGTCGGCGCGCCGGCGAACGGCGAGAGCTCGCCGGCCCACTCCGGCAGGCCGAAGAGCGGTCCGAACAGCCCGAGCATCGCCCCCACCACGACGAGCGCCCACGCCACGCCGATCGTCGCGCGGGGGAGCAGGACGAACACGAGCGCCGTCACGACGACGAAGACGGATGCCGCGACCACCTGCCCCAGGCCCGTGATGACGACGACGCGGTACAGGTCCGATTCCCCGCCCGCGGCGGTCAGGGCGAGGCATCCGGCCACCACCGCCGCGCCGACGACGACGACCACCGCCCCCGTCGCGACGGACAGGTACCCCGCGAGCCATCGGACGCGTCCGACCGGCGTCGCGAGCACCGGCTCCGCGGTGCCGTGCGCCTCCTCCTGCCGCGCGTGCGCGAGGGTCTGCACGGCGGCGCACGCGGCGAGGATCCCGAGCATCGTGAAGAACACGGTGATCACGGCCTCGTCGAGAGAGCCCGCGCGGGCGATTCGCTCCAAGACCTCCGACACGGCCGGGTTCTCGCCCGCTATCCGGACGGCGACGGCGCTCAGGGTCGTGGCCAGGATGCCGGTGAGCGCACCGCCGAGGACCCAGCCGACGAGCGCGCCCGAGCCGAGCCGCCACACCAGCGCCTGCGGCGACGACAGCGTCGCACGCGCCCGTGCGCGACCGCGCCGGGCCGGGACGAGCGCCGCGCCCAGGTCGCGCACCGACTGCAGCGCGATCGCGGCGACGGCCAGTGCCAGGCCGACCGCCACGCCGAGGGCGACCGGCCACACGTCGTCCGCGTCGTAGGGACGCGTCTGCTCGGCCCAGCCGAAGGGCGAGAGCCAGGCGATCCACGAGCTGTCGATGCGCGTGAGGTCGTCGCTGGGCGTGCCCGCGGCGTTGCCGATGCCGCGCACGAGGAAGAGCGTCACGAGCGCCCACACGGTGAGCGCGTTCGCCCCGCGCGACGTTCGCATCAGCTGTGCGGCGATGAGCCCCAGGCCGAGGAACGCGACGCCCGTGGCCCCCGAGGCGGCGCCGGTGAAGAGCGACCCGGGCACGTCGAGACCCGTGGCGATGAGCGCGAGCGCGGTGAGCGCCGTGAGCGCGACGTTCGCCACGAGGCCGTGCACCAGGGTGGCGACGGCGGGCAGGGTGCGCCCGGCCGGAGTCGCCGACACCAGCTCGGCGCGCCCCGCCTCCTCGTCGCCGCGAGTGTGCCGCACCGCGAGGAAGGAGCTCATGAGGGCCGCGAGCATCGCCAGCCCGGGGAGCACCTCGAACGCGAGGAAGGCGCCCTCCGACGTACCCGACGGCAGCCCCCGGAACATCAGGATCACCGGGTTGGCCATCACCGCCGCGAGGATCTCCTGGCGCTCGGTGACGGTGCCGTACGACTGCACGACGCCGGCGTAGCCGGCCGCGGCGAGCAGCGCCGTGCCCGCGATCCACAGGGGCACCTGCACGCGGTCGCGCCGCATCCGCGCGCGCAGCAGGGCGGTCATGGCCGCGCTCCCTCCAGGGCGTCGCCGTAGTGCCGGAGGAACAGCTCCTCCAGCGATGGCGGCTCGATGCGCAGGCCCCGCACGTCGCGGCTCGCGAGGAGGGGCAATACGGATGCCACCGCGTCGCTGTCCACGGTGAAGCGGACGCGCCCGTCGGCGAACGACGCGTCGTGGGTGGCGGCGAGGCCGTCGAGCGCCGCGGCATCCGTCGCCTCGAACGACACCTCGGTGCGGGTCAGGTGCCGCAGCTCCGCGAGCGTGCCGGACTCCACGATCCGTCCTGCCCGGATGATCGAGACGCGGTCGCACAGGAGCTCCACCTCGGAGAGGATGTGGCTGGACAGCAGCACGGTGGCGCCGGTGCGGCGGACCCGGGCGATCTCGTCGCGGAACACGACCTCCATGAGCGGGTCGAGCCCGCTCGTGGGCTCGTCGAGCACGTACAGCTCCGCGGGCACCGCGAAGGCGGCGATGAGCGCCACCTTCTGGCGGTTGCCCTTGGAGTAGGCGCGGCCCTTCGTGCGCGGATCGAACTGGAACACGGTCATGAGGCGCTCGCGCTCCGTGCGGTATGCGGCGTCGCCCGTCCGTGCGCCGCGCAGACGCGCGAGCAGATCGATCGCCTCGCCGCCGGAGAGGTTCGGCCACACGCTGACATCGCCGGGGACATAGGCGATGCGGCGGTGGAGGGTCACGGCATCCCGCCACGGATCGCGGTCGAAGACGGTCGCCTCGCCGCTGGTCTTGCGGGCGAGGCCCAGGAGGATGCGGATGGTCGTGGTCTTCCCGGCGCCGTTGGGGCCGAGGAAGCCGTGGACCTGCCCCACGGTGACACTGAGGTCGAGGCCGTCGAGGGCGTGCGTGCGGCCGTAGTGCTTGCGCAGGCCGCGGGTGAGGATGACATCGCTCATGCGCGCGATGCTACGCCTGATTCACAAACTTATGAATATCGTGCATGAACTCGCGAGAGCGGCGCAAGACTCGCGCCTCAGTTGGCGCATTCGGTCGCGCGGATGCCGCCGGCCCGACCGAACGCGCCCACTTAAGCGTCGCGCGGCGGTGCGGCACCGCCCTGGTCGAGGTCGCGGGACCGCCCCCGGAGCCTCCCGGAGCCCCCCGAGCCTCCCGGAGCCCCCCGAGCCTCCCGGAGCCTCCCCCCCGCCCCGAGCCTCCGCGAGTCACTGCCCTGTCGGCGAGTCACTGCGCTCCAGCACAGTGACTGGCGGTTTGGGCAGTGACTCGCGCGCGGAGGCAGTGACTCGCGGGGGGCCCGGGGAGGCGCGGATGCGCGGGGGCGCAGGGGCGCGGCCCGAGGGCCGTGGGTATCACGGCGGCGTGGTCCGGCTCCTCAGCTGCGAGGACCAAGGACGAAAGGGGCAATGCCATGGGCATCAAGGACACGATCGAGGATCTGCGGATCGACGGGGTGACGGAGAGCTTCATCGGCCGGCTGGCGCTGTTCATCGAGGGCATCGAGGTGACGCAGGCCGTGCAGTTCTACGAGGCGGACGACCATCTCACCGATCCCGCCGACCGGCAGGCGAACAACGCCCTGCGGCTCGTGGCGAACAAGCCCGCGTGGGTGCGCGTCTACGTGCGCAGCATCTTCGGGGGATCGGGGATCACCGCGACGCTCGAGCTGCGTCGGCGCGCGGCGGGGTTCCTGTTCGTGCCGGTGACGACCCTGACGCCGCACGGGTCGTCCGCGACCTCCGCGCCGTCGTTGTTCGGCTCGGACTACGCGACGATCCGCGGGAGCATCAACAACACGGTCAACTTCGTGATCCCCGCGGACCAGATGATCGGCACGCTCCGCTTCGTCGTGCGCGTGACGATGGGCTCGCGCACCGTCGAGCGCACGCTCGACGCGTCCGTGACCCTGCGCCAGACGTTGCGGCTCGCGGGCGTGATGATCGGCTACAACGGCCCGGCGAGCACGGCGCCGAACGCGCCGAACCTCACCCTGGCCGCTCCGACCGTGACCGATCTGCAGAACATGTCGGGGACGGCGCTGGCGCTGTTCCCGGTGCAGTCGACCGCGCAGTTCCGCGCCGCGGGGAACCTCACGCAGACCGCTCCGTTGCAGACGGCGACGTTCCCGGCATCCGGATGCGGGGCGCCCTGGGACGCGCTGCATGCTCGCGTCGCGAACGTGCGTACGGCCGACGGCAACCAGCCGGGGTGGATCTACTACGGCCTGCTGCCCAGTGGGACCCCGATGGGCCCCGTCGGCGGATGCGGCGGTGGTGGGGTCGCCGTCGGACCGATCAACCAGCCCGCGACACTGGCGCACGAGGCCGGCCATGCGGCCGGGCTCCAGCACGCGCCCTCGGGCGGGGCCCCGAACCCGGATCCGAACTTCCCGGCGTACGAGCCGTACGATCCGCCGAACACACCGCAGGGCCACGACGGCGAGTACGGCCTCGACGTGAACACCGGGACGGTCATGTCGCCGGCGGTGTTCCAGGACATCATGGGCTACGCATCGCCGAAGTGGATCTCGCCGTACCACTACGGACGGCTCACGAACAACGCGAGCTTCACGCCCACGACCGTTGGCATGGACCACCCGTGGTGGAAGGATCTCGTGTGGGAAGAGCTGCAGATCCCCCGCATCCCGATCCCCGACCCGCCGCCCTTCGAGCGCGAACTGGAGCTGCCCGTGTTCCCTCCGACGAAGCGTGAGCGCGTCGTGTCGGTCGTGATCCGGGTCGAGGAGAACGTGCTGCGCGAAGACGAGGTCGCCGTGGTCCGCACCGCCGCGCATCCGGAGCTTCCGGCCGCCGGCGCGACGCCGTACACCGTGCGGCTGCGGGATGCCGAGGGCACCGTGATCGCGGAGGGCGCCGTCGTGCGCCTCACGACGTCGGCGAGCGGATGCGGCGGCTGCGCAGGAGCATCGGGTCGCCCGCCGTTGCGGTACGTGGGCCAGGCGTTCCTTCCCGACGTCGGGCCCGGTGCGGTGCTGGAGATCGTGCAGCGCGGCGAGGCCGTGTGGCGGCGCGAGGCCCCGGCCGAGCCGCCGCGGATCCAGCTCGCCGAGCCCCGGATCGACCGGCGCGGCGGGATGACGCTGCGCTGGGAGTCGGATGCGTCGTCGTTCTGGCTGCGCTGGTCGCCGGACGGCGAGACGTGGTCGGCGATCGAGACCGAGCTGACCGAGCCCGGGCTGAAGCTGGAGGCCGGTCGCATCCCGTCCGGTGAGGGCTTCCTGCAGGTCGTCGCGCACGACGGGTTCCACTCGACCGAGTCCGAGCCGGTGCGCATCGCGGTGCCGGAGCAGGACCCGACGCTCGCGATCCTGCATCCGCGCGACGGCTACACGTACGCCGCGGGCGAAGAGCTCCGACTGTGGGCCTCTGCGACCGGGGGGTCCGGTGCCGAGAAGCTCGTCTGGTCGGTCGACGGCACCGACGTCGCCGACGGCTCCGAGGCCTGGGTCGCGTTCGAGCCCGGCGAGCACACCGTCGCGGTGTCGTCCGGACGCGCGCGCAGCGAGGTGACGATCGCGGTGGCGAAGCCGGAGGCGTAGCGGGCGGTCGAGCAGGAGTGCCGAGCACCACTGCCTGGGTTCACGGGTCACTGCCCAACCGGCGAGTCACTGCGCTGGGGCGCAGTGACTCGCCGCTCAGGCAGTGACTCGCCGCTCAGGCAGTGACTGGGTGCGGTCGATGTATACGATCACGCGGGAGTTCGTCCGAAGAATCGACGCGGCGAGCGCATAGTGTATACACTGGGCGTGTCGCCGATCGAGGGAGGGACATGCGGGCCAGCGATCGCGCGTATGCGACCCTCCTCGACGAGATCCAGTCCGGGACACTTCCGGCCGGTGCCGTGCTCGGCGAGGTGGAGCAGGCATCCCGCCTCGGCGTGAGCCGCACGCCACTGCGCGAGGCGCTCGGCCGGCTGGCCGCCGACGGGCTCGTGACGCAGCAGTCGCCGCGTGTGACGGTGGTCACCGGGATCGACCGCGACGACATCCGCGCGCTGTTCGAGGTGCGCCGCGCGCTCGAGGAGGCCGCGGCGCGGCTCGCGGCGGTGCGGGCGGATGCCGCGACCTTCGCCGCGCTCGCCGCCGAGTTCGCCGCGACCGAATCGACGGCAGCATCGGCCGCGGAGCTCGCGGGCGAAGATGCGCTCGACGCCTACTACGCGCTCATCGCGCGGTTCGATGCGGCGCTGGATGCCTCCGTGTCCAACGACTACCTGACCGCGAGCCTGCGGAGCGTCCGCACGCATCTCGTCCGGGTGCGGCGGCTCGCTCGCGACAACCCTGCCCGGCTCGCCGCCTCGGTCGCCGAGCACCGCCTCATCGCGTCGGCGATCGCCGCGGCCGACGCGGACCTCGCCGCACATGCCACCCACGTGCACCTGCACAACGCGCTCGCGAGCATCCTCACCTCGCTCGACGCCGCCGCAGACCTCGACCACATCACCACACTCACCGCACAGGGAGCAGCATGACCGTCACGCACCACGTCCGCGTCCACCGCAGCGACGAGAACCTCGCGCGCGAGGAGCAGCTCGCCTGGCGCATCGCCGAGGTCGCCGCCGACCCCGTCGACGTGGAGCCCGCCGTGGCCGCGATGATCGTGAACCGCGTGATCGACAACGCGGCGGTGGCCGCGGCATCCCTCACCCGTGCGCCCGTCGTCGCGGCGCGCCAGCAGGCCCTCGACCACCCGGCCCCCGCCACGGGGGCGACCGTGTTCGGCTGCGCGCTCGAGCGCCGCACCAGCCCGGAGTGGGCCGCGTGGGCCAACGGCGTCGCGGTGCGCGAGCTCGACTACCACGACACGTTCCTCGCCGCCGACTACTCGCACCCCGGCGACAACATCCCGCCGATCGTCGCGGTCGCCCAGCACGTGGGCGCAGACGGGGCGGCGCTCATCCGCGGCATCGCCACCGGCTACGAGATCCAGATCGACCTCGTGCGCGCGATCTGCCTGCACCGGCACAAGATCGACCACGTCGCGCACCTCGGTCCCTCCGCCGCCGCCGGCATCGGGACCCTGCTGGGGCTGGATGCCGACACCATCTACCAGGCGGTCGGCCAGGCCCTGCACACCACGACCGCGACGCGCCAGTCGCGCAAGGGCGAGATCTCCACGTGGAAGGCCTACGCGCCGGCCTTCGCCGGCAAGCTGGCGGTCGAGGCCGTCGACCGCGCCATGCGCGGGCAGACGAGCCCGTCGCCGATCTACGAGGGCGAGGACGGTGTGATCGCGTGGCTGCTGGACGGGAAGGATGCCGCGTACGACGTGCCGCTTCCCGCCCCGGGCGAGGCCAAACGCGCGATCCTCGACTCCTACACGAAGGAGCACTCCGCCGAGTACCAGGCGCAGGCGTGGATCGATCTCGCCCGCCGCCTCCACACCGAGCGGCCGGAGCTGGCCGACCCGGCGAACGTCGCGTCGATCGTGCTGCACACCTCGCACCACACGCACTATGTGATCGGGTCGGGGGCGAACGATCCGCAGAAGTACGACCCGCACGCCTCGCGCGAGACGCTCGACCACTCGATCCCGTACATCTTCGCGGTCGCCCTGCAGGACGGCGGCTGGCACCACGTCGACTCGTACCTGCCGGAGCGTGCGGCCCGGCCCGACACCGTCGCCCTGTGGCACGGGGTCACGACCGCGGAGGACCCGGAGTGGACCCGCCGCTACCACTCCGAGGACCCGGCCGAGAAGGCGTTCGGCGGGCGCGCGGAGATCCGGCTGACGGACGGATCGGTGCTGGTCGACGAGATCGCCGTCGCCGACGCGCACCCGCTGGGCGCACGGCCGTTCGCGCGCGCCGACTACGTGCGGAAGTTCCGCCTGCTCGCCGAGCCCGTGCTGGAGCCGGCCGAGATCGAGCGGTTCCTCGACCTCGCCGAGCGCCTGCCCGAGCTCACCGCCGACGAGGTCCGGCGGCTGTCGATTCTCGCGCGGCCCGGGGTCGTGGCATCCGGACCGAAGGGGCTGTTCTGATGGCCGCCGCTGCGCATAACTCAGGCAGATTGCCGTCTGGGGTGGCCTTCGGCGCGGCCGCGAGGCGCTTCTGCCTGAGTTATGGTCACGGCGAGGGAGGCAACTGATGCTCTACGCCACCACGACGCCGGCCGAGAGGCGCCGGCTGCTGCGCGAGGGGCTCGCCTCCGGCGAGCTGCTGCGGTTCCCGGGCGCGTTCAACCCGCTGTCGGCGCGGCTGATCGAGCGCAAGGGCTTCGAGGGCGTCTACATCTCCGGGGCCGTGCTGTCGGCCGACCTGGGCCTTCCCGACATCGGCCTCACGACGCTGACCGAGGTCGCCGGTCGCGGCCAGCAGATCGCCCGGATGACCGACCTTCCCGCCCTCATCGATGCCGACACCGGGTTCGGCGAGCCGATGAACGTGGCCCGCACGGTCCAGACGCTGGAGGACGCGGGCCTTGCCGGCTGCCACCTCGAGGATCAGGTCAACCCCAAGCGCTGCGGTCACCTCGACGGCAAGGCCGTCGTCGACACCGCCACCGCGACCGGCCGCATCCGCGCCGCCGTCGACGCGCGCCGCGACCCGGACTTTCTGATCATGGCGCGCACCGACATCCGTGCCGTCGAGGGGCTGGATGCCGCCATCGACCGGGCGAAGGCGCTCGTCGACGCCGGTGCCGACGCGATCTTCCCCGAGGCGATGCGCACGCTCGCCGAGTTCGAGGCGATGCGCGCAGCCCTCGACGTGCCGATCCTGGCCAACATGACCGAGTTCGGCAAGAGCGACCTGTTCTCGGTCGACCAGCTGCGGGATGCCGGGGTGAACCTCGTCATCTGGCCCGTCTCACTGCTGCGGCTCGCGATGGGCGCGGCCGACCGCGCACTCGATACGCTGATCGATGAGGGACACCTCGCCGGAAGGCTCGGCGAGATGCAGCACCGTGCCGACCTCTACGACCTCGTCGACTACGAGCAGTACAACAGGTTCGACCAGGACGTCTTCAACTTCCAGATCACGAAGGACTGAGTGTGACCGACATCAAGAAGGGTCTCGCCGGCGTCGTCGTCGACTCCACCGCGATCTCGAAGGTCAACCCCGAGACCAATAGCCTGCTCTACCGGGGCTACCCCGTGCAGGAGCTCGCCGCCACGCAGCCGTTCGAGGCCGTCGCGCACCTGCTGTGGCACGGGGAGCTGCCCACCGACGAGCAGCTCGCCGCGCTGCGGGCCGTCGAGCGCGCCCATCGCGCGCTCGCCCCCGAGGTGAAGGCCGTGATCGACCTGCTGCCGCTCGACGTGCACCCGATGGACGAGGTGCGGACGGCCCTGAGCGCGCTGGGCGCGGCGGACCTCGCCGGCATCGGCTCTGTGCTCGACGCGAGCGGCACCCCCGGCGAGAACCTGCAGCGCAGCATCCGCCTGTTCGCCGCCCTCCCCGCCATCGTCGCCTACGGGCAGCGCCGCCGTCGCGGCCAGGAGCCCGTCGCGCCGCGCGACGACCTCGACTACGCCGCGAACTTCCTCTGGGTCACCTTCGGCGTGGAGCCGGATGCCGTGGTGGTCGACGCGTTCAACCGCTCGATGATCCTCTACGCCGAGCACTCCTTCAACGCCTCGACGTTCACGGCGCGCGTGATCGCGTCGACTCTGAGCGACCTGCACTCGGCCGTGGTCGGTGCGGTGGGTGCGCTCAAGGGCCCGCTGCACGGCGGGGCGAACGAGGCCGTGCTGCACATCTTCGACGAGATCGGGGATGCCGGCAACGTCGTGCCGTGGCTGGATGAGGCTCTCGCGCACAAGCGCAAGATCATGGGCTTCGGCCACCGCGTGTACAAGCACGGCGACTCGCGCGTGCCGACCATGAAGGCGGCGCTGGACACTCTGGTCGCCCACTACGACCGGCCGGACGTGCTGGCGCTCTACGACGCTCTCGCCGACGAGTTCGTCGCCCGCAAGGGCATCCACCCCAACCTCGACTACCCCTCCGGGCCCGCCTACAGCCTGATCGGCTTCGACACGCTCACCTTCACGCCGCTGTTCGTCGCGGCGCGCGTGACCGGCTGGACCGCCCACATCATGGAGCAGCTGTCGCGCAACGCCCTCATCCGGCCGCTGTCGGAGTACGACGGACCCGAGGAGCGGCACGTCGGGGACTGATGCGGCACGCGTGGGGTAAAGTGATATCACTTTCCCCGACGAAGGAGTCCCCATGAGCGTCACCGACCCGCAGCCGTCCGCCGTCGTGGGCGGCACCGGCGTGCAGATCTCCGAGCGCCCGGCCTGGCGCATCGACGGCATCGTCACGGGGCTGATCGGGCTCACGCTGGTCGGCGTCGCGGTGTATCTGGGGTTCACCCTGCCCGAGACGTACGCCGCGCTGTACGTGGCGATCGGTGTGCTCGGCGCGCTCCTGCTCACCGCCCTCGTCATCGTCGCGCCGGGCGACGCGTACGCCGTCGAGTTCTTCGGGCGGTACATCGGCACGGTGCGCCGGCCGGGCATGTCGCTGGTCGTGCCGTTCGCGCTGCGCAAGCGCGTGAGCGTGCGCGTGCGCAACTTCGAGACCGCGACGATCAAGGTCAACGACGCCGACGGCAACCCGGTCGACATCGCCGCCATCGTCGTGTGGCAGGTCGCCGACACGGCAAAGGCGGTCTACGCCGTCGACGATTGCGAGCAGTTCGTCCACGTGCAGGCCGAATCGGCGCTGCGCCACACCGCGACCTCCTATCCGTACGACTCCTCGCACGAGGGCGAGCAGTCGCTGCGCGGCTCCACCGACGTGGTCGCCGCCGAGCTGGCCCGCGAGGTCGCCGTGCGGGTCGGTCTTGCCGGCGTCGACATCGTCGAGGTGCGCATCAGCCAGCTCGCCTACGCCAAGGAGATCGCCCAGACGATGCTTCGCCGCCAGCAGGCCAACGCCGTCGTGGCCGCGCGCCGCCGCATCGTCGAGGGCGCGGTGGGGATGGTCGAGCTGGCGCTGGCCGACCTCGCGAACCGTGACATCGTCGACCTCGACGACGAGCGCAAGGCCGCGATGGTCAGCAACCTCCTCGTCGTGCTGTGCAGCGATCAGCCGACCTCGCCCATCGTCAACACCGGGACCCTCTACCCCTCTTGAGTACACGCAAGCAGCTCCCGCTGCGACTCGATCCGGCTGTCCACGACGCGCTCGCGCGGTGGGCGGCCGACGACCTGCGCAGCGTCAACGCCCAGATCGAGCTGCTGCTGCGCGATGCGCTTCGTCGCGCCGGCAGGCTGCCGCGCGATGCCCGGCCGATGCGGCCGCGAGGACGCCCCCCGCGTGAAGCCGAGGCATCCGAGGTGTCGATCGGCGACGAGGATGCCGGGAGCGCGTAGGCTCGCGGTGGCCGATGTCGGAGGTGGCGGTGAGGATGATTCCGTGGCGACGGCACCCGTGATCGATACCCCCGAGCTGCGCAAGGCGCGCGGCGCGTTCTTCACGCCGCCCGCGGTCGCCCGTCACCTGACCGAATGGGCGGTGCGCAGTCCGCACGACCGGGTGCTGGAGCCCTCGTGCGGCGAGGCCGCGTTCCTGACGGCGGCGGCGCGGCGGCTGCAGCGGCTCGGTCACACCGGTGACATGGCGGCGCAGCTGCGGGGCGTCGAGCTGCACGCGGACTCGGCCGAGACCGCGCGACGGCTGGTCACCGCCGTCGGCGGGCGCGCGACGGTGCAGGTCGCCGACTTCTTCGACGTCGCCCCCACCGGCGACGTCGACGCGGTCGTGGGAAACCCCCCCTACGTCCGCTACCAAGATTTCACCGGCCGCTCCCGCAGCGCCGGGCGGGCGGCGGCGCTGGCCGCCGGAGTGCGGCTGAGCGCGCTGGCGTCGAGCTGGGCGGCCTTCGTCGTGTACTCGGCGCTGTTCCTGCGCCGCGGCGGGCGGCTGGGCCTGGTCATTCCGGCCGAGGTGCTGTCGGTCAATTACGCCGCCCCGGTGCGGAGGTTCCTCCTGGAGGAGTTCGCCGAGCTGCAGCTCGTGCTCTTCGAGGAGCGCGTGTTCCCCGGCGTGCTCGAGGAGGTCGTGCTGGTCATGGCCGACGGCTACCGGAGCGGGCGGGCGGGTCACGCGACCATCACCCAGGTGCGCTCGGCCGAGGCGCTGGGCCAGGCGGTGCCGAGCCACCGGTGGACGCCCGACGACGCATCGGCGAAGTGGACCGCCTCGATGCTCCGGGCCGACGCGCGCGACGCCTATGCGGCGGTCGCGGCAGGTGGGACATTCGCGCCGCTCGGGGACTGGGGCGAAACGACGCTGGGCGCGGTCACCGGCAACAACGCCTTCTTCTGCCTCAGCCCGCAGCGCGCCGACGAGCTCCGGCTCGGCGCCGACGAGCTCGTGCCGCTGTCCCCGCCGGGAAGCCGGCACCTGCGCGGGCTGAGCCTGACCGCGACCCGGATGCGTGAGCTCGGTGCGATGGGAAGGGCGACCTCGCTCTTCCGGCCCGCGGCGGAGCCGTCCGCCGCGGCGCGGCGCTACATCCAGGCCGGGCACCGGGCCGGCGTCGACCTCGCCTACAAGTGCCGCGTGCGCACGCCGTGGTGGCGGGTGCCGCTGGTCCCGCCCCCCGACCTGTTCCTCACCTACATGAACGCCGACACCCCGCGCCTGACGAGCAACCGGGCCCGTGCGCACCACCTCAACAGCGTGCACGGGGTCTACCTCGCCCACGAGGCGAAGGCGCTCGGCGGCGCGCTGCTGCCGGTCGCGGCGCTCAACTCCACGACCCTGCTGTCGGCCGAGCTGGTCGGGCGGTCCTACGGCGGCGGCATGCTCAAGATCGAGCCGCGCGAGGCCGATGCGCTGCTCGTGCCGTCTCTTGCCGTGGTGCGCGCCGCGGCGACCGAGCTGCGGGCCGTGCGCCCGGGCGTGCGCCGCGCCCTCGCCAGCGGCGACCTGCTCGCAGCGACCGTGCTCGTGGACGACGCGCTCGGCGGCGCCGGGTTCGCCCTCGCCCCCGCGCAGCTGGATCGGCTGAGGGCGGCGCGTCGCGAGCTGCACGCGCGTCGGGTCGCCCGCGGCGCGGAGCCTGCCGGCGGCGCGCCGTGACCGACTCGTTCTCCCCGTTCGACGCCGTGCTCGCGCAGGCGCCGCCGACCGACCCCTGGGCGCACGCGGCGGGCGAGGCGCCCCGGTACGCGCCCGACTATGACCTGCTCGGCTCTCTTCTGACCATCCCGGTCGCGGCGGGCAAGGTCGCCGCCTCCGGCGCGTTCGCCAACGGTGTCGACGCGTGGCTGGCGTATGAGCTCCGCCGGGCGGGCTTCGCGCGCGACGAGGTGTGGCCGCGGCCGGAGCGCCCCCGCATCCTTCCGCGCGACGTCGCCGCGCTGCTGGAGCGGCTGCCGCGGACCCTCGCCGACGAGGTGCGCGCGCGGGTGGCGCGCATGCCGGCGGTGGCGCCGAGCTCGGCGAACATCCTCGGCCGCGCCTACGTGAAGCAGGTCGACGTCGTGATGTCGCGCTGGGACCGGGGGCCGGAGCTGCTGGTGAGCACGAAGACCCAGGTCTCGTCGTTCGGCAAGAACCTCCCCAACCGGTTCGAGGAGGCCTACGGCGACGCGGGGAACCTCCGCAGCCGCTATCCGCTGGCTGCGGTCGGGTTCTTCTTCGTGCAGCGCTCGACGATCCTCGACCACGAGCCGGCCGCGTTCGAGAAGACCGTCGACATGATGCGCAAGCTCCGCGACGTGCTGGCCGCGGGCAACGGCTACACCGCGACCGGGCTGGCCCTGGCGACGTGGGACGACGACGATCCCGCCGCCGCAGTGCGCATCGACCTCGACGCGGTGCCCGCCGACATCCGCCCCGAACAGTTCCTGACCGCCATGGTGCAGACGGTCCTGTCCGCCTCGCCCATCGACCATCACGTCGCGGCCCGGGAGCGCATCGGGCGCCGCAACCTCCCGGTGACGGGCAGCGAGGAGGACTGATCCATGCGCACAGCCGTCATCGTCGACGCGATCCGCACCCCGTCCGGCCGGTGCGGCGACGAAAAGCGTCCCGGACGAAGGCTGGATGAGGTCTTCGGGGTGCTTTCGGCGCTCGCCGGGTGAAACCAGCCTGCGTGCGGGCCTGATTCGGGCGGCGCCGACGGGCAGAAGGGCGTCGGAGCCCCGGCCCCGGAGATCGGCCGCGGGGTTACGCTGACGGCAGGAGGACGCCATGCGCACAGCCGTCATCGTCGACGCGATCCGCACCCCGTCGGGGCGCGGCAAACCGGGCGGCGCGCTCAGCGGCATCCATCCGGTCGACCTGTCCGCGCACGTGCTCTCCGCGCTCCTGGAGCGCAACGGCCTCGACTCCGCACAGGTCGACGACGTGCTGTGGGGATGCGTCAGCCAGGTCGGCGAGCAGGGCATGAACGTCGCGCGACAGGCCGTGCTCGCGGCCGGGTTCGCCCTGACCGTCCCGGGGGTCTCGATCGACCGGCAGTGCGGCTCGAGCCAGCAGGCCGCGCACTTCGCCGCGCAGGGGGTCATCGCCGGGGCCTACGACATCGTGATCGCCGGCGGCGTCGAGTCGATGAGCCGCGTGCCGCTGGGCGCCTCGGTGGCCGCCGGCGGGTCGCCCGTCTCGCTGCGGCAGCGCGAGCGCTACCCCGCGGGCCTGGTGAACCAGGGCGTCTCGGCGGAGCTCGTCGCCCAGCGCTGGAACCTGTCCCGCGAGCGGCTCGACGCCTACGCGGCGGAGTCCCACCGGCGGGCGGCGGATGCCACGGCCGCAGGCCGCTTCGCCTCGCAACTTCTCCCGGTGGGCGGGGTCGCCGTCGACGAGACGATCCGCGCCGACACGACCGCCGAGGCGCTCGCCGGCCTCCCGCCCGCGTTCCGCACCGACGAGGCCGCCGCGCGCTTCCCCGACCTGGAGTGGCGCATCACCGCGGGGAGCTCGTCGCCGCTGACCGACGGCGCCTCGGCGGTGCTGATCATGGCCGAGGAGACGGCATCCGCTCTCGGGCTCGCCCCCCGCGCGCGGTTCCACTCGTTCTCCGTCGTCGGCGACGATCCTCTCCTCATGCTCACCGGGCCCATCCGGGCGACCCGGCGCATCCTGGAACGCAGCGGACTGTCGATCGACGACCTCGACGTGTACGAGGTGAACGAAGCGTTCGCCTCCGTGCCGCTGGCGTGGTCCGCGGAGCTCGGCGCCGACCCCGCCCGCCTCAACCCGTGGGGCGGGGCCATCGCGCTCGGCCATGCGCTCGGCTCGTCGGGCACGCGTCTGCTCGGCACGCTCGTCGCTGCGCTGGAGGTCGGCGGCGGTCGCTACGGCCTGCAGACGATGTGCGAGGGCGGCGGCATGGCCAACGCCACGATCGTCGAGCGGCTGTGATCCGTTCGGGGTAGATATATACCTATCGCAGGGTAGAATACACCCATGGGTCTCAACATCAAGAACGAGCGCACGGTCGCGCTGGTGGACGAGCTCGCCGCGCTCACGGGAGTGAACAAGACCAGCGCGATCGAACAGGCCGTGCGAGCCCGCCTCGACCAGCTCGCCGCCGACGGGGTCCGAACGCGTGAGGTCGATCGCCGGCGGCGAGCGGCGGATCTCGTGCGCGACATCCGCCACGACATCGAGGGGGTCGAGGGCTCCTGGCGTGACTTCGAGCGCCATGAGCTCTACGACGAGCGGGGAGTGCCGCGGTGATCGTCGACACCTCCGCGGTCATGGCCGTGCTCGAACGGGAGCCGGAGGGCGATGCCGTTGCGGAGGCGCTCGCCGTGTCGCCCGCGACGCGTATCTCGGCGGTGACGCTCGTCGAGCTGACCGCGGTGGTGCAGCGATACGGGCGCGTCGAGGTGCATCGCAAGGTCGATCGACTGCTTCAGACGTGGGGCGTCGAGACCGTGCCGTTCGACTCGGAGCAGTCGCGCATCGCGCGGCAGGCCTACCGCGACTACGGGCGGGGGAGCGGTCATCCCGCGCAGCTGAACCTCGGTGACTGTTTCAGCTACGCGCTCGCAACCGTCACGGGCGACCCGCTGCTCTACGTCGGGCAGGACTTCGCGGCCACCGACATTCCCCCGGCCCTGCCGAAGGCGCCCGGGTAGAATGGCGACGTGCCCACCACGGCACGCATGACGCCATCACGATGTCTCACGAGGACGTGATCGAATGAGCATGACTGTCACTCCTGCACCGCTCAGCGACGAGGACCGGGCCGCGATCATCGCCGCCGTGCGGGAGTTCGCACAGTCGCAGCTCGCCCCGCACGCCCTGGAGTGGGACCAGGCGAAGCACTTCCCGCGCGACGTGCTCCGCGCGGCCGGAGAGCTCGGGCTCGGCGGCATCGTCGTGCGCGAGGACGTGGGCGGCACCGAGCTCACCCGCACCGACGCGGTCGCCGTCTTCGAAGAGCTGGCTCAGGGCGACCCGACCATCGCCGCGTACATCTCGATCCACAACATGGTCGCGTGGATGATCGACGCCTACGGCACCGAAGCGCAGCGCCGGCGGTGGCTGCCCGGACTGGTCGACATGACCGACCTCGGCGCCTACTGCCTCACCGAGCCGGGCGCGGGGTCGGATGCCGCGGCCATCGTCACCACGGCGATCGGTGACGGCGACGAGTTCGTCCTCACCGGGGTCAAGCAGTTCATCTCCGGCGGCGGAGAGGCCGCGGTCTACGTCGTGATGGCCCGCACCGGCGAGCCGGGCGCCCGCGGCATCACCGCATTCCTCGTCCCCGGCGAGGCCGAAGGGCTCTCGTTCGGCCCGGCCGAGAAGAAGATGGGCTGGAACGCGCAGCCGACGAGGCAGGTGATCTTCGATCGGGTGCGGGTCCCGGCATCCGCTGTGCTCGGACAGCTCGGCAAGGGGTTCTCGCTCGCCATGAGCGGGCTCGACGGCGGTCGCCTGTCGATCGCGGCGTGCTCTCTCGGCGGCGCGCAGTGGGCGCTCGACCGCGCGATCCGCTACGTGCACGAGCGGTTCACGTTCGGCGAGCCGCTCGCCGAGCGCCAGGCCGTCGTCTTCGCGGTCGCGGACCTCGCCACCGAGCTGCAGGCGGCCCGGGCGCTCGTGCGCGAGGCCGCGCACGCCTACGACACGCACGCGCCCGATGCGGCCATGCAGTGCGCCATGGCCAAGCGGTTCGCGACCGACGTGGGCTTCCGGGTCGCCAACGAGGCGCTGCAGCTGCACGGCGGCTACGGCTACCTGCAGGACTTCGGCATCGAGAAGGTCGTGCGGGACCTGCGCGTGCACCAGATCCTGGAAGGCACGAACGAGATCATGCGCGTCATCATCGGCCGGCACCTTCTGCGACGATGAGCCCATGACCGAGTACACCACGATCCTCGTCGAGACCCGCGGGCGGGTCGGCTGGATCACCCTGAACCGGCCCGAGGCGCTCAACGCGCTCAACTCCGTGCTGGTGGGTGAGCTCGCCGAGGCGGCGACCGCGTTCGATGCCGACGAGGGCATCGGCTGCATCGTCGTGACCGGATCGGAGCGCGCCTTCGCGGCGGGCGCCGATATCAAGGAGATGGCCGATAGGAGCATGCGCGACATGGCGCTGCAGAACCCCTTCGCGGGCCTGGAGGAGTTCGGTCGGGTTCGCACGCCGATCGTGGCCGCGGTCGCCGGCTTCGCGCTCGGCGGCGGTTGCGAGCTCGCGATGATGTGTGACGTGATCCTCGCCGCCGACACCGCCCGATTCGGCCAGCCCGAGGTGGGGCTCGGCGTGATCCCCGGTCTCGGCGGCACGCAGCGGCTCCCGCGCGCGGTCGGTTACTACAAGGCGGCCGACCTCGTGCTGACCGGGCGCTCGATGGAGGCGGACGAGGCCGAGCGGGCGGGTCTCGTCTCCCGCGTCGTGCCCGCGGCCGACCTGCTCGACGAGGCCGCGAAGACGGCCGAGGCGATCGCCGCGCGGTCCTTGCCGGTCGTGTACGCCGCGAAGGAGGCGCTGCGCGCGTCGCAGGAGACGACGGCATCCGAGGGGCTGCGCTTCGAACGGCAGGTCTTCACGTCCCTGTTCGCCCTCGACGACCAGAAGGAGGGCATGGCCGCCTTCCGTGAGAAGCGCCCGCCCGTCTTCCGGCACCGCTGACGGGACCGCTGCATAGACTCGGGAGAGGAGGCGGAATGAAGATCGTCGTGCTCGTCAAGGAGGTGCCGGACACCTACGGCGACCGCAGACTCGACCTCGAGACGGGCCTGGCCGATCGCGCGGCGGGCGACCGGGTGCTCGACGAGATCGGCGAGCGGGCGCTCGAGGTCGCGCTGTCGTACGCCGACGGGCATCCGGGCACCGAGGTGGTCGTCGTGTCGATGTCGCCCGAGTCCGCGGTCACCTCGATCCGCAAGGCGCTCGCGATGGGCGCGGGCTCCGCGCTGCAGGTCGTCGACGAGGGTCTGGTCGGCGCCGACCTCGGCCTGACCGCCGAGGTGCTCGCCGCGGCGGTGCGCCGGGTGGGGTTCGACCTCGTGATCACCGGCAACGTCTCCACCGACGGCAGCGGCGGCGTCATACCGGCGATGCTGGCGGAACTGCTCGGAGTGCCGCAGCTGACCGCGCTGGCCGCGGTCGAGATCGGCGACGGCGTCGTGGCCGGCACGCGTGCGACGGATGGCGGATCCGCCCGGGTCACGAGCGCTCTGCCCGCCGTGATCTCGATCACCGAAGCGCTGCCCGACGCGCGGTTCCCGAACTTCAAGGGGATCATGGCGGCGAAGAAGAAGCCGTTCGAGACCGTGTCGCTCGAAGGCCTGGGTGTGGATGCCGAGGACCTGAGCGTCCCGCGGGCGATCATGACCGCGGTGTCCGAGAAGCCGCCCCGCGGCGCGGGCGTCAAGATCGTCGACGAGGGCGACGCCGGCGAGAGGATTGCCGCGTACCTGATCGAGAACAGGCTGGCGTGATGAGCGACTTCGCCACGGACTCGTCTCTCGTCCTGCTCGAGGCCACTCCCGCCGGCAGCCTCGCGGCGTCGGCGGCGGGGCTGCTGGGCGCCGCCGCATCGATCGGCACGCCGGTCGCGGTCGTCGTGAGCGCGCCGGAGCGACGAGACGCGCTCGCCGCCGAGGCCGCGGCGCTGGGCGCAGCCGTCGTGCTGGTCGCCGACGCGGCGGGCGATGCCCTCACGGTGCCGGTCGTCGACGCGCTCGTCGCGGCAGCGCGCGTGGTCGAGCCGGACGCGGTGCTGATCTCCAACTCCGTCGAGGGGCGCGACGTGGCGGGTCGGTTCGCTGCGCGCACGCGGTCGGCCCTGCTGGTGGATGCAGTCGGCGTGACCCGCGACGACCAGGGCGTGCTCGCGCAGCACTCCGTGTACGGCGGTGCCTACGAGGTCACCTCCGCGCCGACCTTCGGCGCGCCGGTCGTGACCATGCGTCAGGGCTCGATCGATGCCCGGGCCGCCGCGCAGGAGGTTCGCACCGTCGCGCTCGACGTCACGGCATCCGGCGCGCCCGCGGCGGCGGTCGAATCGTTCGAGGCAGCGCCTGCGACGTCGTCACGACCGGAGCTGCGCGGCGCGGCGAAGGTGGTCTCGGGCGGGCGCGGACTCGGGTCGGCCGAGGCGTTCGCGCTCGTCGATGAGCTGGCCGACGTGCTGGGTGCGGCCGTGGGCGCCTCGCGCGCGGCGGTGGATGCCGGGTGGGTTCCCTCCTCGTACCAGGTCGGGCAGACCGGGGTCTCGGTGTCGCCGCAGTTGTATGTCGCACTCGGCATATCCGGGGCCATCCAGCATCGTGCGGGCATGCAGACCGCGAAGACGATCGTCGCGGTCAACAAGGACGCCGAGGCGCCGATCTTCGGCATCGCGGACTTCGGGGTGGTCGGCGACGTGTTCCAGGTCGTGCCGCAGCTGATCGCGGCGCTGCGGGCGAAGAAGGACTAGCCGTGGGCGCGTCGGGGCCGACCCTGCGCCGCGGTCTGCCGCGGGCCCGCGGCGGCGAGCCGTGGCCCCCCGCGGGGGTGCCTGTTTCGCCCGCGGGGGTGCCTGTTTCGCCTGCGGGGGTGCCTGTTCTCCCCGCGGGGGTGCCAGTTGCTCGCCTCGCTGACGACGGTGTTCCAGTGCCGACTCGACTCAGGCGAGGCCTGCCGCGCACGCGAGGCGGCGAGCCGTGGCCGATCGTGAGGGTCGTTGATCTCGACACTGCGCGCTCTGCCGAGACGCCTACGGCGCCGGCTGGCGCGGTCGTGGGCAGAGGTGGCACCCTCGTGGTGGGAACCGGCACCCTCGTGGAGGGAACGAGCACCCTCGCGGAGGGAACTGGCACCCTCGCGGGGGTGGCGTTGCGGCGAGGGCTGCCGCGGCATCCCGGGGCGGATCCCTGGCCACCGGCCGGGACGGTGCCGCGGACGCCCTCAGCACCGCGATCCCCGCAAACGCCCCGGCACCCACGACCGCTATCAGAAGCGCAATCGCCCCCGCCCGCGGCACAGCCGATGGCTCCGCACCGGGCGACCGCCGTGCCCGCAGCACCGCAGACGGCTCCGCTCCAGGCGCCCGCATCACCCGCAGCACCGGGACGGGTCGTCGCCGAGCCGGAACGTCCTGCCCCGACAGGCGATGCTCCGTCACCCACGCTCGCACTGCCGCCGGAGCGGCCATCCGCACCGGCGCCCGTCGCGCCGTTGCCGTACACCCGCACGGTGTGGCCCGGGAGGGCGGCATCCGCTCGCCCGGTCGCGCCCGCTCCGCAGCGCCGGATCGGACCGTACACGCGCGTCCAGTGGGCCGGCGCAGTCGTCGTCGGCGGCCTCGCCCTCGTCTACGCCGCGGCGATGGCGGTGCTGGCCGTGCGGTGGCTGGTCAGCGTCGACCCGCTCCGGGGGTTTCTCGCGACCTATCCCGGCGAATATCCCCTGCCCGTTGGGGCGCCGGTGGGCATCCCGGCCTGGCTCGGCTGGCAGCACTTCTTCAACGTGTTCCTGATGGTGCTCATCATCCGCTCGGGCCTGCGGGTGCGCACCGAAAAGCGGCCGACCGAGTTCTGGATGCCGCGCCGCGACCGCAAGGGCAAGATCAGCCTCGCGCTGTGGTTCCACCAGGCCCTCGACGTGCTGTGGCTCGTGAACGGGTTCGTCTTCGTCGTGCTGCTGTTCGCGACCGGGCAGTGGATGCGGATCGTCCCGACCAGCTGGGAGGTTTTCCCCAACGCCCTCTCCGCGGTGTTGCAGTACGTGTCACTCGATTGGCCGACCGAGAACGGCTGGGTCAACTACAACAGCCTGCAGCAGCTCGCCTACTGCACGACCGTGTTCGTCGCTGCGCCGCTGGCCGCGGTCACCGGGTACCGCATGTCGGGCCTGTGGCCGAGGAACGTGCCCGCGCTCAACCGCGCCTACCCGGTGGAGTGGGCGCGCGCGCTGCACTTCCCGGTCATGGTGTACTTCGTCGCGTTCATCGTCGTGCACGTGACGCTCGTGTTCGCGACCGGAGCCCTGCGCAACCTCAATCACATGTACGGGGGGCAGGATGCCGTGAACTGGACCGGCTTCTGGATCTTCATCGCGTCCATGATCGTCGTCGCCGCGGGCTGGGTCGCCGCACGACCGCTGCTGATCGCTCCGATCGCCCGGCTGTTCGGCACCGTCAGCGGGCGGTGACCCGCGCGCGAAGACGCTGCGAACCGGATGCCTCGCGAAACCTCGCGTTTGCAACGGTTCGGCGTGGAAAACGTTGCGAATGTGAGGTCTCGCGAAACCTCGCGCGGGGGAAGTGGCACCCTCGCCGGGGGGAAGTGGCACCCTCGTGGGGGGAAGTGGCACCCTCGGGGGCAGGGGGAGGGGGGCAGGGGGAGGGGGAGCGCCCGGGGTCAGCGGACGAAGCGGACCTCGGTCAGCGTCTCGCCGAGGAAGGGCTCGGTGTGCACCGCGCCGTCGAGCGCGAACCCGTTGCGCACGTAGAAGCGGTGCGCGCGAGGGTTGTCGTCGGCGACCCACAGATAGGCCGCCTCGCCGGCGAAGATCGTGGCGTCGAACAGCCGCTGGCCGATGCCGGTGCCGTGCCAGGCATCCAGCAGGTAGATGAAGTAGAGCTCGCGGAACGCGGGGGCGTCCTTGTCGCGGGCAGGCCCCGACCCGGCGAAGCCGACGATCTCACCACCGGCGAGCGCGGCGACCATGCGGAAGTCCTCGCCCTGACTGGCCCAGTGCGTCCACAGCTCGGCAAGCCGCTTGGGCGAGACCTTCTCCAGCGCGGCGCGACTGATGAGATGGTCATAGGTCTCATGCCAGCAGGCGGCATGGACGCGCCCGAGAGCCTCGGCATCCACGTCGCGCACCGGGCGGACGACGACATCCGTCTGCACTTCGGCTTCCATGGGGCGACTCTACGCCGCCGCTCTCGCGGCACGAAATCGGCGGATCGGCCTGTGGCCGCCCGACAACGAATCCTCGGTCGGGTCGGTGCCGGGCTACCATCGCTCATCGTGAACGTGATCTGGCGCACCCTGTTGACGATCGTGCGGGCGAGGGTGCTGAGGGCCCGTCGCGGGCAGGTCGCGCCGGATGCCGTCGGTCGCGTGCGACTGCGCACGCTCCCCACCGACCTCGATCTGCTCGGCCATATGAACAACGGCCGTTACGCCTCACTGTTCGACCTCGGCCGGTTCGACCTGCTCATCCGGACCGGGGTCTGGGACGCCATGCGCGCCCACCGCTGGTACGCCGTGGTGGCCAGCGAGACGATCACCTTCCGCAAGTCGCTGACGCTGTGGCAGCCCTTCACTGTGGAGTCGCGACTCTACGGGCACGACGACCGCTCGGTCTACCTCATCCACCGCGCCGTGGTCGACGGCGAGGTCTACGCCGAGATGATCGTCCGGGCGCGCTTCCTGCGCCGGGGCGGCGGCATCGTCGGCAACGACGAGCTGTTCGCCGCGCTCGGACGGCCCGACGACCTGCCGCCCCTGCCGGCGTGGGTCGCCGACTGGGCCGCCGCGTCGGCGCTGCCGTCGACGAGGGATGCCGCGCCCAGTCTCTGGCGGTGACATCGGGCTCTTGCCGGGGCGGGCGCCCGGGCGCGCGCTCCTCGCCCATAGGCTGGTGCCATGCAGGAGACGCCCGCCGAAGACAACGTCGCCGGGGCCCCCGCGACACCCCCCGCGGAGCCCGACCCCGCAGAGCCCGGCACCCTGGAGCCCGACCCCGCAGAGCCCGGCACCCCCGAGCCGAGCACCGCGGAGCGGGCGGTCGCCCTCGCACAGCGCTGGGCGGTCGAGGCCGCCGGGACCGAGACGAGCCGGGGGGCGGCGCGGCTGGCCGAGGTGCTCAGAGACCCGAACGGCCTGCCGTTCGCGGTCGGATTCGTCGACGGCGTGATGCGCCCGGAGAGCCTGGCCGCCGCGGCGGCGAACCTGGGCCGCGTGGCCCCGCTCGTGCCCGCGCTCCTGCCCTGGTATCTGCGCGGGGCTGTGCGGCTCGGCGGTGCGGTCGCCCCGATCCTGCCCGCGCCGACCGTGCCGATCGCGCGCCGCGTGCTGCGCGAGCTGGTCGGGCCCCTCGTCGTCGATGCGCGTCCCGACAAGCTCGGGCCCGCCCTCGCGAAGCTCCGCGAGGGCGGGGCGCGGCTGAACGTCGACCTGCTCGGCGAGGTCGTGCTGGGCGAGGATGCCGCTCGGCGCCGGCTCGACGGCATCCACGACCTCGTCGGGCGCGACGACGTCGACGAGGTGACCGTGACGCTGCCCTCGATCGCGCCGGGCGCCTCGCTGTGGGGGTTCGAGGAGTCCGTCGCGGAGGTCGCCGAGCGCCTGCTGCCCCTCTTCCTCGCCGCGCACGAAAGCGGCACGATGATCACCCTCGACGTGACGGCCTACCGCGACCTCGACCTCACGATCGCGGTGTTCACGCGCCTGCTGGAGGATCCGCGCCTGGCCGGTTTCGAGGCAGGCGTCGCCCTGCCGACGGCGTTCCCCGACGTGCACGCCGTCCTGCGCGAGCTCACCGCGTGGGCGCGACGACGCGTCGCCGACGGCGGTGCACGCATCGCCGTGCGCCTCGTCAAAGACGCGAACCTCGCGCTGGAGGGCGTGGATGCCGCGCTGCACGGCTGGACTCCCGCGGTGTACGACGCGCCGCTGGACGCGGAGGCGAACCACGTGCGCTGCCTCGACGAGGCGCTGCGCCCCGAGCACACCGCCGCCGTGCGGGTCGGTGTCGCCTCCCGTGACCTCGTGCACGTCGCCTACGCATGGGAGCTCGCCGGCGAGCGCGGGGTGCGCGCCGACGTCGAGATCGAGCAGTTGTCGGGCGTCGCGCAGGGCCAGACGGCCGCGGTGGCGCGCGAGACCGGGCAGGTCGTGCTGCACGTGCCGGCCGCGCAGCCGCACGAGCTCGACGCGGCGATCGGGCACCTCGTGCGACGGCTCGAACACGACGCCGCCGGACGGAGCGTGCTGGGCGCGGCCGCGGAGCTTTCCGCCGACCCCGAGCTGTCCGCGCGCGAGGGCGAGCGCCTCCTTGCCGCGCTGGCGCGCGCCGGCGATCCGGGTCTCGGCTCCGGCCGCCGCCGTGCCCGGGCGGTGGACACCGGCATCCTCCGCACCCCGACGTCGTCGTCCGACCCTGGACTCACTCAGGCCGTCCTCGGCATCGCTGCGGCCGCCGCCGCCGACACGCAGCCGCTCGAACCCGCCGGCGTCGAGCAGCTGTTCGGCGGCGACGCCTTCGTCGAGACCGCGGTGTTCTCGCCGCGCGAGTCGTCCGCCCCCGCGCTGGGCGCGCCGGGCTTCCGCAACGTGCCGGCAACCGACCCGACCTCGGCCGAGACCCGCGAGCGCGCGCGCGAGGCCCTCTCCCGTGCGGCGGACTCGACGGCCGGGGATGCCGTGGCCGAGGCCGCCCGCATCACCGACGCCGAGGCGCTCGAGGCGGCCGTCACCGGCACGCGGGAGGCGGCGGCCGCGTGGGGCGCGACACCCGCTGCAGAGCGTGCGACCGTGCTGCTGGCCGCGGCACGGGCGCTGCAGGAGCGTCGGGGCATGCTCATCGAGGTCGCCGCGTCCGAGCCGGGCACCGTGCTCGCCGAGGCCGACGCGGAGATCGATGAGGCGGTCGACCTCGCCGCCTACTATGCCGCCACCGCGAAGGAGCTGGACCGGGTCAGCGGGGCGGTGTTCGTGCCCGCGCGGGTCACGCTCGTGGCATCCGAGCAGGGCCGGTCGATCGCGAGCCCCGCCGCCGGCGCGCTCGCCGCCCTCGCCGCCGGCTCGGGGGTCGTGCTCGTCCCGGCGCCGGGCGCGGTGCGCGCCGCGGCGGTCGTGGCCGAGGCGCTCTGGGCTGCGGGCGTCTCGCGCGCGCTGCTGACGCTCGCCGTTCCCGCGACGGAGGAGCTGCGGCGCGCGCTGGTCGCCCATCCGCACCTCGACCGCGCGCTCCTGCACGGCTCGGAGCAGACGGCGGCGCTGCTGCGCTCGTGGCGACCCGAACTGGTGCTGCAGGCCGAGACCGGCGGCAGGAACGCCGTCGTGGTCATGCCCTCCGCCGACCTCGACCTCGCCGCCTCGAGCCTTGTGCGCAGCGCCTTCGGCAACGCCGGGCAGAAGCGCTCCGCCGCGTCGCTGGCGATCCTCGTCGGGTCGGTCGCGCGGTCGGAGCGATTCGTGCGGCAGCTCGTGGATGCCACCGCGGCGCTGCGCGTCGGCGCTCCCACCGACCCCCGCACCGACGTGGGGCCGATGGCCGAGCCTGCGCGGGGGACGGCGGAGTGGGCATTGACGACCCTGGCCGAGGGGGAGAGCTGGCTGGTCGCGCCGCGCCGGGTCGACGATGCCGGTCCCGCCCTGGCCGGGCGGCTGTGGACCCCCGGCATCCGCGTGGGGGTGCAGCCGGGATCCCGTATGCACCGGGAGGAGTTCCTCGCCCCCGTGCTCGCCCTCATGCACGCGCCCTCGCTCGACCGCGCGCTGGAGCTGCTCGACGAGGCGGGCCCGGCCGCGGCGGCGGGGCTGTTCACGCAGAACGCCGAGGACCTCGCGGTCTGGCTCGAGCGCGCCCCGGCGGGGAGCCTCGCCGTCAACCGCGACACGACCGGGACGATCGTGCAGCGCCAGCCCTTCGGCGGCAGCGGCGCGGGCGGCAAGACGGGAGGCCCGAACCGGCTGGTCGGGTTGGGCTCCTGGCGGGCTTCGAGCGGCGGCTCGCAGTCCTCCACGCTGCACCTGAGGGGCCTCGACTCGCGCATCGCCGAGGTCATCGAGGCGGCCCAGCCCACGCTCGGCTACGACGGGTTCGAGTGGCTGCGTCGCGGCGCCCTATCGGATGCGCTGGCCTGGAGCCGCGAGTACGGCCAGGTGCGCGACGTCTCCCAGCTCGGCGTCGAGCGGAATCTGTTCCGCTATCGGCCGGTGCCTGTCGGCATCCGGGCGACGACGGATGCCGAGTGGCACCGCGTGCTGCGCGTGGTCGTCGCGGCGGTGCGGGCGGGGTCGCCGTTCACGCTCAGCTCGGCGTCGGGGCTCGCCTCCTCGGTGCGCCGCGTGCTCGGCGAGCACCGCGTGCCGGTGTTCGTGGAGACCGACGAGGAGTGGATCCAGCGCCTGACGGCCGCGCCGGCGCGGCCCGATCCCGGTACCGACGACGCGGACGAGGACGGCATCCCGCCGCGTGCGGAGCGGGTGCGGCTGATCGGCCCCCCGGGGGCGGTCGCGACGGTGCGCTGGGCGATCGTCGACGCGCTCGCCGGCGGTGCGGACCTCCCCGTCTTCGCCGACGAGGTCACCACGGCCGGTCGCCTCGAGCTGCTGCCGTTCCTGCGCGAGCAGGCGATCTCGATCACGGCGCATCGCCACGGCATCCCCGATCCGTGGAGCGAAGAGGTCATCTGAGCCTCGCGCGCCTCCTGAGCCTCGCGCGCCTCCTGAGCCCCCTGAGCCCCTCGCCCCGCGCCCGCCGCCATCCGGCCCTCGCGAAACCTCCCGTCTGCAACGCTTTGACGTTGAAAACGGTGCAGACCTGAGGTCTCGCGAACAGAGGGCAACGTTCGGCGCGGTCATGTCCCGGTAACATTCCGGCCACTAGGCTCGTGCGCATGGGTGACCTGTTCGACGGCTACGGTTCCACGCTGGCACCGCGGAAGACCCCCTCCGGCGTTCCCGCCTTCGACGAGATGTTCCACGAGCCGGCCCACGCCGGCGCGACCGCCGATGCGCGCGCGTCGTACCGCGAGCTCTACCACGCGCTCGCGAGGATGACGCAGGAGGAGCTGCGGGGCCGCACCGAGTCGCTGGCCAGCTCCTACCTCGCGCAGGGTGTGACGTTCGACTTCGCCGGCGAGGAGCGGCCGTTCCCGCTCGACGCCGTGCCGCGGGTCATCGACCACGCGGAGTGGACGGGCATCGAGGCCGGCGTCGCCCAGCGCGTGCGGGCGCTGGAGGCCTTCCTCGACGACGCCTACGGGCATCAGCACTGCGTGCGCGACGGCGTGCTGCCGGCCAAGCTCATCGCCTCGTCGCAGTACTTCTACCGCCAGGCGGCCGGCATCCACTCCGCCAACGGCGTGCGCATCCACGTCGCCGGCATCGACCTCATCCGCGACGAGCACGGCGAGATGCGGGTGCTCGAGGACAACGTCCGCGTGCCCTCCGGCGTGAGCTACGTGATCTCCAACCGGCGCGTGATGGCCCAGACGCTTCCCGAGCTGTTCCTGTCCATGCAGGTGCACCCGGTCGGCGAGTACCCGAACAAGCTGCTGCGGGCCCTGCGCGCCTCCGCGCCGCCCGGAGTCGAGGACCCCAACGTGGTGGTGCTCACGCCGGGGGTGTACAACTCCGCCTACTTCGAGCACACCCTGCTGGCCCGGCTCATGGGCGTCGAGCTGGTCGAGGGCCGTGACCTGCTGTGCGTCGGCGGCCGCGTCTTCATGCGCACCACCCGTGGGCCCAAGCGCGTCGACGTCATCTACCGGCGCGTGGACGACGACTTCCTCGACCCGCTTCAGTTCCGCGCCGACTCGATGCTGGGCGCCCCCGGCCTCATGCTCGCCGCGCGGCTGGGCAATGTCACGATCGCCAACGCGGTGGGCAACGGCGTCGCCGACGACAAGCTGCTCTACACGTACGTCCCCGACCTCATCCGCTACTACCTCGCCGAGCAGCCGCTGCTGAAGAACGTCGACACGTGGCGGCTGGAGGATCCGGGGGCGCTGGAGGAGGTGCTCGACCGGCTCGACGAGCTCGTCGTCAAACCCGTGGACGGCTCCGGCGGCAAGGGGCTGGTCGTGGGTCCGGATGCCAGCAGGTCCGAGCTCGACCGGCTCCGCCGGCGCCTGAAGGCCGATCCGCGCGGCTGGATCGCCCAGCCGGTCGTCATGCTCTCCACGATCCCGACGCTGGTGGAGGACGGCATGCGCCCGCGTCACGCCGACCTGCGCCCCTTCGCGGTCAACAACGGCGACGACGTCTGGGTGCTCCCCGGCGGACTCACCCGCGTCGCGCTGCCGGAGGGCCAGCTCGTGGTCAACTCCAGCCAGGGCGGCGGATCGAAGGACACCTGGATCGTCGGCGGTGCCGCCCCCGCACCGGTCGAGTACGGCACGACCAAGGACGTCGGAAACCTCGTCGACGAGCAGGCCACGCCGACCCAGGCGATCCCGATCATCTACGAGCAGCAGGCCGAGCCGAGCTTCTCGCCGCAGGACCGGCCACGGTCCCGCATCGAGCAGCAGGAGCAACAGCAGCAGCAGCAGGGAGGTGCGCCGACATGCTGAGCCGCATCGCCGAGTCGCTGTTCTGGATCGGGCGCTACATCGAGCGCTCCGACGGCACCGCGCGCATCCTCGACGTGCACCTCCAGCTGCTGCTGGAGGACCCGTGGATCGACGAGGACATCGCCTGCCGCTCGCTGCTGTCGGTCATGGGCTCCTTCCCGGCGGCGGCGCAGGAGCGCGTGACGCGCGGCGACGTGCTCGCCCGCCTCGCCGTCGACCGCAACAACCCGTCGAGCATCGCGTACTCGCTCCAGGGGGCGCGCGAGAACGCCCGTCGCGCGCGCGAGATCGTCTCCACCGACCTGTGGGAGACGCTCAACACGACGTACGCGCGGATGCCGCGAAAGCTCAACAACGAGAAGGTGCACGACTTCTTCAAGTGGGTGCGCGAGCGCTCCGCACTGGCGGTCGGGGTCATCGACTCCTCGACGAGCCGTGACGAGGCCTGGCAGTTCTTCACCCTGGGGCGGTCGATCGAGCGCACCGACATGACGGCGCGCATCCTGGCGACGCGCTCGCTCACCGAGGCATCCGGTCCCTCGTGGACGACGATCCTGCGCTCGTGCGGGGCCTACGAGGCCTATCTGCGCACCTATCGCGGTGTGACCGGGGCGAAGTACGCGGCCGAGTTCCTGCTGCTGGACCGGCTGTTCCCGCGCTCGATCATCCACTCCATCCGTCGCGCCGAGGAATGCATGAGCGCGATCGACCCTGTCGCCGACCGGGTCGGTCACTCCAACACGGTGCTCCGAGCGCTCGGACGCATCCGCAACGACCTCGAGTACCGCCCGTTCGCGGAGATCCTCGACGAGCTGCCCGCGCACATGGAGCAGGTCCAGGAGGTCACCCGCGAGGCATCCGAGGCCATCCGCGCGCGATTCTTCCCGACCCAGGCCGAGCCGAGCTGGATCGGAGAGACCTCATGAAGCGCCTGCGCATCGAGCACGCCACCGGGTTCAGCTACCCCGGCGACGTCGCCGCCTCGTACAACGAGGCGCGCATGCTGCCCGGCTCCACCGACAGCCAGTTCGTGCTGAGCTCGCAGCTGGACATCGACCCGCCCACGAGCGTGAACCACTACGTCGACTACTTCGGCACGCGGGTGGCGGCGTTCGACGTGCTGGCCGGTCACTCGTCGCTGCGGATCACGGCGCGCTCCCTCGTGGAGGTGCGCCCGCGACCGCTGGAGCGCACCGGCATCACGTGGGACCGGCTGGAGCGCGAGGCGGAGCGGTCGATCCACGTGGTGGAGCACCTCGCGCAGACCCCGCGCACGCAGCCGCACGCCGAGGTCGTCGACCTCGCCCGCACGATCGCCGCCGAGCACGACGAACCCGCCGAGGCGGCGCTGGCGATCGCCTCGGCCCTCGGCGACGCCGTCGAGTACGTGCGCGGCGTGACCGGCGTGCAGTCGACCGCCGACGAGGCGTGGCAGGCGCGCAAGGGCGTGTGCCAGGACGTGGCGCACATCACCCTCGGGGCGCTGCGGGCTGTCGGCATCCCGGCCCGGTACGTCTCCGGGTACCTGCATCCGCGGGCGGATGCCGAGATCGGCGTTGCCGCTGCCGGTGAGTCGCACGCGTGGGTGGAGTGGTTCGCCGGCGTCTGGCAGGGCTTCGACCCCACGAACGTGACCGAGATCGGCGACCGGCACGTGCTGGTGGGCCGCGGGCGCGACTACGCCGACGTGCCGCCCCTGCGCGGCGTCTACGCCGGCACGTTCAAGAGCGACCTGCACGTGAGCGTGACGATCACCCGCGAGGCCTGACCCGGCCGCCCGCCCCCGCCCCTGGCCCCTGTCGGCGCGCGCCGACCCGCCCCTGGCCCCGCTCACCAGGTTCGGAGAAGTGCGCGAAGTTCGGCGCATCCGCGCGAAATCCTCCGAACTTCGCGCGACTCTCCGAACTTCGTGCGGCGGCGGGCGCGGCGGGCGGGGCCGGCCGGCGGGCGGGCGCGGCGGGGCAGCGGGCGGCGGCGGGGCGATACGATGCCCGTCGGAGGAGGTCTCATGGCCACGAACTGGGCGGGCAGCCACACCTATCGCGCGGCGCGCATCGTGCGGCCGGGCAGCGTCGCCGAGCTGCAGGAGCTGCTCGCCTCCTCGAGCGGACCGGTGCACGCCCTCGGCACGCGGCATTCGTTCACCGACCTCCCCGACACCGAGGGCACGCTCATCGATGTGACGGGCCTGCCGCCCGAACTCGCGCTCGACGAGCAGGCGCGCACGGTGACCGTCGCCGCGGGCGTCCGCTACGGCGAGCTCGCCTTGTGGCTGCAGGAGCGCGGCTGGGCGCTGCACAACCTGGGGTCGCTGCCGCACATCAACGTCGGCGGGGCCACGGCCACGGGCACGCACGGCTCGGGCGACCGCAACCGGGTGCTGTCGTCGGCGGTCCGCGCGCTGCGCTGGGTGGATGCCGCCGGCGCCGTGCACGACACGACCGCCGCCGACCCCGACTTCGACGCCCTCGTGGTCGGCGTGGGCGCTTTCGGTGTCGTCGTGGCCCTCACCCTCGCCGTCGAGCCGACCTACCGCGTGCGCCAGGACGTCTACGACGGCATCACGTGGCGGGCGGCCCTCGCCGACCTCGACGCGCTGACCTCCGCGGGCTACAGCGTGTCGGCGTTCACCATGTGGGATGCCGACGACCTCGGCCCGGTGTGGGTCAAGACCCGGCTCGACACCGACGACGACCCCGTTCCCGACACGCTGCTGGACGGCACGCGGCGCACCGGCCCCTCGGCGGACGACGCGGAGAACTTCACGGTCCGCGGCGGGGTGCCGGGCCCGTGGATGCTGCGCCTGCCGCACTTCCGCCTCGACGCGGTGCCCTCCGCCGGGGAGGAGCTGCAGACCGAGTACTTCGTCGACCGCACGGATGCCGCGGCGGCGCTCCGGGCGGTGCATGCCCAGGCCGACCGCATCCGGCCCTGCCTCATCGCGAGCGAGCTGCGCACCGCCGCCCGTGACACGCTGTGGCTCAGCCCCGCCTACGAGCGCGACGTCGTCGGCATCCACTTCACCTGGCGCCTGGACCCGGTCGGCGTCGGCGCGGTCATCCCGTTCGTCGAGGAGGCGCTGCGCCCGTTCGCGGCCCGCCCGCACTGGGGCAAGGTGCACGGGTTCGACCGCACCGCCCTCGAGGCCGTCCACCCGCGCCTGGGCGACGCGCGCGCCGTCTTCGAGCGGCTCGACCCCGACGGGCGGTTCGCGAACGCGCACCTGGTGCGCGTCGGCATCCGGAGCTGACCCGGCCGCGATCAGCGCCGCGGGTCGAAGCGCCGCGGCGGATGGGTCCGTGCGACCAGGTCGCGCAGCGAATCCAGAGAGCCCGAGATCAGCCCGGCCGCGCGGGCCTGCACCAGCACGTTTCCGAGCGCGGTCGCCTCCACGGGGCCCGCCAGCACGGGGATGCCGGCGCGGTCGGCCGTGCGCTGACACAGCAGTTCGCCCTGTGCGCCGCCGCCGACGAGGTGGATCGTCGTCACCTCGACCCCGCCGAGGCGCGCGGCGTCCCACACCGCGGCGGCGAAGGCGTCCGCCAGCGAGTCGACGATGCTCCGCACGTATTCGGGGCGCGTGCGCGGACGTGCGACGGCGTGCTCGTCGCACCAGTGGTCGATGCGATCGACCATGTCGCCGGGGGCCAGGAACCGCGGGTCGTTCGCATCGAACACCACGCAGCGGGCATCTCGTGCGGATGCCAGCAGGGCTGCGAGGTCGATCGACCCGCCGTCGGCGCGCTCCCACTCGCGCACCGCCTCGTTGAGGATCCACAGGCCCATGACGTTGTGCAGCAGTCGGACGCGTCCGTCCACGCCGCCCTCGTTCGTGAACCCGGCCTCGCGCGCCGCGTCGGTGAGCACGGGGCGCTCGACCTCTACGCCGACCAGTCCCCACGTGCCGCAGGAGATGTAGGCGGCGGCCTCCGGCCGCATCGGCACCGCGACGACGGCGGATGCCGTGTCGTGCGAGCCGACGGCGGTGACCCGCGTGCCGTCGGGCGCGCCGATGCGCCCGGCGACGCCGGGCAGGAGCGTTCCGACCTGTTCGCCCGCGTCGATGAGGGGTGGGAGGATGCCGCGCGGCAGTCCGAGGGCGGCGATGAGCTCGTCGTCCCATTCGCGGCTGCTGACGTGCAGAAGCCCGGTCGTGGAGGCGTTCGTGCGCTCTGCGCGCGCACGGCCGGTGAGCCAGAACGAGAGGAGGTCGGGGATGAGCAGAGCCGTGTCGGCGACACCGAGGAGCGCCGACGGCTCCGCGGCCAGCTGGTACAGAGTGTTGAACGGCAGGAACTGCAGGCCGTTGCGCGCGAACAGCGCGGCGTGCGTCACCCGCTCGTGCACGCGCTCCACCCCGGTCGCGGTGCGCGCGTCGCGGTAGTGGAACGGCTCGCCGAGGAGGCGCCCCTCGCGCAGCAGCCCGTAGTCGACCGCCCACGAGTCGACCCCGATGCTGGTGATCGACGGCTCCTGGCGGAAGGCCGTCCGCAGCCCGAGGACGGCCGCGTCGTAGAGGGCGAGCATGTCCCAGTGCAGTCCGTCGTTGGTGGCGACCGGCTCGTTCGCGAACCGTGCGACGGTCGACGAGGTCAGCGTGTCGGAACCCACCCGGGCCAGGAGCACCCGCCCGCTCGTGGCGCCCAGGTCGATCGCCGCGATCACCCCCTCGCTCATCGCAGGAACGCCGCCGCGACGCCGGAGTCGACCGGAATGTGCAGGCCGGTCGTGCGGGACAGCTCGGGTCCGGTGAGCACGAACACCGCGTCGGCGACGTGCTGCGGCAGGACCTCGCGCCGGAGGATCGTCCGGTTCGCGTAGAACTGGCCGAGCTCCTCCTCCTTGACCCCGTAGGTCGCGGCCCGGTCGGCGCCCCACCCCGACGCGAAGATGCCGGACCCGCGGACGACCCCGTCGGGGTTGATCCCGTTGACGCGGATGCCGTGGGCGCCGAGCTCCACCGCCAGCAGGCGCACCTGGTGGGCCTGGTCTGCCTTGGTCGCGGAGTAGGCGATGTTGTTCGCACCGGCGAAGACGCTGTTCTTCGACGAGATGTAGACGATGTCGCCGCCCATGCCCTGGTCGATGAGCACGCGCGCGGCGGCGCGGGAGACGAGGAAGGAGCCCTTGGCCATGACGTCGTGCTGCCGGTCCCAGTCCTGCTCGGTGGTCTCCAGGAGGGGCTTTGCCAGCGACAGTCCGGCGTTGTTGACGACCAGGTCGAGGCCGCCGAAGGCGAGCACCGTCGCCTCGATCGCCGCGGCGACCGCGGCGGCGTCGGAGACGTCCGCGGCGATCCCGATCGCGACGTCGGCGCCGCCGAGCTCGGCGGCGGCGGCCTGCGCGGCGGCGAGGTCGAGGTCGGCCACGACCACGCAGGCGCCCTCGGCGGCCAGCCGCGTGGCGACGGCCTTGCCGATGCCGGAGGCGGCCCCGGTGACCAGGGCGATGCGACCCTGGTGGGTCTTGGGCGGCGGCATCCGCTGCAGCTTGGCCTCTTCCAGAGACCAGTACTCGATGCGGAACTTCTCGGCATCCGAGATCGGCTGGTAGGTCGACAGCGCCTCGGCCCCGCGCATCACGTTGATGGCGTTGACGTAGAACTCGCCGGCCACGCGCGCTGTCTGCTTGTTCGCACCGTACGAGAACATGCCGACACCGGGGACGAGCACGACGAGCGGATCCGCCCCGCGCATCGCCGGCGAGTCGGCGGTGGCGTGCGCGTCGTAGTACGCCCGGTAGTCGTCGCGGTACGCCTCGTGCAGCTCGTGCAGGCGGGCGACGGATGCCGGCACCGAGGCGCCTGCGGGAAGGTCCAGCAGGAGCGGCTTGACCTTCGTGCGCAGGAAGTGGTCGGGGCAGCTGGTGCCGAGCGCGGCCAGGGCGGGGGCCTTCTCGGCGGCGAGGAACTCGAGCACGACGTCGCTGTCGGTGAAGTGGCCGACCATGGCGCGGTCCGTCGAGACGAGCCCGCGGATGACCGGCGCCAGCGCCGCGGCCTTGGCTCGCCGCTCGGGCTCGGGCAGCGCCGCGAAGCCGGGGCGCGCGGCGCCGAAGGGCTCCGCGGCGCCGTGCCGGTCGATGTAGGTCGCGGCGGTCTGGATGATCCAGCGGGAGTTGCGCTCGCACTCCTCGGAGCTCTCGCCCCACGCGGTGATCCCGTGCCCGCCGAGGATGCAGCCGATCGCCGACGGATGGGCCGCTTTGATCGCGGCGACGTCGAGTCCGAGCTGGAAGCCGGGGCGCCGCCAGGGCACCCAGGCGACGCGGTCCCCGAAGATGCGCGCGGTCAGCTCCGGCCCGTCGGCGGCGGTCGCGATCGCGATGCCGGAGTCCGGATGGAGGTGGTCGACGTGGGGGGCGTCGACGAGCGCGTGCATCGCGGTGTCGATCGAGGGGGCCGCGCCGCCGCGGCCGTGCAGGCAGTAGTCGAAGGCGGCGACCATGTCGTCCTCGTGGTCCGGGCCCCGGTAGACGTCCACGAGCGCGCGCACCCGATCGAGACGGAGGACGGCGAGCCCGCGTTCGGTGAGGGTGCCCAGGTCGCCGCCCGATCCCTTCACCCACACGAGGTCCACCGGCCGGCCGGTGGCCGGGTCGGGGGATGCGCCCTTGGCCGACGTGTTCCCGCCGGCGTAGTTGGTGTTCCGGGGGTCGGCGCCCAGGCGGTTGCTTCGTGCGATCAGCTCGTCGACGACGGTCATCTCAGGCCCCCCAGCTCGCCTGGGCACCGCCCACGCGCTCGGCTTCGATGCGTTCCTGGTATCCGGATGCCGCGTAGGCGGCCATCGGGTCGGCGGGAAGGCCCCGCTCCTCGCGCCAGCCCGCCAGGGCGGGGCGGACGTCGGTGGAGAACGCGTCCATGAACACGGCGTGCGCGCCGAGCACGTCGTTCGCGTGCTGGGCCGCGGTCAGGGCATCGCGATCCAGCAGCAGCGCACGGGCGGTCATCTCCTGCACGTTGAGCACGGAGCGGATCTGTCCGGGGATCTTCGCCTCGATGTTGTGGCACTGGTCCAGCATGAAGACGACGTCGGGGTTGCCGAGGCCCCCGCCGCGGATCACCTCGACGAGGATCCGGAACAGCTGGAAGGGGTCGGCGGCGCCGACGATGAGGTCGTCGTCGGCGTAGAAGCGCGAGTTGAAGTCGAACGCGCCGAGCTTGCCGAGCCGGAGCAGCTGCATGACGATGAACTCGATGTTCGTGCCGGGGGCGTGGTGGCCGGTGTCCAGGCACACCATGGCGCGCTCGCCGAGCGCGGACACGTGCACGTACGACGTGCCCCAGTCGGGCACGTCGGTGTGATAGAACGCGGGCTCGAAGAGCTTGTACTCCAGCACGAGCCGCTGCGGACCGGTGAGGCGGTCGTAGATCTGCCGCAGCGAGTCGTGCAGGCGGTCCTGGCGCGCCCGCATGTCGTTCTGCCCGGGGTAGTTCGAGCCTTCGGCCAGCCAGATCTTCAGATCGCGCGACCCGGTGGCATCCATGATGTCGATGCACTCGAGGTGGTGGTCGATCGCCTTGCGGCGGATGCGGTCGTCCTCGTGGGTGAGGGCGCCGAACTTGTAGTCGGCGTCCTGGAAGGTGTTCGAGTTGATCGTGCCGAGGCTCACTCCCAGCTCCTCGGCGTGCCGGCGGAGGGCGGACCAGTCCTCGACGCGGTCCCACGGGATGTGCAGGGCCACGCTCGGAGCGAGGGCGGTGAGCCGGTGGACCTGGGCGGCGTCGGCGATCTTCTCGAAAGGATCCCGTGGTGTGCCCGGAGTCGTGAAGACCCGGAAGCGGGTGCCGGAGTTCCCGAACGCCCAGCTGGGCAGTTCGATCCGCTGATGCTCCAGCAGGTTCGTGATCGCGGTGAACGGCGCGGCCATGTCGATCTCCTTTGGGACATGAATCGTTTCAAGGGTATCGCTGCCCTCGCGGGCGCTCAAGGGGCGAGGGTGGTTTCGTAACGACTTCGTTGTCGAAATCTTTCGATGCTTGCACAAAACGAAAGTCTCTGAATAGGATGCCACCAAGCATCATCCGCGACGTCGAGGAAGGAGCCCGATGAGGCATCGCGAACTGCGCATCCTCGAGCTCCTCGACGAGCGGGGCAGTGTGCGGGTGGACGAGCTCGCCGCGACCCTGGAGGTGTCGGCGGTGACCGTCCGCAAGGACCTCGAGTACCTCGAAGCGGGCGGCCACCTCGTCCGCAACCGCGGCGGCGCCGTTCGTGCGGGACTGCGCGAGGGGGAGTTCCCCAAGCGACTGCGGATCGACGTCGCCGCGAAGCAGGCGGTCGCCGTGGCCGCCGCGCGCCACGTCGCCCACGGAGACGTGGTCGCGTTCGACACCTCCAGCACGGCCTACTTCGTGGCCCGCGAGGTCGTCGACCGGCAGAACCTGGTCGTGGTCACCTCGTCGCTGCCCACGGCGACGCTGTTCCTGGGCCGCCCGACAGCGCGCGTCCTCATGCCCGGCGGCACGGTCCGGCACGAGTCGGCGGGACTGGTGGGGGCCAACCTCGACCAGCTGGCGGGACTCGGCCGCATCTCCAAGGGCTTCTTCGGGCTGACCGGCCTGTCCGTCGAGCGTGGACTGCTCGAGTTCGCGTTCGACGAGACCGCGACCAAACGCATGCTCGTCGACGCGTGCACCGAGGTGCACGCGGTCTTCGCGTCCGAGAAGGCGGGCGGATTCGGGTTCCACTCCTTCTGCCCCCCAGACGCCGTCACGAGCCTCATCACCGACGACGGTCTCGACGCCGAGACCGCCGACCTCTGGCGCGCCCTCGGCGTCGACGTCGAGCTCGCCCCGCTGTCCGGCGCGGCCGAGCCCGCGGTCGCCGCCTGGCCGTGAGCCGTCCCCAGCCTGTCCATCCCAACCAACACACCCAACAAAAAGGAGCATCGATGAAGATCTCACGCAAGATCTCCGCCGTCGTGGCGATCGCCGCGACGACGGCCGTCCTCATGGCCGGTTGCACATCCCGCAACGACGAGAGCGACTCGGGCGACGCCGCCGGCGGCGACGACCTCACCATCGCGTTCGTGCCGAAGCTGCAGGGCATCCCCTACTTCGAGGCGATGAACACCGGAGGCCAGAAGGCGGCCGACGAGCTCGGCTTCACCTGGCTGTACCAGGGCCCGACCACGGCCGACGCCGCCGCGCAGGCCGACATCGTCCGGTCGTACATCCAGCAGGGCGTCGACGTGCTCTTCGTCGCGCCCAACGACCCCGACTCGCTCGCCCCGCTCCTGCAGGAGGCGCAGGATGCCGGCATCCACGTCGCGACCACCGACACCGACGCCCCCGACTCGGTGCGTGAGGTGTTCGTCAACCAGGCATCCGGCGAGGGCATCGGCGAGACGCTCGTCGACACCCTGATGGAGGCGATGGGCGGCTCGGGCAAGTACGCGATCGTCTCGTGCGGCGAGACCGCGGCGAACCTCAACTCCTGGATCGAGGTGATGCGCGAGCACACCGCCGAGGCCTACCCCGACTCCGAGATCGTGGACGTCGTCTACGCGGGCGAGGACCAGGCCACGGCGACGTCGATGGCGACGGACCTCATGAACGCCCACCCCGATCTGACCGGTCTGGTCGGGGTCTGCACCTCGTCCGCCCCCGGTGTGGCGCAGGCCGTGACCGATGCCGGACGCATCGGGCAGGTGTTCACCGTGGGCCTGGGCACGCCGAAGTCGATGGTCCCGTACCTCGAGTCCGGCGCGTCGAGCGGTTCGATCCTCTGGGACGTCGAGGCGCTGGGCTACCTCACCGGCTGGGCGGGCGTGCAGCTGGCCGAAGACGCCGGATTCGAGGCGACGAACAAGGTGAGCGACGCTCTGCCCGCGGTCGAGTACGACGAGGACTCCAAGGTGCTGCTGCTCGGGCCGCCGATGGTGTTCACCGCCGAGAACGCCGCCGAGTACGACTACTGATCCTCGGATCGCACGATCAGCCGGGGTGCGGCGCGCCGCCGCACCCCGGCACCCCCCAGAACCTCGCGGCCGACGCCGCACGATGCAGGGAGCATCATGTCCGATCCCACCCCGCGCCTGCGGATGCGCGGCATCGCCAAACGGTACGGCGGTGTGCGCGCCATCCGGCACGCCGACATCACCGTGATGCCGGGCAGCGTCCACGCCCTCGTCGGCGAGAACGGTGCCGGCAAGTCGACGCTGATCAAGATCCTCGCCGGGGCCGAGCACGCCGACGAGGGCACCATCGAGCTCGACGGCGCGCCGGTCGTGATCGGCTCGACCGCCGCCGCGATCGAGCACGGCATCCAGACCGTCTACCAGGAACCGCAGCTGTTCGCCGAGCTCACCGTGGCGGAGAACTTCTTCGTCGGCCGTGAGCTCACCAAGGGCGCCGTCATCGACTGGGGCGCCCAGGCGCCTCGCATGCTCGAGCTGCTCGACCTCGTCGGCCTCGACCGACGCGTTGCGGCGCAGCCGCTGGGCTACCTGTCGATCGCGCAGCAGCAGCAGGTCTCGATCGCCAAGGCGCTGCTGGACAAGGCCAGCATCCTCATCCTCGACGAGCCGAGCGCGATCCTCACCGACAACGAGATCGAGGTGCTCTTCAGCGTGGTCCGGCGCCTCTCGGCCGACGGCGTGTCGATCATCTACATCTCGCACCGGCTCGACGAGCTGTTCCGCATCACCGACACCGTCACGATCATGCGCGACGGGCAGACGGTGATGACCAAGCCCATCGATGAGCTCAGCGTGCGTCAGATCGTCGAGCACATGGTCGGCGGCGAGCTCAGCGACGGGACCCGCGTCACCGGGTCGCTCGGCGAGCCGCTCCTGGAGCTCGACGCGCTGTCGCTGGACGGCCACTTCGCGGACGTCTCGCTGCAGGTGCGCGCCGGCGAGGTCGTCGGGCTCTACGGGCTGGTCGGCTCCGGGGCTGCGGAGGTCGGCGAGGTCGCGTACGGCATGCGCCGCCCGACCGGCGGCACCCTGCGCGTGGTGGGCAGCGCCGATCCGGTGCGCACGCCGGCGGCGGCCCAGCGGCGCGGCATCCGGATGCTGCCGGCCAACCGCGCGGCGCAGGGGGCGTTCTCGTTCCAGTCCATCGCGTTCAACATCTCGATCGGATCGCTGGACCTGCTCGGACGGCTGCGCGGCTGGGTCGCTCCCGCGCGTGAGCGCACCATCGCCCGCGAGCTCATCCAGCGCCTGGCCGTGAAGACCCCGACCGAGCGGCAGCCGATCGCGGCGATGTCGGGCGGGAACGCGCAGAAGGTGGTGCTCGCGCGCCAGATCGTCCGAAAGCCCGAGCTCCTCGTGCTCGCCGAGCCCTCGCAGGGAGTGGACGTGGGAGCCAAGGAGGAGATCCACCGCCTGATCGGCGAGCTGGCCGACCAGGGCACCGCGATCCTGGTGATCACGACCGATCTGGCCGAGGTCATCCGCGTGTCCGACCGGGTGCTGGTCTTCCGCGCTGGGCGGATCGCCCGCGAGTTCGGACAGGGCGCCACCCAGGCGCAGCTGCTGGCCGCGGCGGCCGGGGCCACCGACGAGGAGGACGCAGCATGAGCGTGATCGAAAGCCCCGCACGCGGCGACCGGTCGGGCGTCGACCTCCGCCGCATCCTCCCGCCGATGGTGACGGGCCAGGAGATCGTGCTCCTGGTCGTGATCGGCGCGCTGTGGGCGCTCCTGGCGGTGTTCACCCCGTCGTTCCTCACCCCCGGCTCGATCGGTCCGCTGCTGGTGCAGGTGTCCCCGATCGCGCTGATCGGCGTGGGCATGACGTGCGTCATCATCACCGCGGGCATCGACGTGTCGGTGGCCGGCATGATCATGGTCTCGGCGGTGATCACCGCGCGCACGCTCGTGGCGGCCGACGTGCCGCTGCTGGTCGCGGTGGCCATGGCCATGGCGATCGGCCTCGTGCTCGGCGCTGTCAACGGCGCGCTCATCGCCTACGGCAAGGTGCACCCGATCATCATCACCTTCGGCACGGCGAACCTGTTCCAGTTCATCGGACTGCGCGTGTTCGACTCGTCGACGGTGAACGGCATCCCCGCCACGCTCGCCTTCTTCGGGCGCGGCGCCGCCGGGCAGACCTTCGGGGTGCCGCACTCCTTCGTGATCGCCGTCGTGGTCGTGGTCGCGGCGTGGTGGTTCCTGCGCTACACGCGCCCGGGTCGCAACCTCTACGCGATCGGCGGCAACGCGAACGCGGCGCGGCTCGCCGGCATCAACGTGCAGCCCCGTCTGGTGTCGGTCTACGCGGCCACCGGCCTGTTCTCCGGGCTCGCCGCGTGCATGGTGATCGCGACCGGTACCTCGACGCTCGACCAGTCCGTCGGCGCGGGCAAGGAGCTCCAGGTCATCGCCGCGGTCGTGATCGGCGGCACCTCGATCATGGGCGGGCGCGGCAGCGTGATCGGGACGCTCCTGGGCGCGATCCTCGTGCAGACCGTCATCACCGGGGTGACCCAGCTCGGGTGGCCCTCGCAGCTGTCCTACCTGTTCGTCGGCGTCTTCATCATCGTCGCCGTCGGCACCGATCTCATCCGCGAACGAGCCAGGAGGCGCACATGAACGCCGTCGAGACCACCGGGCGGGCCGGCGCGCCGAGCGTCGCCGAGCGCGCGAGGCTCTGGCTCGCGAGCAACGTCAAAGAACGCGGCATGCTGCTGCTCGGACTCATCGTCGTGCTCCTGGTGGTCATGGCGATCCTCGACGGCGTGGGCATGACCAGCGGTCGGTTCGACAGCGACTACCTGGCCTCGACGCTCATCGCCTACGTGCCGCTGGCGCTGCTGGCGCTGGCCGAGCTGGTCGTGATCACCTCGGGCAAGGGCGGCATCGACCTGTCGGTCGGGGCGATGGTCTCCCTCTGCGGCATCGTCTTCGGAATGCTGTACCAGCAGGCCGGTCTGCCGTTGCCGCTCGCGGTGCTGCTGGCGGTGGTCACCGGGACGCTCCTCGGGGCCGTCAACGGGTATCTGACGGCGTACGTGGGCTTCCCGGCGCTGATCACCACGCTCGCGACGTTCTACGCCTACCGGTCGCTCGCGCTCGTCGTCAGCAACCAGAAGCCGATCTCCGGAGACGCCATCCGCGACCTGTACGGCGCCGCCAAAGCGGTCGAGATCCCGTTGATCGGGGGCTCGTTGCCGCTGGTGCCGCTGGGCGTGTTCACCTTCCTGCTCCCGGTGGCCGTCGCCGCGTGGTTCCTGCTGAACCGCACCACCTACGGCCGTCGCCTCTACGCGATCGGCACGAACGACACCGCCGCGCAGTGGGCCGGCATCGACACGCGCCGCACCCGCATGCTCGCCTACACCCTGGCGGGGTCCGTCTCGGGCCTGGTCGCGGTCTACACGGTCGCCCAGTTCGCCTCGGCCCGGCCCGATGCGGGCACCAGCGGACCGGGCATGGCCCTGCCGGCCATCACCATCGCAGTGCTCGGCGGGGTCGCGATCACCGGCGGCATCGGCCGCCTGTCCGGCATCCTGCTGTCGGCGCTGCTCATCGTGTGGCTGAACGCGGCGATCCTCCTGGTGGTGCCGGGCAACGACGGCGCCCAGGTGCAGCTGCTCGCGCTCGGCCTCGTGCTCGTGGGCTCGGCGCTGCTGAGCCGCACGCAGCTGCGCCGCAAGGCGAAGAGCCTTCCCGACGCGGCGCCGGCGGCACCGCGCGCGGGCGACGATCAAGGAAAGGTCTCCGCGGGGACCGAGGAAAGGTAGGCAAGGATGACGCGCATCGGCTGTCACGGATTCGTCTTCTCGGGGCGCTTCGACGAACGAGGCATCGCGAACGCGATCGAGGGGGTGCAGCGGGCCGGGTTCGACTTCATCGAGATGCCGCTCATGGATCCGTTCTCCTTCGACGAGCGCGCCGCGGCCCGCATCCTCGCCGACCACGACATCGAGATGACCGGGTCGCTCGGGCTTTCGGCGGCCACGGACCTCTCCAGTGAGAACGCCGCCGTCGTTCGGCGCGGCGAGGAGCTGCTGACCCGGGCGATCGACGTCGTCGCGGCCGTCGGCGGCACCGACCTGTGCGGGGTCATCTACTCGGCGCTGCAGAAGTACTTCGCGCCGGCCACCGCGCAGGGCAGGCGCAACAGCGCCGAGGCGCTGTCGCGACTCGGCGACTACGCGCGCAGCGCGGGCGTGCAGCTGTCGCTGGAGATCGTGAACCGGTACGAGACGAACGTGTGCAACACGGCGCGCGAAGGGCTCGCATTCCTCGACGAGGTGGGCAATGACAACGTGCACCTGCACCTGGACACGTACCACATGAACATCGAGGAGTCGGGCATGTTCGAGCCCGTGCTCGATGGCGGCGATCGGCTTCGCTACGTGCACATCGGCGAGAGCCATCGGGGCTACCTCGGCTCGGGATCGGTCGACTTCGACAGCCTCTTCCGGGCACTGCACCGCATCGGCTATGACGGCCCGATCGTCTTCGAGTCGTTCTCCAGCGCCGTCGTCGACGAGCAGCTCACCCGTTCCCTCGGCATCTGGCGCAATCTGTGGACCGACTCCGACGATCTCGCCGCGCACGCCAATCGGTTCATCCGCGACGGCATCCGCGCCGTCGAGACGATCGAGCTGCACTGAGACCCTCCGCCGGACGTATCCTCGAAACCGGGGAGGCGCGATGGCGGTGAGCGTGCGGGACGTCGCGGCCGCGGCATCCGTCTCGGTCGGCACCGTCTCGAACGTGCTCAATCACCCCGCGAAGGTGGCGCCGGCGACCGTCGAGCGCGTCCTGCGCGCGATCGACGAGCTCGGCTTCGTGCGCAACGACGCCGCCCGTCAGCTCCGGGCCGGCCGCAGCCGCAGCATCGGCCTGGTCGTGCCCGACATCGGCAACCCGTTCTTCGCCGAGGTCGCCCGGGGCGCGCAGGCGCGGGCCGCCGAGGCCGGGCTGACCGTGCTCGTCGGCAACAGCGACGAGACGCCGTCGCGCGAGGCGGCCCACCTGGAGCTGTTCCGGGAGCAGCGCGTGAACGGGATGCTGGTGACCCCGGCATCCGACGACGTGACCGGCCTGCGCCGCGTGCGCGACGCCGGCCTCCCGCTCGTGCTCGTCGATCGCGACGTGCCGGGGGAGCGGTTCGACTCGGTCTCGGTCGACGACGTCGAGGGGGGCCGGCTCGCGGCGTCCCACCTGCTGCAGTCCGGACGGCGCCGCATCGCCTTCGTGGGCGGACCCCGCTCGATCCGTCAGGTGGCCGATCGTCTGCAGGGGGCGCGGACGGCCGTGGGCGCCGATGCGACGCTCGAGGTGGTCGAGCTGCCCTCTCTGACGGTGCTGCACGGTCGGGCCGCCGGGGAGGAGATCGCGACCCGCCCGCCCGCCCGGCGCCCCGACGCGATCTTCGCCGCCAACGATCTGCTCGCCGTCGGGCTGCTGCAGGGGCTCGTCGCGGTGGGTGGGATCCGCGTTCCGCGCGACATCGCGCTCATCGGCTACGACGACATCGAGTTCGCGGCGGCCGCGCTGGTTCCGCTGAGCTCCATCCGTCAGCCGGCACGAACGATCGGCTCGTCGGCGGTCGACCTGCTGCTGCGTCGACGCGCGCACGACGGCGGCGACGAGCGCTCCGTGCGGTTCCAGCCCGAGCTCGTCGTGCGGGAGTCCACGCGCGGCTGAGACGCCGCCGCAGGCACGGACTCCTCCACAGGCGGCGTTCTCGCGCGAGTTGTCCCCGGTCTGCTCTCTCGGCCCCACCGGCGGACGGCATCGGGCTAGGCTGGCCGCGCCCGAGACACCTCGCTAGCATTGATTGCAACGCAGTCAGCCGTGCGCGAGGAGGAGATCGTGGCGACAGTGACGATTCGTGACCTGGACGACGAGGTCAAACGGAGGCTGCGCGTGCGGGCCGCCGAGAAAGGGGTCTCCATGGAGGCGGAGGTGCGCTCGATCCTCGCGGAAGCGGTGCGCGATCAGCCCGCCGACGAACCGGGGGCGTGGTACCGGCGCATGCGCGAGAGGCTGGAACAGACCGGAGCATGGTGGGACGACGATGTCGATGCGCTCCTGCCCGATCGCACCTCGCACTGGGCCGTCTCGCCCGAAGACGTGGCGCGCGACCGGGCAGCGGGACGGATCGTCGGCCCGGAGTCGTCGTGATCGTCCTCGACACGAACGTCGTCTCCGAGGCGCGCAGGCGCCGCCCCGACGGTCGGGTCACGGCATGGCTGGCCGAGGTCATGGAATCCGAGGTGTATCTCACCGCGACTGTCGTCGCCGAGGTCGCCAGCGCCATCTCGGTGCTGCCGCCGGGGCGCCGCCGCATCGAGCTCCAGGATGCTCTCGACCTGCTGCTGGAGCACGAGTTCGCGGGGCGGGTGCTGCCTTTCGACCTTGCCGGAGCCTTCGCGTTCGCCCATGTGATCGAGCTGCGCCGCAGGCAGGGCCGCCCTATCGACGTCGCGGACGCTCAGATCGCGTCGGTGTGTCTGGCCCATGACGCGGCTCTCGCCACGCGCAACGTCGGGGACTTCGCCGGCCTCGGACTGAGAGTCATCGACCCCTGGCGCGGATGAGCGGCCTGCTCCGCGAGCGTCGCGACCGGTGCGGCGCGGATTCTGCGGGCAGGCCGATCGGGGTGGTCGCGGCCACCTCGTCGCTGAACGCCTCGGGGTCGACGATCTCGAGGGGGCGGGTGAGGTCGATCGTGAGGGCGAAGCGGCGCGACTCGTGCCGATGGAGTCGCCCGGATGCCAGCATCCAGACGGCGCCGACCGCGCACGCGACGGCCGCGGCGGCCGCGCCCACGAGCATCGCGGTGCGCGGGCCGAACTCCGCCGCGACCCAGCCGACGATCGGCGCCCCGAGCGGGGTGCCGCCCATCAGGATCGCCATGTACAGCGCCAGCACGCGGCCGCGCAGTGCCGGGTCGGTGGTCGTCTGTACGTAGCCGTTGGCGGTGGTGAGCGCGGTCACGACCGCGAAGCCGGTGGCCATGAGGGTCACGGCGTACAGCCAGTAGGTCGGCATGGCCGCCGCGACGGCCGCTGCCGCGGCGAACAGGCCGATGCCGGCGACGACCAGGCGCAGGCGAGCGCGCTCGCGCCGCGCGGCCATCAGGGCCCCCGCGAGCGAGCCGACCGCGAGGATGGAGCTCAGCAGGCCGTAGCCGTCGGCATCCCTCCCGAACTCGAGGGCCATCGTGGAGGCGAAGATCGGGAAGTTCATGCCGAATGCGCCGAGGAGGAAGACCATGACGAACATCACGAGCAGGTCGGGCCGTCCCGCGACGTAGCGGAAGCCGTCGGCGAGGCGCGCGGCGCCGGGTGCGCGCACGCGCGGGACGAGCGAGCCGGGACGCAGCAGCGCGAGGGCGACGATCATCGCGACGAAGGTGACGCCGTTGAGCAGGAAGACCCAGCCGGTGCCGACCGCGACGATCACGAGCCCGGCGGCGGCCGGGCCGATCATGCGTGCGCCGTTGAAGGATGCCGAGTTGAGGGCGACCGCGTTGGACGCGTCGGTGCGCGAGACGAGGTCGGAGACGAAGGCCTGTCGGGCGGGGGTGTCGAAAGCCCCCGCGACGCCGAGTGCGAGCGCGAAGGCGTACATCAGCGGCAGGGTCATGGCCCCGAGCAGCAGCATCGTCCCGATCGCGGTGCCGAGCATGAGCAGCACCGACTGGGTGATCATCATCAGCCGCCGCCGGTCGAACCGGTCGGCCACCCAGCCGGTCACGCTCACCAGCAGGAGCGGCGGGGCGAACTGCAGGCCCATCGTGACGCCCATGGCCCCGGCGTCGTTGTTCGTGAGCTCGGTCAGCACGACCCAGCTGAGGGCGGTCGCCTGCATCCACGTGCCGATGTTGGAGACGAACGCGCCGACGAACCAGACCCGGTAGTTGTACTCGGCGAACGAGCGGAACATCGAGGTCATCGGGCCGCCACCTCCTGCATGACGGCGACGGCGGCCGCCAGTGCCGCGCGCTGCTGGTCGCTGAGCTCGCCGAGCGATGCCGCGAGCCACGAGTCGCGGCGCCGTGCGGTCTCGGCGACCACGGCGCGCCCGGTGTCGGTCAGGGCGATCGTCACCTTGCGCCGGTCGTCGGCGTGGGGCGTGCGGGTGATGTAGCCGGCCCCTTCCAGACAGTTCACCGTGCGGTTCATCGAGGGCGCGGAGACGTGCTCGCGCTCGGCGAGCTCGCCGAGCGCGAGCGGTCCGTGCACGGTGAGGGTCGCGAGGACCGCGTACTGGCCGTCGCTCATCGTGTCGACGGCGCGTTGGGCGCGAAGGCGCCGGGCGAGCCGGAAGGTGGCGATGCGAAGTTCCGTGGCCTCGGCGGCGAGCTGGGCGGAGGGGTCGGCATCCATGTATTCGTTAGCATAGCTCATTAGCATTGCTAAGCAAAATCGGAGGCCCTGCATTCCCCGTCGTCCGCGTCGGGGGTGCGTCGTAGACTCGTGCGCATGGCGGAGTTCATCGATGCGCACGGCATCGCGATCGTCTACGACGTGCACCCCGTGGACGCACCGCGCGCGATCGTTCAGCTGCTCCACGGCGTCGGCGAGCACGCCGGGCGATACGGCGCGACGATCGCCGCGCTCAACGCCGCCGGCTACACCGTGTACGCGGACGACCATCGCGGCCACGGGCGCACCGGCATGAAGCAGTGGGACGGCGATGCCGCGAAGCTCGGCAGGCTCGGACCGGGTGGCCTGCGCGCCGCGGTGGCCGCGTGCTGGCAGTTCACCGAGCTGATCTGCGCCGAGAACCCCGGAGTGCCGCTCGTGCTGCTGGGGCACTCGTGGGGGTCGTTCCTCGCGCAGGTGCTCCTGGACCGTCACCCCGAGGCGTACGACGCGGTCGTGCTGTCGGGCTCGGCGCTGCGCTGGCCGGGATCGCTCAACTCGGGAGACCTCAACGCGCCCTGGAAGGCGAAGGATGCCATGGGCACCGAGTGGCTCGCCAGCGACCTCGCCGTCGGGAGGGCCTTCCTCGATGACCCGCTGACGACCACGACGCCGCTGGCGAAGCTGTTCGGTCCGATCGACACCGCCCGGCTCGTCGGCAGGCCCCGTGCCGATCTCGGCCGCGACGTGCCGATCCTGCTCCTGGTCGGCCGCGACGACACCGTCGGCGGGCCCCGCAGCGTGCATCGGCTGGCCGCCGCCTACCGCGAGCGCTCCGGGCTCACCGACGTCACGACGCTCGTCTATCCCGACGCGCGGCACGAGATCTTCAACGACGTGGTGCAGGACGAGGTGCGCGCCGACCTCGTCGCCTGGCTCGACGCCCGGTTCCCCGTGCGCGCAGAGTGAGCTTGTTATGACCGAGCGCGGATACATGGCGTGACGGTCTTCGTCGACGCGGTACGGCGCCCGCCGGCGAGACTGCACTGGTGCACCGAGACTGCATGCTCAGCGTGCAGTCTCGGTGCGCCGTTGATGTCTCGCGCAGGTGTAGGCGGGTGCGGGCGGGCGCAGGCGGGTGCAGGGCGCCCGGCCGTAGGCTGGGGCCATGCATGGCGAGTACAAGGTCCCCGGCGGAAAGCTGGTCGTCGTCGACCTCGAGGAGCGCGACGGTCGCATCGCGGACTTCCGGCTGGCGGGCGACTTCTTCCTCGAGCCCGACGAGGCTCTCGCCGACATCGACGCGGCCGTGAACGGCCTGCCCGTCACGGCCGACGTGCCCGCCATCGCCGCAGCCGTGCGCGCCGCGCTCCCCGACGGCGCGCAGCTGCTCGGCTTCACGCCCGAGTCGGTCGGCACCGCCGTGCGCCGGGCGCTCGTGACGGCGCCGGCGTGGCGAGACCTGGATTGGGAGATCGTGCACGAGCCGGCCGTCTCGGCGCGCATGAACCTCGCGCTCGACGAGGTGCTGACCGCGCGGGTGGGCGACGGGCGCCGACGCCCCACGCTGCGCATCTGGGAATGGAACGAGTCGGCCGTCGTGATCGGCTCGTTCCAGTCGTATCGCAACGAGGTCGACCCCGAGGGCGCTGCGCGCCACGGCTACGACGTCGTGCGGCGCATCTCCGGCGGCGGGGCCATGCTCATGGGGGCGGATGCCATCGTGACCTACTCGCTGTACGTGCCGGCATCCCTCGTGGCCGGTCTCACCTTCGCCGACTCGTACGCATTCCTCGACGACTGGGTGCTGCAGGCTCTGCGCTCGCTCGGCATCGAGGCGACCTACCAGCCGCTCAACGACATCGCCTCACCGGAGGGCAAGATCGGCGGCGCCGCGCAGAAGCGGCTCGCCGGCGGGGGAGTCCTCCACCACGCGACGCTCAGCTACGACATGGACGGCCAGGTCATGACCGAGGTGCTGCGCATCGGGCGCGAGAAGCTCAGCGACAAGGGCACGGTGTCGGCGGCCAAGCGCGTCGATCCGCTCCGCCGCCAGACCGGGCTGCCGCGCGAGGCGATCCTGGAGCGCCTCAAGGACACGTTCACCCGGCTCTACGGCGCCGTCCCCGGTCATATCACCGAGGAGGAATATGCCGAGGCCGAGGCGCTCGTGGTGTCGAAGTTCGCCACCGACGAGTGGCTGCACCGCATCCCTTGACGTCGGGGGCGTGATCGGTCACAGGTTCTCTGGGCGAATTCCTTGACCGCGCCGGGATTGGTCGGGCACGCTGGGTGTCAGTCGGGGCTGCGCGGGCGTTCGCGCACGCAGTCGCCGCCCCATCGAGGCTTCGAGGAGCAGCACATGCAGTTGGCAATGGTCGGTCTGGGTCGGATGGGGGCGAACATCGTCCGTCGCCTGATGCGCAACGGACACGAGTGCGTGGTCTACGACGTGAGTCCGGCCGCCGTGGCCGCCCTCGCCGCGGAGGGTGCGACCGGCGCCGACAGCTACGCCGACCTCGTCGCCAAGCTCGACGGCCCGCGCGTGGTCTGGCTGATGGTGCCCGCCTCGCTCACCGGGGGCATCGTCGACGAGATCTCGCAGCTGCTCGAACCGGGCGACATCCTCATCGACGGCGGCAACTCGAACTATCGCGACGACGTGCGCCGCGGGGCCGCCCTGCGCGAGCGCGGCATCCACTATCTCGACATCGGCACCTCGGGCGGCGTCTTCGGACTGGAGCGCGGCTACTGCCTCATGGTCGGGGGCCCGGCGGATGCCGTCGCGCACGTCGATCCCATCCTGCGGACGATCGCTCCCGGCGCCGGCGACATCGAGCGCACTCCCGGCCGCACGGGCGAGCTGGCCCCCGAGGAGCAGGGCTACCTGCACTGCGGTCCCAGCGGCGCCGGTCACTTCGTCAAGATGGTCCACAACGGCATCGAGTACGGCATCATGGCCGCCTTCGCCGAAGGCCTCAACATCCTCGACAACGCGGACGCCGGGGTGCGCGAGGCGGAGCACTCCGCCGAGGTGGCCCCGCTGGAGGAGCCGGAGTACTACCAGTTCCCGATCGACACCGCGAAGGTCGCCGAGCTGTGGCGGCGCGGATCGGTGGTCTCGTCGTGGCTCCTCGACCTCACCGCGGCGGCGCTGCAGCACAACCCCACCCTCGACGGGCTCGCCGGGCGGGTCTCCGACTCGGGCGAGGGGCGCTGGACCGTGAAAGCCGCCGTCGACATCGGAGTCCCCGTGCCGGTGCTGGCGGCATCCCTGTTCGAACGGTTCGCGTCGCGCGACGAGGACCGCTTCGCCAACCAGGTGCTCTCCGCGATGCGCCTGCAGTTCGGCGGCCACCAGGAGCGCGCCGCCGGCGACGTCCTCGAGGCCGGCGGCCGCAAGGCGGACCACGGCTGATCCCCGCCGACCCATCCGACAACCCTCCAGGAGAACCGACATGCCCCCGACAGCCAAGCGCGGCCAGGCCGCCCCTGCGTCCCGTCCCGATCCGAAGGCCGCCGCTCAGCAGATCGCCTATCCGGGCCGGACCGCCCGCGGAAAGCAGGACGCGCCAGAGGCCGGACCCCACGTCATCGTGCTCTTCGGAGCGACCGGCGACCTGGCCCGACGCAAGCTCCTGTCCGGCATCGCGTTCCTGGCCGTGTCGGGGTTCACCGCGGGCATCCGGGTGGTCGGATCGTCGCTGGAGGAGATGAGCGACGACGACTTCCGGACGTTCGCGCGGGACTCGATCGCCGCGGTCGGTGCGCGCAAGCTCAGCGACGAGCAGTGGGAGCGGTTCGCCCCGCTGCTGTCGTACGTGTCGCAGAAGGCCGGTCCCGAGGCGCTCGCGGCCAAGGTCGCTGCCGCCGAGGAGGAGCTCGGCGGCACCGGGGTGCGGCGACTGCACTACCTGAGCGTGCCGCCGCGGGCGGCCAGCGCCGTCATCGAGATGCTCGACAAGGCGGACCTCGTCGCCCGTTCACGGGTCGTGATGGAAAAGCCGTTCGGTGAGAACCTCGAGACGGCGGTGGCGCTGAACCGCGAGATCCACCGCACCTTCCAGGAGAAGCAGATCTTCCGGATCGACCACTTCCTGGGCAAGGAGGCGGCGCAGAACATCCTCGCGTTCCGCTTCGCGAACGGTCTGTTCGAGCCGATCTGGAACCGCAACTTCATCGACCACATCCAGATCGACGTGCCCGAGTCGCTGGGCCTGGACGCCCGGGCGGCGTTCTATGAGCCGACCGGGGCCTACAAGGACATGGTGGTCACGCACCTGTTCCAGATCATGGCATTCGTCGCGATGGAGCCGCCCACGGCACTGGAGCCCCGGGCGATCTCGGAGGAGAAGAACAAGGTGTTCCGCTCGCTGGAGCCGATCCTCCCCGAAGACGCCGTGCGCGGGCAGTACGGCGGCTACCGGGAGGAGCCGGGGGTGCACCCCGACTCCGATACCGAGACGTTCATCGCGCTGCGCGCACGGGTGGACAACTGGCGCTGGGCGGGCGTGCCGTTCTACCTGCGCACCGGCAAGCGCATGGCGGAGGGGATGCGGATCATCTCGATCGCCTTCAAGGAGGCGCCGAAGTCGATGTTCCCGACCGGCTCGGGCATCGGCGCCGAGGGTCCGGACCACCTGACCTTCGACCTGGCCGACGAGTCGAAGGTGTCGCTGTCGTTCTACGGCAAGCGCCCTGGCCCCGGCATGCGGCTGGAGAAGCTGTCGATGCAGTTCTCCACCGGCGAGACCGCCCGCCGCGGTGACGTGCTGGAGGCGTACGAGCGGCTGATCCTCGACGCGATGCGCGGCGACCACACGCTGTTCACCACCGCCGAGGGCATCGAGTCGCTGTGGGATCGGTCGGCGCCGCTGCTGGACAACCCTCCGCCGGTGAAGTCGTACGCGCCGGGCACGTGGGGTCCGAACGCGATCCACCAGCTCATCGCTCCGCACGCGTGGCGGCTGCCCTTCGAGCGTCGCTGGCGCGGCTAGAGACCCGCTCGCGCGGCTCAGTGCCGCTCTCCCATTCAGGTGCCACGGCCGGCTGCCTCCCGAACGCGGAGGCAGCCGGGCGTGGCACCTGAGTCGTCTCGGCATCCATTCCGGCGATTCGGGTGCGATCGGGATGCCGCGTGCCCGCAGACGACGACGCGGCCGGCCGTTTCCGGCCGACCGCGTCGTGTGCCTGTCAGGCGATGGCGGCTTACTTCACCTTCTTGATCGGGAAGATCACCAAGGCTCCGACGAGAGCCGCCGCACCACAGATCGTGAACCACAACCCGTAGTTGTTACCGGTCGGGTCGTTGATGTAGACCATGATCGCACCGATCATCGGGGCGAAGGTCTGCGGCAGGGCGTTGGCGATGTTGAACACGCCGAGGTCCTTGCCCGCGTCATCGGGGTTCGGCAGCACGTCGACCACGAGCGCCATGTCCACGCCGACGTACATGCCGTAGGCGAGACCCATGAGGGCTTCGAGGAGGAAGAACGTGCCGACGTCCTGCACGAAGATCAGCGCGACCGTGCCGAAGGCGAACAGCGCCGTCGACGTCCACACGAAGACCTTGCGTCGACCCATCTTGTCCGACAGCCAGCCCGAGACGTAGCTGACCACGATGAGCACGATCGTGTAGATGAGCACGCTGGTCGAGATGACCGACGGGATCTCGTCGACCTCGAGCCCGATGTGGTTCTGCAGGTAGAAGAACCGGAAGGCCGAGAAGCCGAAGCTCGCGAACGTGATGAGGAATCGCGACCACCACGCCAGCGCGTAGTCGGGGTACTTGATCGGGCTGACCCAGAAGGTCTCGACCATCTCGCGGAACGTCTGGCGCTCCGGCTTGACCGGCAGCACCTGGTCGTCGAGCACGAACACGAAGATGATCATCACGATGATCGCGAGGATCGAGGGCCCCACGAACATGATGAACAGCTGGTCCGCGAAGAACTCCGCGACGTAGGTGCCGCCGAGGATGCCGACGTTCTGCGCGATGCCCAGGGCGGCGGTGATCTTGCCGCGCTGGAACTTCGGCACGTGGTCGGCGATCGTGGCGATGAACGGCGCGAAGGTCATGTTCGCACCCAGCTGCGCGAGCGCCCAGCCGACGGTCGCCATCGTGAGGCTCGGCGCGAGGGCCATGATCACGAACGCGATCGTCATGAAGACGGTGCCGAGCAGGATCCAGATGCGCCGACGGCCCCACTTGCTCGTGGTGCGGTCGGAGACCTTGCCGAAGATCACGTTGGCGATGGTCGCGAACAGTGCGCCCACGCCGCCGAGCACGCCGGCGGCGGCCGTTGCGCCGTTCGCCTCGATCGCGCCCGCCTCGACGAGCGAGTTGATCTTGATGCCGATACCGACGATGGCGGGACCGAGCAGGGCGATGAAGAAGAACAGCTGCGCAAGCAGCAGCCAGGTGACATAGCCCTTAGGAGCCGGATCGGTCGGCTCCTTGAACCAATGGTGCTCGTGCGAGTGCGTCCGACTCGCAGACGTGGTGCCTGAGGGGCCGCCTCCGGCGGCTCCGCTGACTGAACTCATGTGTTCCTGCCTCCTTTGGCGGGTTCGTTGGTGACGTTGATGCCACTTTCGGGTCGCCCGATCCGGGTGGATCGAGTCCATCGGCGCATCGGTCGGCCTTAAACCTAGCCTGTTGAGGTTTCAATTCGCAACAAACACTCAGGGTTCTGTGTTAACAATTTAGGTTTGGGGTCACGTCGACTACCCCGCGAGGGTGCCCGTTCTTCCCGCGAGGGTGCCCGTTCTTCCCGCGAGGGTGCCCGTTCCGCCCGCGAGGGTGCCCGTTCTTCCCCCGTGTCAGGTCCGTTCAAGGACTCGTCGGGCGGTTCGGCGCAGAGGCCTTGCCAGGGATAAACCGGTACCGCTAAGGTTTCCATGCGCGACGAACGCGCGACCCGAGCCGGGGACCCACGCCAACGACGTCGAGAAGGGACATCCCTCATGACCACTGCCGCAGATCTGACCCTAGAAGAGAAGGCGTCGCTCACCAGCGGCCGCGACTTCTGGACGACCAAACCCGTCGAACGGGTCGGAGTCCCGTCGATCATGATGACCGACGGCCCGCACGGACTGCGCAAGCAGGGAGGCGCGACCGACCACCTGGGCCTGGCCGACAGCATCCCGGCGACGTGCTTCCCCCCGGCAGTCGGTCTGGCCTCGACGTGGGATGCCGCTCTCGCCGAGCGCATCGGCGAGGCGCTCGGCGTCGAGTCGGCCATCGAGGACGTCGCGGTCATCCTCGGCCCGGGTGTCAACATCAAGCGCTCCCCGCTGTGCGGCCGCAACTTCGAGTACATGTCCGAGGACCCGATCGTCTCGGGCATCATGGGCGCGGGCCTGGTCCGTGGCATCCAGTCGAAGGGCGTCGGCTCGTCGCTGAAGCACTTCGCGGCCAACAACCAGGAGACCGACCGCGTGCGCGTCTCGGCGGACATCGACCCCCGCCCGCTGCGCGAGATCTACCTGCGCGCGTTCCACTACGTCGTCACCGAGACCCAGCCGTGGACCGTCATGTGCTCGTACAACCGGCTCAACGGCGTGTACACGTCCGAGGACCCGTGGCTGCTCACCAAGATCCTGCGCGACGAGTGGGGCTTCGAGGGGCTCGTGGTCTCGGACTGGGGCGCCGTCAACGACCGCGTCGTGGGCGTGCCCGCCGGTCTCGACCTCGAGATGCCGTCGAGCAACGGACGCACCGACGCCGAGCTCGTCGCCGCCGTCAAGGAGGGCCGCCTCGACGAGAAGTACCTCGACATCGCCGCCGACCGCGTGCTGGACCTCGTCCGCAAGGACGGCGAGCGCCCGAAGATCGAGGGCCCGCTCGACGTCGAGACCCACCACGCGCTGGCGCGCGAAGCGGCCGGCCGTGCTCTCGTGCTGCTGCGCAACGAAGGCGGCATCCTCCCGCTCGACCCGGCGGGGTCCATCGCGGTGATCGGCGAGTTCGCCCGCACGCCCCGCTATCAGGGCGCCGGCTCATCGCAGATCAACCCCACGCGCCTCGACTCCGGTCTCGACGCCATCCGCGAGCAGGCCGCCGGCGAGGTCTCCTTCGCCCCCGGCTTCACCCTCGACGGCTCCGGCGACGCCGACGCGCTGCGCGCCGAGGCCGTGGCCGCGGCATCCGCCGCCGACACCGCCGTCGTCTTCCTGGGCGTGCCCGCCGAGGAGGAGTCCGAGGGCTTCGACCGCGAGCACATCGACCTGCCCGCGGCGCAGCTCGCGCTCATCGACGAGGTGGCCGCAGCCAACCCGCGCACCGTCGTCGTGCTCTCCAACGGCGGCGCGGTCGCGATCCCGTTCCGCGACTCCGTGCCCGCGATCCTGGAGGGGTGGCTCCTCGGCCAGGCCGGCGGATCGGCCACCGCCGATGTGCTGTTCGGCGCGGTGAACCCCGCCGGCAAGCTCACCGAGACGATCCCGCTGCGGCTGGAGGACAACCCCTCCTACGACAACTTCCCCGGCGAGCTCGGTCACGCCCGCTACGGCGAGGGGATCTTCGTCGGCTACCGCTGGTACGACCACCGCAAGCTCGACGTCGGGTTCCCGTTCGGGCACGGGCTGTCGTACACGACCTTCGGGTACGGGGATGCCACCGCCTCGGTCGCCGAGGACGGCAACGTGTCGGTGCGGCTGACGATCACCAACACCGGCGGCGTCGCCGGTCGCGAGATCGTGCAGGCGTACACCTCGCTCAGCCCCTCGGTCGTGGCCCGTCCGCCGCGTGAGCTCAAGGCCTTCGCGCTCGTCGACCTCGAGCCCGGCGAGAGCACCGAGGTCGAGCTGACCATCCGTCGCGAGGACCTCGCGTACTGGGACGTCCGCGTCGACGGCTGGATCGTCGAGGGCGGCGAGTACGGCATCGAGGTCGGGGCATCCAGCCGCGACCTGCGCTCGAGCACGTCGGTCGTCGTCGAGGGCGACCCGGTGAAGCTCCCCACCGACCTCGGCTCGTCGATCGAGGAGCTGCTCGCGCACCCCGAGATCGGACCCATCCTCCACAAGCGCATCGACGAGCAGTACGGAGCCGACTCGCAGATCATCAAGCTCGTGGGCAATTTCCCGATCGGCCGGCTCGACGGACTGCCGATCCCGCGCTCCGAGGCCATCGCACTCATCGAGAAGTACGGCGACTGACGCTTCCAGCGGTGAGACGCCCCGGCATCGCGCCGGGGCGTCTTGCCGTTGCGCGTCAGCCCTCGGCGAGGAAGCGCAGCAGCGCCGCGTTGACCTCGTCGCCGTGCGTCCATAGCAGCCCGTGCGGCGCGCCCTCGATCTCCACGTAGGTCGCCTCCGGGAGCAGCTCACGGAACTTCCGGGCGGTCTTGTCGATCGGCAGCACGTTGTCGGCGGTGCCGTGCAGGATGAGTGCGGGCACCGTGATCGACGGGATGTCGGCGCGGAAGTCGGTCGGCCAGGTCAGCGGCGCCGCCGCGATGGCGGTGTTGCCGGCGCGGTTGCCCGTCGCGACGCTCGCAGCCAGGGCCTCGTCCGAGATGCGCGTGCCGAGGTTCTCGTCGAGGTTGTAGAAGCCCTGGAAGAACCCGGTGAGAAAGGCGTACCGGTCCTTGAGCACCTCGGCGCGGATGCCGTCGAAGAACTCCTGCGGCCCCGCGCCGTCGGGGTGCTCATCGGTGATCAGCAGGTAGGGCTCGAGCGAGCCGAGGAACGCCGCCTTCGCGACGCGCCCTGCGCCGTACCGGGAGAGGTAGCGGGCGATCTCGCCGGTGCCCATCGAGAAGCCCACGAGGACCGCATCGGTCAGGTCGAGCTCCTCCATCAGAGCGTGCAGGTCGGCCGCGAATGTGTCGTAGTCGTAGCCCGAGCCGGCCTTCGTGGACGAGCCGAACCCGCGTCGGTCGTACGCGATCACGCGGTACCCGGCATGCCGCAGCGCGGCCTGCTGCTTGCCCCACGACTCGCCGTCCAGCGGAAAGCCGTGGATCAGCACGACCGGCTGCCCGGAGCCCTGGTCGGTGTAGAACAGTTCGACGTCGACCGAGTTCTCGGTCGCCACGGTGATGAAGGACATGATGACTCCTGGGGCAAGGGGACGGATACCTCCTCCCGACGCTACGGAATCGATCGTCCGGATGCCAGGGGTGGCATCCCGTCGTGCGTCCCGCCACCACCGTGCGCGAAACCTCCCGTCTGCACCGTTTTCCGGCTCAGAACGGTGCAGACGGGAGGTCTCGCGAGGGCCGGAGGCGTCGGGAGCGGGGCGGGCGGGAGCGGGGCGGGCGGGAGCGGGGCG
>NZ_JASGFE010000012.1:0-60989 GCF_047605725.1 Microbacterium sp.
CCTGCTCCGAGCGGAGCAGCACCGCCCGCACACCGGCGGCATCGCACACATCGGCCGCCCGGTCGCCGTCGCCCGGACGCCCGGCAGGCTCAAGGGGCCCGGCAGGCGGTGTGGTCGAGGACATCAGACGATCCGATCACGAAGAGAAAGACGAACGAGCGAGACCCTCGCGCGTCACCGCGCCCACTCACTCCCACGTCACTCCGTGCCGGCAACCGCCGACCCCCACCCCCTGCGTGGCCAGAACACCACACCCACCTACTCCGAATCTCTCCCTCGATCCTAGCAGAAATCGAAACTATGTACAAGCAATCGCAGCATGAGATGAGAAGACTTCGACTGGGAAAGCGCACCGTTGAGGCCCGACGGCGGTCGATCTATCCTGGCGACAGGGACGGGCGCGGCATCCGTCTGCGGCCGGTCCCGGCTCTCACGAGGAGGACCGTACATGTCCACGATCGTCTGGATCGGGCTCGGCCACATGGGCGGCCCGATGACCGCCAACCTCGTCGCCGCGGGCCACACCGTGCGCGGCGTCGATCTGAACCCCGCCGCCGCGGAAGCCGCGGCATCGCACGGCGTCGAGGTCGCAGGCTCGGTCGCCGAGGCGCTCGTCGGCGCCGACGCGTGCTTCACGTCCCTGCCCAAGCCCGAGCACGTGCGCAGCGTCTACGCCGACGCCGTCTTCCCGCACGCGGATGCCGCGACCCTGCTGCTGGACACCTCCACCGTCGACATCGACACGTCGCGCTGGTGCCACGCCGAGGCATCCGCCCACGGGCTCTCGTTCGTCGACGCCCCGATCTCGGGCGGCACCGCGGGAGCGGCGGCGCACACCCTCACCTTCATGCTCGGGGGCCGGGAAGACGACGTCGAGCGCGCGCGAGAGCTCGTCGCGCCGATGGCCGGCGCCGTGATCGCGTGCGGCGGGCCGGGGAGCGGCATCGCGGCCAAGCTCGTGAACAACATGATGCTGCTGGTCGAGGTGATGGCCCTGTCCGAAGGCTCGCAGTTGGCCGAGCAGCTGGGTCTCGACCACCGGGTCTTCTACAAGGTGGCGAGCGTGTCGTCCGCGTCGTCGTGGGCGCAGCGGCTCTGGTACCCGGTGCCCGGGGTCGTGGAGACGGCCGCGGCGAACCGCAACTTCGACGCGACGTTCTCGGTCGACCTCGCGCGCAAGGACTGCTCCTTGGCGGTTCACGCCGCGCACGGCACCGGCGTGCGGATCCCCGCGGCCGAGCTGGCGCTCGCCCAGCTCGACCAGTTGGTGGCCGAGGGTCTCGGCGGCAAGGACTGCACCATCGTGGCCAAGCTCGCCTCGCCCGACGGCGTGCTGCGCGGCTACGACCCGGCGCGCGACGACCCGCCGCGCTGACGGCGCGCCGCAGTAGGCTGGGCCGGAGGAGGTCACCATGGCGATCGCACGACTTCGCGGAGGACCGCTCGACGGGCAGATCCTTCCGCTGCAGACGAGCGTCGACGACGCGCTCATCGTCCCCTTCGGCGAGGGCCAGCTGGTGTACCGGCGACACGGTGCCGACCAGCACACCGGTCCGTCGGACGGCCCCACCGAAGGGCTGTTCGTCTTCGTCGAGGCCACCGAGGACATCAACCCCGACCCCGACGGACGGGATGCCTGAGCCGGCCGCGGCGGGCGCCGCGCGCTCGCGCGAGATCGAGCTCTCCTACGACGTCGACGAAGACACCGCACCGCCGGACTGGACCGCCCTGCCCGGGGTGGTCTCGGTCGGGGCGGGGGAGCGGCGCGACCTCGACGCGCGCTACCTCGACACCGCCGACCACGCCTTCGGGCGGGCAGGCTACGCGTTCCGGCGCCGCACCGGCGGCCCCGACGAGGGCTGGCACATCAAGGGGCCCAAGGGCGCCGACGGCGGTCGCACCGAGCTGCACTGGCCGCTGGGCACCGGCGACGACCCGCCCGCCGAGGCGCTCGCGGTCGTCCGCGGCGTGACCGACGCGGCGCTGGCCGACGTCGCGCGCATCCGCGTAACGCGCGTCGCCTATGCGCTCCGCGACGCCGACGGCGGGCTCGTCGCGGAGTTCGCCGACGACCGTGTCGCCTGCGTCGACCTGCGCCGCGGGGTGGAGCAGTCGTGGCGGGAGTGGGAGCTGGAACTCGGACCCGCCGCTCCCGCCGACCACGCAGACTTCTTCGCGCGGGCCGCCGCGCTCGTGCACACCGCGGGCGGGCGTCCGGCGGTCTGGGCCTCCAAGCTCGTGCGCACGCTCACCGGTCCTTGACCCGTGACGAGGGGGATGCCGTCGTGGCATCCCCCTCGTCGGATCGGGGTCGATCACATGTTGATCATGTGGCCGGCCAGGCCGTGGAACGCCTCCTGCAGAGCCTCGGACAGCGTCGGGTGCGTGTGGACGTTGCGCGCCGCCTCCAGCGCGGTGAGGTCCCACTTCTGCGCGAGGGTGAGCTCGGGGAGCAGCTCCGAGACGTCCGGGCCGATGAGGTGCCCGCCGAGGAGTTCGAGGTGCTCGGCATCTGCGATGAGCTTGACGAAGCCGACCGGCTCGCCCAGGCCATTGGCCTTGCCGTTCGCGCTGAACGGGAACTTCGCGACCTTGACGTCGTAGCCGGCGTCACGGGCCTGCTGCTCGGTGAGCCCGAACGAGGCGACCTGCGGCGAGCAGAAGGTCGCGCGCGGCATCATGCGGTAGTCGCCGAGGGTCATCGTCTCGGCGCCGGCGATGGTCTCGGCGGCGACCACGGCCTGGGCCTCGGCCACGTGCGCGAGCTGGAGCTTCGCGGTCACGTCGCCGATCGCGAAGATGTTCGGCACGTTCGTGCGCATGTAGTCGTCGATCGAGATCGCGCCGCGGTCGGTGAGCTGCACACCGGTGGACTCCAGGCCGTAGCCCTCGACGTTCGGGGCGAAGCCGATCGACATGAGTACCTTGTCGGCCTGGATCGAGCCCTGTGCGCCGGTCGCGTTGTCGCTGTAGGCGACCGTCACCGACGAGCCGTTGTCGGTGATCGACTCGACCTTGGTGGAGGTGAGGATGTCGACGCCGTACTTCTTGTACTGCTTGGCGATCTCCTTGGAGACCTCGACGTCCTCGTTGGGCAGGGCTCGGTCGAGGAACTCGATGATGGTGACCTTGGTGCCGTAGTTGGCCAGCACGAAGCCGAACTCCATGCCGATGGCCCCGGCACCGACGATCACGATCGAGTCGGGCCGCTCGCGGGTGAGGATCTGCTCCTCGAACGTCACGATGTTCGGGCTCAGCTGCACGCCGGGCAGCAGCCGCACCTTCGAGCCGGTCGCGATGATCGCGTTGTCGAAGGTGACCTGCTCGGTGGTGCCGTCGGCCTTCTGCACCGAGATGGTGTTCGCGTTCAGGAACGTGCCGCGACCCTCGTACTCGGTCACCTTGTTCTTCTTCATGAGGAAGTGGATGCCCTTGACGTGGGTGTCCGCGACCTTGCGGCTGCGGTCCCACGCCGCTCCGAAGTCGAAATGCACGTCGCCGGAGATGCCGAACAGCTCGGCCTTGTGGGTGAAGGTGTGCGCCAGGTCGGCGTTCTTCAGCAGAGCCTTGGAGGGGATGCAGCCGACGTTCAGACAGACGCCTCCCCAGTACTTCTGCTCGATGATGGCGGTGGACAGTCCGAGCTGCGCACTGCGCACTGCGGCGACATAGCCGCCGGGACCGGCACCGAGGATGACGACGTCGTAGTGGGCCATGGCGACAGCCTAGTGCTCCGAATGCCGCCGGACACGAGATACCGCCAGATACAGCAGCGCACCGGACACCGCGACGGCCACGATGATCAGCGGCACCCACCACGGCATCGGGCCCGGCTGCTCATCGGGCTCGGCGGTCGCCGGCACGGCGGCCGTCTCCTCGGCTGTCGTCTCCTCGGCCGACGCCTGCGCGGACTCCGACGGCTGCGCCGACGGCGATGCCGCGTCCGCGCCCACGGTGAACGAGTACTCCCCGGAGATCGGATGCCCGTCGCTGGAGACCGTCTTCCAGACCACCGTGACGGCGCCCGGCTCCGCAGCGCTCAGCTGCTGGCGCACGCTCGTGCCGTCCACCACGGGGTCACCCGCCGCGATGGCGGTGCCCGCGGCATCCGTCACGACAAGCTCGGTGGCGCCGGGCTCGTCCATGAGCGCGCCGCTGAAGGTGAGCGTCAGCTCCGTGGGCGCCTCCGCGACGGTGGAGTCGGCGGCCGGGTCGGAACCGGTCAGCTCGTCGTGCGCGGCGGCGGGCGCGGCGACGGCCAGGGTCAGCGCGAGCGCGGCGAGCGCGGCGGCGGCGAGTCGGGCGAGGACGGGGGTCGGTCCGGGCTGCGCGGTCATGGCCTCAGCGTACCCACGTGACGGGAGGGCTTTCGCGCAGTAGCGTCGGAGTCAGGGGCGAGATCCGCCGCCGACAGGAGGAGCCGAGATGGACTCGATGATGATGGACATGATGTCCAAAGACATGATGATGCCGGGCATGGCCGAGCTGGACATGGCCATGATGCAGTCCTGCATGGACGCGTGCTCGGCGTGCGAGCAGGCCTGCATGGTGTGCTCGATGCAGGGCATGGACTGTGCACCCGCGTGCATGAACTGCGCGGACATGTGCAACACCATGATGCGGGCGATGATGCGGATGCAGGGCATGACGCCCGCCGCGATGATGTCGATGCTCGACGCCTGCATCGCGATGTGCGCCATGTGCATGGACTCGTGCATGATGAACGCCGACGCGAGCCCGGTCTGCAGCATGTGCGCCGACGCGTGCAAGGCGTGCATGGAGGCCTGCACGGCGATGCGCGCCGCGATGATGTGACCCGCGTCGTCGCCGTCAGGCCGCGACGGCGACGTTGAAGCGCGTCTGGCGACCGACCGCGAGCACGTGATATCGCGCGTGCAGCGACACCGGGTCGCCGGCGCGCACCGTCGCGGCGGCTCCCTCCGCGTTCCACACCGTGAGCAGAGCGCCGTCGTCGAGCGTGCGCAGCACGACGACCCCGTCCCGCTCGTCGCACGCCTGGACGATGGCATCCTGCCACTCCCGCGGCGTCGCCGCGACGAGCCTGGCCTGGATGAGGTGCAGCGCGTGCCCGGGGGCGAACGAGGTGCACGCGGCGCCGTTCGCGCACATGCACAGCGCGGCCTGTCGCGCCGGAACGGGCGTGAGGCTGTCGCGCTGCGTGGACACGGGTGGCTCCTGTCGGTGGTCGTCGCCGGCGGTGCGGCCGGTGGGGCCAGGTTAGGACGACCGGCCCGGGGGTGTCCCGACCGATGACACACGGGGAAACAAACGTCCCCCCGCAAGGGCGGATCGGGCATTCGGGAGGGCGACCGGATCCGTTAGGCTGGGGGTGAAGGAGGATGCCGTGCAGGACAACGCCCACCCCGCCGACGACATCCGGCGTGACGCCGCCGACGGCGTGGCCGACGCGACACAGACCTACGGTCACGACTCCGACCTGTCGTTCGTGCCGTTCGGCAGCGAGCTGAGCGAGGTCGAGTGGGACGCGATCGGCGCGCTGCCGTCGCGGTCGGCGCTGCTGCTGGTGCGGTCGGGACCGACCGCGGGGGCCCGCTACCTGCTCGACGCCGACGTGACGACCGTGGGCCGTCACCCCGAGGCCGACATCTTCTTCGACGACGTCACGGTGTCTCGCCGGCACGCCGAGATCACCCGCACCGGCACGGTCTTCGAGATCGTCGACCAGCGTTCACTCAACGGCACCTACCTCAACGGCGAGCGTGCCGACCGAGCGGTGCTCACCGATGGCGCCGAGCTTCGCATCGGCAAGTTCCGGCTCAACTTCTTCGTCTCGCCCCTGGACCGACGCCGGGCGGACGGAGCGTGAGCCCCGCGGCCTCCGCCCGCGGCCGTACGACGGCTGCGGCCCGCCTCAGCATCGGTCAGGTCCTGGCCCGCCTGACGCCCGAGTTCCCCACCCTGACCTCGAGCAAGCTGCGCTTCCTGGAGGTGCAGGGGATCGTCACGCCCATGCGCACCGAGTCGGGCTACCGCAAGTTCTCCGCGGCCGATGTCGAGCGGCTGCGGGTGGCGCTGTCGCTGCAACGGGACCACTACCTGCCGCTCGCACGCATCCGGGAGTACCTCGACGAGCACGGGACCGATGCCGCCGCCGCGGCATCCGTCCCGCCCTCGATCGTCGCCACGGCGCGCCGCTACCGGCGCGGCGAGGTGCTGTCGGCGACCGGCGCCACCCCGGCGCTTCTGGCCGACGCCGTGAGCGCGGGCCTGATCCCGGCCGCGGAGAGCTACGACGAGCGCGCCGTGGGCCTCCTGCGCGCCCTCGTCGCACTGGAGGCCCACGGCATCCAGCCCCGGCACGTGCGTGCGGTGCGACAGAGCGCCGAACGCGACGTCGCGCTGGTCGAGTCCGCCCTCGCCCCGCTCATGCGCCGTGCGGATGCCGCGTCCCGGGCGCGCGCGAACGAGCTGGCGCCCGAGCTGACGCGACGCCTCGACGAGCTGCGGGCCGCGTTCGTGCGGTCGGCGCTGGACCGGCTGACCAGCTGAGCGTGCGACACGCCGGGTGCGGGAGGCGGATGTCGTTGCCGCGCCGCCGTCCCTGATCTAGCGTGGAGGGACCCGAACAGACCGCAGGAGGCGAAGATGACCGCGCATGACGCGCCGGGCGGGCAGCCCTTCGTCCCCGAACTGCTGTTCACCGACGGACTGCCGCCGCTCGACGACGAGGTCGGCTACCGCGGCGCCATCGCCGCGCGCGCAGCCGGCATCACCTACCGCCAGCTCGACTACTGGGCGCGCACCGAGCTCGTCCAGCCCACCGTGCGCGGGGCGACCGGCTCCGGCTCGCAGCGGCTGTACGGCTTCCGTGACATCCTCGTGCTCAAGCTCGTCAAGCGTCTGCTGGACACCGGCATCTCGCTGCAGCAGATCCGCGCCGCGGTGGAGCAGCTGCGCGCCGCCGGCATCAGCGACCTCGCCGGCACGACCCTCATGAGCGACGGCGCCTCGGTGTACCTGTGCACCTCGAACGACGAGGTCATCGACCTCGTCAGCCGCGGCCAGGGCGTGTTCGGGATCGCGGTCGGCAAGGTGCTGCACGAGGTGGAGTCCACCCTGCTGGAGTTCGACCCGCAGGCGCCCGACCCGGTCGACGAGCTCGCCGCACGCCGGTCGGCGCGCTCGGCCTGATCCGTCTTACAGGTCGCGCCGGTAGGTCATGGTCGTCGGGTGGGTCGGGTGTCCCAGCGGTAGCGGGTCCAGGCTTCGCGGATCAGGCGTCGGGTGGTGATGACGGCGTTGGCGAGGGCGATGAACGCGGCGATTACGCGGGCGCGGACCTCGGTGCAGATCTGGAGTTTCCGGAACCCGCGAGTGTGCCAGGAGTTCGTGCGTTCCACGACCCATCGGGCGCCGGTCTGCAGGGGCGTGCCCTTCTTGCTGATCACGTAGTCGCAGCCGAGTGTGTCCAGTAGGTCCCGGGTCTTGCCGGAGTCGTAGCCGGCATCCAGGTGCACGGTGATCCGCTCGGGCAGGTCGAAACCGAACCGGGCCAGCCTGTCCAGGGTCGGGGCCAGCAGGGGCGAGTCGTGGCAGTTGGCTCCCGCGGTCACACACCCGATCGGGATACCTCTGCCCTCGACCATGAGGGAGCGTTTCGTGCCTTGCTTCCCGCGATCTACGGGGGATCTGCCGGCCGCCTCGCCGCCGCAGGGAGCTTTCACGATGCACCCGTCCACGGACAGGTCTTCCAGGTGAAGGCCGATCATCTTGTCATACGCGTTCAGGCAGATCTGCTCCAGTTCGTCGAAGATCCCGTACCGGATCCAGTCGTCACGGCGGCGGCGGATCGTGGTCGCTGAGCAGGTGCTGTCGGCTATCTTGACGTACGCGACGCCGAGCACGAGCACCTGGACCAGCTTGTCGAACACGACCCGGTCCGCCACCCGCGGCCGGTGGCATCCGAGCGGGTGCTCATCGATGACCGGCGGGATCAGCGCTTCGAACTGGTGCCACAGCGGCTCAATGATCGATGATGGAACCGCGGGCACGAGGCGTCCTGTTGATGCATGAGTTCTTCACACAACCGTGATTAACAGGCCTCGTGCCCGCGTCACATCAACGCCACACCATCACAGCCCTATCGGCGCGACCTCTTACGCGCGCGCCTCGGGCTCGGGGATGCGCCCGGTGCGCATGACGCGGTCCAGGAGCGCGTCGAAGTCCGCCGCCAGCTCCTGCGCGGAGTCGCCCGGCCAGATGTGCAGGGGCTTGGCCGCGCCCTGCGCCTGCTGGAGCGACGTGCGCTCGGGCAGCTGCGGCGACAGCACGAGCGGACCGAACATGTCGCGCAGCTCCTTGATGCGGAACTGGTGCTCGATCGACTGCGGGCGCACGCGGTTGACGACGATGCCCAGCGGCTGCAGCCGGGGGGACAGGCCACGGCGGATCTCCTCGATCGCCCGCAGCGCGCGGTCGGCGGCGGCGACGGAGAACAGGCCCGGCTCGGTCACGACGATGACCCGGTCGCTGGCGGCCCACGCGGTGCGGGTCAGGGCGTTCAGCGACGGCGCGCAGTCGATCACGACGAGGTCGTAATCGGCCTCGATCGTCGCAAGGGCCTCCTCGAGCTTCCACACGTCGCGCACGCTCGGGTGCGGGCCGTCGAAGTTGATCGCCGAGGGGCTCCCGATCATGACGTCGATCGTGCCGGCGTGCACCTTCGCCCAGCCGCTGGAGGTGATCGCCTGACGGACCACCTTTTCCTTCGGGTTGGCGAGCACGTCGGCGACGTTGAGCCGCCCGGCCACCTGGATGTCCATGCCGGTCGAGACGTCGGACTGCGGGTCGAGATCCACCACTAGTGTGCGAATACCGCGGGCGAACGCAGCCGAGGCGAGACCGAGCGTCACCGTCGTCTTGCCGACGCCGCCCTTCAGAGAGCTGACCGAGAGTACGTGCACGGTTGTCAACGTTACCGTCCCTGAAGCTGAGAAAGAACTCTGCCGCCTCGCCCCCTCTGCGGCGAGAAGGTCGCGGCGACCTTTTGCCCGTCATCCGTCCGGGGAAGTAACCTGAGGCGGTTGGAAACGCCAACGCCCGGGAACCCGAACCCTGGAGTGAACGTCATGACGCTTGAAACCCTTCACCTGGTGACCCCAGAACCCGCGCCGCACGAGCACGAGCTCGCCGTGCTCGATGCCGCCGTCAGCATAGACACCGCCGCGATCGAGATCATCGGCGGCCAGACGCAGCAGATCGAGATCTCGCTGCCGGTCTTCATCGACGACGACCACCTCGCCGTCGACGAGGTCGTGCGCGACGACCACGTGCTCCGCGACGAGCAGCCACCCGCGCCGCCGACGGCGCGCGAGCTCGCCGCGGGCATCATCGACGGGCCGCAGGCCCCGGGGCTCTGACGATGGCGGTCCGCACGATCCGGCTGTTCGGAGATCCCGTCCTGCGCACCCCGTGCGCGCCGATCGAGGTCATCGACGACGGCATCCGGGCACTCGTGCGGGATCTCCTGGACTCGGTCGCCCTGCCCGGGCGGGCAGGGGTGGCCGCCCCGCAGATCGGCGTGGGTCTGCGCGCCTTCAGCTACAACATCGACGGCGACATCGGCTACGTCCTCAACCCGGTGCTGGTCGAGGCGTCCGGCGAGCCCGAGCTGGTGGGGGAGGGGTGCCTGTCCGTCCCCGGGCTCTGGCACGAGGCGCACCGTCACCCGTACGCGAAGGTCGCCGGCATCGACCTCGACGGGGCGGAGGTCGTCCTGGAGGGCGAGGGCCTGCTCGCCCAGGCGCTGCAGCATGAGACCGACCACCTGGACGGCACGCTGTACCTCGACCGGCTGCCCGCCGAGAGCAGGCGGGCCGCGATGCGTGAGATCCGCGAGAGCGACTGGTTCTGAGTCGGAGCCTCAGCCCAACGGCGCGGTCGTCGTGGAGGTGGGGATGTTGTATAGCTCGTCGATCGCGTCGGCGAAGTCGGTGAGGATCACGTTGCGCTTGATGCTCAGCTTGGGCGTGAGGTGACCGCTCGCCTCGGTCCACTGGGTGTCGAGGATCGTGAACTTGCGGATGGACTCGGCGCGCGAGACGTTCGTGTTCGCCTCGTCGATCGCGCGCTGCACCTCGGCGCGCACCTTCTCGTTCTTGGCCGCCTCGGCCAGCGACAGGTCGCCGGGCAGATCGTTGTTGGCCAGCCAGGTCGGCAGCATGTCGGGGTCGAGGGTGACCAGTGCCGCGATGAAGGGCTTCTGGTCGCCCACCACGACCACCTGCCCGACGATCGGGTTCGCGCGGATCGGGTCCTCCAGGGCGGCCGGGGAGACGTTCTTGCCGCCCGCGGTGACGATGATCTCCTTCTTGCGGCCCGTGACCGTGAGGAATCCTTCGTCATCGAACGAGCCGAGGTCGCCGGTACGGAACCAGTCGCCGTCGAACGCCTCGGCGGTCGCCTCGGGGTTGCGCCAGTACTCCTTGAACACGTTGATGCCGCGCACCTCGATCTCGCCGTCCGCGGCCAGGCGCACGCCCACGCCGGGGAGGGCGGGACCGACGGTGCCGATCTTCGACTTCGTGGCCAGGTTCACCGTGGCCGGCGCGGTGGTCTCGGTGAGCCCGTAGCCTTCCAGGATGACCACGCCGAGACTGTGGAAGAAGTGCCCGAGCCGCGGTCCGAGCGGTGCCGAGCCCGACACGGCGTAGACGACGCGGCCGCCCATCGCCGCGCGCAGCTTCGCGTAGACGAGCCGGTCGAACAGCGCGAACAGCAGGCGCGTGCGCAGCGGAATGCGCTCGCCGTTCTGCGTGCGCTGCGAGTGCTCGATCGCGACGCGCGCGGCGGTGCGGAAGATCTTGCCCTTGCCGCCGGCCTCGGCCTTCTGCTCGGCGGAGTTGTAGACCTTCTCGAACACCCGCGGCACCGCCAGCAGGAAGGTCGGCTGGAACGAGCCGAGCGCCGGCAGCAACTGGCTCGTGTCGGGCTGGTGGCCGGTCTTGACGCCGGAGTGGATCGTGAGGATGGAGATGAAGCGCGCGAACACGTGCGCCGTCGTGATGAACAGCAGTGTGGAGGCCCCCGGCGTGGACAGCACCTCGTGGAGCGCCTTGGCGGCGTTGCGGGAGAGCTCGACGAAGTTGGAGTGCGTGAGCACGCACCCTTTGGGACGGCCGGTCGACCCCGACGTGTAGATGAGCGTGGCGATGTCGCTGCCGACGGCGAGGTTGCGGCGGCGCTCGATCTCCTCGTCGGGGACGTCGGCGCCTCGGGCCTGGAGATCGTCCAGGGCGCCGTCGGCCATCGTCCACACCTCGCGCACGAGCGGGACGTCGTCGCGCACCTGGGCGACCCGCTCGGCGTGCTCTGTCTTCTCCACCAGGAGAGCGACCGCACCGGAGTCGGCGAGGATCCACTGGATCTGCGCCGGGGAGCTGGTCTCGTAGATCGGCACCATCACCGCGCCGGCGAAGAACAGCGCGAAGTCGACCAGTGTCCACTCGTAGGTGGTGCGAGCGAGGAAGCCCACCTTGTCGCCCGGCTCGATGCCGACGGCGACGAAGCCCTTGGCCAGCGCGATGACCTCGCGCTGGAAGGCGGCGGCCGACACGTCGCGCCATCCGTCGCCGTCGGGAACGGCGAACAGCGCCAGCGAGGGGGTGGCCTTGACGCGCTCCACGAGCAGGTCGGTCACGTTGGCCTGCGGGTCTGGTGCGACCACCGCGGGGACTTCGAACTGTGCCACGGCAACTCCTTCGGTACCGATCCGGGGTCGAGGACTGGCTCGAGTCTATCCGTTGGTGCGTTTGCCCTCCCCATGGCATTGTGTTCCACGAGCGCATGCCGGACCGGCCGGCCGAGCGCGTTCGCGGCGGACTTCAGGAGCGCGAGAATGTTCTACTGGTTCATGAAGTACGTCGCGATCGGGCCGATCGTCAAGGCGATCTTCCGGCCCTGGATCGTCGGGCGCCCGAACATCCCGGCGACCGGCGCGGCGATCCTCGCCAGCAACCACCTCTCCGTGAGCGACTCGATCTTCCTGCCGCTCATGATCGACCGGCCGGTGACCTTCCTGGCCAAGAGCGACTACTTCACCGGCAGGGGCGTCAAGGGCTGGGCGACCAGGGTGTTCATGAAGGCCACCGGGCAGCTGCCGATCGATCGCACCGGCGGCAAGGCGTCCGAGGCATCCCTCAACACCGGCCTGCAGGTGCTCGGCCGGGGCGACCTCCTCGGCATCTACCCGGAGGGCACTCGCAGCCCCGACGGCCGGCTCTACCGCGGACGTACCGGCATCGCCCGCATGGCGCTGGAGGCGCGCGTGCCGGTCATCCCGGTCGCGATGGTGGACACCGGCGCGGTCATGCCGATCGGGCGCACGATCCCGCGGATCGGCCGGGTCGGCATGATCATCGGCGAGCCGCTGGACTTCTCGCGCTTCCAGGGCATGGAGGGCGACCGCTACATCCTCCGCTCGGTGACCGACGAGATCATGGTCGCCCTGCAGCGGCTGGGCGCGCAGGAGTACCGCGACGTCTACGCCTCCACGGTCAAGGAGCGGCCCGCGGAGCTGTCGCGGTGACCCCTGGTGCCGTGCCGGTGCGCGATGCGGCGCCGCTAGACTGAACGGATGCCCTCCCTGCCCGACGCCCTCGATCACTGGCGGACACTCCCGATCAAGCAGCAGCCGATGTGGACCGACCCGGATGCCGTCGCCGCGGCATCCGCGGAGATCTCCGGACTCCCGCCGCTGGTGTTCGCCGGCGAGGTCGACCTGCTGCGCGGGCGCCTGGCCCGCGCCGCCGACGGCAAGGCGTTCCTGCTTCAGGGCGGCGACTGCGCGGAGACGTTCGCGGGGGCCACCGCGGTGCAGATCCGCAACCGGATCAAGACCGTTCTCCAGATGGCCGTGGTGCTGACCTACGGCGCGTCGATGCCGGTGGTGAAGATGGGCCGCATGGCCGGCCAGTTCGCCAAGCCGCGCTCCAGCGACACCGAGACGCGGGGGGAGGTCACCCTGCCGGCCTACCGCGGCGACATCGTCAACGGCTACGACTTCACCGAGGGTTCGCGCCGGGCCGACCCGAGCCGGCTGCTGAAGGGATACCACACCGCCGCGTCGACGCTGAACCTCATCCGCGCCTTCACCCAGGGCGGATTCGCGGACCTCCGCGAGGTGCACTCGTGGAACAAGGGCTTCGCGCAGAACCCCGCCAACCAGCGCTACGAGCGGCTCGCGACCGAGATCGACCGCGCGATCAAGTTCATGGAGGCCGCCGGCGCGGACTTCGACGAGCTGCGCCGGGTCGAGTTCTACACCGGGCACGAGGGTCTGCTGATGGACTACGAGCGACCCATGACGCGCATCGACTCGCGCACCGGGACCCCGTACAACACGTCGGCGCACTTCTTGTGGATCGGCGAGCGCACGCGCGACCTCGACGGCGCGCACGTGGACTACTTCTCCCGCATCCGCAATCCCATCGGCGTGAAGCTCGGGCCCGCCACGACGCCCGAGACGGTGCTGGCGCTCATCGACCGGCTCGACCCGGAGCGCGAGCCCGGGCGGCTCACCTTCATCACGCGCATGGGCGCCGGCACGATCCGCGACGCGCTGCCGCCGCTGCTGCAGGCGGTGCGCGACGCCGGGGCGACGCCGCTGTGGGTGACCGACCCCATGCACGGCAACGGGATCACCTCGGCGACCGGCTACAAGACGCGCCGATTCGACGACGTGATCGACGAGGTGCGTGGGTTCTTCGACGCGCACCGCGCGGTGGGCACGTTCCCCGGCGGCATCCACGTCGAGCTGACCGGCGACGACGTCACCGAGTGCCTCGGCGGGGCCGAGATGATCGACGACGAAGCACTCGCCTCGCGGTACGAGTCGCTGTGCGACCCGCGCCTGAACCACCGGCAGAGCCTGGAGCTGGCCTTCCTCGTGGCCGAGGAGCTCGAGAAGCGCTGACCGCGGCCTTCGTCGGCCCGCCGCACCCGCTGTCGCTGTCTCACCCGCTGTCGCTCCCGCACCTGCTGTCGCTCCCGCGCCTGCTGTCGCTCCCGCGCCGTCGCGAAACCTCCCGTTTGCAACGTATTTCGCCGAAGAACGTTGCAAACGAGAGGTCTCGTGGGGCCTGTGGAGAGTGTGGGCGCAGGCAGCGCCGATCACGCGATGATCGGGGGATGCCGCGACCGTTGCCCGACCCTCTCCGCTTCGGCCCTTTTCGGCGACCCGAGGCCGTCGCCGCTGGGATCACGTGGCGGCGGCTCCGCGCCGCCGACGTCGCCCATCCGCATCAGGGGCTCTACGCTCCGGCGGTCGGCGGAGCCGACGATGTCCGCGCGCGGTGCGAGCGAGCGATGCCGCTCCTCGGCGAACGCCGCATGTTCAGCCACCTGACCGCCGCGCGACTCCACGAGATGCCGCTTCCCTTCGAGGAGACGCCGAGCGAGCCGCTGCACGTGCTGACGCTGCCGGGCGCCGAGCCGATCCGCCGGCCGGGGATCGTCGGCTGGGAGACCGAGGACCGTGCGACGAGCGGCCGGCTCCTCGGCCTCCTCGCCGTCGCCGGGCCCGCGGACGTGTGGTGTCAGCTCGCGGTTCCCGGCTCGACCGGGATGCATGCCGATACGGGCATGAAACGCAGCTTGTCGCCGGAATGGCTCGTCGCCGTCGGCGATTTCGCGCTGACGGGACCGCGACGGCAGGGCGGCCGGCATCCGCTATGCACGATCGACGATCTCGCGCTCGCCCTGCGTCGTCATCGTGGCAAGAGGGGGGCGAAGGCGCTCCAGTGGGCACTCGATCGCGTGCGAGCGCCGGTGCACTCGCCGCGCGAGTCGCGGCTGCGGCTGGCGCTGGTGGCGCGCGGTCTGCCCGAGCCCGACGTACAGATGCCGGTCATGACAGCGGCGGGGCTGCGCCATGCGGACCTGGGCTATCCGCAGGCTCGGCTCGCGATCGAGTATCAGGGCGACCAGCACCGCACCTCGCGTGCGCAGTGGCTCGAGGACCTGAATCGTCGGCAGCTGTTCGAGGATGCCGGTTACTCGGTCATCGCCGTCGGAGCCAACGAGTTCGACGACGAGTGCGCGGCCCTGGCGATTCGCGTCCGTCGTGCGCTGGCAAGGGCCGGGTATCGGTTCTGATCCCCGCCCCGTCCGTCCACACCGCCGCGCGGACTTCGTGACGATGCCTTGTCTCGCGAAACCTCTCATCTGCACCGTTCTCGGCGGCGAAGCGTTGCAGACGGGAGGTTTCGCGAGACCGCCGGGCGCGGGAGCGTTTCGCGAGACCGCTGGATTGCAACGGTTTCGGAGCAGAAGCGGTGCAGACGGGAGGTCTCGCGAGGGGGCGGCCGGGAAGCGGGTCAGCGGTCAGCCGGTCACGCGCAGCGTGACCGTGGATCCTTTGGGCTGCATCGACCCCGCAGAGGGGTCGGTGCTGGAGACGGTGAAGAGGTCCCAGAGGATCTCGGGGGCCACCGTCTTGACCTCGAACCCGGCGTCGCTCAGGGCGGCGACCGCGTTCGTGATCGTTTCGCCGACGACGTCGGGCACCGCGATCGGCTCCGGGCCCTTCGACACGATGAGCTGCACGGTGTCGTTGGTCCGCCAGCGCCCGCCCTCGGGGCGGTCGGCCAGGCCGATCACGCGGCCGGCGTCGACCTCGTCGCTGTACACCTCTTGGTTCTCGGGGTTCACGACCAGGCCGGCGCTCTCGAGCGCCTCGGTCGCATCCTCGGGCGTACGGCCCGCCACATCGGGCAGTGCGCCGAGAGACACCGCCAGTGTCACAGTGTCGCCCTGGTGCACGACGCACTCGCCGGTGCAGTCGATCTCGTCGCCGCCGGCGGCCGGGGCGACGGATGCCCAGATCACGGCGTCGCGCGCGATGTCGTCGTCGAACTCGTGCACGGAGTCGGCCACGATGAGCTTGTTCGATTCCAACAGTTCGCGGGCGTCGGTCTCGGGCATGCCGTTCAGCCCGGGGAGGGAGACCTCGGCGGGGCCGAGCGAGACGTAGACGGTCACCTCGGTGCCGGCATCCACTCTCGTACCGGACTCCGGGTCGGTGCGCACCACGGTGCCGGCGGGCACATCGAGGCTGTTCTCACCCGTCTCCACCGCCTCCAGCTCCACCTCGGCGAGCATCGCCTGCGCGGTCGCGAAGTCCTTCCCGGCGACCTGAGGAACGGCGATCTGCGAACCAGGTCCGGAGCCGAACCACCATCCCACGCCGCCGGCGAGGGCGGCCAGCAGCACGACGAGCACGACGAGCCACGCGCCCTTGCCGACGTTGCGCCTGGTCACCTGCCGCAGGCGCGTCGCGTTGTCGAGGTCCTGGACGGCCGTCGGTGCCGTGAAGGTGCCGGGCATGACCTTGGTGAGCTCCCCGGAGTCGATCGCGTCGTCGCCGACGGCGGCCGTGACCGGCGTCGTCCGCACGACCTGGGGGAAGACCCCGAGCTCCTTCTCGATCTCGCGGAGCCGTTCCAGCATCGCCCGCGCGTCGGCCGGGCGCTGGTCCGGCTCGCGCTCGGTCGCCCACAGCACCAGCTCGTCGAGCGGCTCGGGCACTCCCGGGTTCTTGGCGCTGGGCCGCGGCACCGAGTCGGTGGCGTGCTGGTAGGCGATCTGCATGGGCTGCTCGCCCTGATAGGGCTGCTCGCCGACGAGCATCTCGTACAGCATGATGCCGAGAGCGTAGATGTCGCTGCGCGCGTCGGCGGTGCCGCGGGTGACCAGCTCGGGCGCGAGGTATGCGATCGTGCCGAGCAGCAGCTGGCCCGTCGCGGTGTTGGCGCTGGTCGCGCGGGCCAGGCCGAAGTCGCCGATCTTGATGCGGCCGTCCTCGGCCAGCAGCACGTTCTCCGGCTTGACATCGCGGTGCACGATGCCGGCGCGATGGGCCGCGGCGAGCCCGGAGAGCACCGCGTGCATGATGGTGATCGTCTGCGGGACGGTGAGTCGTCGTTGATCGCGCAGGAGCTCGCGCAGCGTGATGCCGGGGAGGTACTCCATGACGAGATAGGCCATCTCGCCGTCCTGCCCCTGGTCGAACACGTTGACCACGTGCGGGTCGGCGAGCCTGGCCGCCGCACGCGCCTCCTGCACGAACCGGCTCTGGAAGACGGAGTCGTCGGAGAGATGGCCGTGCATGACCTTGAGCGCGACGCGGCGCTCCAGGCGCAGATCGGTCGCCACGTACACCGTCGCCATGCCGCCGCGAGCGATGCGGCCGCGCACCCGGTACCGGCCGTCGACCAGTCGGCCGATCAGCGGGTCCGTCTGCTGGCTCGTGCTCACCCTGAGATTCTACGGAGCGGATGCTGCGAGCCGGGGCAGCGGCGCACCCGTGCGGGCGGGGCCGCCGGTGTGCGCGTCGGTGGCATAGTGGAGCCGTGACCGGTGAATCCGCCCCCGCATCATCGACCGACTGGCTCGCCCTCCCCGAGGTCGCCGCCCTGATCGGGACCTCGACCGGCCGGGTGCGACAGCTGCTCGAGGACCGTCAGCTGGTCGGCTCGCGGCGAGACGGCGCGGTGCGCGTGCCGGCCGTGTTCCTCGTCGACGGCGCCCCGCTGCCCTCGCTGCGCGGAACGCTGTTCGCGCTGCACGACGCGGGGTTCACCGACGACGAGGCGATCGACTGGCTGCTCGCTCCGGACGACTCGATCGGCGCCGCCCCCATCGAGGCGCTGCGCGCCGGACGCAAGAGCGAGGTGCGGCGGGTCGCCCGCTCCCTCGGCTGACCGGCCTCACGCCGTGCGGGCGACGGCGGCGTGCGCGAGGCGCCGGAGGGTCTCCACCGCGGTGGCCCCGAGCGGGGCCGAGCTCAGCGCGGTGTCGGCCGCGCGCGCGTAGCCGGCGATCTGCTCCTCGACCCGGGCGAGCGCGCCCGTGTCGAGGATCGTGCGCTGGAGCGTCGCGATCGCCGCGTCGTCGAGGCGCGCATCGCCCAGCGCCGCGTCGAACGCCCGTCGTCCGTCCGGGTCGAGCCGTTCCCGCGCGTAGGCGATCAGGAGCGTCCGCTTGCCCTCGCGCAGGTCGCCTCCTGCGGGCTTGCCGGTCACGGCGCTGTCGCCGAAGACGCCGAGCACATCGTCGCGCAGCTGGAAGGCGAGGCCGATGGGGTGGCCGAAGCGCGAGAGCGCATCGCGCTGGGTCTCATCGGCGCCGGCGAGGGCGGCCCCGATCAGGAGCGGCTGCTCCACGCTGTAGCGGGCCGACTTGAGCGAGGCGACCCGCAGCGCGCGTTCGGCGTGCTCGGCATCCGGCGCGGTGACGTAGGCGGACTCCTCCGCGATGTCGAGGAACTGCCCGATCGTCACGTCGCGGCGCATGAGCCCGTAGGCCGTGCGCGCGGCGTCGGCGTGCGGCGCTGCGCGCAGCCCCTCCTCGAGGAGGTCGTCGCTCCAGGCCACGAGGAGGTCGCCGAGCAGGATCGCGGCCGACCGGCCGAAGCCCGAGGCATCCCCTGCCCACCCGTCGCGCCGGTGGTCGCTCTCCCAGCGCCGGTGCGCGGCGGGCAGGCCGCGTCGCACGTCCGAGTTGTCGATCACGTCGTCGTGCACGAGCGCGGCGGCGTGGAAGACCTCCAGGGCCGCCGCGGCGGCGATCACGGCATCCGTCGGCGGGGTCGGCGGGATGCCGGAGACCTCGGCGACCGCCTGCCATCCGGTCACGCAGAAGCGGGCTCTCAGGCGCTTGCCGCCGGTGAGGGCGACCGCCGCCGCGTCGACGAACGAGCGCGCCTGCGCGCCGAGGCCGACCGCGTCGGCGCGGCGAGCTGCTGCGAACCTCTCCACTCGCTGAGAAACCGCCTCGATCGGGTCCGCGGAGGGTGTCACAGGCCTAGCCTAGTTCTCGCGCGGACGCGTAGAATCGTAAGCACGGAGAAGACCCACGAGGGGGATGCATGCCACTGTCAGAGCAGGAGCAGCGTCTGCTGGACGAGATGGAGCGCCATCTCATGCACACCGACGCAGACGTCGTCAGTGCGCCCCGCGAAGGTCAGGCCCTCAGCTACCGCAACATCGTCTACGGCGCACTGCTGGTGCTGCTGGGTCTCGGCGGCATCATCGCCGGGGTGTCCACCGGGATCATCGCGATCGGCGTGATCGGGTTCCTGGCCATGGTCGGCGGAGTCGTGCTGGCGGTGACGCCCGCGCGCGGCGCCGTGGCGCGTCCTCGCCGCGAGGGCGGCACCAAGAAGCCGAAGGCCCCCTCCGAGGCGCCGGCGTCGTCGTTCATGGACCGCATGAACGATCGCTGGGACCGCCGCCACGACGGCCACTGACGCAACCAGTCGACAGAGCACCGACCCGCACGGGTCGGTGCTCTTCTTCTTTGTCCCGGTTCCGTGTGTGCATGGTGAAGTGGGGGAAAGTGGAGTAAAGTGGAGGGAACGTGACGACGCCGGCCGGAGGGGGGTGCAGGACCGATGCTCCTGGGCACTCACACTCCGAAGCTCGACGACAAGGGCCGCGTCATCCTCCCCGCCAAGTTCCGCGACGACCTCGGCTCCGGCGTCGTCGTCACGCGCGGTCAGGACCGCTGCCTCTACGTGTTCGCCGCCGACGAGTTCGAGCGCATCCACGAGCGCATCCGCGAGACCCCGCTGACGAACAAGCAGGCGCGCGACTTCCTCCGGATGTTCCTCTCCGGCGCCAGTGCGGAGAAGCCGGACGGCCAGAACCGCATCACCATCCCGCCGGCCCTGCGCGCCTACGCCTCCCTCGACCGCGACCTCGTGGTCACCGGCGTCGGCGCGCACGCCGAGATCTGGAACGCCGACGCGTGGAACGCCTACGCCGAAGGCAACGAGGAGACCTACGCCGAGCTGGAGCAGGAGGTGATCCCGGGCCTGTTCTGAGCCCCGACTGTGACTCCCAGCCGCACGCCCTGACGCCACTTCCCCGGCACCAGGTCGGAGCGGATGGGGATCAGGGTCGGGGGTCCCGCCCCCGCATCATGAGCCTGCGCGACATCCACACACCCGTCCTGCTCGACCGCTGCGTCGAGCTGCTCGCCCCGGCCCTCGGGAGCGAGGGTGCGACGGTCGTGGATGCCACCGAGGGCATGGGCGGCCACTCCGCGGCGCTCCTGGAGCGCTTTCCGCGGCTGCGCCTGGTGGGTCTGGACCGCGACCCCGAGGCGCTGCGCATCGCCGGCGAGCGACTGGCGCCCTACGGCGACCGGGTGAGGCTCGTCCACACCGTCTACGACGGCATCGCCGACGCGGTGCGCTCGGCAGGCATCGACCGGGTCGACGGCATCCTGTTCGACCTGGGCGTGTCGTCGCTGCAGCTGGACGAGGCGGGGCGCGGGTTCGCGTACGCGAAGGATGCCGCGCTGGACATGCGCATGGACCAGAGCGCCGGTCGCACTGCCGCCGAGGTGATCGCGACCTTCGGCGAGGGCGACCTGCGGCGCATCTTCGAGCGCTACGGCGAGGAGCGCCTCGCCGGCCGCTACGCGCGCGCCATCGTCCAGGCCCGCGGCCGGGCGCCGATCGAGCGCTCCGGGCAGCTCGTGGAGGTCCTCGTGGCCGCCACGCCGGCGGCCGTCCTGCGCGAGCGGTCGGGGCATCCGGCCAAGCGGGTCTTCCAGGCGCTGCGCATCGAGGTCAACCAGGAGCTCGCAGCCCTTGAGCGCGCGCTTCCGGCCGCCCTCGACCTGTTGCGGGTGGGCGGGCGCATCGTCGTGCTGTCCTACCAGTCGCTGGAGGACCGCATCGTCAAGCGGGTGTTCGCACGGGCCGCCGCCTCGACCGCCCCGGCGGGGCTGCCGGTAGAGCTGCCCGAGCACGCCCCGCGATTCCGGCTGCTCGTCAAGGGTGCGCAGCTCGCCTCTGACCAGGAGCGCGCGCAGAACCCGCGTGCCACGCCGGTGCGCCTGCGCGCCGCAGAACGAGTGAAGGATGCCGCATGAGTGCGACCGCCCTGACCGCCCTGACCGCCCTCCCCGCTCCGCGGCGCGGGCAGCGCCCCCGCCTGCGCGCGCTGGAGCGGCCGGTCGCCGGTCGCCGGCCGCGGCTGCTGTACGGCATCGTCGCCGTCGCGACCGCGATCGCGATCGCGGGCGCGCAGATGGGCCTGTCCATCCTCACGACCCAGAGCTCCTACGAGGTCGCGGCGCTCACCGAGCAGCAGCGGGAGCTCACCTGGCAGACGCAGATGCTGCGCGACGACGTCGCCGGGCTCAGCTCCCCGCAGTTCCTCGCCGCGAACGCCGCCGCCCTCGGCATGGTCGTGGCCGAGTCGCCCAACTACCTGCGCCTGAGCGACGGCGCCATCATCGGCGACGGACAGGCCGCCGCCGGCGTCTCCAGCGTCGACGCGCTCTCCCGCGCGGCCGTCCCGAACGCGCTCGTGGGCGACACGCCGCTGGTGACCGATCCGGAGGCCAGCCTCGGGCGCGGCGCGGCCGCGGACACCGAGCTGCTGCTCAATACGCCGACACCCCCGGCGATCGCCGACGGTCTGCCGACTCCCGCCACACACTGAAAGCATGACGACCCGCGCCACCCGGAGCCCGCGCCGCCGCACCGTCGTCGCGCTCGCCGTCGTCCTCGCCATCCTCGCCGCCTTCGTCGTGCGTCTGGTCGACATCCAGGTCGTCAACGCCAAGGAGCACCTCGAGGACTCCTTCTCGCTCGGCATGGAGAGCGGCCGCACGCTCTACGGCACCCGCGGGAAGATCGTGGACACCACCGGGGCGACCCTGGCCACCAGCATCCTGCTCTACGACGGCGTTCTCGATCCGCTCAACGCGGTCAAGGGCGTGGCGAAGGACGGTGCCGACCCCACCAGCACCGACCCCGACGACCGGGTGTCGTGGGAGGAGCTGGCCGGACGCATCGCCGCGATCACCGGTCAGACCGCCGAGGAGGTGCAGCAGATCGTCGCGGACGCCCGCGCCGAGGACGAGGGCTCGCGCTTCGCGTACCTGAAGCGCTCGCTGACGACGCAGCAGTACCGCGACCTCGCCGATCTCGACCTGCCGTTCCTGTCCTTCGAGCCGCACCCCGCCCGTACGTACCCCGACGGGGCGGTCGCCGGGAACGTGATCGGCTTCGTCGGATCGGACGGCACCCCGCTGGAGGGCATCGAGGCGCTGCAGGACGAATGCCTGGCCGGCACCGACGGAAAGGTGCGCTATCAGCGCGGCAAGGACGGCGTCGTCATCCCGGGGACGGAGGTCTCGCAGCCGGCCGTCGACGGCGGCACGCTGCAGCTCACGCTCGATCGCGACCTGCAGTGGTACATGCAGCAGCTCGTCGCGGAGCAGACCCAGGACCTCGGTGCGGCCAGCGGCGCGATCATGGTCGTCGAGGTCGCCACCGGCAAGATCCGCGCGGCGGCGGAGTACCCGACCGTCGACCCGAACGACTTCGACGCCGTGGATGCCGACGACCGCGGCAGCCGGCTCTTCCGCTACTCCTACGAGCCGGGGTCGACCTTCAAGCCCGTCACCGCGGCCACCGCGATCGAGGCGGCGGGACTGACGCCGCTGTCCACCGAGGTCGTCCCCGACCATGAGGTGTTCCCCAACGGCGCCGACATCTCCGATTCCGAACCGCACGACACCGAGACGATGACCCTCACCGGGGGCCTGGTCAACTCCTCCAACGTCGCGCTGTCGAAGTTCGGCACGCAGGTCTCGCCCGAGGTGCGCCTGGAGTACCTGAAGAAGTTCGGCGTCGGCTCAGGCACCGCCCTGGACTGGTCCGGCGAGCCCGACGGCACCTACCTGCCGGTGGCGGACTGGGACAACCAGACCTACTACACCACGACGTTCGGCCAGGCCTTCACCGTCACCGCGCCCCAGGTCGCGAGCGTCTACCAGACCATCGCCAACGGCGGGGTGCGGATGCCGCTGTCGATCGTCGAGTCGTGCACGAAGGCCGACGGCACCGTGGTCACACCGGATCTGCCCGAGCCGGAGCGGGTCATCAAGGAGCAGACCGCGGCCGATGTGAGCCTCATGCTGGAGAACGTCTTCGCGCAGGGCACGCTCGCCGAGGACATCGCCATCCCCGGCTACCGCATGGCGGGCAAGACCGGCACCGCCCAGAAGGTCGACCCCGAGACCGGCACCTACAAGGACAACCTGTACTACACGTCACTGGTCGGGTACGCCCCCGCCGAGGACCCCCAGTACGTCGTGCTCACCGCCTTCGACGAGCCGACGAAGATCCGGATGTCCTCCGCGAACCGGCCGGCGTTCCAGAAGGCGATGACGCAGGTGCTCAAGCACTACCGCATCATGCCGTCCGACTCGACCACGCCACTGCTCCCGTTGACCCAGTAAAGCGACCGCACGAGGAACCCGCACGATGATCCGGATGACCCTGGCCGAGGTGGCCGCCGCCCTCTCGGGGACGCTTCACGTGGCGGGCGGCGACACCGCCGGGACCGTGGTCGACGGCCTCGTCGACACCGACTCGCGCCAGATCGGCCCCGGGGACGTGTTCGTGGCCAAACCCGGTGAGACGACCGACGGGCATCTGTTCGTCGAGGCGGCCGTCGCCGCCGGGGCGGTGCTGGCGATCGTGGAGCGCCCGGTGGAGGCATCCGTCTCGCAGATCGTCGTCGCCGACGCGGTCGCGGCGCTGTCCGACCTCGCGCGCACCGTCGTGGGGCATGTGCGTGCGCACGGCCGGCTGCAGGTCGTCGGGATCACCGGCTCCAACGGCAAGACGACCACCAAGAACCTCCTCGCCCGGATCCTCCAGGACGAGGGCGAGACGGTCTCCCCGCGCGGCTCGTTCAACAACGAGGTCGGCGCCCCGCTCACGATGCTGCGCGTGACCGAGCGCACCGCGTACCTCGTGAGCGAGTTCGGTGCGTCGGGGCCGGGGGAGATCGCCCGGCTCGCGGGCCTGGTCGCCCCCGACGTGGGGGTCGTGCTCATGGTGGGCATGGCCCACGCGGGCGGGTTCGGCGGCGTCGAGGCGACCCTCAAGGCCAAGACCGAGCTCGTCGAGCAGGTGCGCGCCGGAGGTGTGGCCGTGCTCAACGCGGACGACCCCCGAGTGGTCACGATGGCCGCGGTGGCGCGCGAGCGCGGCGTCGCGGTGCACTGGTTCGGGCGCGGGGAGGGCGCCGAGGTGCGCGCCGAGGAGGTCGAGGTCTCCGCCGCGGGCACGCGCTGCGTCGTCGCGATCGGCGACGAGCGGATGCCGTTGCGCCTGCGCGTGCTCGGCGAGCACCACGTCATGAACGCCCTGGCGGCGATCGCCGCCGCACGCGCCCTCGGGGTCTCGCCCCGAGACGCGATCGCGAGGCTGGAGACCGTCGAGCTGGCCGAGCGGTGGCGCATGCAGCCGATGGGCTCGGAGCGGGTGCGGATCATCAACGACGCGTACAACGCGAGCCCCGATTCCATGGCCGCCGCCCTGCGCACGCTCGCCCAGATCACCGGGCCCGGACAGCGCAAGGTCGCCGTGCTCGGCGCGATGAGCGAGCTGGGCGAGTACGCCGGCGAGGAGCACGACCGGGTGGGCCTGCTCGCCGTGCGGCTGCGCATCGAGCGCATCGTCGTGGTCGGGGCAGAGGCGCGGCGCCTCTTCCTCGCCGCCGTGGGGGAGGGCTCCTGGGACGGCGAGGCGGTCTTCTTCGAGGATCAGGACGCCGCCTTCGACTATCTCCTCGGCGAGCTGCGCGATGGAGATCGGGTGCTGGTGAAGTCCTCGAACGCGGCCGGGCTCAGGTTCCTCGGGGATCGTCTGGGAGAATCGTTCTCGTGAGATCACTCCTAGCCTCCGCCACGATCTCGCTCGCCTTCACGCTGTTCCTCACGCCGCTGTTCATCCGCCTCTTCGAGCGGTGGGGCTGGGGTCAGGTCATCCGCACGCCCGACGATCCGGCCAATCCGACCCACCACGCCAAGCGGGGGACGCCCACGATGGGTGGCATCGTGTTCATCCTCGGCACGATCGTGGGGTACTTCGCCGGCACGGCAGGAGGCGGGGCGCCGCCGTCGTCCTCCGGGCTCCTCGTCCTCTGGATGATGGTGGGCCTGGGCGCGGTCGGTTTCATCGACGACTACATGAAGGTCCGCTCGCAGCGCAGTCTCGGCCTGTCCGGCTGGCGCAAGGTGATCGGCCAGGTGCTCGTGGCGGTGCCCTTCGGCATCCTTGCCCTGTCGTTCCCGAACGAGCGCGAGACGACCCCCGCCTCGCCCTACATCTCGTTCTTCCGGGACATCCCGGTGCTCTCGTTCATGGCGCTCGGGGCAGTCGTGGGCTGGATCCTGTACCTGGTCTGGGTGTCGTTCCTCTCCGTCGCGTGGTCCAACGCCACCAACCTCACCGATGGCCTAGACGGTCTGGCCACGGGCTCGGCGATCTTCACCGTGTCGGCCTACAGCCTCGTCACGTTCTGGCAGTTCCAGCAGCGCTGCACGAGCGACGCGCTCGTGCCCGCCTATTACGCCGCGTGCTTCGACACTCCGGAGCCGATGGACCTCACGATCGTCGCGGCCTCCTTCGTCGGTGCGCTCGTCGGGTTCCTGTGGTGGAACGCGCCGAAGGCCAAGATCTTCATGGGCGACGTGGGATCGATGGCCATCGGCGGCGTGCTCGTGGCGATGTCGGTCCTCTCGCGCACGGAGATCCTCGCGATCATCGTCGCCGGCATCTTCGTGATCGCCCCCGGCTCGGTGGTGCTGCAGCGGTACTACTTCAAGCTCACCGGGGGAAAACGCCTGTTCCTCATGAGCCCCTTCCACCACCATCTCGAGATGCGCGGGTGGCCGGAGATCACGATCGTCGTGCGCCTGTGGATCGTCGCCGGCATGCTCGCCGTCACCGGGGTGGGCCTGTTCTACGTCTCCTGGCTCGCCCTGATATGAACGCGCGCCTGGACGCTCTCACGAGCTGGCACGCGCCCTGGCGGGGGCTGCGCGTGGTCGTGCTCGGGCTGTCGGTGACCGGCTTCTCGGTCGCCGACACCCTCGCCGAGCTGGGTGCCGACGTGCTCGTGGCGACCGAGCAGTCCGATCCGCAGTACGCGGACCTGCTCCCCGTGATCGGCGCGCGCCTGTGGACCGGCTCGCTCGCGGAGGTGCCCGAGGCCGTCCGCGACCACGCGCCCGAGGTCATCGTCGCCTCGCCCGGGTTCGCGCCGCACCACGCCGTGATCGCCTGGGCGCGTGCGCACGGCATCGCGGTCTGGGGCGACATCGAGCTGGCCTGGCGCGTGCGCGACAAGGTGCTCCGCGCCGACGGCCGGCCCGCCGAGTGGGTCTTCGTCACCGGCACCAACGGCAAGACCACCACGACACGGCTGACGGCCACGATGATCGTCGCCGGGGGGCTGCGTGCGGCGCCGTGCGGCAACATCGGCACGCCGATCCTCGACGCGGTGCGCGACCCGGGCGGGTTCGACGTGCTCGTCGTCGAGCTCTCCAGTCATCAGCTGTGGTACCTCGGGCTCCAGCTCGGCGCCGCCGACCCGGTCTCGCCGTTCGCGAGCGTGTGCCTCAACCTCGCCGACGACCACCTCGAATGGCACGGCTCGGCCGACGCCTATCGCGACGCCAAGGCCGTCGTCTACGCGCACACGCGGGTCGCGTGCGTCTACAACAAGGCGGATGCCGCGACCCTGCGCATGGTGGAGGACGCCGACGTCGTCGAGGGCTGCCGGGCCATCGGGTTCGACCTGGGCGCGCCCGGACCGAGCGAGCTGGGGGTCGTGGACGGCATCCTCGTCGACCGTGCCTTCCTCGCCGAGCGCCGCACGCGCGCGCTGGAGCTGACGACGCTGCCCGCCCTCGCCGCACGGGGGCTTTCCGCGCCCCACATCGTCGCCAACATCCTGGCGGCCGCCGCTCTCGCCCGGGCCCTGGACGTGCCGCCCGCGGCGATTCGCGATGCGGTGGACGGCTTCCGACTCGACCCGCATCGCATCGAGGTCATCGCGACCGTCGGGGGGATCACGTGGGTGGACGACTCCAAGGCGACCAACCCGCACGCGGCCGCGTCGTCGCTGGCGGCCTACCCGGGCGCCGTGTGGATCGTGGGGGGCCTGCTCAAGGGCGTCGACATCGCAGAGCTCGTCGCCGGACGCGGTGCCGAGGTCAAGGCCGCCGTCGTCATCGGCGTGGAGCGCACCGAGGTCGTCTCGGCGTTCGCGCGACACGCGCCGGCGGTGCCCGTGTTCGAAGTGGATGCCGCCCACACTGAGAATGTCATGGCGGACGTCGTCGACCTGGCGGCCCGTGTCGCCCGCGACGGAGACGTGGTGCTGCTGGCCCCGGCAGCGGCATCGTTCGACCAGTTCGCCTCGTACGCGGATCGCGGACGCCGGTTCCAGGACGCGGTGCGAGAACGGATCGGAGAGGAGCCCGGTGGCGACCACGACGCGCGGCCCGAGTCGGGCGGCGACTCCTCCCGCTGAGCCGGCGGCGCGCCGGACCTTCTCCGCGCGCGTGTTCCTCGGCAAGGCCCTGGCGCCGGTGCCGAGCGAGTTCCTCCTGATCGCCTCCACGGCGCTGCTGCTGACCGGGTTCGGGCTGGTCATGGTGCTGTCGGCGACGATGGCCACCGACATGGCCAAGGGCGTGAGCCCCTTCGAGACCGTCGTCAAGCAGTCGGTGTTCGCGATCCTCGGCATCCCGCTCATGTTCATCGCCAGCCGCCTGCCGATTCTGTTCTGGAAGCGGGTCGCGTGGCCCGCGCTCATCCTCGGTGTGCTCTTCCAGCTGCTCGTGTTCGTGCCGGGGCTGGGCGTGGAGAACGACGGCAACCGCAACTGGATCGTCGTCGCCGGCATCCAGGCGCAGCCGTCGGAGTTCCTCAAGCTAGCCCTCGCGCTGTGGCTCGGCTACGTGCTGTACCGCAAGCACACCCTCCTCGGGCTGTGGCGCCATGTGTTCATCCCGGTCGTGCCCGTGGGCGCCGTGGTGATCGGCACGGTGGTGCTCGGAAAGGACCTCGGCACCGCGATGGTGCTCGTGCTGATCCTCCTGGGCGCCCTGTTCTTCTCCGGGGTGAAGCTGCGCATCTTCGTGCTGCCGCTCGTCCTGGCCGTGGGCTCGGTGGCGGTGCTGGCCGTGACCAGTCCCAATCGGATGCGGCGGATCATGAGCTTCCTCGACGTCGACACCGCCGCGTGCTACTACGACGACTGCTACCAGTCGCTGCACGGCATCTGGGGCCTGGCCGGGGGAGGCGTGTTCGGCGTGGGGCTCGGCAACTCCCGGGAGAAGTACGACTGGCTGCCGGCGGCCGCGCACGACTACATCTTCGCGATCGTCGGCGAGGAGCTGGGTCTGATCGGCTGCGCCGTCGTGCTGGTGCTGTTCGCGCTGTTCGCGGTCGGCTCCTTCCACATCATCCGCAAGACCCTCGACCCCTTCGTGCGGATCGTCGCGGGCGCCATCACCGTGTGGATCGTCGGCCAGGCACTCATCAACATCGGGGTGGTCCTGCGCCTGTTCCCCGTGCTGGGCGTGCCGCTGCCGTTCATGTCGCAGGGCGGTACGTCGCTGCTGTCGGTGCTGATCGCGTGCGGCGTGCTGCTCTCGTTCGCGCGGACGCTGCCGTCGCACCAGGTGCAGACCCGTGCCCGCGCGACCGCCCGACGCGGGTAGGGTCGAGCGGGTGACGACCTACCTGCTGGCCGGCGGCGGTACCGCCGGGCATGTCATCCCGCTGCTCGTCGTCGCCGACGCGCTTCGCGCGCGCGACCCTGAGGCGCGCGTGCTCGTGCTCGGCACGCGCGAGGGGCTGGAGGCGCGCCTGGTCCCCGAGCGCGGCTACGAGCTGCTCATCGTCGACAAGCTGCCGTTCCCGCGGCGGCCGGACGGTGCTGCGCTGCGCTTCCCGGCGCGCTGGCGGCGGGCCGTCGCCCAGGTGCGCGCGCACCTGCGCGCCCACGGCGTCGACGTCGTCGTCGGCTTCGGCGGCTACGCCGCCGCGCCGGCCTACACCGCCGCGCGGCGCGAGCACGTGCCGTTCGTCGTGCACGAGGCGAACGCGAAGCCGGGTCTGGCCAACGTGCTGGGCGCCCGTCGTGCCGCCGCCACCGGAGTGGCCTTTCCCGGCACGCCGCTGCGCGGCGCCCGCGTGGTGGGCATGCCGCTGCGGCGCGAGATCATCGAGCTCGACCGCACAGCGCTGCGCGACGAGGCCGCGGCCCGCTTCGGGCTCGACGCCTCGCGGCCGGTCCTCCTCGTCTTCGGCGGCTCGCTCGGCGCGCGGCGGCTCAACGAGGCCTTCGCCGGTGCGTGGCGCGACGTGGTCGACGCGGGCTGGCAGGTGCTGCACGCGGTGGGGGCGCGCAACGAGGTGGACGACCCCGGCCACCCCGATTACGCGGTCGTGAGCTATATCGACCGCATGGACCTCGCCTACGCGCTCGCCGATGCGATCGTGTGCCGCTCGGGCTCGGCGACGGTGAGCGAGATCGGAGCCCTCGGCATCCCCGCCGTCTACGTGCCCTACGCGGTCGGCAACGGAGAACAGGCCGACAACGCCCGCTCCGCGGTGTCGGCCGGGGCGGCGCGGCTGATCCCGGATGCCGCGTTCACGTCCGACCGTGTCCGTGCGGAGATCGTGCCGCTGCTCACGGACGCCTCGGCCCTGGACCGCATGCGCGCCGCGGCGGCATCCGCCGCATCGCGCTCCGGCACCGAGAACGTCATCGCCCTGATCGACGGCGCCCTCGCCCGCTGACGCCCCGCGGCGCGCGCCGTGGAGCCTTCTTCCGGATGCCGCGACCTAGACTTGTCGGGTCATGATCAGACCCGACTTGAGCCTGCCGATCCCTGAGCGCATCGAGGCCGCGCACTTCATCGGCATCGGCGGCTCCGGCATGTCGGGGCTGGCCGGGATGTTCCTCGATCGCGGCATCCGCGTGTCCGGCTCCGACCGCGCCGACAGCGCGGCCCTGCGCGCGCTCGCCGCGCGCGGGGCGAGCGTGCACGTCGGCCATGACGCCGCGAACCTCCCCGACGATGTAGACACCGTCGTGCACACCGGAGCGATCTGGCCGGAGAACCCGGAGCTCGTGCTCGCGAGGGAGCGGGGGCTCCACGTCATCCACCGCTCGCAGGCGCTGCACTGGCTCATCGGGGGCCGACGCCTCGTCTCGGTCGCCGGCGCCCACGGCAAGACGACCTCCACCGGCATGATCGTCACGGCGCTGCAGGCGCTGGGCGCCGATCCCACTTTCGTCAACGGGGGCGTCGTCGCCCAGCTCGGCGTCTCCAGCGGCACCGGCTCCGATGAGCTCGTCGTCATCGAGGCAGACGAGTCCGACGGCACGTTCCTCCTCTACGACACGTCCGTCGCGCTCATCACCAACGTCGACCCCGACCACCTCGAGTTCTGGGGGTCGCGCGAGGCGTTCGACGACGCGTTCGCGACCTTCGCGAACGAGGCGCGCGAGGCCGTGGTCATCTCGGCCGACGACGCCGGGGCGCGCCGGGTCGCGGGGTTGATCACCCACCCTCACGTCGTGACGTTCGGCGCGGCGGATGCCGCGGACGTGCGCCTGAGCGAGGTGCGCACCGACGGCCCGGTCTCCTTCGTCGTCACCCACCGCGGTCAGTCCGTCGCGGCGCAGCTGTCCGTGCCCGGCGCGCACAACGCGGTCAACGCCACCGGTGCCGTGGCCGTGCTTCTGACCCTGGGCTTCGCCCTGGAGCCGGCCGTGCGCGCCGTCGAGGGCTTCGGCGGCACCGTGCGGCGGTTCGAGCTGCACGGCGTCGAGCGCGGAGTGCGGGTCTACGACGACTATGCGCACCACCCCACCGAGGTCGAGGCGGCGCTGCGGGCGGCGCGCACCGTCGTGGGGGACGGGCGGATCATCGCGATCCAGCAGCCGCACACCTACTCGCGCACGCAGGAGATGTACCGCGAGTTCGCGGAGGTGCTGGAGACCTGCGCCGACCACACCGTGATGCTCGACGTGTACGGGGCGCGCGAGGATCCGGTGCCAGGGGTCACCGGTGAGCTCGTCAGCAGCGCGTTCGCCGACCCCGACCACGTGCACTACGTGCCGGACTGGCAGGAGGCGGCCGACTACACGGCATCCGTCGCGCGCGCGGGCGACATCGTCATCACGCTCGGCTGCGGCAACGTGCACCTCATCATCCCGCAGGTGCTGAACGCGCTCGCCGGGACGAGGGGCTAGCCGATGCGGCGGCCCAGCCCGCTGCCGTCGGAGCCCCCGGCGCGGCCGACGCCGGAGCCGCAGGCGCCGCCGCGGGCGCCCGACCCGGTGCCCGACGACCCCGACCACATCGAGACCGTGCCGCTGGGGCGCCCGTGGCATCTGCGGCGCACGGACACCGTCGAGGCCCGCTCCGGAACGCGTGCGGCGACCGCCGAGTCCGCCCCGGCCGCCGCGGTCGAGCCTGCACCTGATGCCGACACGGAGACGGTGGGCGTGCGCGCGGTGTGGGCCGCCGCGCGGGCCCGTCGCCGTGCGCTTCGGGCCGAGGTGCGCCGGTTCACCGCGCGCCAGCGCCGCCGTCGGCGCATCTGGCTGGGCGTCGCTGCGGCGCTCGTCCTGCTCGTGCTCGGTACCGTCGGCGCGGCCTACAGCCCGCTGTTCGCGGTCGAGAAGGTGCGGGTCGTGGGTGCAACGTCGCTGGATGCGGATGCCGTGGCATCCGCACTGTCGGGGCAGGTCGGCACCCCGCTGCCGCTCGTGGACGCCAGTGCCGTCAAGGCGAAGCTCGTGGCGTTCCCGCTCATCGAGTCGTACACGCTCGAGGCGCGCCCGCCGCACGAGCTGGTCGTGCGGATCGTGGAGCGCACGCCGATCGGGTCGATCGCGACGGATGCCGGCTACACCCTCGTCGACGCGGCGGGCGTCGCACTGTCCACGACGTCCGATCCGCCCGAGGGCCACCCGCTGCTGGAGCTGTCCGCCGGTGTCGGCTCGAAGACGTTCGAGGCCGTGGGCACGGTCTTCCGGGCGCTCCCCGAGGACATCCGCGCGCAGGTGACGACGATCACCGCGACGACGCCGAACGATGTCACCCTGACCCTGACGACGGGCACCGACGTCGTGTGGGGCGACGCGCAGGACTCGGCCATGAAGGCGGTGGTGCTGGCGACCGCCATGAAGGCGCGTCCGCCGGCGGAGGTCAGCGCGTACGACGTGTCGTCGCCGCACGCCGTCGTGGTGCGCTGACGCCCAGTTACACCGAAAGTCGTACAGTCCTAAGCGAGGCGGCGGAGGCCGCCCGGGTCCTGGAGTCGCTGGCGTCGTCGGACACGCTCGGGTCGCTGGTCGGTCAGGGATCGGTGCTACGGGACCGGTGGGAAACGTATCCGCTGGATCGTCAGCACGCGATCATCCGCGCGATTCTCCCTTCCGCGACGATCATGGCCGGGAGTCCCGGACGCGGGAACTTCGAGCCGGGGCGCATGCAACACCACTGGGCTGTCTGCCGCCGTGCATCACGGAGCTTGACAGAGCGAGGCCCCGGGAACCGATGCGGGTTCACGGGGCCTTACCCTATTGCGAACTAGTAGTGGATCTTGACGAGGTACACCTTTGCGTTTGGATGCACGTTCGGTGAGGCGATCCAGTCGTTGGACTCCAGGCTCCAGGACCAATAGCGGTTGAGTTGCGCGGGGGTCCGCTGGGTCACTGAGGGATAGCCTTGGTCGTTGAGCGAGGTGACGAGGGCAAGGTGGTCGATGTGGCCGTCGCCTTCCCAGTCGTAGGCGATGACGTCTCCCAGCGCGGCACCGCCTGCGGTGTTGTCGTTCCAGTCGACGGCGGTCTTCGTTCCGAGCCCGCTGTCCGCGGCGTACTGCACAAAGGTCTCTGCGACCGTCGCTGCCTTGCTGGGGACGGCCCGGCCGGTGATCCCGTTCCACAGGGAGTAGCCTCCCTGAAGGTTCCGATCCTTCGTCGCGTTGGTCCAGGACTTCGTCTGTGGGACTCCAGCCGCCCACAGTGCGCGGGAGACCAGGATGGTGCATTCGCTCATGAAGCTCAGCTGTGTCTCGTTGTGGTGGTTCGCTGCCCACTGAGCTGCCGCTGCTCCTCCTCCCGACTGGCCGTTGCCGGGTGCGGGCGATGCCGTGAGCGGCTGATCGAGCGCACTGCACCGCGGGATGCCCGTCGTCCAGCCGTTGGATCGCGTGTTCACGAACACGTTGGGATAATAGCTCCCATCCGCGGTGCGCTCCCAGATGTTGTTCGTGGCCACGTCGCTGGTCACCGTCTCCCCAGTCGTTTCACAGGCCACGGTGATCCAGGTGCCGTCGGAAACGGCGCGACCGGAGCGTGCACTCGTGCTCATCGTCGGCGACGAGTGCGGATAGATCCCGATCTTCGTCCAGGCAATCTGGAACTGGTTGTCGGCAGCCTGTACCGATACAGAGGAGGCGAGCACAAGGGCCACGCCGAGAAGCACGGGAACGATTCCGCGCAACGATTTCAACTTCATGATCTCTCGTCCTTCTTCGAGAAGAGATCAGAAGACCCGGGCATCGCTCCTGCGTCAAGGTCGATACAAGAGTTCCACCGATTCCCGGGTCTTTGATCTGAATGTACTGATCCGGTTGCCAGGCGAGCCTCCAAGCTCGAGTTCCCAGCGAATCAGTAGGGGCACTTACCCCATGAGAACATCATGCAGGGGGTGGCGATGGGTGTCAACAGGCTCTCGTCCGACACCCGGCAACTGCCTCGATGCCCCGCCGGTTCTGATCCGCTGGTTCGCGAATGACCGAGTATGCGGCGAGCTACCCAGGTACTTGACCGGCTGATCTGAAAGTCGTAGCCTGACGTTGTCGATACCTGGGCCCAGATTCAACTCTCCGTGCCTGAGTCGATAGATCTGAATGATCAGCCGTTCGTAGCTCCAACTACCACGGCGACGCCGAAGGGTCGCGATCACATCGCGGCCCTTCGTGTTTTCCGACCGCCTAGCGACTTGCGAGGTCGCAGGCTGAGGTGGGCCCGCCCTTCGCGGCGTTGACTGGGACCATGCCCGCCGAGGCTCCGCCCGTAGCGCGGGCTGTCAGGAAAACGGTGGATCTGGGCTCAGCCTGGGGCCCTCGCGGCGAGCCGACGGGCCAAGTCGGGATCGACGGGATCTGGTCGGCAAGGGCGGGTTCGTCGTCGATGCCGGCGACGGTGGCGACGGAATCGTAACGCGGACGTGTCCGCGGATCGCGCCGAGCGAGGCGAGAGCCGAAGAAAAGATGCGCCCGCGGTGGATTCAGGCGCGTCGCGACTGGTGTATCGCCGAGTTGACATAGGCAGCGGAGATGGCCGCGCCGATGGCGACGCCGAGCCAGACGACCGGTGGTGCGTGCCCGGCGAGCAGTTCGATCGCGGTGCCTGCCGCATGAAGCAGAAAGAGTGCGGCGAGCACATACGCACTCTTTGGGCTCGCGGTCATCCGCCACCACTCGCGAGCGACGTCAGACTCGCCGGAGCCTCGGAACGCTCGGGCAGTGAAGACGACCAGCACCACGCCAAGGACGGTGGCGACGGGGTATCCCATGTCGAAGCGGATCCCGGCCACGGCGACGCCGGCCATCACGATGATGATGACGCCGAGGAGCACAGTCGCGATCTTCGCCCCCGGTGCTCTGATGCCATGCGAGTAGCTCATGCTGCGCCTCCGTCAGGGTACGACCGCGTACACATGATATTCGCAGAGGCGCAGGCGCACAGATCTCATCGAGACGGATGCCGCGACACGCCCACGACGCTGCGGGCTGAGCGGCGGCATCCCCGTAGTTTTCATGTCAGGAAATGCATACTCGGCAATTCTTTAAACTTCTACATGAGGTTAAAGGTTGAGACAACAACAACGGTTCGGGACGAAGACGGAGGCCGGCATGAGCCAGAACCAGAACTACCTCGCGGTGATCAAGGTCGTGGGCGTGGGTGGTGGCGGCGTGAACGCCGTCAATCGAATGATCGAGCTCGGGCTGCGCGGCGTCGAGTTCATCGCGATCAACACCGACGCGCAGGCGCTGCTGATGAGCGACGCGGACGTCAAGCTCGACGTCGGGCGCGAGCTCACGCGCGGACTCGGCGCGGGTGCGGACCCCGAGGTGGGCCGTCGCGCCGCCGAGGACCACGCGGAGGAGATCGAGGAGGCGCTCGCGGGCGCCGACATGGTCTTCGTCACCGCGGGCGAGGGCGGCGGCACCGGCACCGGCGGCGCGCCCGTCGTGGCCCGCATCGCGAAGTCGATCGGAGCGCTCACGATCGGTGTCGTGACCAAGCCCTTCTCGTTCGAGGGCCGCCGTCGGCAGAGCCAGGCCGAGGCGGGCGTGGCGAAGCTGAAGGAAGAGGTCGACACTCTCATCGTGGTGCCCAACGACCGCCTCCTGGAGATCAGCGATCGCGGCATCTCGATGGTCGAGGCCTTCGCCACCGCCGACCAGGTGCTCCTGGCCGGTGTCCAGGGCATCACCGACCTCATCACGACGCCGGGGCTCATCAACCTCGACTTCGCCGATGTCAAGTCGGTCATGCAGGGGGCGGGCTCCGCGCTCATGGGCATCGGCTCCTCGCGCGGCGCCGATCGCGCGATCAAGGCTGCCGAGCTGGCCGTCGAGTCGCCACTGCTGGAGGCCTCGATCGAGGGTGCGCACGGCGTGCTGCTGTCGATCCAGGGCGGCTCCAACCTCGGCATCTTCGAGATCAACGACGCCGCGCAGCTGGTCAAGGAGGCCGCGCACCCGGAGGCGAACATCATCTTCGGAACGGTCATCGACGACACCCTCGGCGACGAGGTGCGCGTCACGGTCATCGCAGCCGGGTTCGACGGAGGGGAGCCGCAGCTGCGGGTCGAGCCGGTCACGGCCTCGCGCCCGGCCGCGACCCCCGCCCTTCCGCCGGTACCCGCGTCGCTGCCGGAGATCGTCCGCCAGCCCGAGCCCGTGCGCGAGAAGGTGTCGGTGGCCTCGGCGACCGACTCCTTCGACTCGGCCTTCGGTGACGACGACCTCGACATCCCGGATTTCCTCAAGTAGGACCGTGGATCTCGCGGGACGGCTCGCCGACGTCGACGCCCGCATCGCCTCGGCGATGCGGGCGTCGGGTCGAGCCCCCGGCGAGGTCACCCGCATCGTCGTGACCAAGTTCCAGCCCGCTGAGCTCGTGGCGCAGCTGTACGAGCTGGGCGTGCGCGACGTGGGCGAGAACCGCCAGCAGGAGCTGACCGCGAAGGCGGCGCCGCTGGCCGGTCTCGACGACCTGCGCTGGCACTTCATCGGCCAGGGGCAGACCAACAAGGCTCGCGCGATCCGGGCCGCGGCATCCGTGGTCCACTCGGTCGACCGCGAGCGCCTCGCCGACGCGCTGCATGCGGCCGACTCGGACGGGCCGGCGCTGGACGTCCTGCTGCAGGTCAACCTCACCGACGACCCCCGGCGCGGCGGGGTCGCGCCCGGGGGCGCGGCACGGCTCGCCGAGCACGTCGTCTCCTCCTGCCCCTCCCTGCGCCTGCGCGGGGTCATGGCCGTCGCTCCGCTCGACGAGCAGCCGGCGGCGGCCTTCGCGCGGCTGGCCGACACCGCGGCCGTCGTGCGCGGCGTGGTGCCGGATGCCACGTGGATCTCGGCCGGGATGACCGCAGACTTCGTCGAGGCCATCGCCGCCGGCGCGACACACCTACGGATCGGCACCGCAATCACCGGTCCGCGACCACCCCACGATTAACCTCAGAACAGACAATCAACACGGAGGACCCGATGTCGAACCCGCTCAAGAAGACCATGGTGTACCTGGGCCTCGCCGACGAGGAAGAGCCCTATGAGGACCAGCCCACGGACACCGGCCGTCGCGAGCACGCCGTGGAGAAGGCGGCTCCCGTGACGCCGCTGCACCGCCCGGCGGTCGTGCGCCAGCCCGCCGTCGGCGCCGTCAACGAGATCCTCACCGTCCACCCGAAGCAGTACCGCGACGCCCAGGTGATCGCCGAGAACTTCCGCGAAGGCATCCCGGTCATCATCAACCTCTCGCAGATGAGCGACGCCGACGCGCGCCGCCTGATCGACTTCGCCAGCGGCCTCTCGCTCGGCCTCTACGGGCGGATCGAGCGGGTCACGAGCAAGGTCTTCCTGCTCTCGCCGGAGAACGTCGCGGTGTCGGGCGACGGAGCCGTCGCGCAGGCCGACCCCGAGGCAGCGTCCCCCCAGTAGTCGTGGAGGTTCTGCGGTTCGTCGCCTCGATCGCGAACGCCCTGCTGCTGCTCTACGTGCTGCTGCTGCTCGCGCGGCTGATCATGGAGTACATCCCGCTGTTCAACCGGCAGTGGCGCCCGCGCGGAGCGGGGCTCGTCTTCGCGGAGATCGTCTTCACGGTCACCGACCCTCCCATCAAGCTGTTCCGGCGCCTCATCCCGCCGCTGCGCCTCGGTGCGATCGGCATCGACTTCGGTTTCCCGCTGACGATGCTCTTGTGCTTCGTGCTGCTGTCGGTGACCCGCACACTCGCTCAGGCCTGATCGGTGCGGCACAGTGCCGCGCACTATGCTGTCTGGGTGCGTCCCGGATCGACCCGGTAGACCCGGGACCCACCTGTGATCTGAACCCCGAAACGAGGACACGAAATGGCCTTGACACCCGATGACGTCGTCAACAAGCAGTTCCAGCAGGTTCGCTTCAACAAGGGGGGCTTCGATCCCGACGAGGTGGACGACTTCCTCGACGAGGTCGTGCTCGAGTGGCGCAAGACGATCACGGAGAACGCGCAGCTGAAGGCAGCGCTCGCCGAGGCGGAGTCCGCGCCGGCCGCCGAGCAGTCCGAGACCCCCGCGGGAGACGGCGCGGCACCCGCGGCCGGCATCATCGAGCTGGCCCAGCGCCTGCACGACGAGCACGTCGCGGAGGGCGTCGCCCAGCGCGACCGGCTCAAGGCGGAGGCCGACGCGCTGCTGGCCGACGCGCGAGAGCAGGCGAGCTCGATCGTCGCCGAGGCGGAGGAGCGCGGCCGCGCCGAGCTCTCGCGGCTCGAGGGCGACCGCAGCAGCCTGCAGACCCAGATCGACGAGCTGCGGCAGTTCGAGAGCGACTACCGCTCGCAGCTGCGCAGCTTCATCGAGAGCAAGCTCGAAGACCTCGACGCGAGCGGCGAAGACGACGACGCGGACGACGATGCCTCCGACGATTCATCGGCGGACGACGCGTCGTCGCACGACGACTAGGCCCGGTCTTTGGCCGATCGCACGCCCCTGCCTGCGCCGGCGGCCGGCGCCATCGTCGCGATGCTCGCGGCGCTGGTGCTGGCCGCCGACCAGTTCACCAAGCACCTCGCCCTGGAAGGACTGCCCTACCAGGAGACGGTGCCGGTGCTCGGCGACGTGCTCGTGCTCTACCTCACCCGCAACTCCGGAGCGGCCTTCTCGCTCGGTGAGGGGGTGACCTGGATCTTCACGATCGTGCTCAGCGTGGTCGCCGTCACGATCGGATATCTCACCGCCCGCCGCGTGCGCTCGCGCTGGTGGGCGGTCGTCCTGGGGCTGCTGCTGGGCGGCGTGCTCGGAAACCTCGCCGATCGGCTGTTCCGCGAGCCGGGCTTCGCGGTCGGGCATGTCGTGGACTTCATCCACACGCCCTGGATGATGCCCGCCATCTACAACGTCGCCGACATCTTCATCGTGACGATGATGATCTCCGTCGCGCTGCTCGTCATGAGCGGACTGCAGCTCGACGGCACGCGCGAGCGTCGGACGGCGAAGGCCGAGGCCTGACGTGCCGGTCCGGAGCCTGCCGGTCCCCGACGGTCTCGACGGCGTCCGGGTGGATGCCGCGCTCGCCAAGCTCCTGGGACTGTCGCGCACTCTCGCGGCCGAGGCGGCCGCCGCGGGCGGCGTGCAGCAGGACGGCAGGACGCTCGGCAAGTCCGACCGGCTCCGCGCCGGGGCGTGGCTGGAGGTCTCGTGGCACGACCGCGAGGAGCCGCGGGTCGTGCCGATCGCCGTCCCCGACCTCGGGATCGTGCACGACGACGACGAGCTGGTCGTCGTCGACAAGCCGGCCGGCGTCGCCGCGCACCCGTCCCTCGGCTGGGAGGGACCCACGGTCGTGGGGGCCCTCGCCGCGGGCGGCTACCGCATCGCCACGAGCGGCGCGCCCGAGCGGCAGGGCATCGTCCACCGGCTCGACGTCGGCACCAGCGGGCTCATGGTCGTGGCCAAGACCGAGACCGCCTACGCGGCGCTCAAGCGCGCGTTCAAAGAGCGCGAGGTCGACAAGGTCTACCACGCGGTCGTGCAGGGGCACCCCGATCCGCTCACGGGGACGATCGACGCGCCGATCGGACGGCATCCCTCCCACTCGTGGAAGTTCGCCGTCACCCCCGACGGCAAGGACGCGATCACCCACTACGAGACGCTGGAGGCGTTCCGCGGCGCCTCGCTGCTGGAGGTGCACCTGGAGACCGGGCGCACCCACCAGATCCGCGTGCACCTGGCTGCGCATCGGCATCCGTGCGTCGGCGACCCGCTCTACGGGGCGGATCCCACGCTGTCGGCCCGGCTCGGGCTGACCCGCCAGTGGTTGCACGCGCGCGAGCTGTCGTTCACGCATCCCGCGACGGGGGAGTGGGCGAGCTTCGCGTCGGAGTACCCGGCCGATCTCGCCCACGCCCTGGAGCTGCTGCGCGGCGAATGAGGCCATCGCGCTCGAGAACGCGGGTCAGTCGTCGCCGGCGAGCGCCTCGGCCGCCGCGCCGGGCACCACGACGACGGGCACCGGGGCGTTGCGCAGGATCTTCGATGACCGCGAGCCGAGGAACACCCGCGCGACCGGGCCGCCGCGACTCGAGCCGATGACGAGCACGTCGCCTTCGGCCCACCCCGCGTCGTCGATGGCCTCCGGCCACGAATAGCCCTGTCCGAGGACGGCATCGATGCGGCTCGGCACCTCCGGCAGGTGCCGCACCTCATCGAGCTCGGTCTGGATCGCGTCCGTGGTGCGCCGTACCCACTGCTCCACGACGAGGTCGTCCTTGCCTGCGACCACGGCGTCGGCGAACAGCGTGGTCGGTCGCACGGCGAAGGCGGCCAATCGCAGCGCCGCCCCGACGCGCCCTGCGACACGGGCCGCCGCGCGCACGAGCTGGTCGCCGCCGGTCGTGCCGCCGTAGGCGACCGTCACGCGGCGGACGGTCGCATGGGCACCGGCCCGGAAGCCGCGCGGGGCCATGGCGACGGGACGCTCCGAGCCGTGCGCGATGCGCTCCGCGGTCGCGCCGAGCGACAGCCGGCCGTGCGCGGCCGAACTCGATGACCCGACCACGATCATGTCGGCGTCGTACTCGTCGGCGGCATCCATGAGCCCTTTGGGAACCGACCTGGCGTGGCGGGCGATGAACGTCGCCCGCACGTCCTCCGGGAGTCGCGCCCTCGCCTGATCGAGGTGCTGTTGCGCGACCCGCTCCAGGTAGGCGAGGAACTCGGTGTCGAGGTTGGTCGGATCGACCGGCCACGCATCGGACACGACGGCGCACACCACGAGATCGGTGTCGGCCGAGCGGGCCAGCAGCGCGGCGAGACTGAGCGCGGCGATGCCGCTCTCGTCGGCGCGGCATCCTACGAGGATCGTCACAGCAGGTTCCCGTCGATCAGCCGGCGGTGACCGGTTCGCCGGCGATGACGTGCGTCAGCGGGATGTCGTAGGTCGAGCGCGCCCGCTGCACGACGTCATAGCGCAGCCAGTCCGACTCGTTCTCCGGCTTCGTGGAGATCACGAGCTGGTCGGGGTGGAACGACTCGACCGCGTCGGCGAGCGCGCGCAACGGCCGGTAGTCGCCCAGGGCGCCCTCGACCTTGAGGTTCTCGGAGCGGAGAGTTCCCATCATCGTGTCCAGGCGCTCCTGGGCGGCTTTGACCGTCGCCTCCCAGATGTAGACAGCGCCCTTCTTCTCGGCCTGGCCGGTGTCGACCGGGTTGGCGGGCACGCAGATGAAGTACTCGGCCTTGCCGGCGCGGTCGATGCGTCGAAGCTCCTCGATGAGCTCGTCGGCGGCGACGGTCTCGTTCGCCATGACGAGCACGCGGCTCGCCTTCTCGTTGACCTCCGGCTGCAGGGCCTCGGGCTCGATGGAGCCGCCGCGCGCCTTCGTCACGAAGAAGGCCACGATCACGATCGCCCACGAGCCCAGGCTCAGCAGCAGCTGGATGAGCGTGTCGGGGTTGAGCGCCATCTGGACCAGCACGGCGAGGATGCCGACGGTCGCGAGGATCGACAGGAACGGGAAGCCCCACATCTTGATCTTGAACTTCGACGGGTCGGTGCGCCGGCGCAGCACGATCTGCGAGACGCCGATGAGCAGGTACACGAACAGGATGATGGCGCCCGACGAGTTCAGGAGGAAGCTGAACACCGTGTCGGGGGAGATCGCCGCCGCGATGACGCACAGGAAGCCGATGATCGACGAGACCAGGATCGCGCGGCGGGGAACCCCGCCCTTGCTCACCGTGATCAGCGAGACCGGCGCCTCGCGCCGGGCGGCGAGCACGAACAGCATGCGCGAGGCCGTGTACAACCCGGAATTGAGGCAGGACAGCACGGCGGTGAGCACCACGAGATTCATGATGTCGGCCGCGAACGGGATGTTCATCCGCTCCATCGCCGCCACGAAGGGCGAGAAGCCGCCCTTGTTCTCGTCCCACGGGACGATGAGGGCCAGCAGCAGCGCCGAGCCGACGTAGAAGATCGCGATGCGCGTGATCACCGAGTTGGTCGCCTTGCTGATCGCCTTGGCCGGGTCGGGCGACTCGGCGGCGGCGATCGTGGCGATCTCGGCGCCGACCATCGAGAACACCACCACGACGACGCCGCTGAAGATCGCGCCGGCCCCGTTCGGGAAGAAGCCGCCGTGGGAGGTGAGGTTGGAGAAGTCCAGCTGCGCGCCGGGCCACAGGCCGACCACGAACAGGGTGCCCAGCGCCAGGAAGACGACGATCGTGGCGACCTTGATGCCGGCGAACCAGAACTCGAACTCGCCGAACGAGGCCACCGAGAACAGGTTGGTCGCCGTCATCATCGCCATGAGGATCAGTGAGAACACCCACAGCGGCACGTCGGGGAACCAGTGCCGCAGGATCTCGCCGCCGGCGACGGCCTCGAAGCCGACCACGATGACCCAGAAGTACCAGTAGAGCCAGGCGACGGAGAAGCCCGCCCAACCGCCGATCGCCTTGCGGGAGTAGTCGGCGAACGAACCCGTCGACGGGTTGGCGGTGGCCATCTCGCCGAGCATACGCATGATCAGGATGACGAGCACGCCGGTCACGCCGTAGGTGATGAAGGCGCCCGGACCGGTGTCGAGGAAGACGTTGCTGGACCCGACGAACAGGCCGGCGCCGATGACGCCGCCGATCGCGATCATGGAGAGCTGTCGTTGACTGAGACCTTTGTGAAGCTCGGGTGATCCTGCCATGGCATCCCTTTCGACGGAAGTGCGGCCAAGGCCGCAGTGGCCCCAGACTGGCGCATACGCGGGTGTGGTCGCAAGCAAGACGCGCGCACTCGTCGCATGAGCGTTACACGTCCGTTACCTGCGCGGAAGGAACTCTCCTCATGTCGGGCCGGCAGCGAAACCTCACCTTCCACCTGAAGGTGAGGTGATCTCGGTACACGGCTGCGCGAAGGGCCGCCGCGGCGGATCGCGGTGTCGATGCCGCTTCGTAGACTCGACCCGTGGCATCCGACTCCTTCGTTCACCTGCACGTGCACAGCGAGTACTCGATGCTCGACGGGGCGGCGCGCATCGGGCCGATGGTCCAGGAGGCGGTGCGCCTGGGCATGCCCGCGATCGCGGTGACCGATCACGGCAACACGTTCGCCGCGTACGAGTTCTACAAGACCGCGAAGGATGCCGGGATCACGCCGATCATCGGCATCGAGGCATACGTCACCCCGGGCACGCACCGCTCCGACAAGGCGCGCGTGCGCTGGGGCACCCCGGAGCAGAGCGACGACGACGTCTCGGGCTCGGGCGCCTACACGCACATGACGCTGCTGAGCGAGTCGACGGCCGGAATGCACAACCTCTTCCGGCTGAGCTCGCTGGCGAGCATGGAGGGCTACTACTTCAAGCCACGCATGGACCGCGAGCTGCTGCAGCGCTACGCGAACGGCCTCATCGCCACGACCGGCTGCCCGTCCGGGGAGGTTCAGACCCGGCTGCGCCTGGGCCAGTACGACGCGGCGCGCGCGGCGGCCGCCGAGTTCCAGGACATCTTCGGCAAGGACAACTACTTCGCCGAGATCATGGACCACGGGCTCGGCATCGAGCGCCGGGTCATGGCGGACCTCCTGGCCATCGCCCGGGACCTCGACATCCCCCTGGTCGCCACCAACGACTCGCACTACACGCACCAGCACGATGCGGCCAGCCACGCGGCCCTGCTGTGCGTGCAGTCCGGCTCGACGCTCGACGACCCGAAGCGGTTCAAGTTCGACGGCGACGGCTACTACATCAAGTCTCCCGCCGAGATGCGGCAGATCTTCCGCGACCACCCCGAGGCGTGCGACACCACGCTGCTGATCGCCGAGCGCTGCCGGGTCGAGTTCGACACGAGCGCCAACTACATGCCGCGCTACCCCGTGCCCGCCGGCGAGACCGAGCAGTCCTGGTTCGTCAAAGAGGTCGAGCGCGGGCTCCACGAGCGCTACCCGCACGGCATCCCCGACGCGGTACGCGCGCAGGCCGAGTACGAGACCGGCGTCATCGTGCAGATGGGCTTCCCGGGCTACTTCCTGGTCGTCGCCGACTTCATCAACTGGGCCAAGGACCACGGCATCCGGGTGGGACCCGGACGCGGGTCGGGAGCCGGATCCATGGCCGCCTACGCGATGAGGATCACCGACCTCGACCCCCTTCAGCACGGTCTCATCTTCGAGCGCTTCCTCAACCCCGACCGGGTGTCCATGCCCGACTTCGACGTCGACTTCGACGACCGGCGCCGGGGCGAGGTCATTCAGTACGTCACCGAGAAGTACGGCGACGAGCGCGTCGCCCAGATCGTCACGTACGGCACGATCAAGGCGAAGCAGGCGCTCAAGGACGCCGGGCGCGTGCTCGGCTTCCCGTTCAGCATGGGGGAGAGGCTCACCAAGGCCATGCCGCCCGCGGTGATGGGCAAGGACATGCCGCTGACCGGCATGTTCGACCCGGAGCACTCGCGGTACAAGGAGGCGAGCGAGTTCCGCACGCTCATCGAGACGGATGCCGAGGCCAAGACCGTCTTCGACACCGCGGTGGGGTTGGAGAACCTGAAGCGCCAGTGGGGCGTGCACGCCGCCGGCGTCATCATGTCGTCGGAGCCGCTGATCGACATCATCCCGATCATGCGCCGCGAGCAGGACGGTCAGATCGTCACGCAGTTCGACTATCCGGCGTGCGAGGCGCTCGGGCTCATCAAGATGGACTTCCTGGGGCTGCGCAACCTCACGATCATCGACGACGCGCTCGACAATATCGAGGCCAACCGCGGCGAGAAGCTCGTGCTGGAGGAGCTGAGCCTCGACGACCCGGCCTCGTACGAGCTGCTCGCCCGCGGCGACACGCTCGGGGTGTTCCAGCTCGACGGCGGCCCGATGCGGTCGCTGCTGCGCCTGATGCGCCCGGACGGCTTCGAGGACATCTCGGCCGTGCTGGCGCTGTACCGCCCGGGACCCATGGGCGTCGACTCGCACACGAACTATGCGCTCCGCAAGAACGGCCAGCAGGCGATCACCCCGATCCACCCCGAGCTGGAAGAGCCCCTTCGCGACATCCTCGGCGGCACGTACGGTCTCATCGTCTACCAGGAGCAGGTGATGGAGGCCGCCCAGAAGCTCGCGGGCTTCTCGCTCGGTCAGGCCGACATCCTGCGGCGCGCGATGGGCAAGAAGAAGAAGTCCGAGCTCGACAAGCAGCAGGCCGACTTCTTCGCGGGGATGACGGCGAACGGATACTCCACCGACGCGCAGAACGCCCTGTGGAAGGTGCTCGAGTCGTTCGCCGACTACGCGTTCAACAAGGCACACACTGCGGCGTACGGGCTCATCTCCTACTGGACCGCGTACCTGAAGGCGCACTACCCGGCCGAGTACATGGCGGCGCTGCTGACGAGCGTCGGCGACGCGAAGGACAAGCTCGCGGTCTACCTCAACGAGTGCCGGCGCATGGGCATCAAGGTGCTGCCGCCGGACGTGGGGGAGTCGATCCGGTTCTTCGCGGCCGTGGGCGAGGACATCCGCTTCGGGCTCGGCGCGGTCCGCAACGTCGGCGCGAACGTCGTCGACGCGATCGTCGCGGCGCGCGAGCCGGAGCCGTTCACGTCGTTCCACGACTTCCTCGCGAAGGTTCCGGTGCACGTGGCGAACAAGCGCACCATCGAGTCGCTCATCAAGGCCGGCGCGTTCGACTCCCTCGGCTCGACGCGCCGCGCGCTCATGGAGATCCACGAGGACGCCGCCGAGCAGGCCGTGCTCGACAAGCGCCGCGAGGCCAACGGCGAGGTCGGCTTCGACTTCGACAGCCTGTGGGACGAGCCGCAGCAGATCGTGAAGGTGCCCGAGCGCCCGGAGTTCTCGAAGAAGGACAAGCTGGCCTTCGAGCGCGAGATGCTCGGTCTCTACGTGTCCGATCACCCTCTCGCGGGGCTGGAGATCGCGCTCGCGAAGCACGCCTCCACCTCGATCCACGACCTGCTGGCATCCGACGACGTCCAGGACGGCGACCAGGTGACCGTCGCCGGGCTCGTCACGAGCGTGCAGCACCGGGTGGCCAAGGCCAGCGGCAACCCGTACGGCTCGATCACCGTGGAGGACTTCGACGGCGAGGTCACCGTCATGTTCCTCGGCAAGAGCTACACCGAGTTCCAGTCGCTGCTCCAGCCGGACGCGATCCTTGTGATCCGCGGCCGGGTGTCGCGGCGCGACGACGGGCTGAACCTGCACGCGAACACCGTCTTCGTCCCCGACCTCGGGGCCGTGGACGCGTCGGGACCCCTCGTGCTCGTCGTGCCCGACCATCGCGCCACCGAGTCGACGATCGGCGAGCTCGCCCGGGTCCTGAACCGTCATCGGGGCGACACCGAGGTCACGCTGAAGCTGCACAAGGGCTCGTCGGCCAAGGTGTTCGAGGTGCCGCTGCCGGTGAGCGTGACCGCCGACCTCTACGGCGAGCTCAAGGGGCTGCTGGGGCCCCAGTGCCTCGGCTAGACGGGTTAGGATCGCAGTCGGCTTCGCGGCCGGAGGAAAGGACATCGTGAGCACCGAGGACGACATCACCCCCGAGGAGCGGTCAGAGAGCGCGACGGTCGAGCCCGGCGTCGACGTCGCCAGCGAGGACGGCACGGAACCGGCGGATGCCGGCACCACGCCGACGGATGCTGCCCCGCCGGCCGAGCACGAGCCGGCCGAGGACGAGCCGGCGATCTCGACGGAGTCCGCGGATGCCGTCGACGGCATCCCGCCCCAGTACGGCATCGGGCCGTTCTCGATCCGTGAGGTGGCGCTCGCGGGCGTGTGGCTGCTCGCGTTCGCGGTGTCGTTCCTCCCCGTCTACGGCGGCATCGGACAGGGCCCTGCGGTGTGGGGCAACGGCATCGACTGGGTGCTCACGATCGGCGTGCCGACGGTCGCGGTGTTCCTCCTGGCCCTGCGCCGCATGTCGCCGGAGGGAATCCGCCGGGTCGGGTCGCTGGGCGTGGACCAGTTCGCCTCGGTGGCCTTCTCGGTCGCTGTCGTGGCGTGGCTCGGCATGCTCTGGAGCTCGTTCGTCTCGCTCGCCGACTCCGGCCTCTTCTTCGCCACGTGGGTCGTGTGGGCCGAGGTCGTGCTCATGCTCGGCGGCGTCGTCCTCACCGTCGTCGCCCCGGCGCTCCCGGTGCTCGGCGAGGACTTCCAGCACCGGCCGGAGTCGGTCGCCCACCGCAGCGCCCGCCGACCGCGTCCGGTGTCGTCGCGGCCTCCGGCGGCGCGAACGGAGGCGTCGCCCGTCGTGACCGCCCCAGCGCAGAGCGCCGACGCCGCGCCGGAGGCGGATGCCGCCCCCGCGCCGTCGCCGGTGCAGGCGTTCTGGGCGCTCGTCCCGGTCGAGCGCGACGTCGTCGACGAGACGGGTGCGCCGCTGTTCCGGATCGGCCCGACCGCCTGGGCGCTCGTGATCGAGGACCGCGGCACGAGCTTCGTCGTGCGCCACGAGGACGGACGCGTCGGCTACCTCCACGACGTGTCGGGTGTGACCCGCGGCTGAGTGCCCGGGACGGAAAGGACGACTCCCATGGCCGTAGACCTCATCGCGACGATCCCCGCGCGCGAGCACACCGTCGCTCGGGTGCGCGAGCTGCTCGACGCCTACGCCGCCCACTGCCTCGCGATGGACGGCACCGAGCGCTTCGAGGTCTATCTCGATCGCGACCTGCCGCACCACGTCGTCGTGATCGAGCGGTACCGGGACGAGACGGCATTCGCCGCGCACCTGGCCGACCCCGAGAACGGCGTGCTCAACGGTGCGCTCGCCGACCTGACCGACGGGGGCTCCACGCTGCGGTTCCTCACTGCGTGAGATGACGCGACGGTATCCTGAAGGGATGCTTCGCACGATCGATCTTCGTGGTCGCGCCCTCACCTCCTCCGAGCTGGCCGCAGCCGTGCCACGCGCCTCGGCGGCACGCGAGGAGGCCTACGCGGCCGCGGCCGCGATCGTCGCCGACGTCCGCGATCGCGGCGAGGACGCGCTGCGCGAACAGGCCGCGCGCTTCGACGGCGTCTCCGGGCACGACATCCGCGTGCCGGCCGCGCACCTCGACGAGGCGCTGGCACGGCTCGACCCGGTCGTGCGCACCGCGCTCGAAGAGGCGATCCGGCGCGTCCGGCTCGCCTCGGCCGCCCAGATCCCGCCGCCTCGCGTGACCGAGCTCGCCCCCGGCGCGCGCGTCGAGCAGCGTTGGCGTCCGGTGCGCCGTGCCGGCGTCTACGTGCCCGGCGGCAAGGCCGTCTACCCCTCCAGCGTGGTCATGAACGTCGTTCCGGCCCAGGTCGCCGGCGTCGAGCGGGTCGCCCTCGCCTCTCCGCCGCAGCGGGAGCACGGCGGGCGCGTCCACCCGGTGATCCTCGCGGCCGCGCGGCTGCTGGGAGTGGACGAGGTCTACGCGATGGGCGGCGCCGGTGCGATCGGCGCCTACGCGCACGGCGTCGAGTCCCTCGGGCTCGCCGCCGTCGACGTGGTGTCCGGACCCGGAAACAACTTCGTCGCGCTCGCCAAGCGGGCCGTGGTCGGACTGGTCGGCACCGACTCGGAGGCGGGGGCCACCGAGATCCTCGTCGTCGCCGACGACGCGGCCGACCCGGTCCTCGTCGCCACCGATCTGATCAGCCAGGCCGAGCACGACGAGCAGGCTGCCGCGGTGCTGGTCACTCCGTCTGTCGCCCTCGCCGAGGCGGTCGCCGTCGAGGTCGCCGCCCGCGCTGCGCGCACCCGTCACGCCGAGCGCATCCGTGCCGCGCTGACCGGTCCGCAGTCCGCCGTCGTGCTGGTGGACGACCTGGCCGCCGCGACCGCGTTCAGCAACGCCTACGCCCCCGAGCACCTGGAGCTCCACGTCGACGACCCGCGCGTGGACGACTTCGTCAACGCGGGCGCGGTCTTCGTCGGCGCGAGCTCGCCGGTGAGCCTCGGCGACTATCTCGCCGGCAGCAACCACGTGCTCCCTACCGGCGGTCAGGCCCGTTACGCGTCGGGGTTGTCGGCATCCACGTTCCTGCGCCCGCAGCAGGTCATCTCCTACGACCGCGATGCGCTCGCCGCGGTGCGCGACGAGATCGTCGCGCTCGCCGAGGCGGAGGCCCTCCCCGCGCACGGCGAGGCCGTGACGGCGCGGTTCGAGGGGTAGTCTGGCCCCGCCATGCACTGCCCGTTCTGCCGTCACCCCGACTCCCGCGTCATCGACTCGCGCACGAGCGACGACGGCCTCAGCATCCGTCGTCGTCGACAGTGCCCCGAGTGCGGCGGCCGGTTCTCCACGATCGAGACGGCGAGCCTCAACGTCATCAAGCGGTCGGGCGTGATCGAGCCGTTCAGCCGTGAGAAGGTCATGTCCGGGGTGCGCAAGGCATGCCAGGGCCGGCCGGTCACCGAGGGCGACCTCGCCGTCATCGCCCAGGCGGTCGAGGAGTCGGTGCGCCAGACCGGCGCGGCACAGGTGGACACGAACGAGATCGGCCTGGCGATCCTCGGCCCGCTGCGCGAGCTCGACGAGGTCGCCTACCTGCGGTTCGCGAGCGTCTATCGCGCGTTCGACTCGCTCGAGGACTTCGACGCCGCGATCGCGCAGCTGCGCTCCGACCACGACCGGTGACGCGCGCCGATACGCTGAGAGGGATGTATGCGCTCCTGTTCCGGCATGTCCTCTCCCGTCTGGACCCGGAGTCGGCGCATCACTTCGCGATGCGGGTCATCCGGCTGCTGGGCACGCGACCGCTGAGCCCGCTCGTGCGCCGGCTCACCGCGCCTTCGCCGCGGCTGCGCACCGAGGCGCTGGGCCTGAGCTTCGCGTCGCCGTTCGGCGTGGCCGCCGGCTTCGACAAAGACGCCCAGGGCGCCGCGGGACTGTGGGCGCTCGGGTTCGGACACGTCGAGGTGGGAACCGTGACCGCGATCCCGCAGGAGGGCAATCCCCGGCCGAGACTGTTCCGGCTCGTCGCCGACCGCGCGGTCGTGAACCGCATGGGCTTCAACAACCACGGCGCCGCAGCCGCCGCGGATCGGCTGCGCGCCCTGCGGCGACGTCGGTCGCGTCCCGTGCTGGGCGTGAACATCGGCAAGAGCCGCGTCGTCGACGTCGAGCAGGCGACGGCCGACTATGTCGCCAGCGCGGCACTGGTGGCGCCGGTGGCAGACTACCTGGTCGTCAACGTCTCATCGCCGAACACTCCCGGCCTGCGCGGACTGCAGGCCGTGGAGACGCTCAGGCCCCTGCTGGCCGCCGTGCATGAGGCCGCGGCATCCACACCGCTGCTCGTGAAGATCGCCCCCGACCTCCCCGACGACGAGGTGGAGGCCATCGCGCGCCTCGCCGTGGATGTGGGGCTGGCCGGCCTCATCGCGACGAACACGACGATCTCGCGCGCGGGGCTGGTCACGGATGCCGCGACGGTCGAGGCCCTCGGCGCCGGGGGCCTGTCCGGGGCTCCGCTGCGGGCGCGTTCGCTCGAGGTGCTGCGCCTGGTGCGCGCCGTCGTGCCGCCGGAGTTCTGCGTCGTCTCGGTCGGCGGCGTCGACAGCGCCGCCGACGTGCGGGAGCGGCTGGACGCCGGTGCGGACCTCGTGCAGGGGTACACCGCGTTCCTCTACCGCGGCCCGTTTTGGGCGCGCAGCATCAATCGCGCCCTCGCGCGGTCCGCGCTCAGGACGGGTACTGGAAGAGCTTGACCTGGGGCTTGGGCAGCCGCATGAAGCGCATCTGGATCGTGCGCATGCTCGCGTACCAGCCGAGGCCCTTCTCCATCCGTTCCTTGCCGAACTTGGCTGCGGCCGCCCGCTTCACGCGGATGCTCAGGATGACCATGTCGCCGACCACGAACAGGATGTAGACCCAGAGCGCGACGAAGCCCCAGTAGGAGACCGCGGTGATGGGGATGAGGCTCAGGAGGATCACGACGACCATCGCGGGCATCATCGCCTCGCCGAGGTGCAGCCCGGCATCCGTGAAATCGCGCGCGAAGCGGCGCTGCGGACCCCGGTCGCGCGCCGGAAGATAGCGCTCCTCGCCGGCGGCCATCCCCTGACGGGCCCGTTCGCGCTTGGCGGCCAGCTCTGCCTTTGCGCGCGCGCGCGCCTCCTTCGTGTCGGCCACGAGCGGGCGCTTGCGGGCGGCCTCGCGCTCGGCGCGCGACGGCGTCGGGCGGTTCTTTCCGGGTCCTGCGGGCGCCTCGGGTGCGTCAGGCGCGGAGGCGGAAGGCGTCTTGGCCACGGAATCGTCCTCGGGTTCGGTGGGAGGGGTGCCTCATAAGATTACCCGCATGACCTCCGACCTGTCCCGTTCCGACGCCGTCCGTGAGGCGGCGCTTGCCGCCGTTCCCGCCGCGCTCGCCGATCTCGGTGCGCTCGTGCGCATCCCCTCGGTCGCGTTCGCGGGTTTCGACCGGGCGCCGGTCGAGCGCAGCGCCGCCGCGGTGAAGTCGCTCCTGGACGGGCTCGGGATCTTCGACCGGGTGGAGGTGCGCAGCGCCGTCGTCCCCGGGACGGGGGAGCGGGGGATGCCGGCGGTGCTGGCCACGCGCGCCGCCCGCCGCGGCAGGCCGACGATCCTCCTGTACGCCCACCACGACGTGCAGCCGGTGGGCGACGAGTCGCGGTGGCAATCGCCGCCGTTCGAGCCGACGGTGCGTGGCGGGCGCCTGTACGGGCGCGGCGCGGCCGACGACAAGGCGGGCATCATGGCCCATGTCGGGGCGCTGCGGGCGCTCACCGAGGTGCTCGGGCACGATTTCGACCTCGGGGTGAACCTGTTCATCGAGGGCGAGGAGGAGGCCGGTTCGCGCTCGTTCGCCGCTTTCCTGAGCGAGAATGCCGATGCGCTCCGGGCGGACGTCATCGTGGTGGCGGACTCGGGCAACTGGGATGCCGCGACGCCCGCCCTCACGGTGTCGCTGCGCGGCAACGCCCGGTTCACGATGACGGTGCGCACGCTCGACCACGCCTCGCACTCCGGCATGTTCGGCGGCGCGGTGCCCGACGCGATGATGGCGACGGTGCGGCTTCTGGCGACGCTGTGGGACGACGACGGGGCGGTCGCCGTGCACGGTCTCGCCGAGCGGGATGCCGTCACGCCGGACTACGCCGAGGAGACGCTGCGCGACGAGGCCGGGCTGCCGGAGGGCGTACGACCGATCGGCCGGGGGACGATCCTCAGCCGCATCTGGAACAAGCCGTCGATCACGGTGACCGGCATCGACGCGCCGAGCGTCGTGAACGCCTCGAACACGCTCACGCCCGAGGTCCGGGTCGTCGTGAGCGTGCGTGTGGCACCGGGTCAGCCCGCGAGCGAGGCCTATGCCGCTGTGGAGGCGCACCTGCGCGCGCACGCCCCGTTCGGGGCGCAGCTGGAGTTCTCCGACGTCGACTGCGGCGATGCGTTCCTCGTGGACGCCGACGGGTGGGCGGTGGCGAGCGCCCGGTCGGCGCTGGAGGCAGGCTACGGCGTCGCGCCGGTGGACATCGGGGTCGGCGGTTCGATCCCGTTCATCGCCGATCTCCTCCGCGAGTTCCCCGGCGCGCAGATCCTGGTGACCGGGGTCGAGGACCCGCATTCGATGGCGCACAGCCCGAACGAGTCGCTGCACCTGGACACCTTCCGGCACGCTCTCGTGTCGGAGGCGCTGCTGCTGGAGAGCCTGGACGCCCGCACGGTCTGAACACAGGGGAGCTTCGGCACAATTCTCGGCGGTCTCACGCGACGGACCGGAATCGTCTCGGCGGCGGATCGATGCCTGCCCACGCGTACGTGCACGCGAGTCTCGGTTTCAGGACGATCGCCGCGCTGCCGTCGGGCGGATGCAGCAGGAAGTCGCCGAGGCCGTCGCGGGTGATGCGCCAGCCTCCGTGGTGCAACGCCATGTGATGAAAGCGGCAGAGGAGAATGCCCCGGTCGATATCGGGTTTCCCACCCTCGGCGTGGTGGTCGATGTGATGGGCCTCACAGTACGACGCGGGCCGGTCGCAGCCTTTGAACCGGCATCCGCCGTCACGGGTCGCGAGCGCGATCCGCTGCCGCGGCGAGAAGAGGCGTGCCTCCCGGCCCAGATACAGCGGGTTCCCGTCCGGGTCGATCCTGAGCTCCGTCGTCCCGGTGTCGCAGGCGTGCTGCTCCACGAGCCACGCGGGCAGGGCGGTCGGTTCGTCTTCGGTGACGCCGACGGCAGGAGCTCCGGCCGCATGTGCGGCACGGGCGGATTCGGCGATGAGCACGCGCACCCCGGCCTGTCTCGCGCCGAAGACGGTCTTGGCGTCTGCGAGCATGCCGGCGCGGAGGATGTCGATGACGAGGTCGTAGGTGAGCTGTCGTTCGGGCGGGGGTCTGCCGTGAGCTCCTCGGCCTCCGCCTTCTCCTGAGGGTCGACGAAGCGCGGGCCGCCGCGGCGGGGCCGCATCGCCGCGGCGATGGCTGACTGGAGCCACGCGTACGCCTCGTCGTCGAAGCTGATGGAGCCACGCCTGCGGCCGTCGGCATCGGTCCACATCCGGAACGACCTGCCCTCGAACCGCTCGTCGAACCTGCGTTGCGCGCCTTCGGGGTCGAGGTGGTCGCGCACCGTCCGTGCGGTGCGCGCGAGCTCCTCCACCGTGCGCTCGGGCGCCTCCCCGATCAGTTCGGTCGCGGCGAGCGACCACACCTGGGCGGCTTCCGCGACGGACGCCGGGTCGTCGGCGTCGTCCGGCGCCGGCTCACCGAGCCCGCGGATGATCGCGTCGTGCTGAGCCGACGTGATCGACCCGGCCAGCAGCGCGTCGCTGAGCGGTGCGTGCCACGGGCGGCTCTCGTCGTCGCCGTGCGAGGTGGCGAGCGACTCTCCGAGCCGGACGTGCTTGGCCGCGTCGGCGCGTGTGGAGCCCGTGAGGTCTTGGATCAGGGAGACGGGGGAGCGGTGTCCGCGCACCTGGGCGAGGCCGCTATGGCCCGCCTCGCGGGTCGAGCGGGCGGCTGCGACGCCGGATGCTGCGATCCGCAGCGACTCGCACCCGCGCGCGAGCGCGGAGGCCGTCGCGATCACGGCGACGACCTCGTCGTCACCGAGCCGCGCGACCGCGCCAGGTACGGCGACGGCTTCGATGTCATCGCCGACCAGGGCACGCAGCGCGTCGAGCTGTGCCTGCAGGTCGGTGAAGAATGACATGCTTCATTCTCTCAGAGGCCTCCGACATTCGAACAAAAATCTACGCTCTGTCACGTGGCCCCGAGGTCACAGAAGGGTACCGATCGACAGCGGCTCCACGTTCACTGCGAACCCGCGTAGTCGGCGAGTCGAGACAGGGCGGGCTGCGAACGCGGATCCGCGACGGCCGCGGCGCCGACCGCGCAGGCGCGCTGCAGAGCGACCTGCACGTCGTCGCCCTGCAGCAGTCCGATCGTCAGCGCCGCCGCGAACGCGTCACCGGCTCCGACGGTGCTGACGATCGACGTCGCGACGGCCGACGCCTCGGCGATCGTCCGTCCCCGGCGCAGCAGCACGGCGCCGCGCGCGCCGCGCGTGACGGCGGTGAGCGGAGCATCGCGCAGCTCGGGGAGCGCCGCGAACTCGTGCTCGTTGACGATGAACAGGTCGCCGCGCGCGATCAGCGCCGGCGACATCCTGCTCGCCGGCGAGGCGTTGACGGCGACGAACCCGTCGGTGGCGCCGACGACCGCCTCCACGACGTCCACCGGGATCTCCAGCTGAGCGAGCACCGCGGTGTGCGGGTCGACGCGGAGCCGCTCGACATCGATCCGACTGTTGGCCCCGGGGCAGACCACGATCGAGTTCTCGCCGGTGTCGTCGACGACGATGAGGGCCGTGCCGGTGGGCTGATCGGTGACCTGCACCCCGCCGACGTCGACGCCGGCCGCGGCGAGGTTCGCGGTCATCGCGCGCCCGTCGTCGTCGTCGCCGACCGCGCCGATGAGGCGGACGGCTGCGCCCAGGCGCGCGGCGGCGATCGCCTGATTGGCGCCCTTGCCGCCGGGGTGGCGAGAGAGCATGCCGTCGGCGACGGTCTCGCCGGGTCCGGGAGCGCGCGCGGTGTGCGCGGTGAGGTCGATGTTGATGGCGCCCGCGACGGTGAGGGCGGGGATCTGGCTCATGTCATACCTCGGTCAGGCCCGCGCTACCAGCGCGGGGCTATATGAATCATGCATGTTATGCATGATTCATCGCTCGCTGCCCGTCGGTGCACGCGACGGCGGGCGTACGTCGGCGTTCCGGCCGCCTCGCGCTCGCACGGCGTAGAATCGTGGCATCCCGCCGTCTGATAACGGCCCGACACCCCGGGAGAGTCATGACCGACACCGCCCTCGCCGCCGAGCAGACATCCGCGCACGGCGTCCTGCTCACTCCCGCTGCCGCCGCGAAGGTGCGGAGCCTGCTCGACCAGGAGGGCCGCGACGACCTGCGCCTGCGCGTGGCGGTGCAGCCGGGCGGATGCAGCGGCCTGATCTACCAGCTCTACTTCGACGAGCGCCTCCTCGACGGCGACCAGACGGTCGACTTCGACGGTGTCGAGGTCATCGTCGACGACATGTCGGTGCCCTATCTCGACGGTGCGACCATCGACTTCAAGGACACGATCTCGGAGCAGGGGTTCACGATCGACAACCCGAACGCCGCCGGCAGCTGCGCCTGCGGCGACAGTTTCCACTGACCGCGGGCACGGGTCTCCGACGACAGTGAGAATTTCCTGGGGGGATGACCTGAATCGGGTGGGAGGATTGCCCTAGACTGACGGCAGATCTTGTCGCGACCCGGAAAGGTGAACCGTGCGCTCCCAACGCCGCCTCCGCTGGGCCGTCATCCCGCTCGGGATCGTCACGGCTGTCTCTCTGGCCGCATGCACCCCGACCGAGTTGAACGGCTACCTGCCGGGATTCCTCGATGACGGAAGCCAGGCCACCAACCACACCGCGATGGTCTCGGGCCTCTGGGTCAACTCGTGGCTCGTGCTGCTCGGCGTCGGCGTGATCACGTGGGGCCTGTTGGGCTGGGCTGCGATCGCCTACCGTCGTCGCAGGGGTCAGACCGGCCTGCCGGTTCAGCTGCGCTACAACATGCCGATCGAGATCTTCTACACGATCGTCCCGCTCATCCTGATCGTCGGTTTCTTCGCTTTCACCGCGCGCGATCAGAACATCCTGGAGACGCAGTACGAGGACCCGGACGTCTGCATCACCGCCATCGGCAAGCAGTGGGCGTGGGACTTCCAGTACAACGGCGACGACTGCGAGGAGACCTCCGACGCGGTGTGGACGATGGGCGTCCAGGCGCAGACCGACGAGAAGGGCGACATCGTCAGCGAGCTGCCCACGCTCGTCCTTCCGGTCGACAAAGAGGTCAAGATCAAGCTGCAGTCGCGCGATGTCGCGCACTCGTTCTGGATCATCGACTTCCTGTACAAGAAGGACCTGTACATCGGCCGCGACAACTACTGGTCGTTCACGCCCACCCGCGAGGGAGAGTACGCCGGCAAGTGCGCTGAGCTGTGCGGTGAATACCACTCGATGATGCTCTTCAACGTGAAGGTCGTCAGCGAGTCCGAGTACGAGGACTACCTCGACTCGCTGCGCGAGCAGGGCCAGACCGGCGACATCAACGAGGCATACGTCCGGCTGCAGAACCTGCCCGGCAATGGCAGCAGCTCAGAGTCCGAGGGAGGCCACTGATGGCGACGACACTTCCGCTCCAGGGTGAGACGCACGCCCGGCCGACGACACTGCCGCCGCGGCAGGCAGCGCTGCTGAGCGCGTCACGCGTCGAGCAGAAGGGCAACATCGTCGTCAAGTGGATCACCTCCACCGACCACAAGACGATCGGCTACATGTACCTGATCGCGTCGGTGCTGTTCTTCCTGCTCGGCGGCGTCATGGCGCTGATCATCCGCGTCGAGCTGTTCGAGCCCGGGATGCAGGTCATCCCGACCAAGGAGCAGTACAACCAGCTGTTCACGATGCACGGCACGATCATGCTGCTCATGTTCGCGACGCCGCTCTTCGCCGGCTTCGCGAACGTGCTCATGCCGCTCCAGATCGGCGCTCCCGACGTCGCGTTCCCCCGCCTCAACGCCTTCGCGTTCTGGCTGTACTTCTTCGGGAGCATGATCGCCGTCGGCGGCTTCCTCACCCCGCAGGGGGCGGCGTCCTTCGGATGGTTCGCGTACGCCCCGCTCTCGAGCACGACGTTCTCGCCGGGGCTCGGGGGGAACCTCTGGGTCTTCGGCCTCGCGCTGTCCGGCTTCGGCACCATCCTCGGTGGCGTCAACTTCATCACGACCATCATCACGATGCGCGCCCCGGGCATGACGATGTTCCGGATGCCGATCTTCACGTGGAACACGCTCATCACCTCGCTGCTCATCCTGATGGCGTTCCCCGTGCTGGCGGCCGCGATGTTCGGCCTCGGGCTCGACCGCGTGTTCGACGCGCAGATCTACAACCCGGAGAACGGCGGCGTCATCCTCTGGCAGCACCTGTTCTGGTTCTTCGGCCACCCGGAGGTCTACATCATCGCGCTGCCGTTCTTCGGCATCGTGTCGGAGATCTTCCCGGTGTTCAGCCGCAAACCGATCTTCGGCTACAAGACGCTCGTCTACGCGACCATCGCGATCGCCGCGCTCTCGGTCTCGGTGTGGGCGCACCACATGTACGTCACCGGCGCCGTGCTGCTGCCGTTCTTCGCACTGATGACGATGCTCATCGCCGTGCCCACGGGCGTGAAGATCTTCAACTGGATCGGGACGATATGGCGGGGCTCGATCACCTTCGAGACCCCCATGGTGTTCGCGCTCGGGTTCCTCGTGTCGTTCGTGTTCGGCGGACTGACCGGCGTCATCCTGTCCTCGCCCGCGCTGGACTTCAACCTCAGCGACTCGTACTTCGTCGTCGCGCACTTCCACTACGTGGTGTTCGGCACCGTGGTGTTCGCGATGTTCGCCGGGTTCTACTTCTGGTGGCCCAAGTGGACGGGCAAGATGCTGAACGAGCGTCTCGGCTACGTCCACTTCTGGATGCTGTTCATCGGTTTCCACATGACCTTCCTCATCCAGCACTGGCTGGGCGTCGACGGAATGCCGCGCCGCTACGCCGACTACTCGGTTGCCGAGGCGGCGGTGTGGGGATGGCAGAACCAGCTGTCCACGGTCGGCGCGGTCATCCTCGGCGCCTCGCTGCTGCCCTTCTTCCTCAACGTGTGGATCACCGCCCGTACCGGCGCGCGCGTGACGGTCGACGATCCGTGGGGTTACGGCGGCTCGCTCGAATGGGCGACGACCTGCCCGCCGCCGCGGCACAACTTCACGTCGATCCCGCGCATCCGCAGCGAGCGGCCCGCTTTCGACCTGAACCATCCCGAAGCGGCCGAGGTTCCTGCGGAGGCCCAGCCGGCGGAAGCGAAGGTGAGCTGACATGAAGTCTCAGATCGTTCTCTGGTGGGTGCTCACGGCGTTCTTCTTCGCCTGCACCGTGACCTACACGGTGTGGAACCTGATCGCCGACGGCTACGTCGAGTGGACCGGCAGCGTCGCGCTGCTGTTCACCTCGTTCATGGCGGGGCTCATCGCCTTCTTCATCCGCCGCAACCACCAGGCGCAGCAGGGCGTCGAACTGCCGGAGGACACTCTCACCGCCGAGATCGACGACGCCGACCCCGAGTTCGGTGAGTTTAGCCCGTGGTCGTGGTGGCCGCTCGTGCTCGCCAGCGCCGTCGCGATCGCCGTGATCGCACTCGCGACCGCGCACTTCCTCATCCCGGTCGCCGCGGGGCTGCTGGTCGTCGGGCTCTTCGGCTGGGTGTACGAGTACTATCGCGGCAACTTCGCCCGCTGAGGCGCACCCGGCGGCGATGATGGCCGTCCGCAAGGGCGAGCGTCCCGACGGCGCTCTGCCCCTCGGGCGGCCGGTGCTCGATGCGGGACTCACCACGCCGATCCTGACTGTCGACCGCCGTGCCCTGCAGGGCAACATCGACGCCATGGCGGCCTTCCTGGCGGGGCTCGGCGTGGGGCTCGCCCCGCACGTGAAGACGCACATGAGCCCGCAGGTCTGGGAGATGCAGCGACGGGCGGGCGCCGAGCGCTGCACCGTGGCGACCGTCGCCCAGGCGCTGGTGATGGCCGGTGCGGGCGGCGGGCGGCTGCTCATCGCGAGCGAGATCGTCGCGGGGGACGACCTCGATGCGCTCGTCGCCCGACTCGCCTCGGACACCGCTCTCGACGTCATCGTCTTCTGCGACTCCGTCGACGGCGTGCGCGCCCTGTCGGATGCCGCGGCGCGCGCATCGGGCGAGGTCGTGATCGGGGCGGTCGTCGACGTGGGGGCGAGCGGATGGCGCACGGGCGTGCGCACCGCCGAGGCGGCGCTGGCGGTGGCGCGCGCGGTCGCGGCCGCACCGCACCTGCGGCTGGAGGGCCTGGCCGGCTACGAGGGCGTGCTGTGGTCGCTCTCGGCCGACGAGGGCAGGGACGCCGCCGTGGCGGCCTATCTCGATCGGGCGATCCACCTCCTGCACGCGCTGCAGGATGCGCGCCTGCTCCCCGGGGAGCCTCTCGTCACCTTCGGCGGGTCGGATCTGTATCCTGCCGTGCTGGAACGGCTGCTGCCGGCCGTGCGGAGCGCCGGCGGGAGGCTCGTGCTGCGCAGCGGCTGCTACGCGTTCCACGATCACGGCAAGTACGCCGCGGCGCAGCGGGAGATCGGCTCGGCCTTCGGCGCGCCGCGCTTCGCGCCGGCCATCACCGTCTGGGCACCCGTCGTCTCGGCGCCGGAGCGCGGCGTCGCCGTCGTCGCGGCAGGGAGACGGGATCTCGGCGCGGATGCGGGGCTTCCCGTCGCGTTGCACCGTCACCGCAGCGGGCGGACCTCGCCGCTGCCCTCCTGCCGGACGGACGGGCTCTACGACCAGCACCTCGTTCTCGGGTCGGAGGAGCTCAGGGTCGGCGACCTCGTCGGGCTCGGCATCTCGCACCCGTGCACGACGCTCGACCGGTACCGCTCCGCATGGCTTGTGGACGGCCAGGAGATCACCGGCAGGCTCGACCTGCTCTTCCCCTAGGGGAAGAAGAGACGATCAGTGCTTCTCGGCGCCGTCCTCGTCGGACTCGTGGTGTTCGGGGAGGGAGTAGGGGGTGCGCCCCTCGCCGTGATCGTGCAGCACGTGCTGCTGGTGCTCCAGCGCCTCGCGGTACTCGGTCTCGGTGATCGGAGTGAGCCGGTCCTCGAAGAACCAGCGCGAGAACCAGGCACGAAGCTTCTGGCCGCCCGAGATCCTGCCGTGGGCGTCCGGGCGCACGATCAGCGGCTGATACGTCTCGTAGTCGGCCAGGCGCCAGCGCTCGTACTCGCCCACGGGCTTGTGCACTTCCTGGAACTCACCGCCGGGGAGGCGCACGATGCGCCCCGACTCGTAGCCGTGCAGCACGATCTCGCGGTCCTTCTTCTGCAGGGCGATGCAGACGCGCTTCGCGATGAAGTACACGGCGATGGGACCGAGGAAAAGCTCGATCTGCAGGAAGCGGATGACGCCCTCCATCGTGAGATGGAAGTGCGTCGCCAGGATGTCGGACGAGGCCGCGGCCCACAGAGTCGCGTAGAACACGACGCCGGCGGCGCCGATCGCGGTGCGGGTCGGGGCGTTGCGCGGGCGCTGGGCGATGTGGTGCTCGCGCTCGTCGCCCGTGACCCAGGCTTCGATGAAGGGGTAGATCGCGACGAGCACGATGAAGACGACGAGCGCCAGCAGGGGCGTCATGATGCCCATCGACAGCGTGTAGTTCCCCAGCGGGATGTCCCAGTTCGACGGTGCGAGGCGCAGCGCGCCGTCGGCGAACCCGATGTACCAGTCGGGCTGTGTGCCCGCCGAGACGGGGGAGGGGTCGTAGGGGCCGTAGTTCCAGATGGGGTTGATCTGCACCCAGGTGGCCATCATCACGATCGCACCGAAGACGATGAAGAAGAACCCGCCCATCTTCGACATGTACACCGGCATCATCGGGTAGCCCACGACGTTGCTGTTCGTGCGGGCAGGGCCGGCGAACTGGGTGTGCTTGTTCACGATCATGAGCATCAGGTGCACGACCAGCAGTGCCAGCAGGATGGCCGGCAGCAGCAGGATGTGCAGCGTGTACAGACGCCCCACGATCTGCGTGCCCGGGAACTCGCCGCCGAAGAGCAGGTAGGAGGTCCACACACCGATGAGCGGGATGCCCTTGATCATGCCGTCGATGATGCGCAGGCCGTTGCCCGACAGCAGGTCGTCGGGCAACGAGTAGCCGGTGAAGCCCTCGGCCATCGCGAGGATGAACAGGATGAAGCCGATC
>NZ_JASGFE010000013.1:0-53493 GCF_047605725.1 Microbacterium sp.
CCCTGATCGGGCAGGCGCATCATGCGGCGGTTGCGGAGGTGGTTGCGTTCATGGAACGGGAGGTTGCGGCCACCCGCACGGGCGCAACCGGCCGCAACGGCGCGGTTGCACAGGTCGACGTTCACGGGCTGATCGCCACCGCCTACGACCACTACGACTCTCGGGCGGGTGACCCGCACTTGCACACGCATGTCGTCATCTCGAACAAGGTGCAGACCGTCCTCGACGGCAAATGGCGCTCCCTCGACGGTCGTCCGATGCACGCGGCGACGGTCGCCTTGTCGGAGCTGCACGAGGCGGTGTTCGCCGACCACCTGACCCGGATGTTCGGCGTGGAGTGGGAGGCCCGCGAGATGGGACGGGACCGGAATCCGGCGTGGGCGATCGCCGGGGTGCCGGAGGAGCTGGTGGCCGAGTTCTCCACCCGGTCACGGCACATCGACGCCGAGACCGATCGCCTCATCGAGCAGTACGTCACCGAGCACGGACGCAGGCCCTCGCCGGCGACGATCGTGAAGCTCCGCGCCCAGGCCACCCTCACCACGCGACCGGAGAAGGAGGTCCACTCCCTCGCCGACCTCACCGCCGATTGGCGGCAACGCGCCGGCCGCATCCTCGGAGCAGACGCGACCTCCTGGGCGCGCGGGGTTGCGGCGAAAGAGGAGCCGCTGCTGCTGCGCGCCGACGACATCCCCTTGGACGTGATCGCATCCCTGGGGCAGTCCGTGATCGAGACGGTCGGCGAGAAGCGCTCCACCTGGCGGCGGTGGAACCTGACCGCCGAGGCGGCCCGGCAGACGATGAGCTACCGATTCGCCTCAACCGAGGATCGGGAGACGATCGTCGGCCTGGTCGTGGACGCGGCCGAGGCCGACTCGTTGCGGCTGACCCCGCCCGAACTCGCATCCAGTCAGGCGGTGTTCCAGCGGCCAGACGGAACCTCGGTGTTCCGGCCGAAGCACTCGACCGTGTTCTCCTCCGAGGTCCTGCTGGCCGCCGAAGACCGCCTCCTCGAGCGCGCACGCACCACGACCGGCCCGACCGTCCCCCTCGCGGTGGTCGAGCGGATCGCAACGCGGCCCGACCGGAAGGGGCACACGCTTGGCGACGACCAAGCAGGAGCGTTGGCGAAGATCGCCGTCTCCGGCCGCATCGTCGATGTCCTGGTCGGCCCCGCCGGGGCGGGCAAGACGACGGCCATGTCGGCGCTGCGCCGGGCGTGGGAGCACGAGCACGGCCCCGGAAGCGTAGTCGGGCTCGCGCCGTCCGCAGTCGCGGCGCAGGTCTTGGCCGACGACCTCGGCATTCAGACCGAGAACACGGCGAAGTGGTGGGAGGTCCACGAGCGCACCGGCGCCACCTTCCACACGGGGCAGCTCGTCATCGTGGACGAGGCATCCCTGGCCGGAACGCTCTCCCTCGACCGCATCACGAATCTCGCGGCCGAGGCCGGGGCGAAGGTGCTGCTCGTCGGAGACTACGGCCAGCTCCAGTCCCCGACCGCCTCCGGCGCGTTCTCGCTCCTCGTTCACGACCGGAGCGACGCACCCGAGCTGGTCGACATCCACCGCTTCACGAACCCGTGGGAGAAAACCGCCTCCCTCGGCCTTCGCCACGGCCGCACCGAGGTCATCGACACCTACATGAAGCACGGCCGGGTTACCAGCGGGGACACCGAGGCGATGATCGACGCCGCCTACGCCGCATGGCGGGCCGACTGGCTCGCTGGACGAGCGACGGTCCTGGTCACCGACTCCAACGAATCCGTCCTCACGCTGAACCAGCGCGCCCGCACTGACCTGATCCTCGACGGCACAGTGAACGCGCTGCGCGAGGTCGAACTGCACGACGGCACCAGAGCCGCAGCCGGGGGATTCGGTCATCACTCGGCACAACGACCGGCGCCTGCGCGCCGGCCGCGGCTGGGTCCGCAACGGCGACAGGTGGACAGTCACAGAGGTCCGCGACGACGGCTCCCTCACGCTCCGCCGGGCAACCCGCAAGCGGGGTGGGTCGGTCGTCCTCCCGGCCGACTACGTGGCCGAACACCTCGACCTCGGCTACGCCGTCACCTCCTACCGAGCGCAGGGCATCACCATCGACCACTCGCACGTCCTGGTCGACGCGGCCATGACCAGGGAGAACCTGTACGTGGCCCTCACTCGCGGCCGCGACGCGAACCTGGCATACGTCGCCGTCGACAAGCCCGACGATTCGCACGAGGGACCGCACCCCGGCGACAACAGCGAAGCCACCGCCCGATCCGTGCTGTACGGGGTGCTCCAGCACGTCGGCGCCGAGCTCTCCGCCCACGAGACAATCACCGCCGAACAAGACACCTGGGGGTCGATCGCCCAGCTCGCCGCCGAGTACGAGACCATCGCCGCCGCTGCTCAGCACGACCGCTGGGCGAGCCTCGTCCAAGCCTCCGGGCTCACCGAGGACGAGGCGGAGGCCGCGATCAGCTCCCCGGCGTTCGGTGCGCTGACCGCCGAGCTGCGCCGGGCCGAGGCCAACCACCACGACATCGACCTGCTGCTACCGCGCCTCGTCGCCGCACGCGGGTTCACCGACGCCGACGACATCGCCGCCGTCCTCCACTACCGCGTCGCCAAGGCCACACAGCGGCCCGCCGGCTCCGGGCGCGCCCGCAAGACGTCGCGACTTATCGCCGGGCTGATCCCCGAAGCGACCGGCACCATGAGCGCCGAGCTCCGGCAGGCGCTCTCCGAGCGGCGCGACCTCATCGAAGCCCGCGCCGCCGCGCTCCTCGACGCCGCACTCACCCAGGGCCAGACTTGGACGACGACGCTTGGGGCTCAACCGAAGCAGACCCGTACCGCGGCTGCCTGGCGACAGGCCGCGCACACGGTCGCTGCCTACCGCGATCGCTACAACGTCACCGATGCCTCGCCGCTCGGAGCACCGGCCGAGGGCGACGCACAGAAGATTGACGCCGCCCGAGCCCGTGCGGCCCTCGACCGAGCTCGGAGCCTTGCCGACGCCGAACGGCAGTCACAGGAACCGAGCCGTCGCACCGGGCCAGAGCGGGTCGGGCCGGCCCTGTAGGCGCAGCCGGCGCACCTCTTACGAATGTCGCCATCAAGTCGTACCCTTGAAGCAGAGGCAGCGTTCCAATCTCTGCGGGTCCTTCGGGACAGTCCCTTCGGGGCCACTCATCATGTTCTGCCTCCTCGACGGAGAGACACGTCTGATGAGAGGCCCGACCATGCTTCGACTGCTCTGGGCGGCAAGCGTCCACACCCGCTACTTCCTTCGCCGCTACATGCCGACGAACATCCTGCTCGACCTGATCCGCACACGCCGCGGCCTCAAATGGGGCGTCCCGGCGATGCTCCTGGCTGTCCCGTACCTGCTCACCGCGAGCATCTGCACCAACGTCATCACAGATGGAGGCCCTGGCTGGCTCAATCTGCTCGTGATCCTGTTCATCTGGAACGCACTCAAGTTCCTCATCATGGGGCCGGTCAGCCTCATCCTCCTACTCCGCGTCCGCATCCATGAGGCCGGCGAGCGACGCCGCGTGCGCCGACAAAGCGAGGCCATGAAGTCGGCTCGCTACGAGGCCATCGGAGCGTAGACGCAACAGCATGACTGAGGGGGTGGGCGGCGTAGCCGCCCACCCCCTCAGTCATGTCCGGCGAGGTCACCCACTCGCTCTCGCAACGGTCATGCCCTGTGCGTCAGAGATTCCATGTGGTATTGCCAGTTTGTGATCCCTGACAGCATGCGGTTCAGTCCTGCGCGTGATGTGACGCGTTTGCCGGCCTTCGCTCGCCGGCTATGACGGCACGCCGACTGCGCCCGGCGAGATTCGCCGCGCGGCCGCCGGCCGCAACTTGCCACCCGGACCGTTGGCGCGTCGCTTCGGGGCCGGACTCACTGCGGCCAGTCCAGCGTGCCGCTGTCGAGCTCAGCGAGGAAGCCGGCAAGCCAGTCGCGCTCGGCACGCCGGCGGGCAAGCTGGTATCGGTGCTCTGAGACGAAGATGGGGTTGACGGATACCGCGCAGGTCAGTGCGCGTTCGTCGGCGTCGATGGCCTCGGTCATCCGCTGCTCGCGGGCCCGGAGCACCGTGACAGCGCGGTCGCGGCCGAGCGAGTACATAAACGACAGCGCGGCGGGAAGGCCGTCCGGGTCGGCATCGTCGGCAAGCGTGTGCTCGATCCAGCTCAGCAGCGCCTCCAGGCCCGCCGGGGTGATGGCGAACGTAGTGCGCTCCGGACGGTTGCCGGTACGCGCGGGCTCATTCGCGCGGATGAGGTCCTCGACGGCGAGGCGGCGCACGACGTCATAGAGCGAGCTCACCTTCACTCCGGGCAGCCGGTCATAGGCGCGCTCCTCGATCCGCCTCCGCATCGCATACGGGTGCAGCTGCTCTTCGCTCACCATCCCGAGAACGACGACGGAGAGCGCAGTGCGAAGATGCGCGGCTTGCATCCGGCCATCATATCTGCGCATAGTTGAATTCAACTGGTTGAATTCAACTAATCGAGGTCACCCATGCAATCGCTCCGTACTGCGCTCATCGTCGGCGGCGGCATCGCCGGCCCCGCTGCCGCATTGGCCCTGGCAAGGATCGGAGTCCGTTCCACGATCGTCGAATCGCATCCGGGCCCCGCGGACGGCGTCGGCGCGATCCTCACCCTTGCCGCCAACGGCCTCGACGTGCTGCGGACGCTGGGCGCCGAAACCCCGGTCACGGATGCCGCCCAGCTCATCACCGAGGTCCAGATGGCCGACGCGGCCGGCCAGGTGTTCGCCCGGCATCCGGGAGGCGGATACGTGCTGCCGCGGGACCTGCTCGCTCGCATCCTGTCCGAGCACGCCGCCTCCACCGGTGCCGAGATCCGGTACGGCGCCGCCGTGACGGACATCTCCAGCTCGGCGCACGCGGTCACGGCCCGGCTCGCGGACGGCTCCGTCCGGGAGGCGGACCTGCTCATCGGCGCCGACGGGATCCACTCGACCATCCGGACCCTCATCGACCCGGATGCCCCGGCCCCGGTATTCGAAGGCGTGCTCGGCTTCGGCGCGGCGACCGACCCCGACGGGGTGCACGCCGAACCCGGGGTCATGCACTTCGCCTTCGGCCAGCGGTTCCTCGGCTACTGGCGACTGCCGGACGGCCGTATCTGCTGGTACGCCGCACTCGCGAGCGAAGCGCTCACGTCGAGAGAGATCGCCGCCATCCCCACCGCCGAATGGCTCGCCCGGCTCCGCGCCGACTACGCCGGAGATGCCCCGGCTGCGACGCTGCTCGCCCGCACATCGCTCGATGACCTCATCAGCACCGGGCCCACCCTCAGGATGCCCCCGGTCCCGCACTGGCATCGCGACCGCGTCGTCCTGGTCGGCGACGCCGTGCACGCCCCGTCCTCCACCTCGGGCCAGGGTGCCTCCCTCGCTCTGGAGAGCGCAATCGAGCTCGCCCGAGCCTTGCGCGACCTTCCTGATATCGCCGATGCCTTCACCGCCTACGAGCAGATCCGCCGGCCCCGCGTCGAAGCCATCGCAGCCATGGCCGCCGCCGCCAACAACCGGAAAGCCGGACGGGCTCCCGAGGCGGGGGTGCCGGCCTTCGATCCCACCGAACACCGCATCGACTTCGACCGGACCATCGAGTGACGGAGTCAGAGTCCGATTGGCCGACAGAGCGGTCGCCGATCGCTAGTGTCAGAGATTCCATGTGGTATTTCCGGCGTGGGTCGGGCCCGACACCAGGATGCTGCGGCCCTGGGCCATCGCGTCGCGCAGGAGTGCGGCCGCCTCCGCGTCGAGCGCGCCGATGCGCACGAGGTCGTCGAGCGTGCGATACGCGGTGAGGAAGCGGCGGACGTTGACGGCCCAGTGGGTGCGGGTGATGTCCGGGATCACGACGTGCAGGCGGCTCCCGTCCGGCAGCGACGCGTCGACGAACGGCTGGCTGAGGTCGATCCGCCGGCCGGTGGCGTGCAGCATCCGCTCGACGAGGTCGCGCACCTGTGCAGCGGTCAGCGTCAGCGGGATCCGTTCGCTCCGGCCCTGCCGGGCGACGAAGATCCGGTCGGGCGCGTTGATCCACAGCTCCTCGACTGTCGGATCGTCGAGGTAGGCCTGCAGCGGCCCGTAGCCGGCGACGCTCGCGATCACCTCCCGCACGCACGCGGCCTCGTCGTCGACGAGCTCAAGGCCACGCGCCAGAGCGAAGTCGTTGTGCCTGCGCACCTCGTCACGCGCGACCTGCGCCGCGCGGTCGGGGTCGCGCGCGGGGTCGGCCTGTTCCGCGCGCAGCCGTTCGCGCACGCGCGCCGCCACGCGGTCGGTCGCCGTCATCACCGGGTCGGACGCGTACGCGAGGCTCACGTCAGGCATCCTGCCCGGTACGGCGGAGGCGGCTCAGAAGTTATCCACAGGCAGGCGAAGACGAGCGCCGTCAGCGCGCTCCCACCCCCGGTTCACTTGTCCTGGATGTACGCCGACCGCACCCCTGCGCGTACATCTAGGACCAGTGAACCCGGGGATCGAGGGGACGCAGGCCGACCTGAAGCGGCAGCTCGAACTCCCACCGCTGGAGGTCGCGCGCATCGACGTTCTGCGCGGCGCCGAAGTCGTCGTCGACGACCACGACGCGCGCGGGCGAGACCTCCACGACGCGCACGCGCCGCGGCGGCTCCAGCTGCAGCACGAGCGGCTCGGCCAGCCACGACAGCCCACGCTCCTCCACCGCGGCCTCGGCCTCGTCCCACTCCACCGGACCTGCGAGCGGTCGGCCGAGCAGGTCGTGCGGCACGAAGAGGTCGCCGTCGAAGACGATGAAGCCGACGGTCTCCCCGTCGGCGCGGCGATGCGGCATCCAGCTGTCCGGGATCATCGCTCCACGCTAGACCCGACGCCCACGAAGCTGGCAAGTCGCCGGGACGGAGCCCACGCAGCCGGGAGCGGTCGGCGGGCCCTCGGTAGACTGAAGCGGCCCGCGGGAGTGGTGGAATTGGCAGACACGCAGGATTTAGGTTCCTGTGCCTCACGGCGTGTGGGTTCAAGTCCCACCTTCCGCACGATGCCCGCTTCGCGGCATCCCCATCCGCCGACCCAATCGCGACCGACGGGACCCCTGTGCACTCGCTAGCTCTCATCCCCTGGCTCGACCCGGAGACCATCATCGGTGCCGCCGGCCCCTGGGCGCTGCTCGTGGTGTGCTTCATCGTGTTCGCCGAAACCGGGCTCCTGGTGGGGTTCCTGCTGCCCGGAGACACGCTCCTGGTGATCTCCGGTCTCCTCTCCCACCCGCAGGCCTACGCCCCGGGCGGCGTCTTCGGGCTCAACGTCTGGGTGGTCGCTCTCCTGATCGGCCTGTCCGCGTTCCTCGGCGGTGAGGTCGGCTTCTACCTCGGCCACAAGGGCGGTCCCGCGGTGTTCGAACGGCGCGAGTCCGGGCTGTTCAGCCGCAAGAACGTCGAGCGCACCAACAGGTTCTTCGAGCGCTACGGCGGGTTGACGATCATCCTGGCGCGATTCGTGCCGATCGTCCGCACCTTCGCCCCGGTGGCCGCCGGCGTCGGGCACATGCACAAGGGCAAATACACGTTGTACAACCTGGTCGGGGCGATCCTGTGGGGCTTCGGACTCACGATCTTCGGCTACCTCATCGGATATATTCCGCCGGTGGCATGGTTCGTGCAGAAGTACATCGACCTGATCCTCCTCGCCGCCGTCGGCGGCACCGCGCTTGTGACGGTGTGGCACTACTTCCGCGAGCGCGCGAAGGCCAAGCGCGAGGCGGCTGCCGGTGAGGCCCCCGTCGCCCCGATCACCGAGATCGACTGACCCTCACGACGCCTTCCGACCCTTCTTCGGACTTTTGACGGCGGGCTCGTCCTTCGCCGATCCCGAGTCCGGCCCATCCGCATCGGAGCCGGCCGCCCGTGCCGCGCGGCTGCGCTCGACGCTCGCCCGAAGCGCCGCCATGAGGTCGATCACCTCGCCGCCGGCGGCATCGTCCTCCGGAGCACCGAAGGTCTCCGCGGTGTCGACCGCCTCGCCCTTGTCGAGCTTGGCCTCGATGAGGGTGCGCAGCTCCTCCTGGTACTCGTCGGCATACTCCGACGGGTCGAAGTCGCTGGAGAAGCTCTCCACAAGGGTCGCCGACAGCTCCAGCTCCTTGTCGGAGATCCGCACCGGGTCGTCCAGGGCCGCGAACGCCGCCTCGCGGACCTCGTCCGCCCATAGCAGCGTCTGCAGCACGAGCACGTCGTCGCGCACGCGCAGGGCCGCCAGCCGCGTCTTCTGCCGCAGCGAGAAGCGCACGATCGCGGTGCGATCGGTCTCCTCCAGCGTGCGCCGCAGCAGGACGTAGGCCTTCGGCGAGGAGGAGTCCGGCTCGAGGTAGTAGGCCCGGTCGAGCGTGAGCGGATCGATCTGGTCGCTCGGGACGAACTCCACGACCTCGATCTCGCGGCTGCGCTCGGCCGGCAGGGCCGCGATGTCGTCGGCCGTGAGCACGACCGTGCGCTCCCCGTCGTCGTACGCCTTGTCGATGTCGGCGAAGGGCACGACCTCGCCGCACACCTCGCACGTACGCCGGTAGCGGATGCGGCCGCCGTCGGCTCCGTGCACCTGGTGCAGAGGCACGTCGTGGTCCTCGGTGGCCGAATAGACCTTCACCGGGACGTTGACGAGGCCGAAGGTCAGGGCGCCTTTCCAGATCGCTCTCATCACCCCAGTACACACCCGTCACACCCGCGCCGACCAGTCTCGGCGAAATCCGTCCCGCTTACAGGGCCGATCGGGCCGGTGGCGCCCCGGGACGCCAGGAACGGGCGATCCGCCCTGTAAGCGGGACACGAACCGGCCCGGACGGCAGGATGGAGGCATGGCCGAGGGCGAGCAACTGGTGCGCGTCGACGGTCGGCGGCTGCGCCTGACCAACCTCGACAAGGTCCTCTACCCCGAGACGGGCACCACCAAGGGCGAGGTCATCGACTACTACACCCGCATCGCGCCGCTGCTGGTCCCGCACGCCGCCGGGCGCCCGGTCACCCGCATACGGTGGCCCGAGGGCGTGGAGCGTCCGCCGTTCTTCGCGAAGGACCTCGAGCCCGGGGCGCCGGCGTGGGTGCCGCGCCGCCCGATCGACCACGCCGGCGGGGCGAAGGACTACCCGCTGGTCGATGATGTGCCGACCCTCGTCTACCTCGCCCAGGCCGCGAGCCTGGAGCTGCACGTGCCGCAGTGGCGCTTCACGCCGCGCGGCGACCGCGCGAACCCCGACCGGCTCGTCCTCGACCTCGACCCCGGGCCCGGCACCGGGCTTGCCGAGTGCGCCCAGGTCGCGCGGTGGGCGCGCGAGATCCTCCAGGGCATGGGCATGGACCCCGTGCCGGTGACCAGCGGCAGCAAGGGCATCCACCTCTACGCGCGCCTCGACGGGACCCAGACGAGCGACGACGCCTCGGCGTTCGCGCACGAGCTCGCCCGGCTCATCGAGGCCGACCACCCGGAGCTCGTCGTCAGTCAGATGGCCAAGCGGCTGCGGGCGGATAAGGTGTTCCTCGACTGGAGCCAGAACAACGGCGCGAAGACCACGATCGCGCCGTACTCGCTGCGCGGACGCCCCGAGCCCACCGTCGCCGCGCCCCGCACGTGGGACGAGCTCGACGACCCGGCGCTGCGCCACCTGCTGCTGGGCGAGATGCTGGAGCGGACCGAGACCCTCGGCGACCTGTTCGCGCCGCTGCGGCCGGATGCCGCCGCGCACGGCCCCCTCGCCGCCTACCTGGCCAAGCGCGCCGCCGGGCGTACCCCCGAGCCGATGCCCGACTCCCCCGCACCAGCTCCCCCGCCGCGCGCCGAGGAGCTGCCGCGCTTCGTCATCCAGGAGCATCACGCCAGCCGCCTGCACTGGGACCTGCGGCTGGAACACGGCGGGGTGCTGGTGAGCTGGGCGGTTCCCCGCGGCATCCCGGACTCGCCCGATCGCAACCACCTCGCGGTCATGACCGAGGACCACCCGCTGTCGTACGCGACGTTCGAAGGCGAGATCCCGCGCGGCCAGTACGGCGCGGGGATCATGACGATCTGGGATGCCGGCGTGTACGAGCCGGAGAAGTGGCGCGACGACGAGATCATCGTGACCGCGACCGGGAGGGCGGGCGGGCCGCTGGGCCGCGCACGGCTCGCCCTCATCCGCACCGACGGCGCGGGCGAGAAGTCGACCTGGCTGCTGCATCGCATGAGGACGGTCTCCACGGGCGGCCCGCCCGCCGCGGCGTCAGACCCGGAGAGCCCGGGGACCCCGGTCCGGCCCCGCGCGGCGCCGTCGACTCGCGCCGCGCCCGGCCCCATGCTCGCGACCGCCGCCACCCCGGCGCTCGCCCGGGAGGCTGCAGCGCGCTGGGGACGCGCGTGGGCGGAGGTCAAGTGGGACGGCATCCGCGCGCTCGGCGTGTGGGACGGCTCGGCGCTTCGCCTGTACGCGCGCAGCGGCACTGACGTCACGGCGCGCTACCCCGAGCTGACCGCCGGTGACCCCGGGTTCGGGTCTGAGCCGGCCGTCGTCGACGGCGAGCTCGTGGCGCTCGACGCGCAGGGCCTGCCGAGCTTCACGCGCCTGCAGAACCGCATGCATCTGACGAAGCCGCGCGAGATCGCGCACGAGGCGCCACGCACGCCTGTGCGCTACCACCTGTTCGACGTGGTGTCGCAAGCGGGTCGGGATGCCGCCTCCCTCCCGCTCGCGCAGCGCCGCGAGATCCTCGAATTCCTCGCCCGGAACACGATCGCCGCCATCGAGCTGCCGCCGGTCTTCGACGACGTCGACCACGCCCTCGCGATGAGCCGCCGGTTCGGGCTGGAGGGGATCGTCGTCAAGAACCCCGCATCGCGCTACCGGCCGGGCGCGCGCTCGGCGGACTGGCTCAAGGTCAAGCTCACACACGCGCAGGAGGTCGTCATCGGCGGCATCCGTCCGGGAAGGGGTGGGCGCGCCGGCACGATCGGGTCGCTGCTGGTGGGCATTCCCGGCGCCGATGGACTGCGGTACGCGGGCCGCGTCGGGACGGGCTTCAGCGACGTCGCGCTGCGCCGGCTCGACGCACTGCTGCAGCCGCTGCGCACCGACGAGAACCCGTTCGTGGGCGTGCCGGATGCCGACGCCTCGGACGCGCTGTGGGTGCGACCCGAGCTCGTGGGAGAGGTGGAGTTCGGCGAGCTGACCCCGGCCGGGATCCTGCGTCATTCCCGCTGGCGGGGCCTGCGCCCGGACAAGTCGCCCGCCGACGTCGAGCCGTCGCCGGACTGACACGCTCTAGGCGTGTTCGCGGCGGCGGCGCGCGGGCTCGCCGAGCGCCGAGAACCCCTGCGCCAGCAGGACGAGCGCGCGAGGCAGGATCATCGCGGCGAGCACGAGCGAGGCGAACGCATCGGCCGGTGCCCACCCGGTGGCCCAGACCAGCACGGCCGCGGCGATCACGATCACGAAGCCGTACAGGTCACCCACGACCTCCCGTTGCGCGCCGCGCACAGTCCGGCTGCCGCGGCGCGGCGGTGTCGAAAGGCGCCTCGCGATGCCGGTCGCGACCAGGCCCACGACCGCGATGAGCAGCATGCGCCCGCCGTCGACCGGGTGCTCCGCGGGAGCCCCCAGTCGCCGGATGCCCTCGCCGGCGATCCACACCGACAGTCCGGTGAGCACGACCGCGCTCCCCAGGGTGGCGTGCACCTCCGCGCGCCGGTGCCGCGCAGCGGTGCGCTCCTCGACGGGCCGGGAAGCGGCGATGCCGGACACCAGCGCTATGGCGGGCGCCGAGGCCTCGGCGAGCAGGAGCGCGGCGGCGGCGAGGAGCGCGAGGGATCCGCTCATGCCCGCCCCCACCGCCGGCACGACGATGGCGGCGGCGGTCAGGCTCAGCGCGATCGCGAGCAGCCGGCGGTCGCTCGGGTCGCCGAGGCTGTGCGCGTCATCGTGCATGACTTCATGCTAGGCGGCACAGGGGCCGGTGGCGGCGACGCCAGACGCTACAGTGCGGCCAGGAGCGGGGCGAGCGCGACGAATGCACGGGCGCGGTGGGATGCCGCGTTCTTCTCGGTCACGGACCACTGCGCCACGGTGCGCTCCGCTCCCGCGACCTGCCCGTCCGGGATGAAGACCGGGTCGTAGCCGAAGCCGCCTGCGCCTGCGGGCGCCGTCGCCAGACGTCCTGGCCACACGCCCTCCACGACGTGCTCGGCACCACCGGGGAGCACGAGCGCGATGGTGGAGACGAACCGGGCCGTGCGGTGCGGGTCGGCGACATCGGAGAGCTGGTCGAGCAGCAGCGACCGGTTGGCGACGGCATCCTTCGCGTGCCCGGCCCAGTACGCGGAGAACACGCCGGGCGCTCCGCCGAGGACGTCCACGCAGATGCCGGAGTCGTCGGCCAGCGCCGGGAGCCCCGTGTGCGCGGCGGCGGCGCGCGCCTTGATGAGCGCGTTCTCGGCGAACGTGACGCCGTCCTCGACCGGCTCGGGGCCGTCGTAGCCGACGACCGTCAGGTCGGGCCTGGTCGCCGCGACGATGCCGTGGAACTCTTCGACCTTGTGCGCGTTGTGGGTGGCGAGAACGATGCGACCCGCCCCCGACCCGCTCACCGCACCCCCGCCAGCGCGGCGGACTGCAGCTCGCGCAGCGACGCACATCCGGCGACGCCGAGGTCGAGCAGGGCGTCGAGCTCGCTCTTGTCGAACGGAGCCCCCTCGGCGGTGCCCTGCACCTCGACGAACTGCCCGCGACCGGTGACGACGATGTTCATATCGGTCTCTGCGCGCACGTCCTCGACGTAGGCCAGATCGAGCAGTGGCACCCCGTCGACGATCCCGACCGAGACCGCGGCGACCGAGTCGAGGAGAGGCGTCGCACGCTGCCCGATGAACCGCTTGCCCCGTCCCCACTCGATCGCGTCGGCGAGTGCGACATAGGCGCCCGTGATCGCCGCGGTCCGCGTGCCGCCGTCGGCCTGCAGCACGTCGCAGTCGATCACGATCGTGTTCTCGCCGAGCGCCTTGGTGTCCACGACAGCCCGCAACGCGCGCCCGATGAGGCGTGAGATCTCGTGCGTGCGACCGCCGATGCGTCCCTTGACCGCCTCGCGGTCGTTGCGAGAGTTGGTCGCGCGCGGCAGCATCGCGTACTCCGCGGTGACCCAGCCCTTGCCTTTGCCGGCGAGCCAGCGCGGCACGCCGCCGGTGAACGACGCCATGCAGAGCACCTTCGTGCCACCGAACGAGATCAGCGCGGAGCCCTCGGCGTGCGCGCTCCAGCCCCGTTCGATCGTGACCGGCCGGAGCTCGTCGGGGGCGCGCCCGTCGGCACGGGTGAGGTCTGTCATCGTGGGTCCTCTCGAAGGGGAAGGTCGATCGCGCCGGTGTTCACGAGCTGCACCTCGCGCACCTCCGGCCCGAGCAGGCGCTGCGCGAGCCGGACGAAGTCGTCGGATGAGGAGCCGGTGGCCTCGTAGACGCGCGTGCCGACGGCATCCGCGTCGGCCAGCAGACGCCGGCTCACGAGCTGCCGGTAGACGTCGTTGGCGGTCTCGGTGTCGCTGGAGACGAGGGAGACCTCGGGGCCCATGACGTAGCTGATCGCACCCTTGAGGAACGGGTAGTGCGTGCAGCCGAGCACGAGCGTGTCGACGCCGGCGTGGCGCAGCGGCGCGAGGTACGCCTCGGCGGCCTCGAGCAGCTCGGGCGAGTCGGTGACGCCGGCCTCGACGTACTCCACGAAACGCGGGCAGGCGGCCGTGAAGACGGTGAGCCGCTCGTTGACGCCGAGCATGTCCTGGTAGGCGCCGGACCCGATGGTCCCCTCGGTGCCGATCACCCCGATCCGCCCGTTGCGGGTGGTGGACATCGCCGTGCGCACCGCAGGGCCGATGACCTCGACGACCGGCACGTCGTAGCGTTCGCGCGCGTCGCGCAGCATGGCGGCCGAGGCCGTGTTGCACGCGATCACGAGCATCTTGACGCCCTGGTCGACGAGCGTGTCGAGCACCTCGAGCGCGTAGCGGCGGACGTCCGCGATGGGCTTGGGCCCGTAGGGCGAGTGCGCGGTGTCGCCGACGTAGAGGAGCGACTCGCGCGGCAGCTGATCGCCGATCGCACGGGCCACGGTGAGCCCCCCGACCCCGGAGTCGAAGATGCCGATGGGAGCGCGGTTCACGATGCCCCAGCCTACGACAGACGTGCCGGGTCGACGCGGCACGGACGGCTAGAGTGACGACATGCCCGCCTCGTCCCTGCTCACCGACCGCTATGAGCTCACGATGCTCGATGCGGCGCTGCGCGACGGCACCGCGCAGCGCCACTGCGTCTTCGAGCTGTTCGGCAGGCGCCTGTCCGGCGGCCGGCGGTTCGGCGTCGTCGCAGGCACCGGGCGGCTGCTGAGCCTCATCCGCGACTTCCGATTCGGCGACGACGAGCTGCGGTTCCTGCGCGACGAGCGGGTGGTGGATGCCGAGACCCTGGCCTTCCTGGAGGGCTACCGCTTCAGCGGCACGATCACGGGCTACCGCGAGGGGGAGCTGTACTTCCCCGGCTCGCCGATCCTCACTGTCGAGGGCACGTTCGCCGAGGCCGTGGTGCTGGAGACCCTCGCCTTGAGCGTCCTCAACCACGACTCGGCGATCGCGACCGCCGCCGCGCGCATGGCGATCGCCGCGGGAGACCGGCCGCTGGCCGAGATGGGGTCGCGCCGCGCGGCGGAGGAGTCCGCGGTCGCCGCGGCGCGCGCGGCGTACATCACCGGGTTCGCGGCAACGAGCAACCTCGAGGCGGGCCGCAGCTGGGGCATCCCCACGATGGGCACCGCCGCGCACGCGTGGACGCTGCTCCACGACAACGAGGAGGACGCGTTCCGCAGCCAGGTCGACGCCCTCGGGGTGGGCACGACGCTCCTCGTGGACACCTACGACATCGTCGAGGGCGTCACAACCGCGATCCGCGTCGCCGGGACCGGCCTCGGCGGGGTCCGCATCGACTCCGGCGACCTGCCCACCGTCGCCGCGCAGGTGCGCGCGCAGCTGGACGAGCTCGGGGCCACGGGAACCCGCATCACGGTCACCAGCGACCTCGACGAGTTCGCGATCGCAGCGCTCGCGGCATCCCCCGTCGACGCGTACGGGGTCGGCACGTCGGTCGTGACCGGCTCGGGAACCCCGACGGCCGGCATGGTCTACAAGCTCGTCGCACGGCAGGCCGGCGACGGCTCGTGGGTCGCGGTCGCGAAGGCGTCCACCGACAAGGGCTCGAAGGGCGGGCGCAAGGCCGCGTTCCGCACCCTCGACCATGGCGTCGCGACCAGCGAGCTCATCGCGGTCGCGGAGGGCTTCGAGCGCGTGCCGGGCGCCGCCGATCATCCCGATGCCCGACCCCTGCAGGTGACGCTGGTGGATCACGGCGAACCGGATGCCGCGGCCGAGCGACCAGCCGGTGTGGCGTCCGCGCGCGCCCATCATCTGCGCGTGCGCGAGGAGCTTCCGGTGCGTGCGCTCGCCCTCAGCCGTTCGGATCCTGCGATCCCGACCGTCTACGTCGACGTCGACTGACGCGACCGCCGTCGGCGGCGCGGTCGCACCGCCCGCGCGTCACCACATCATGCGGTCGTAGATCTCTTTGCAGGTCGGGCACACCGGGAACTTCTCCGGGTCGCGACCCGGCGTCCACTTCTTGCCGCACAGAGCGCGCACGGGTTTGCCGGTGATCGCCGACTCGAGGATCTTGTCCTTCTTGACGTAGTGCGAGAACCGCTCATGATCTCCTGGCTCGAGCTGCTCCTCGCGCAGCAGCTCTTCGAGTTCGCGGTCGAGGGTCGCCAGGCCCCCCTGATCCGGGCTGTCGAGTGGGGTGCTCATGTGGCCGAGTCTAGCGGCGCCGCCGACATCGAGGACCGTCTCAGGCCGACTCGGCGAACTCCATGAGGCGGCTCCCGTGACGATCGAACACCCGGCCGCCCACGGCGATCCCTGCCCCGCACACGAGGAGGCCGATCCCGAGCCCCAGCGACAGGGTGAGCCATGCGAACTGCCCGGGGCGCTCGACGCTGAGCCAGCCCCACCACACCACCGGTGCGCTCAGCACCAGCGCCCCCAGCAGCACGCCCGCGGCGGCGAAGCTCCCGCCGGTGCGCTGGGGCTGCCGGAAGGGGTTCTCGCCGGGTGGGGTGACGGCGTAGGGCGCCAACACCGACGACACCGACGAGAGCCCGAAGCCGCACAGCAGCAGGCACAGCGAGACGCCCACGAGCGCCGGCGCGATCGCGCCGTCGCGATGCAGCCAGCTCGTGATCGGCACCAGCACACCCAGCAACGCGACCGCGACCAGCGCCGGCGGCACGAGCCGGCCCCAGCGATCGACCGTGCCGCGCACGCCGCCGGCCAGCTGTATCCACAGCGCCGTCGAATCGTAGGCGAGGTCGTTGTGCGGTATCCAGCCGAGGAACAGGCACAGCATCGGCGCACACAGCAGCGCAGCCGTCGACAGCGGCACCCCTACGACCACCAGAGGGACCACGGCGACGACGGCCGCCACCGGTACGACGACGAGGTTCGCGAGATAGCGCGGGTCGTGGGACCAGACGACGAGGCTCCGGGCGGCGATCGCGCCGCCCTGCGTGGCCGGGGTGAGGGCGAACCACCCCCGCCCGCGCCGGGTACGAGCGGATGCCGGGCGCTCCACCGTCGTCAGGAGCAGGTCGACGAGCCGGAACCACGCGAGCACGAGGGCGGCCACCACGAGGAGGGCCGCCACAAGCGCACCGGCGCCCGAGTCCGGCACGGACCACGCCGCGCCGAAGGGGGTCAGCGCCAGCACGTCGATGACCGCCGTCACCCGCTGCGGTGGCCGTCCCGGCCAGACCGGCAGGAGCAGGAACAGGGCTGCCGACACCGCGAACACGATCAGCGCGGCCCAGAGCAGCCCGGTCAGCTCGCGAGACCGGCGCTCGCGCAGGACGAGCGAGGAGAACGCCGCCGAGACCCGCCCCCACAGGAGGCACGTCACGACCCCGAGTGCCGCCCCGGAGCCGGCGAGCCAGGGCGACGCGCCGTGCGAGACCCGCAGAAGCGCCACCGCGACACCGCCCGCGACGAGGGCGAGCGCGGGCACGCTCACCAGGCTCGCCGGGAGCAGCCCGGCCGCGAGCCGCCGCGGTGCGACGGCCAGCACCGCGAACCGGCGCGGATCAAGGGGGTCCTCGGCGCCGGAGACGGCCGGGACGAGGGCGAAGCCGAGCGTCACGGCCGTGCCGCCGAGCACGACCGCGGCCGTCGCGACCCCGGCGGGGGCCGCCGCGAGGCGTTGCAGCCCCACGCACGCGGCGCTCACGACGACGGCTGTGACCAGCAGCGCCGCGACGGCGCGGGTCACGCGCCTGCGGTCGCCGCGGAACCCGCCGAGCAGGAGCGAGAGCCTCAGTCGGAGAAGGTGTGCAACCACTCCAGTCCCTCCGGATCGCCCTTCGCGCCGGCCAGCTCCACCATGCGCTGCTGCAGCGTGCGCTCGCCGCGGACCTCCTCGACGGTGCCCTGCGCGAGGATCCGCCCGGCGACGATCACCGCGACCCCGCTGCACGTGCGCTCCACGAGCTCCATACCGTGGCTGGAGAGCACCACGGTGCCGCCGTGAGCGACGAACCCCGCAAGCAGGTCGAGGATCACGGTGCTGGAGTGCGGATCGACCGATTCGAACGGCTCGTCGAGCACGAGCAGCCGCGGCGCATGGATCAGGGCGCCGGCGAGCATGATCTTCTTCGTCATGCCGGCGGAGTAGCCGATCACCGGCCGCGCGAGCGCCTCGGAGAGCTCGAGGGTGCGCGTGAGCGCCGTGACCCGCGCTTCGACAGCCGGCGCCGGCACCCCGCGCAGCAACGCGTAGTAGTAAAGCAACTGGCGCCCGGTGAGCCGGTCGAAGGTGCGAAGCCGATCCGGCAGCACGCCCATGAGCGCCTTCGCGCGGGCCGGTTCGGCGGCGAGATCGACGCCGGCGATCTCGATGCTGCCGGCATCCGGCCGCAGCAGTCCCGCGATCATCGAGAGTGTCGTGGTCTTGCCTGCACCGTTCGGGCCGACGAGGCCATAGATCGTCCCGGCCGGGATCGCCAGCTCGACGTCGACGACGGCGGCCGTACCGCCGAACGACTTGGCGACACCGCGCAGGCGCAGCGCGCACGCATCGTCGACGCCGTCGGGTGCTGCCTGTTCGACGCGGGATGCCGCCAGCACGGCCATCACGTCGTCCGGCGCGGCCGCGGCCTCGTGCTCGGCCGGATCGGGAACCGCGGTCTCCGCGGGCGGGTCGGCCTCCTCGGGGATGCCGGACTCGGCTGGCGCGACGACCTCCGCGGGCGGGTCGGCCTCCTCGGGGATACCGGACTCCGCTGGCGCGACGGACTCCTCGGGCACCGCCCTCCGCACACGGCGGCGGCGCCGTGGCCGATCGGGCGACGCGCCGTCGCGCGACGGGGCCTCCAGCCCTTTGCCGGCCGGTGAGGGCGACGGCTCCTCCACGTCTGCGACGAAGCGCGCCGCCACGACGGCGGCGGGGATCTCGGGCAGCGGGGGCGGCTCGACCGCGTCCGCCGCGCTCGCTCTCGTCCGCGACCGAGAGCGTCGCGCGCCGGCGGCGGCACCCGGTCGGGAGGCCGCGGCATCCGCTGCCGAGAGCGAGGGCAGCGGCGGCACCGTGACGACACCCTGCGGGTCGTCGGCGTCGGGCGGCTTCGCTGCGCTCACGCGACCAACCTAGCAAGGTGCGCCCTACCACCTGACGGCGAATCCAGACGCGGGCTGGGACGTTTTTGTCACGAATCGACAACGGAGACGCCGTGTTCGGCGGGTTCTCAGGCGGAACTCGCTACCCTGGTCAAGGCACGAAGGGGTGTCATCGCGGTAAACCAAATCCCAAGAAACACTTCCTTCAGGAGAAACCTGTGACTGTTCAGACCGTCATCCTCGCAGCCGGTATGGGCTCGCGGCTCGGCCGCAGCCTTCCCAAGCCGCTGACCGAGTTGAGCGACGGCCGGAGCATCATGCAGCAGCAGCACGAAAACATCCGTGCCGCGTTCGGCTCCGCGGCACGCATCACGACCGTCGTGGGCTACCGCGCCGAGACGATCGTGGAGGCGTTCCCCGACGTCGACTACGTCTACAACGACCGCTACGACCAGACGAACACGTCCAAGAGCCTCCTGCGTGCGCTCTCGGCCACCGGCCGCAGCGGCGTACTCTGGATGAACGGCGACGTCGTCTTCGACCCGCGCGTGCTCGGTCGGGCCATCGAGTTCATCGAACGGGACCAGTCGTTCGTGACCGTCAACACCGCGAAGGTGAGCGACGAAGAGGTCAAATACACCGTGACCGCCGAGGGCTACATCAAGGAGCTCTCCAAGACCGTGCGCGGCGGCATCGGCGAGGCCGTGGGCATCAACTACGTCTCCAGCCGCGACAAGCGCGCCTTCATGGCCCAGCTGAACCGGGTCGATGACCAGGACTACTTCGAGCGCGGCCTCGAGCTCGCCATCGCCGAGAACGGTGTGCTGGTGGAGCCGCTCGACATCTCCGACCTCTACGCGGTGGAGGTCGACTTCGCCGAGGACCTCGAGCGAGCGAACCTCTTCGTCTGACCGAGGCGCGCGGGCCGCGATCCGCCTAGGATCACACCTGTGGCCAAGGTTGCGCGCATCCACTCCCTCCCGAACGACGCTCCGTGGGAGGGCGGGCTGCCGCCCGTGGGCTCCGACGAGCATCCGCGGGTGATCCGGGCACTCGACCGCGTGCTGGCGATCCAGCGCCCGGTCGTGGTCGCGCACCTGCGCAGCATCCGCCTGCGGCACCCGCATGCCTCGACCGCCGACATCGCCCGGATGCTCGAACGGCGCTACCTCGCCGCCGTCACAACGGGCGGAGCGGCGGTGGGGGCGACGGCGGTCGTGCCCGGCATCGGCACCGGCGTCACGCTCGCCCTCAGCGGTGTGGAGACGGTCGGCTTCCTGGAGGCCACCGCGCTGTTCGCGCAGTCTCTCGCGGAGCTGCACGGCATCCGCGTCGAGAACCCCGACCGCGCCCGTGCGCTGGTGCTGACTCTCATGGTCGGCAAGGAGGGCGTCGACCTCGTCTCGCAGTTCGCCCGGCAGGCCGCCGGCAAAGGGCCGGGGCGCGACGCGTACTGGGGCGAGCTGATCACCAAATCGCTCCCCCGTGCCGCGGTCGGTCCGCTCGTCGACCGGCTCAAGCACGCGTTCGTGCACCAGTTCGCGGCCAGGGGCGGGGCATCGGTGCTCGGCAAGGCCCTGCCCTTCGGCATCGGCGCGGCCGTGGGCGGAGCCGGAAACAATCTCCTGGGACGCCGCGTGGTCGTCGGCTCGCGGAAGGCCTTCGGCGCACCGCCGGTCGAGTATCCCGCCGAGCTCGAGCCGCTGCCCGGCGCCACTCGCCTGGAGCACGCCGCCGCGCGCGGAGCCCACCGTGCCGGCTCCGCGGTCGCCGCGGCGGGTCGCAAGGCGGCGGATGCCGTCGGCACCGCAGGCCGCAAGACCGTCGACGTCGTCGGAACCGCGAGCCGCAAGGCCACAGACGCGGTCGGAACCGCGAGCCGCAAGGCCACAGACGCGGTGAGCAGCACGGGCCGCAAAGCCCTGGGCCGGCGCACAGAGGAGCCCGTCGGGCTCACGCCCGCCCCGACGGACGACTGACGTCGGCGACCCCACCACCTCCCTCGCGGGTCCCTTACGTCTCCTGTTCTCCTTCGTCGCCCCGTCGGACGGCTGAGGTCGGCGACCCCACCACCCCGCGGAATGCCCGTCACCAGGGAGGCGGGTCGGCCTCCACGACCTCCGCGGTCGGGCTGATCCACCACGTCGCGCCCGTGACGGGACAGCGGTAGGGCCTCCAGAGGCTCTTCGTCTTCAACACGTGATGGGGCTCGCACTGCGGAGCGAGGTTGGCGTCGGTCGTCGTGCCGCCGTACTGCCAGTCGAGCCGGTGGTCGAGCTGACACGTGCGCGCCGGACGCGAACAGCCCGGAAAGATGCAGACCGGATCGCGCACCCCGAGCCATCGGCGAAGCGCTTTCGGAACGCGGTAAGTGCGGCGGTCGAGATCGAGCACCGTGCCGGTGACGGGATGGGTGAGGATGCGCACCCACGACGACGCCTGACCGGCGAGGCGGCGGGCGGTGTCGAGGTCGATCGGTCCGTACCCATCCAGCGTCGCCGGCTCGTCGCCCTGACCGAGGAGGGTCATGACCGGAACCGTGATCGCGACCGCCGGTTGTGGCCGGGCGGGCCTGGTCGCACAGGTGCATGCGGCCGCACCGGTCGGTGCGTCCAGCGCGGCCGATGCGGTCGCACCCGCGTTCACGAGGTCGATGAGCACGTCGGCGCGAAGCTGTGCGAGCGTGCGGGTCTCACCCTCGTGCTGTCGTAGATGGCGGGCGGTGGCATCCGTCTGACCGTACATGGCGTAGACGTCCGCCGCGGACGACATGATCGTGACGCTCGCCATGCCGTCCAGTTCGGGAGTGAGCCACACTCCGCGGTCATTCCGTGCACGACGGTGCCGCTCGGTGACGGACTCCGCGTGCACGCGTTCGCGCAGTGCACGGGCGTAGATGCGGAGCTTGCCCGGAGGCAGTGTCTGCGCCGGCCCGGCCACGGCGTCGTCGAAGGCCGCCCAGGAGTCCGGCCGGTCGTCGGGCAGCGAGGCGGCCAGCAGCGCGGTCGCAACCGCGTTGCGCTCATCGATGTCGCCGGCCGTGAAGGCCAGCCACAGCCGTGGGCACCGCTCCTGCAGGATGTCTGCGTGTGCTGCCCGCGTGCGGATCATCGTCTCAGACAGTCGAATGCGCACCGCGAGGTCGGCTGTGGCGGCGCGTACCGCGATGTCGCTCCGCTCCCGCCGGAGGCGAGCGACGGAACGCTCCTGCGGATCGACCCACGTCGGATCGAGCGTGGGGTCGGGACCGATCCACGGGTCAGGGCACTCGGCCGCGTCGCGCAGCACCGCGGCGATCATGGCGTACTGGTCGGCGATCAGCGCCCGTCCGCGCCGAGTGACGTCCTGCAATCGGTCGACCCAGTCGTCGTGCACCTCCCCAGACGCCCACGGGTCGGGCTCCGACGGCAGATCGACGCCCGCTCGGAGCGCGGTCGCCTCGTCCCAGAAGCGCTCCGGGTCCGCCTCGATCTCGCACCATCCGGCGTCGCTCACGACGGGCGCGGCGGGTGCAGGTCGTGATGCCGCCGAATTGCTCATAGAACAAATATACTATGTATGCGGAACTTGCGCAACCCGAACGAGCAGAGAGCTCCGCCACACTGCGACCGCCGCCAAGATGCTGCGCGGGCCGGCATCGCTTACGCAACTCTCCACAATCCACCCTTCAGCCGGCCTTTCCACGGAACGGGGCTCTGGTCCGATGCACACGAAACGAATGTCCGAGATCGCCGCTATGTTCGATTCATGCGTCGCATCATTGAGCTCGCCCGAGCACAGGCCGCCCGCATCCCGTGGCGCGTCGGGTGCGCACGTCGGCTCCATCCGCTCGTCGCCCTGTGGCTGCGGCGCGGTGGGCTGCGAGATCTACTGCTCGCGGTGCTCTGCCCCACGCACGGGGCCGCGGTTGGTCGCGCCGCCGCGAGCGCGCATGACGAAAGCCAGGCCGATGCTGATCGCCAGGATGCCGGCCACGAACACCAGCGCCGGCAGCACCGTCGCCTCCTGAGCGAGACCGAACAGCCAGAACCCGCCGATCAGACAGATCAAGAAGAACGCGAACTCGATGATCATCGGACACCTCCCATGCTCGGCTTCATCCTCCCACCCGATGGCGCGCCTGACCAGACCGCCCGGCACGAGCGGGCCACCCTGAACTACACTCCTGACCACCGCGGAACGGCGACCGCGAACGCGAACGACGATGACGGGGGCAGTGATGATGTCAGCCGGTCCGCGCGCCCGCCCCGCGTTCGAGGCGGCTGTCGTCATCGCCGCCGCGGTCCTCCTCGTGCTCGTCGAGGTGCAGGGCATCGATCGGCCGTCGTTCTGGTACGACGAGGCGGCGACCTATTCGGGCGCTTCCCGGCCGTGGGCGAGCCTGTGGGCGATGCTCGGCGCGATCGACGCCGTGCACGGCCTCTATTACGCGCTCATGCACCCGGTCGCGATCGCCTTCGGACCAGACCCGTTCGCACTGCGACTGACATCGACGCTCGCCGTGGGCGGCGCGGCGGCGCTCGTCTACGCTCTCGCGCGCCAGTTCGGCACGCGGTGGTCGGCGGCGGCCGCGGCCCTCCTGTTCGCCGGACTCGGCCGCACCTCGTGGATGGCCACCGAGGCGCGTTCGTTCGCCTTGACGACCCTGCTCGCAACACTGCTGACCCTCCTTCTGCTCCTGGCCGTGCGCGCGCGCCGCCCCCTGCCGCTGCTGGTCGCCTACGCCGTCGTCGCCGTGGTCGGCATCCACGTGTTCCTCTACGTGGTCCTGGTCGTCGCCGCCCACGTCGTCACGATCGCGTGGCTGCCGCTGGAGCTACGCCGCAGGCGACGGCTGCTCGTCGCCACGGGGGTCGCGGCCGTCCTCAGCATCCCGCTCGGTATCGTCGTGCTCACCCAGCGCGGCCAGCTCGGCGGTGTCTTCCCGATCGACGCCGATGCCGTGCGGCACGTGCTCGTCGGCGAGTTCTTCCACCGCGAGCTCGGCCAGGGTGCCCTGGCGTGGCTGCTTCTGGTGGCGGCGCTGCTGGTCGCCTTCGTCCGCCGGCGACTTGACGGCTCGCACGAACCCTCCCCCTGGCGGGTGCTCGTGCCGTGGCTCGTGCTTCCCACCGCCGTGATCCTGCTCGTGTCGGTCGTCGGGCCCTCGGTCCTGCAGCCACGCGCGCTCGTGCTCTCGGCCCCGGCGTTCTGCGTGGTCTTCGCCGAGGCTGTGCGCCGCGCGTTCGGCGGCGTCGTCGCTGCGGTGCTCGCCGTCGCGGTGGCGTTTGCGGGCATCGGCGCCTTCGCGGCGAACCGGGAGCTCACCGCGAAGAACGCGGACTGGCCGGCCCCGGTCGCCTATCTCGCCGAGTACAGCCTGCCCGGGGACGGCGTGCTGTACTCGACGCCGATCGACTACCGCACGTGGCCGAGCCTCATCGGCCTCATGCATGAGCGCGAGGTCGGCGATCTCGTCGACGTGACCCTGCTGGTGCCCGGGCGCGACCGTGCCGCGCTGTTCGCGGAGCGCTCCACGAGCGCCGCCGCCATCCCCCGCCTCGAGCGGCTCGAGCGCGTCTTCTACGTCCGTGCGCAGGCTCTGGCGCCGGCCCAGATCGCCGCCGACGTGGCCGCCCTCACCGCGGCAGGCCTCGTGCGCGAGACGGTTTGGACGGGTCCCCTCACCGACGTCGAGACCTGGGTGCGCACCACCCTGTGACCAAGTGGCACCCTCGCGGGAGCAAGTGGCACTCTCGCGGGAGCAAGTGGCACTCTCGCGGGAGCAAGTGGCGCCCTCGCGGGAGCAAGTGGCACCCTCGCGGGGGCAACTGGCACCCTCGCGGGGGCAAGTGGCACCCTCGCGGGGGCGGGTACGCTCGCGGTATGGATCGGACGCTGGCGTGCCTCGCCGCCTGGATGCCTCAGCAGCGCTGGTACGCCGCGAAGGGCGCACGCCCCGCACTCAGGCTGGTCTCGTGGTGGGACCTCCCCGTCGGCGACACGGTGGCGCGCACGTACCTCGTCGCCGACGAGGGCTCCTCCCCCGCGATCACCTATCAGGTGCCCACGATCCTCCGGCCTGCCGAGCAGGCCGATCCGGGCGCCGTGATCGGCCACCCCGAGCCGGGAGTCGCCCTCCTCGACGCCCCGCGCGACCCCGCCTTCGCCGCGGCGCTCCTGCGCCTGATCACCGCGGGCGGGCGGGCGACCGGCTCCGGCCTGGCCGCGGTCGGACATCCGGCCCTGCCCGCGCCGCCGGTCGGCAGCGCCCACACCGCGGCCGTGCTGTCCGGCGAGCAGTCCAACACGTCGATCGTCTACCGCCCCGCGGGCGAGGGCATCCCGATCATCGCAAAGCTCTTCCGCCAGGTGCACGCCGGGCTCAACCCCGACGTCGAACTCACCTCGGCTCTCGCGGCCGCGGGCTCGCCCTTCGTCGCGCGGGCGATCGGCGCGATCGAGGGCGAGTGGACGGATGCCCTCTCGCACCGGCCCGCGGGCGGATCCCTCGCGTTCGCCCAGGAGTTCCTGCCCGGCGTCGAGGACGCCTGGCGGGTCGCGCTTCGCGCCGCCGCGGCCGACGACGACTTCTCCGCGCGCGCCCGCGCCCTCGGCGGGGCCACGGCGAGGGTGCACGCGGGGCTGGCCGACCTGTTCCCGACACGGGCCGTCGCGGATGCCGATCGGGAGGCCACCGTCGACGGCTGGCGTCGCCGGCTCGCCGCCGCCATCGACGATGTCCCGGCGCTGGCCGCGCACGTCCCCGCGATCGAGGCGGTGTACGCCGCCGCCGCGGCCGCCCCCTGGCCGGCCCTGCAACGCGTGCACGGCGACTACCACCTGGGCCAGGTGATCCTCGTGCCGGGGCGCGGCTGGGTGCTGCTGGACTTCGAGGGCGAGCCGATGCGCCCGATGTCGGATCGGCTCCGGCCCGACCTCGCGGCGCGCGATGTGGCCGGCATGCTGCGCTCGTTCGACTACGTCACCGGCGCCCTGCTGCAGGACGAACAGCACCCGCCGGTCGCGCTCCTGCGGGAGTGGACGGACCGCGCTCGCGCAGCGTTCCTGGCCGGGTATCGGGATGCCGCCGTCACGACCGCCGCAGACACGCTGCTCAGCGCGCTCGAGCTCGACAAGGCGGTCTACGAGACGAGCTACGAGGCGCGCAACCGTCCCGCATGGGTCCCGATCCCGCTCGGCGCGGTCGCCCGGCTCGCCGGTGGGCGCAGCTGAGGCGCGCTCCGCGTTCGGTCACGAGCCGTCCTGCTCCGCAGCGGCGCACCGGTCCCACTCACCCATGAGCCGTTCGATCGCGGCGTGGAACCGCGCCGTCGCGGCCCCGGGACTCGTGTCGCCGAAGTAGTGGCGCACCCAGCCGGCGAGCCGTTCCACCGAACCGGGGTCGGAGAGCACCCGCTCGGTCTCGTCGAGGATCGCACCGGCGCGCTCGGCAGTCAGCCACTCGGCATCCGAGAGATAACCGCCGGCATCGATCTCCGCCTCCGCACTCACCGGTCGCGTCACCAGCAGGGGCTTGTTCGCGGCCAGGCGGTCGTACACCATCGCGGAGATGTCCACGATCGCCAGGTCCGGGGAGCTCAGCTGCCAGCCGAGCTCGGGGCTCTCGTCGTAGACGTGGTGAGCCGTCGGGTCCGCCTCGTTCGCCGCGGCGATGGCGGCCACGATGCGCTTGTTCGCCGCGCCGTAGGCCGCGTCCACGACGCCCGAGCGCGGGTGCGGTCGGTACACGAGGCGGTGCCGCGGAGACGCCAGCACAGCGGCGGCGAGCGCCTCGCCGTGAGAGAGGATCGATCCGTACGCGGCCGCCGGGCGGTCGCCTTCCCACGTGGGCGCGTAGAGCACGACGGTGCGGGCGTCGAGCGGGTAGGGCAGGCTCCCGGTGAAGTGGTCGGCCTGCGGGCGGCCGATCGGGATCGTCCTGCGGTCCAGGTCGTAGTCCCACAGCGCGCGCGAGAGCCGTTCGCGGGCGGCATCCCCGGCGATCAGGGCGTAGTCGTACGCCTTGAACTGGTTCGTCGTCATGTACATCTTGTCCGACTCGCCGTGGTTGATGAACACGTGCCAGCGCCGGCCGTAGCGGAACATCTGGAAGTTCCGGGTGTTCTGGTTCACGTACAGGACGATGCGGATGTCCTCCTGCGCGAGGTAGGACTCCAAGTCGGTCACCGTGGGGACGAAGGCCACCGGAAGCGCGCCGTCCTCCAGCATCGCGAGCGCGCCGCGCGCGTTGCGGCTGAGCACGACGACCGGCCACGTGCGCGCCAGCTCGGCCAGCGGCCGGTACCACTGGCGGATCTGGTAGAGGTTCACCACGCCGTCGGCGAAGTACACCGCGATGCGGAACCTGCCCACCGGCAGCGGATCGCGCGCGTCGAGCCGCTGCCGCAGCCTGCGCACCGCGAAGCGGCCCCGCACCGCCCGGCGCAGGAGGGAGAGCACACGGGCGCCGTCGGAGAGCATCGTCACCCGTCCACACTACCGAGCGGGATGCCGTCGCCTCGCCCCGTGGGATGATCGACGGATGCAGGTGGACGAGCTCACCACGCGGGACGCGCCCCTTCCGCCCGCCGGTTCCGGGGTGAGCTTCGTGATGCCGGTCCTCAACGAGCGGGCCTACCTGGAGCGCGCGGTGCAGACCGTGCTCGCGCAGGAGTTCGACGGGCCGGGAGAGCTCATCCTCGCGCTCGGCCCGTCCACCGACGGGACCACGGCCCTCGCGCAGCGCCTGGCCGATGCCGATCCGCGCATCCGGCTCGTCCCCAACCCAGGCGCGCACATTCCCGAGGGCCTGAACGCGGCGATCCGGGCCGGGCGGTACCCCACGATCGTGCGGGTGGACGCGCACTCCGAACTCGCCGTCGGCTACACGCGCCGCGCGCTGGCCACGCTCGAGCGCGTGCGCGCCGGCAACGTCGGCGGCGTGATGCGCGCCGACGGACGCACGCCCTTCCAGCGCGCCGTCGCGCGCGCCTACAACTCCCCGATCGGCCTCGGCGGCGGCGCCTACCACGGCGGCACGCACGAGGGACCTGCGGAATCGGCCTACCTGGGGGTGTTCCGGCGCGCCGTGCTCGACGAGGTAGGGCTCTTCGACGAGTCGGTCCGCCGCGGCGAGGACTGGGAGTTGAACCTGCGCATCCGCGCCGCCGGCTACCGCGTGTGGTTCGACCCGGCGCTCGCGGTGACGTACTGGCCGCGCGAGAGCTGGACGCGCCTGGTCCGCCAGTTCCGCTCGACCGGCGCGTGGCGCGGCGAGCTCGTGCGCCGCTACGGCCGTCGCAACTCGCTGCGGTTCTTCGCACCGCCGCTGCTGGTGCTGGCCGTCGCCGCAGCCCTGGTGATCGGCGTGCTGCAGTCGTCCGGCGCGGTCTCGGGCTGGCCGTCGGCGGTGCTCTCCGCGGTGTACCTCCCCGTGGCCGCCTACGTCGCCCTCATCCTCGCGGTCGCGGCGGGACCGGCCGGCGGGCGCGGCTGGCGCGACCGGCTGTGGACGCTCGCGGTGCTGCCCTCGATGCACCTGGCCTGGGGCGTCGGCTTCCTCGCCGGCACCCTGCGCGGCGCGCACGACACCGTGGACACCTCTCGCCTTGACCGGAACACCCCGCTGCCCTGAGCCCCCGGCCTGAGCCCCCGGCCTGAGCCCCCGAACCCGCGGCATCCCAAGTCCCCGCTGCTCTGAACCCCCGGCATCCCGAAGCCCGAAGACTGAAGACTGAAGTCCGAAGTCCTCCCCTCCTCCCCCGCGAGACCTCCCGTTTGCACCGTTCTACGCCGAAAAACGTTGCAAACGCGAGGTCTCGCGAGGGTGCTGGATCGAGGAGGTTTCGCGAGGCCGCCCGATTGCACCGTTCTGCGCGGGAAAGCGTTGCAAACGAGAGGTCTCGCGAGGAGGAAGGATGCAGGTGCGGGCGCGGTCGGTCAGCGCAGGCGCGAGTCAGGCGCGCGAGACGAAACCCTGGTCGAGGATGCGGGCGACCACGCGCTCGGCGGCGTGCCCGTCGTCGCGCGCGTTGAACCGCGCCCGCCACGCCGCATAGGGTTCCGCGTAGCGCTCCGCCGTGCCGGGGTCGGCAAGGGCTGCCACCAGCTCGTCCTGCGTGCGCACGAACGGCCCCGGCGCGTGCGCGGCCAGGTCGAAGTAGAACCCGCGCAGCTCGCCCCGGTAGTGCTCCAGGTCGGGCACGAGGAAGTACATCGGCTTTCCGGTCGCGCTGTAGTCGAACATCACCGAGGAGTAGTCGGTGATCAGGGCATCGGCGACCACGAGCAGCCGGGACACGTCAGGGTAGGCCGTCACGTCGATCACCCGCGGGCCGGTCGCATCACTGCCGGGCAGGAGCGTGCGCGAGTGCCCGCGCACGAGCACGACGGCGTCCGCCTCGACCGCCAGGGCTGCCGGGTCGAGGAAGTCGACCATCTGCTCGCGGTCGTCGCGCCACGTGGGCGCGTACAGCAGCACCCGCTCCTCCGGCCCGATCCCCAGCGCCGCCCGCGTGGCCGCACCGTCGTCGGTGCGCAACACGTCGTTGCGCGGATACCCCTCCACCCAGATCGGCCGGCCGAGGAACGCGTAGGCCTTCTTCAGGATGCGCGCCCCGTACGGGTTCTGCGCGAGCAGCACGTTCCAGCGCCGGCTCTCCTTGATCACCGCCGCGGCGCGGCGCGGATCGAACCCCGGTCGGTGCAGCGCGAGCCGTTTGAGCGCCGTGCCGTGCCACGTCTGCAGCACCACCTGACCCCGGCGGCGCACGAAACGGCGCCGCAGCCAGTCGTTGACCACGAGCAGGCGCGCCGCGCCGCGCGCACGCCACCACTCCGGGCTCCCCTCCACGACCCGCACGGCGCCGTCGGGAGCCTGCACGGACAGGTCCACGACGCTCCAGTAGCGCGTGATGCCGGGTGCGACGCGGGCCAGCTCCCGATCGATCGCCAGCGGGTTGCAGCTGGCGTTGCGTCCGTAGAAGCTCTCGAAGAACACCGCGTTCTCCACGCCGCCGGGGCGCGTCGCGTAGCGCCGCTCCAGCGCCGCCTGCCCTTCGCCGGAATCGTAGGCGGGATCCAGCGGCGGGCCGATGCGCAGCGTCCCGTCGGTCAGCGTCGCCCGGAGCGTTCCGAGCATCGTGAGCGGGACGGATGCCGCGACCGACCCCTGCTCGCCGTCGACGGTGACCTGCCGCACGGCGTAGTCCCCGGTCGGCAGGGGCAGCACGGGTCCGCCCCAGCGCGCCGCCTGCAGCGGCACGGTCGCCGACCAGCCCTCGTCGCAGGCAGTCGCAGAGGCGTGCGTCCGGGCGCGCGGCCCGACCACCTCGACGGCCGCCGGCACCGGCCCGTCCCCGGTCAGGACGAGCGCGGCAACCGGGTCGTCCTCGAAGCGCGCCTGCATCATCTGGCTCCCTTCGCGACGCGCCGTGACCGCGCCGCCGTCCCGGCGTCCAGCGCCGCCCGTATCGTCCGGTACACCCGGTCGGTGTTGCCCCCGTCGTCGTAGTCGTGCACGTGGGCGCTCAGCGCGCGCGAACGCTCGACCCGCCCCTCGCGCTCCCGCGCGTCGCCAAGCACCGCGGCCAGCTGGGAGACCGCATCCGACCACGACGTCGCCGGATCCGGCCCGGCCACCTCGGCATAGGTGCCGTAGAAGCCGCGCTCGAGCCCGTAGGCGTCGGCGTCGGGGGCGAGAAAGACCACCGGAAGCGGCACGAGGCCGACGTCGTAGAGCAAAGACGAATAATCCGTCACCAGGACGTCCAGGCCCGGCAGCAGTGGCGTGACGTCTGCCACGACGGCGCTGCCCAGCCCCCGCACGCGAGCGGTCGGCGCGGGCGGGGTGTAGTCCCCCGCGCCCAGCGGGTGCGATCGCACGAGCAGGACGGCGTCGTGCGCGTCGAGTGTCGCCTGCAGCTGCGCCCACTCCGCGGCGTCGGGGACCGCGGGATCCGGCGCGCCGTCGCGCCACGTGGGGGCGTACAGCACGAGGCGCACACCGGAGCCGCACGGGCCGACGAGCTCCTCGAGCCGGGCGCGAGCGCGGGTGCGGCGCTCCTCCCCGGATCCACGGGAGAGCACGTCTACGCGCGGCTCGCCGGTCACGCGCACCCGGTCGTCCGGCAGCCCGAAGGCCGACTCCAGCCGCCCGCGCACGAGGTGCGACGCGGCCGGCAGCAGCGAGATGCGGCGCTGGGCGCCGCGGTACAGCAGCCCGATCAGTCGGGCCAGCGTGCGCGATCCAGGAAGCACGTCGCTGCGGGTGGTCGCCGGCGAGTCAAGACCCAGGCGCTTGAGCGGGATCCCGTGCCACAGCTGCACGACGTACGCGCCCGCCGCGGCGTACCGGTTGACGTCGCCGAATCCGTGGGTGATCACGATGACGCGGGCGCGCGCGGTGCGCCACAGCCCGCGCACGGAGTGCTTTGGGATCGACGGGATGCCGTGGCGTGCGGCATCCGCTCGTTCGGTCTCGCTGCCGACCAGCCAGACCGCTCGCTCGCTCGCGTCGGCCGCACGCTGCCACAGCGCGAGCGCGCCGTCGCCGATTCCCGCCCCGCACCCGAACACCCACTCGTCGCGCGAGCGCGGCACGATCGCGGTCAATATGCACCCTGCGGCATACAACGGGATGCGGAGCAGCTTGGCCGCGTTGCCCGCACCGAACGAGAAGGACGCCACCCCGCGAGCCTATCGCGGTGTGGCGTCCTTCTCGGGTCTCGCGGCTACTGCGTCAGGCTCCCGAGCGTCACCTCCACGGTGTGGGACTGGCCGTCGCGGACGTACGTGACCTCCGCCTCGCTGCCGGCGGCGTGCGCACGCACCTGCGCGGTGAGGTCGACCGCCGCGGTGATCGGGATGCCGTCGAACGCCGTCACGATGTCGCCCTGCTGCAGACCCGCGCTCGCGGCGGGCCCTCCGCTGGTGACCTCGCGAATGAGCGCACCGGCGATGCTCGCGTCCTCCGCCGCCGCCGCGTCGCCGACGGTCGCGCCGAGGAGGCCGTGCGTGGCCTCGCCGTCGGAGATGAGCTCGTCGCTGACCCGCTTGACGATGTCGGAGGGGATCGAGAAGCCGACGCCGATGGAGCCGGCATCCGTCGAGGTGCCGCCCGCCGTCGCGATCGCCACGTTGACGCCGATCAGCTCGCCCTCGCCGTTGACCAGGGCGCCACCGGAGTTGCCGGGATTGATGGCCGCATCGGTCTGGATCACCGCGATCGAGATCGAGCTGTCCGCCTGCTGCTGCTGCTGACGCTCCTGCCCGAAGTCGAACTGGAACGGCGAATCCTCGCCGGAGTCGTTCTGATCCTGGCTGCTGTCGGGTGCTGCCGACGAGGCGATCTGGATCGACCGGTTCAGAGCGCTCACGATGCCGGTCGTGACGCTGTTGGAAAGACCCAGCGGCGCGCCCACGGCCACGGCCTGGTCGCCGACGTTGAGCTTCGCGGAATCGGCGAACTCGATCGGCGTGAGGTCGGTGGCGCCGGTGAGCTTGATCACCGCCAGGTCGTACACCGGGTCGGTGCCGACCAGCTCGGCGTCGTACACCTCGCCGTCCGAGGTGGTCACGCGCAGCGTCGCGTCGCCGGTGGCGCCGTCGAGGGTCACGACGTGGGTGTTCGTGACCACGTAGCCGTCGGAGGTCAGCACCACCCCGGAGCCGGTGCCGCCGGAATCGCCGCTCGTGGCCGAGATCGTCACGACACTAGGCACGACCTTCGCCGCGATCGCCGTGGTCGCCGTCACCGAGTCGGTGTTGTTCACCGTGATCGTCGAGGGGCCGCTGGCTGTCGAGCCGGTGCTGGAGGGGAACAACGACGCGCTCGCTGTGGACACCCCCAGGCCTGCCGCACCGCCGACGATCGCGGCGGCGACGAGGATGCCGACGATCTTGCCCGAGCCCACACGCGCGGAGCGCGCTTCGGCCGCCTGAGAGGTCGGCGGCGGATACGCCGCGGCACTCGTGCTCGCGCCGGGCGGCGCGGGCGGCAACGGCGGAGGCCCGGAGTACCCGCCAGGGGGGATGGGCACGGTCGAGGCAGTGGGCGCCGCGGGCGCGGTCGAGGCGGTCGGCGTGGTCGGCCTTGAGGCGGTCGACGTGCTGGTCGCGGCAGCGGCCGACACCAGTGCCGTCGGCGGCAACGGCTCCGTCGCGGCATCCGGCATGGGAGGTCGAGGCGGAATCGGTCCCGGCGCGGGGCCGTCGCCTTCCTGACGCTGGGACTGCTCGGGGACGGACGGGAGGTTCTCGCTCATGGTGCTCCTTCTGCAAAAGCCCTCTCAGGATGCCTCCCGATGCTGTGCTTTTCTTATGCTCGCACCCCGACACCCCTGTGCGTGTAACCTGAGCGCGATGCATGACATTCCTGGCGCCTGGCGACGCGCTGCCACCGGCGCGGGCCTGCTGTCGCCCGACGGCACGGCAGCGCCCACGATCTTCGCCGAGATGAGCTCGCTGGCCGCGGCCACCGGGGCCGTCAATCTCGGCCAGGGCTTTCCCGACGAGGACGGACCGGCCGTCGTGCTGGAGGCGGCGCGCGCGGCGATCTCGCACGGGGTCAACCAGTACCCGCCCGGGCGCGGCATGCCCGATCTCCTGCAGGCGATCGCCGAGCATCAGGAACGGTTCTACGGGCTCGCCCTCGACCCGCACCGCGACGTGCTGGTGACCGCGGGGGCCACCGAGGCGCTCGCGGCGACGCTCCTGGCCCTCGTCGACGGGCCGGACGACGAGGTGGTCGTCTTCGAGCCGTACTACGACTCCTATGCGGCGTGCGTCGCCCTCGCGGGCGCCCGGCTGATCACGGTGCCGCTGCGCTGGCCCGACTTCCAGCCGGATCTCGACCGGCTGCGCGCCGCCGTCACCGACCGCACCCGCGTGATCCTCGTGAACGATCCGCACAATCCCACCGGCGCGGTCTTCGCGCGCGAAGTGCTCGACGAGGTCGTGCGCCTCGCCGAGCGGCACGACGCGATCGTCGTGACCGACGAGGTCTACGAGCACCTCGTCTTCGAGGGCGCGCACACTCCGATCGCGACGCTCCCCGGGGCGTGGGAGCGGACGCTGACGATCTCGTCGGCCGGCAAGACGTTCTTCACCACCGGGTGGAAGATCGGCTGGATCAGCGGACCCGAGCCGCTCGTGCAGGCGGTGCTGGCCGTCAAGCAGTTCCTCACCTATGTCAACGGCGCACCGTTCCAGCCCGCGATCGCGACCGGGCTGCGCCTGCCCGACGACTACTTCACCGGCATCGCGGCGACGCTGCGCGCCAAGCGCGACCTGCTGGGCGCGGGTCTGCGCGCGGCCGGGTTCGAGGTGTCCACGCCGGCAGGCTCGTATTTCACCGTCGCCGATGCGGCGCCGCTGGGAGCGACGGATGCCGCGGACTTCTGCCGGGCCCTGCCCGCCCGCGCGGGCGTGGTCGCGATCCCGCTCACCGCGTTCGTGACCCCGGAGCACCGCGCGGATTACGCCGCGCTCGTAAGGTTCGCGGCGTGCAAGCGGACCGAGGTACTCGAGGACGCGGCATCCCGCCTCGCCACGGGCTTCTCCCTCCCCTGAACGCACCTCGCGTTCGAGGCGGCTGATCCCGCATCCCCCTCCACCTCTCCGAGTCACTGCTCCATCTTCGAGTCACTGCGCTGCAGAGCAGTGACTCGAACCTTGGGCAGTGACTCGGCACGGGAGACAGTGACTCGGCGCGGGGAGAAGGCGGGGCGCGCGAGCGGGCCGGAGCACCCGAGCGGGCAGGCCGGGGAGTCCGAGTGGGCGGACGCCGACGGGAGGGCAGCGCGCCGGTCAGTCGCGCGGGACGACCCGGTAGCGGCGCAGGCTCAGCGCCGGGTTGACCCGGCGTACGCGATCCACCGCCGCCGCGTCGAGGAACGCGACGGCCACGTCGGTGGCGGTCCCGACCGCGGCGATCTCGACCCCCTGCGGGTCGATGACCGCCGAGCGGCCGACGCCGACGGGCGGCGGGTGATCGGATGCCGCGACGAACAGGGTGTTCTCGATCGCCCGGGCACGCAGGAGGGTCTGCCAGTGGTCCTCCTTGAGCGGCCCGCGCACCCACTCCGCGGGTACCAGGATCACGTGCGCTCCGGCATCGGCGAGCACGCGCGCCGCCTCGGGGAACCGCAGGTCGTAGCAGGTCATGAGCGCGAACCGGAGCCCGTCGACCTCGAAGGTCTCCGGCGCGCCCGGCTGCCCCGGCTCGATCCAGTCCGACTCGCGCTGCCCGAACGCGTCGTAGAGGTGCTGCTTGCGATAGCCGGCGCGCAGCCCGTCGCCGTCGACCGCGACGACCGTGTTGCGTACGCGCCGCCCGTCGCCGGCCCGCTCGACCATCCCCGCGACCACATGCACGCCGTGCGCGTCGGCGATGCGCACGAGCGCGCCCACGAACGGCCCGTCGAGGTCCTCCGCCGCGGCGGCGAGCGTCTCGTCGAACGGGTCGACGAAGTAGCTGGAGTACTCCGGGAACAGCACCACGCGCGCACCGCGGCGCGCGGCCGTGGCCGCGAAGCCCTCGATCACCCGGAGGTTCTCGGCCGTGTCAGTGGTGGGAGCGAACTGGGCGACCGCGACGCCCACGGCATCCGTTGTCGTCATCGGCCGTCCCTCCGCGCTCGCAACCTGATCGGGATCACACCTCGCGGCGCTCGACGCCGCCGCGGCGATCCCCTTGAACCGTAGCCGACCGCGACGACGAACACGAAGGCGACCGGACCGAGGCCGACGGCGACGAACCTCCCCGTGGCCCCCTCGCTCCCTGCGTGCGCCGAGCCCCGAGACGCGTGCTAAGCTTGATTCTCGTGCCGCGGGGTGGAGCAGTTCGGTAGCTCGCTGGGCTCATAACCCAGAGGTCGCAGGTTCAAATCCTGTCCCCGCAACAAAATGAGGAAGGCGTCCCCGTCCAGGGGGCGCCTTCCTCATTTGCGTTCCGAGGCCGGCGCCGCGAGCCTGCTTCAGGGGGTCCCGCGCCGTCGGCGGCTCCGCGCGCCGCACCGCGGCGGGTGGAGGGACGGCGTGGCCAAATCCTGTCCCCGCAACGAGTGAGGAAGGCGTCCCCGTCCAGGGGGCGCCTTCCTCATTGCGTTCCGAGACCGGCGCCGCGAGGAGTTCCTACTCGGCCGACTCTTCGAGATCCAGGAGCTTCTGCACCGCGGCGGTCAGGCGCTCGTCGGCCTCGCCGAACGCGGCCCAGTCGCCCGCCTGCATCGCCGCGGAGCGGTCGAGCATCGCCTGACGGGCCTCGTCGAGCGCCGCCGTGTACGCGTCGCCCTCCGTGGCCGGCGTCTCCGGCGTCTCCGTCGTGTCCGGCTCGGTCGTCGTCACGTCCTTGTCCCCGGCTTCCACGCCCGAATAGCCGCCGAACAGCTTGTCCAGCGCCGCCTGCAGCGTGTCCTCGAAGGCGACCTCGTTGCCGAAGGCGACCAGCACCTTCTGCAGCGTGGGCAGCTTCGTGGCGCCGGAGGACTGCACGAACACCGGCTGCACGTAGAGGAGGCCCCCACCGACCGGCAGGGTCAGCAGATTGCCGTTGAGCACCTCGGACTGCCCCTGTTTCAGGATGTTGATGAACGCGGACACGCTCGGATCGGCGTCGAAGGTGTTCTGCACCTGGCCGGGGCCCGGCACCGGGGTCTCCGCGTCGATCACCAGCATGCGGAGCTTGCCGTAGTCTTCACGTTTCGTGCCCGCCTCGGCACCCGCGTTCGAGTCCACCGCCAGATAGCCCATCAGCACGTTCCGGGTGTCGTCGCCGCCCGGGATGAACGTCGTGAACATGGAGTAGGTCGGGGAGTCCTGACCCGGCATCTGCATCGTCAGGTAGTACGGCGGCTGCAGCTCCTCCTGCGTGGATGCCGGGTCGTCCGGCGTCTTCCAGGCGTTGTCACGCTGGTAGAACGACTGCGCGTCGTCGACATGGTAGGTGCCGAGCATCGCCCGCTGCACCTTGAACAGGTCGGTCGGGTACCGCACGTGGCTCATGAGCTCGGCCGACATCTCCGAGACCGGCTTGAGCGTGGACGGGTAGACCTTCTGCCACGCCTTCAGCATCGGGTCCTCGGCATCCCAGGCGTAGAGGGTCACCGAGCCGTCGTACGCGTCGACGGTGGCCTTCACCGAGTTGCGGATGTAGTTGACATCGTCGAGCGCCACGCGCGGGGTCGTGTTGGTGGTGTCGGAGATCGCGTCGCGCAGGCTCACGATCGACGAATACGGGTAGTTCGCGCTCAGCGTGTAGCCGTCGACGATCCAGACGATGCGCCCGTCCACGACCGAGGGGTACGGGTCGTTGTCGAGCTCGAGATAGGGCGCCACCTTCTTCACGCGCGTCGCCGGATCACGGTCGTAGAGGATCTGCGACTGCGAGTTGATGGCATCCGAGAACAGGATGTCGGTGGACTGGAACTTCAGCGAGTAGATGAGCCGGTTGAAGACGTTCCCCACGCTCGGGCCGCCGTCGCCGGTGAAGGTCGTCTTCGTCTCGCTGGCGCCGTCCGTGCCGCGCGGGTAGTCCAGCTCGATGTCACGCGCACCCTCCTCACCGCCGACGATCGAGTACGTCGGCGAGGTCTCGCCGAAGTACACGCGCGGCTCGAAGCCGCCTTCTGCGCTGGTCAGCGCGCCGGAGGCGGGGATGCCGCGCTCCAGGAACACCGGGTTGCCGTCGGTGGTGCGCTCGTTGCCCTTCGCCGCCACCAGCCCGTAGCCGTGGGTGTAGACGAGGGTCGTGTTGTACCACGACGCCGCGGTGCCCAGCTGGTCAAGGTTGAGCTCGCGCACCGAGACGACGGTGTCCTGCGAGGTCCCGTCGATCTGGTAGCGGTCCACGTCGAGCGGGTCGGTGAACTTGTAGTACGAGCGGTACTGCTCGAGCTGGCGCACGGTCGGGCTGATGATCGCGGGATCCATGATGCGCAGGGATGCCGTGGTCTCGGCATCCGCGCGCAACTGACCGGGCTCGGCGTCGGTGACCGCCTTGAAGTCGCTCTTGTCCAGGCCGTCGATGCCGTACGCGGCCTTGGTCGCGTCGATGTTGCGCTGGATGTACTCGCTCTCCAGCGCCAGCTGGTTCGGCCGCACCTGGAACTGGTTCACGAACCACGGGTAGGCCATGCCCACCACGAGCGAGGAGACGATCAGAAGCCCGGTCGCGATGAGCGGGAACCGCCAGCGGCCGATGACGGCGGTGACGAAGAAGAGCAGCGCGACGATGATCGCCGCGATGGCGAGGATCGTCTGGCCCGGGATGATGGCGTGCACGTCGACGTAGCTCGCACCGGTGATGCGGTCACCGGTCTCCAACAGGGTCTTGTACCGGTCGAGCCAGATGCTGGCACCCTGCACGAGCACGTAGAGCCCGGCGAGCACGGCGAGCTGGATGCGCGCCGCCTTGGAGATCCGGAGCTCGCGCTGACCCACCCGCACCGAGCCGTACAGGTAGGCCACGAGCGCGGTCATCGCCAGGCACACCAGCAGGATCGCCGAGACGAAGCCCACCGCGGCGGAAAGCAGCGGCAGCTCGAACAGGTAGAACCCGGTGTCCATGCCGAACTGCGGATCCTTGTCGCCGGTGGAGACGCGGTTCAGCCACAGCCACACCGTCTCCCACTGGGCGGAGGTGGTGAAGCCTGCGAAGAAGCCGAAGAAGAGCGGGATGCCCCACATCGCCAGGCGCCGCAGCGGCTCCACGACCTCCTGGTAGCGGTCCAGCTGCGAGCTCAGGCGCGCGTACACCGGCCGTAGCCGGTAGGCGAGCTGGATCGCGGCGAACACCGGCACCGCCATGGCGACGAACCCGATCGCGAACATCACGACGCGCGCCGTCCACTGCGTCAGCAGCACGCTGTCGAAGCCCAGCTGCTCGTACCAGAGCCAGTCGGCGAACAGTGTCGCGAAGACGAAGAACAGGCCCACCAGCGCGGCGATCACCGCGAGCGTGATGCCGACAGCGCGACGGGAGGAACTGGGAGGCGTGGCCTGATTCGGCACGGAGGTCGTGGTCACCCTCCCATCCTAAACGGAGGGGTTCCGGCGGGCTCCGCGCCTCTCACCCGGCGACGCACGTGGGGAGCGCGTCGAGGTCGCCCCCGTCGCGGAGCGCGGTGAGCACGGTGAGCGCGTCGTCGAGCGTGTCGACGGAGAACACCCGCAGGCCCTCCGGAATGTGCCCGACGACCTCGTCGCAGTTGCTCTGCGGTGCGAGGAAGTAGTCGGCACCGGCACCGCGGGCCCCGTAGAGCTTCTGACGGATGCCGCCGATCGGGCCGACCTGCCCGTCGGCGTCGATCGTGCCCGTGCCGGCGACCTCGCGCCCGTCGTTGAGCTCGCCGGGGGTGAGCTTGTCGATGATGCCGAGCGCGAACATCATGCCCGCGCTCGGGCCGCCGACGTCATCGAGCTGAATGGTCACCTGGATCGGGAAGTCGAAGTCCTGCATGATCGTGACGCCGATCGCCCACCGCAGCTCGCCGTCGATCTGCGCCTCGACCGGGGTGACGGAGACCGTCGAGGCGGCACCCCCGCGGACGATGTCGAGGGTCACCGGCGCACCGTCTCCTGCGGCGATCGCCGCACGCAGCGTCTCGGTGTCGGTGACCGCGGTGCCGTCCGCGGCGACGATCACGTCGTCGGGCTCCAGCACGCCGCGGGCGGGCGAGTCGTCGGTGAGCGCGTGCACGCGCACCAGGCGCGTCACGTCGTAGCCGAGCTCGTCGAGGGCCGCGGCGGTCGCCTCCTTCTGCGAGTCGACCATGAGCGCCGCGCTCTGCTGGTTGTGCTCGTCGGTGCTCTGCCCGGAGGGGAAGACGTCATCGATCGGCACCACGGCGCGGGAGGGGTCGAACCACGCGAGCGCCAGCTCGTACCACGACGGCGTGCGCTCGCGGTTTCCCACGACCTCGACGGTGAGCAGGTCGAGGGATCCTGCGGTCGGGTAGGTCTGCGCCCCCTCGATGGAGATCAAGGGCACCTCCTCGCCGTCGGCCGCGGTCGCCTCGCCGAGCGTGTCGTGCACGGGACCGGGCCGCTCGATCACGTACGAGGTGGGCAGCACGGTGAGTACCAGCAGCGCCGCCAGCGCCACCGTGAGCGCCCAGAGGCCGCGTGCCGCGGTTCGCGGCATCCGCCGTCGACGGACGGGGACCACCGCCACGTTCTCGTCGAACAGTGCCACGCGCACCTCTTCCGCCCGGTCGTTCGCGAGCGGCGTAAGCGAGTTGGCACGAAGCCCGGCCGTGCGGCGAACACGTGCGACTAGCGTAGAACGCGACGTCTCCTCCCCGCTGAAAGGCACCTGACATGGCCGATGACGAGCGCTCCCCCGAGGACGAGTTCCAGGAGCTGCTGCGCAACCTGCTGGGCGGTCAGGGCGCCATCGACCCGGAGCGGCTGCAGCAGCTGTCGAGCCTGGGCATCGACCCGGCTATGATGCAGACCGTCATGCAACACCTCCAGGGGGCGATGAGCGGCGACGGATCGATCGACTGGAACGCCGCGAAGACGCAGGCGATGCACCTGGCGAACAAGGACGACCACGGCGTGACCGCCGGCGCCCGGCAGGACATCGACCAGGCCTTCACGCTCGCCGCCCTCTGGCTGAGCGAGGCGACCGCGATCTCCGAGCTGGCCGTGCCGCCGCGCACGCTCACGCGCGGTGCGTGGGTCGAGGCCACCCTGCCGGTGTGGCAGGAGCTCGCAGAGCCGGTGGCGACCTCGATCGCCGACGCGCTCACCGCGGCGATCGACGCGCAGACGCCCGAGGAGATGAAGGGCATCGTCGCCGGCGCCGGCCGGCTGATGCGGGCGCTGGGCGGCTCGCTGTTCGCCGCGCAGCTGGGCGCGGTCGTCGGCCGGCTGTCGCAGGAGGTCGTCTCCGGCGGCGACGTGGGCATCCCGGTCATGCCCGCCGGCGAGGCGGCGATCCTGCCGCAGAACTTCGCCGACTTCGGTCGCGATCTCGACGTCGACGCCGACCAGCTGGCGCTGTACCTTGCCACGCGCGAGCTCGCGCACGCGCGGCTGTTCCGCCACGCCCGCTGGCTGCGCCTGCACGTGATCTCGCAGGTCACCGACTTCGCCCGCGGCATCCACGTCGACACCGACGCGCTGGAGGAGCTCGCCTCCCGCTTCGACCCCTCCGAGCCCGAGGAGCTGCGCAGGGCGCTGGAGAGCGGCGCCCTGATCCCGCAGCGCTCCGACGCGCAATCGGCCGCCCTCACCCGGCTGGAGAACCTGCTGGCCACGATCGAGGGATGGGTCGACGTGGTCACCGCGGCGGCCACGGCACGCCTGCCCGCCGCCGACAAGATCGGCGAGGCCGTGCGCCGGCGCCGCGCGGTGGGGGGTCCCGCCGAGGAGGCGATGGGATCGCTCGTGGGCCTGGAGCTGCGTCCGCGGCGGCTGCGCGAGGCCGCGGCGATGTGGCGGGCGGTGACGGATGCCGTGGGCGCCGAGGCCCGCGACAGCCTGTGGGACTACCCCGACCTCATGCCGACGGCCGAGGACATCGACGACCCCGCGGGGCTCGTGGCGCGCCTGCAGGCTCGAGCCCGCGGCGAGCTGCCCGAGCCGGACGAGCTGGATGCGGCGCTGGAGGCTCTGCTCAACGAGGCCGGCGGCAGCGCACCCGAGGCGCCCGCGTCCGGCTCGGACGACCGCCCGGACGACCCGCAGCCGGTCTGACCAGGCGGACGGGTTCGAGGATCCCTCCACAGCCGGGCGATCGGGCCGAATCCGGCCGTACCCTGTGGACAGCGCGACCACGCCTGCGCTCGGAGGCGCACAATCGTCAGATGCTGCGCATCGCCCCGTCCCAGCCGCCCGTGTGGCGCGACACCACCACCCTCCAGTTCGGTCCCGACGCGGTCGCCCTGCTCGAGGACGTGACCGCGTGGCAGCAGCACCTGGTCGACGCGCTCATGGACGGCATCCCCGACGCGATGCTCGTCCCGCTCGCCCGCGCCCACGGCGCCACCGCGCGCGAGGCCGCCGACTTCCGCGACCGCATCCGGCCCGCGCTCGTACCGGCCGCGCGCGGGCCGGGCCGCGTGCGCGTCGAGCTTCCAGACGACCTCGGCGCCACCGACGCCGAGGCGATCGTCTCCGCCATCGAAGGCGTCGGAGTCGACGTGGCCACCACGACCAGCTGGGTCGACGACGACTCCCGGCTGCCGGTGGTGGTGGTCGCCCACCGCCTGCTCGAGCCGCGCCGGGCCGCGCGACTGGTCTCGCGGGACATCCCGCACATACCCCTGGAGCTGTCCGGCGACCGGGTGACCGCAGGTCCCCTGGTGGTACCCGGCCGGACCGCCTGCCTGTCCTGTCTGCACGCCCATCGCAGCGACGCCGACCCGTCCTGGCCGCTCGTCGCGGCCCAGCTGCTGGGACGACCCGCGGTGCCGAGCGAGCGGGCCCTGATCCTGGAAGGGGCCCTCCTCGCCGCGCGGCTGCTGCGGGCCGGCGCGGGCACACAGACCCGTTCGGTGACGATCAGCGCGGCACGCGGCCACCGGACCTGGCACGTGCATCGACCGCACGCAGCGTGCCTGTGCCGATCTCCTGCAGGAACCGCGACGGCTGCCGCTCCCGCGCCCCTGAGGCGCGCGCCCAGGACACCGACAGCGTGCGCGCAGCCCGCGTGATGCCGACATAGGCGAGCCGACGTTCCTCGTCGACCTGCTCGAACGTGGTGGCGAACGAGATCGGCAGCAGGCCCTCGGCGAGCCCGACCAGATGGACATGGTCCCACTCCAGTCCCTTGGCCGCGTGCAGCGTCGACAGCGTCACGGTGCGCATCGCCGGCTCGTGCTGGTCCTTGGCCCGCGCGAGCAGCTCATCGCTGAAGGCGCGCAGGGACGTGCCCGCCGGAGCGTCCTCGGCCATGCGCAGCACGGCCGCGCGGGCCTCCCACACCTCGCGGGCGGCGCCCCCGGCAGCGGGCGGCTCGTCGGTGTGCCCTGCGTTTCGGAGGATGTCGCGCACGGTGGCCAGGAACGAGGTCTCCATCGGCGCCACCGACGCCGCGCGCAGCTCCATGATCGCCCGGCGCACCTCGGGCAGGTCGAAGAAGCGCCGGCCCCCCAGCACCGATGCCGCGATGCCACGCCGTGCCAGGGCCGCCAGCAGCGGCGCGGACTGCGCGTTCACGCGGTACAGCACCGCGACCGCGGACGGGTCGGTCCCGGCCGCCAGCTGCGCCGCCACGGACGCGGCGACCCCCTCGGCCTCCGCGGCGTCGTCCGGATAGGCGGTGACCGTAGGCGCGGCCGCTCCCGCCGGATCCGCCGCTCCTGCTCCCGTCGGCTCCGCGGCGTCCGCTCCCGCCTGACCGGCGGCGACGAGCACGAGAGCGCCCGGGCGCCCGCGCATGAGCGCGTTGGCGACGGCGAGGACCGCGGCATCCGATCGGTAGTTCTCCTCCAGCCGCACGACGCGCGCCTCCGGGTAGCGCTCGGCGAATCCGAGCAGCAGCCGGGGATCCGCCCCCGCGAAGGAGTAGATGGTCTGGCTGACATCGCCCACGACGCACACGTCGCGCCGATCGCCCAGCCACACCTCCAGCAGGCGCTGCTGCACGGGCGAGACGTCCTGGAACTCGTCCACGGTGAAGTGCCGGTACTGCTCGCGCACCGACGCCGCCACCCGCGGCTCGGACTCCAGCATGCCCGCACAGGCCAGCAGCACATCCTCGAAGTCCAGCTGGCGACGCTGGTCCTTCAGCCGCTCGTACCGGGCCTGCAGGTCGACGACGGCATCGTGTGCGTACCCGCCCACGCCCCCCGGGCGCGCCCGCGCCGCCTCCTCGATGCCTCGCATCGTGACCTTCCGCCACTCGATATGGGCGGCCACGTCGCGCAGCGCCGCGCCCTCGGCGGGAAGACGCAGCTCGTCGGCGGCCTGGGCCAGCAGGCGCACCTTGTTGTCGACCAGCGCGGGGGCGCTGTCGCCGGTCAGCTGCGGCCAGAAGTAGTTCAGCTGCGCCAGGGCCGCCGAGTGGAAGGTCCGCGCCGACACGCCCTGCACGCCCAGCGCCCGCAGCCGCCCGCGCAGCTCGCCGGCCGCCTTCGTCGTGAAGCTCAGCGCCATGACCCGCGCGGGTGAGAACGCCCCGGTGTCGACGCCGTAGGCGATGCGACGCGTCAGCACCCGCGTCTTCCCCGTTCCCGCACCGGCCAGCACGCACACGGGGCCGCGCACCGCGGTCGCCGCCTCGCGCTGCCGCTCGTCCAGTCCTTCGAGCGCGCGCTCGGTCATCCGGCCAGCCACCCCGCGATCAGCCGGTGCGCGATCGAGGAGGGCCCGGGCAGGCGCACGGGGCCCTCGCCCGCCAGCGCGTCCTCCAGCTCCGCACGGGCGAACCAGCGCACCCGAACGATCTCCTCGCCGTCCGGGCGGGCGTTGTGCTCGTCGATCGCGGTCGCCTCGAAGCCGAGCATGAGCGAGCGCGGGTACGGCCACGCCTGCGAGCCGCGATAGCGCAGGTCCGTCACCTGCACGCCCGCCTCCTCCTGGATCTCCCGCGCGACCGCCGCCTCCAGTCCTTCCCCCGCCTCGACGAAGCCGGCGAAGGCGGAGTAGCCGCCCTCGGCCGCCCACAGCGCGTTCTGGCCGAGCAGCAGCCGCTCGCCGTCGCGGCTGGCCACCGCGACGATCACCGCGGGGTCGGTGCGCGGGAAGTGCTCGCGTCCGCACCCGGAGCACAGGCGCGACCATCCCGCCGTGGCGAGCTCTGCCCGCTCGCCGCACGTGGTGCAGAACGCCGCGTCGTGGAGCCACCGGGCCAGGCACACCGCCGTCACGAGGGTGTCGGCCTCGGCGGCCGGCAGCACCGCCCCGAGCGTCCGCAACGACACACAGTCCCCGGCGTCGTCGGCGGCGGTCGCGTCCGACGGCAGCGCCGCGACGAGCACGCCCGCCCCGGCCTCGTCACGGCCCAGGAACGCCCACCGCGCGTTCGTCCTGACCTCGCGCGGGGCGACGAAACGCAGTCGTCCGGGGGCCTGCAACGCGGCGCGGTCGTCCTGGACGACCAGCACGCGCGTGTGCTCATCGGCGCGCAGCCGCCCGATCAGCCCCGGTTCGAAGCGCTCCGCGCCCGCACGATGCAGCGCGCCGGCGACGGATGCCGGGGGCCGGGAGAGCTCCTGGGGCGTCATCGAGGACCTCTCTTGCCGGGCGTGGCGCGGTGGTGGCGGGGCGCGCTCCCCCTACCCTGGGGGACATGGCCCGCTCACCGTTCACTCTAGCCGCGTCGGTCTCCTCCGCTCTTGCGCAGGTGAGCGTCGTGCGCGTCGCCGCACTCACCGAAGGGGCCGCCGGGCGCTACGACAGCGCCGTGGCCACGCTCGACGACGGCCGCAGCGTCGTCGTACGCGTCCCGACCGACGCCGAGGCCGACATGGAGCTGCGCGCCGAGATGCACGCGCTCCGCGCGCTCACGCCGGGCGTGCGCGGCGTGCTCCCCTTCGAAGCCCCCGAGGTGCTCGGCGAGTCCTCGGTCGGCGGCGCGCTCGCCCTCGTGCAGACCATGCTCACCGGCTATCGCGTCGACGGCGCGCACATCCCCGCCGGCCCTGGGGTGGCCACCGCGATCGCCACGGCCATCGCCGACATTCACGACCTGCCGCACACCGTGGTGCGCGACGGCGGACTCCCCCTGCGCAGCAGCGGCCAGCTGCGCGACGAGGCGGAGCGGCTGCTCGATCGCGCCGAGGCCACCGGACACCTGCCCTTCGGCCTGCTGCGTCGGTGGAGCCAGGCGCTCGCGACCGAGCCGCTGTGGCGGTTCGAGACGACCGTGACCCTGGGCGGCGCCGACCCCGCCTCGTTCGTCCTGACCGACACCGACGGCGTGCCGGCCGTGACGGGGCTGCTGGCCTGGGGCGGTCTCAGCGTCGGCGATCCCGCGATCGACCTGCGCTGGACCGCGGCGGCACCGGCCTGCCGTGACGACGTGCTCGCCGCATATGCGGCGCGCACCGGACGCGGCCTCGACCCGCTGCTGTCCGCCCGAGCCCGGCTGTACGCGGAGCTCGAGTTCGCGAAGTGGCTCGTGCACGGTCACGGCGCCGGCTCCGAATCGGTGGTGGCGGATGCCGTAGGCCTGCTCACCTCGCTCGACGAGAGCGTGCGCGACGAACCCCTGTTCACCCGCACCGACGTCGACGTCGACGATGCCCTCGCCCTCCTCGGCCGGGTGCCCGACAGCGCCGCCGAGCTCGTGGACACCTCGATGCAGACCGACGCCTACGATCCGGCGACGATGAGCGCGGCGCTGCCGAGCGAGCCTCCGACGGGCGACCGCGCCTCGCACGCGCACATCTCCACCGCGCCGATCGAGCTGTCCGACTGGTCCCCGCAGTCCGCCGAGGCGGAGAGCGACCAGGCCGCCCAGAACGCGCTGCGGCGCTGGACCGAGAGCGCCTGAGCCCCGTTCGACCCCGGGCAGCGGCCTGATTCAGCCGCGCAGCACGAGGTCGTCGGCGACGTAGTACAGCGCGACGTCGATCTGGTCGTACGGCACCCCGTGACGCGCGTGGTATGCCTGCCGGTACAGCTCCAGCTGCAGCATCCGCTCCTCTCGTTCGCGCGCGGTGCGCGGCGGGCGGCCCGTCTTCCAGTCCACGATCTCGATCCGGCCGCCGCGATCATGGCGGCGGTAGACGGCGTCGAGCTTGCAGATCACCACGTGCGGCCGTCCGTCGCCGAGCAGGTCGTCCGTCGTGAAGTCGATCTCGGTCTCGACCTCCAGCGGCTGCAACCGCCCCCACTCCGACGCGAGGAACGTGCGGATCAGCCCCTCCAGCGCCTCGGCGTCGCCGGCGGCATCGTCCTCGCCCTGCCACAGCGGGTCGTCGAGCGAGGCGCGCCCGCCGGTCAGGCCCGATCGCTGCTCCACCCAGGCGTGGAAGAGCGTGCCCAGCCGGGTCTGCCGGTACGGACGCTCCGGCATGGGTCGGGCGAGAGCGGCCACAGCCCCGTCGAGGTCGGCCGCGAACTCCTTGTAGCGTGACGCGGGGATCCGCGTCGGCGCCGCCGCGTGCCGCTCCGGCCTGTGGGCGGCGCGCTCGGCCAGCAGCAGCTCGAGGTCGCGGTCCGGCTCGGCCGGTGCCGCCTCCTGTGCGCGCCGGACGGCCGCGGCGGCCGCCCGCACCACCTCGCGTCGCGCGCCGAGCGGGTCCAGCGGCCAGCGCAGCGTCTGCCGCCGGTCCGCGTACGGGTTCTCGGCCGTCACGGTGTCCGCGACGGCCGGCAGCCCGAGCGCACCGGCGATCTCCGCGAGGAACCGGCTGGGCGGTCGCGGGCGCTTCGTTCCCGCCCAGGGGGCCGCGCTCAGCAAGAGCCGCTCGCGCGCGCGTGTCACCGCCACGTAGGCGAGCCGCCGCTCCTCCTCGATGCGGCGGTCGCGCAGGGCGCCCGCGAAGTCCTCGAACGCCGCCTTGAGGTCCTGCTGGGTGGGGGCCTCGGCCCGCTCCCAGCGCAGCCGGGGCAGCCAGCGCGCGTCGCCGCGGAACTCGTAGGGCAGCACGCCGAACCCGAGCCAGCCGCGCCCGTCGGCGAATCGGGCGGGAAGCTCGTCCTCCACGCAGCGCACGATCGCGACGGCATCCCACTCCAGCCCCTTGGCGCCGTGGATCGTGAGCAGCTGCACGACGTCGTCCTCGGGCGGCTCGGTGCGGGGCGCGAACTCGTCGAGCCGCTCGGCGCGGTCGAGCCACGCGAGCAGGTTCGACAGCGACCCGCTCTCGTCGGTGGCGAGGAATCCCTGCAGCTCGTCGACGAAGGCGCGCAGCTGATCGCCGGCCACGCGCACCGGACCGCGGGCCTCGTTCGCGGCCAGCTCGATGTCGAGGTTCAGCTCGTCGACGATGGCGCGCACGAGCTCAGGGATCGGCAGACCCACCGAGCGGCGCAGGCCCGCGAACACCGCGCCCGCCTCACGCAGCCGTTCGCGCCCCTGTGCGGTCAGCCCTGCCAGCCAGCCGTGGTCAGCCGGATGCCGCAGCACGAACTCCAGCGCCTCGACGAGCACGCCGCGATCCTCGCCCCGGCCGACCAGCTCGGGGGCCAGCGGCTGCAACGCCGCGTCGTGGCGAGCGATGCGGCGGGCCAGGTCCCCCAGGGCGCGCAGGTCGGCGAGGCCGATCGCCCAGCGCGGACCGGCGAGGAGCCGGATCAGCGCCGACCCGGCCCGGGGATCGCTCAGCACGCGCAGCGCCGCCACGACGTCGACCACCTCGGGCGTGGACAGGAGCCCCCCGAGGCCCAGCACCCGATGCGGCACGCCGCGCCGGCCCAGCGCCTCGGCGAAGCGGCCCATGTGCCGCTTGCCGCGGAACAGGATCGCCCCGGTCGCGGTCGCGCCGGCCTGCGCGCGCTCGGCGCGGAGGCGCGCGAACCACTCCGCCACCCGGTCGGCCTCGGCGTCGAGATCGTCGGCCACGACGATCTCGACGCTCCCCTGCGGCGCGTCCGGTCGAGCGCGGAGCGGTTCGACGGAGTGACCGGAGGCCAACGGCGCCAGCACGGCCTCGGCGGCGCGCAGCACGCCGACGCCGTTGCGCCAGCTCGTCAGAAGCGTGTAGCGCGCACACGCGGCATCCTCGCTCTCCGCGCCGGATTCAAGACCCGCACGGAACGCGTCCGGGAACCCGTCGAGGTTGCCCGCGCTCGCGCCGCGCCAGCCGTAGATGGACTGGTGCGGATCGCCCACTGCCATCACCGCAGTGCCTGCGAAGGCCGCCGCCAGCAGCTCGGTCTGGGCGACCGAGGTGTCCTGGTACTCGTCCAGGAGCACGACCCGATACCTGTCGCGCAGCTCCGCGGCGACGGCGGCGTGCCCGCGCACGAGCTCGTGCGCACCGGCGACCTGGTCGGCGAAGTCGATCACGCCGAGGCGGCGCTTGCGGTCGCGGTACTCGCGGGCGAGGCAGGCGAGCACCTCGAGCCCCCCGACGCGCGTAGCCGCCTCGGCGACAGCCCGGTAGACGGTCACGCCCCTGCGCTCCGACGGGCGCTCGCACACGTCCGCGAAGCGGGCCGGGAACGCGGCCAGCGCATCGAGGTCGACACCGTGGTCGGTGCTGTCGCGGGCGATGCGCAGCGCGGCGTCGACGATCGTACGGACCGCCTCGTCGCGGAGGTCGAGCCGCGGGTCGTCACTGTCGAACACGACGCGCCGCATGAGCAGCCACGCCGCCGGCTCGCTGAGCACCGACGCGTCGGCGTCGCGCCCGGCCCGCACCGCGTGCTCGCGCACGACCGCATCGGCGAACGCGTTGTAGGTGGTCACGGTCGGCCGGTCCAGCAGGGCGTCTGAGGCCTCGTCGGGGCCGCCGTCGGCGCCGACGAGGCGCGCGAGGGCGTCGAGTCGGGCGCGGCGGGCGCTCTCGGGCGCGCCGGCGCGCTCGAGAGCGCCGAACACGTCGAGCTCCCCCGCCGCATGCAGCCGCGGCAGGTGCGGGACCAGCCCGCGACGCTCGAACTCGTCCAGGCGCGCGAGCCGCTGCCGGATGCGCTCACCGAGCTCGCCCGCGGCCTTGCGTGTGAACGTGAGACCCAGCACCTCATCGCGTCGTACGAACCCGCCCGCGACGAGCCACACGACCCGCGCGGCCATGGTCTCGGTCTTGCCGCTGCCGGCCCCGGCCACCACGAGGGCCGGGGCGAGCGGGGCGGAGATCACGCGCGACTGCTCGGCGGTGGGGGGGAACCGGCCGAGAGCGGCCGCGATCGCCTCCGGGGACGGCGCCGTCATGCCGAGCTCACCGCCCCCACGGTGTGGATGCGGCACAGCGCGTGACTGTGCTCGTCGCGGCAGTGCTCCTCGTAGGGGGCGAGGAACTCGTGGCCTGTCATGACGGATGCCGCCGCCAGCACGCGATCGACGAAGCGCGCCCGCGTCTCGTCGTCGAACGGCGGCTGCCGTGGCGTCGCCGGCGCCCGCCCGGCCCGCAGCACGAGCAGCTTCGCGCCCCCGGCCGGGAGCCCCGCGACCTCGGGGATGGCGCCGCGCTCGAACGCGAGCTGGTAGGCCGCGAGCTGGGCGTGGTCGGCGACGGCCCTGTCGGTGGTCGGCTCGTACCGCCCGGTCTTGAGATCGACGATCTCCACGGTGCCCGCGGCGGTGAGTTCGACGCGGTCGATCGTGCCGCTGAGCACGACGCCGTGCGCGTCCGTGGCGCCGTCGCCGGCGCCCGCATCGCCGTCCTTCCACGCGCCGTCACCAGCGCGTCCGCCCTCGCCCTCGCCCTCGCCCTCGCCCTCGCCCTCGAACGGCAGGGTCACCTCGAACCGCGGCTCGGCGCTCACGAGTCGCCCTCCCGCCGCGGCGAACTCGCGCAGGTAGCCGGCGAGACCGACGACCAGCTCGCGCGCACGGCGGCGCTCGGCCCGCTCGCGCCAGGGCGCGTCGAACTCCAGCTCGCCCCAGCGCGCCTCGACCACGCGCCACAGCGACTCCTCGTCCACCCCCGCCGCGGTCTCCAGCGCCGCATGAATGATCGTGCCGAGGCCGGCCCCGCCGCTGCCCGGGTCGGCACCGAGCTCCGCCAGGAGCCAGTTCAGCTCGCACTCCTCCAGCTCGTGCAGCCGCGAGGGCGACACCCGCACGTCCTCGCGGGCGAGGTCGCGAAGCGGCGCCGTCGACGACGAGTCCCGCATGCCGTACCACTGGCCCGGATCGGCGCCGCGCACGCCCGCCGCGGCCAGAAGTGCGAGCTGGCCGGGCGCGCCGGCACGATCGGCCGCGCTGGAGCGTGGATCGGTGAGCGCCCGCCGATGCTGCGCGACCAGCCCCTCCAGCGACAGCGGGTGGCTCCCCGAGGGCGCTGCCGGCTCGGGCAGGAACTCGAACAGCCCACTGGGGCCGGTGTCGTCATCGTCCACCGCGGTGATCACCAGCAGCGACCGCGCCCGCGACACCGCCCGGGCGAACAGCCGCAGCTCGTCGTGCAGTGCGGCGCGCCGGCGGTCCACGGCATCCGCTTCGTCGGCCAGCCGCCAGGTCTCTAGCAGGCCCCCGCGCACCCGCAGGTTCGGCCACACGCCGTCCTGCACCCCCGCGACAACGACTGTGTCGAACTCCGCGCCCAGGGCGCCTGCGGGGGTCACGACCCGCACGACCTGCTCGGGCACGCCCGGCTCGAGCCGGTCCTCGGCGACGTCGGAGTCGAGGACCCCGCGCACGAACGTCAACGCCGTGCCGTCTCCGGTGCGCTCCCCGTGCCGCTTGGCGGACTGGAACAGCGCCACGACCGCGTCGAGGTCGCGGCGTGCGCGCTCGGCCACCGGTCCGTGCCCGGCCGCCGCGCTCGCCCAGGGGCGCTCCTGTCCCGACCTTTCCCACGCGGTCCACAGCAGCTCGTGCGCGGTCGCGCCCTGCGCGAGCTGCTCTCGCAGCCGCGCGATCGTGCCTGCGACGCGCGATGCTCGACGTGCCTCGCGCGTATCGATCAGATCGAGCTCGAGCGGGTGGGTCAGCGCCGAGACCACCAGCTCGTCGCCGGAGCGCTCACCGCCCGAGCGCAGCTCGGCGTGACGCAGCGCGGTGCGCAGGCGCCGCAACTCGATCGCGTCGAGGCCCCCCGCCTCCAGCAGGTCGACGGCTGCGGCGCGATCGGGCATGCCGGTCGCGGCGAGCTCGACGAGCCGCAAGAGGCTGCGCGTCGCGGGGATGCTGCCGAGCGGCGCCCCTCCGCCTCCCGCTCGGGTCGGCACCTCGCGCGCCGCCAGCTCGGCCTCCAGGGATGCGACCTGGGCCGAGTCGTGCGCGATCACGACGCACTCCGACCACGGCACACCGCCGTGCACGTGACGCTCCCGCAGCACGCGCGCGACGACGTCGCACTCCTCGCCCGCCGACCGGACCGCGAACGCGCGCACCGAGCCGTCCGGGTCCGCCCCCGAGGGCCTCCGCCGGTGCGCGACGACGCCGACCGCGCCGATGTGCGCGGTCACCGCAGCCACGAGGTCGTGCTGCGCGGGCGTGCCGCGGTGCACGCGCCTGAGCACGTGCAGCGGCATCCCTCGCGTCAGCCGCGCGAAGTTCTCCGGCGTCGCACCGCGGAACGCCCCCGACCCGACGTCGGGGTCGCCGAACGCGAGCACCGCGATGCCGCGTGCGCGGCACGCCTCCAGCAGTTCCACGCCCCCGAGGGTCAGCTCCTGCGCATCGTCGACGAGGATCGCCCGCAGCCGGTCGACGCCGCCGAGTCCGGGCGAACCGGACGGGAGCCTGCGCACGAGACCCGCGGCCTCGCGCACGAGACCCGCCGCGTCGCGATGCGCCCCGCGCATCCCGTCGCGCACCCGGTGGTACTCGCTGGCGAACGACGCGAGCGCCCCCCACACCGGCACGCCCCGCTCCCGGGCCAGCTCGGCGAGCCGGTCGGGGTCGATCCCCAGACTCGTGCACTCGGCGAGGAACGCGCGTACCTCCGCCCGGAACCCGCGCGTGGCGCGCACGGCCGCAGACACCGCCGCAGGCCACCGGGATGGGCCGGATGCCTCGTCCTCGGCATCCCCGTCGAGCAGGTCGCGCACGAGCTGGTCCTCGTCGGGACCGGTCAGCAGCTGCGGCGGCTCGGCACCCGCGTGCACGCACGCCGCGCGTACGATCTGGAACGCCACGGCGGCGAGCGACCGCGCCAACGGGCCCCCGGTGGCGACCCCGACCGCCAGCGCGAGCCGGTCGCGCAGCGCCGTCGCCGACTGCCGCGTGGGAGTGACCACCACCAGCGCACCCGGGTCGACGCCGGCCGCGACCAGCCGCGCCACGCGGGCCACGATCGTCGCCGTCTTTCCCGTGCCGGGGGCCCCCACCACCGCGCCGGATGCCTCGACGGGCAGCGCGCACACAGCCTCTTGCGCACCGTCCAGCACGATCTCCGGCGCGCGCTTCACGGCGGGGCGCGCGGGTCGATCCATGCGGTCCACGCTAGCCGCCGGCTCCGACACGCCCGCCGCGCGGGTCGGCGCTGCGGGCGCACCCGACCCGCTCCGGCGTGTCGTAGAGTCGAAGGGCGCCCGGGAGGCCGGGCGGGAGAGGCAGTCATCCGTGGAGATCCGCATCGGCATCGCCAACACCGGCCGCGAGCTCAGCTTCGAGTCCGCCGAGTCCGCCGAGTCCGTCCGCACCGCGGTCACGACGGCGCTCGACTCCGGCGCCGCCTCGGTCGCCTTCGCCGACGCGAAGGGCAACTCCTACATCGTGCCGACGGCGGGCATCGCGTTCGTCGAGATCGGCACCGAGGAGTCGCGCCGCATCGGCTTCGTCGCCTGAGGCGCCGCGTGGAGATCCTGCTCGCCTACCTCGTGGGCGCCGCCGTGGGCGCCCTGCTGCACTTTCTGATGGCCGGCCGCGACACGCGCGGCGCGGCGCTGGGCCCGGTCCTCGGCGCGCTCATCGGCGCGGCGGTGTGGCTGGCGATGACCTGGACCGGCGCCACCACGCTGGAGCCATGGATCTGGCTGGCGTCGTTCGCCGCGCCGCTGCTGGTCGCACCGCTGATCCTGATGCTCCGGCGCGTGCGCGCCGCCCATGACGAGCGCGAGCGCGCCCGGCTGGGCCTGGTCTGACGCCTGGCCGCAATCCGGCCTCGCGAGACCTCTTGTTTGCAACGGTTTTCGTCGAAAACCGTTGCAAACGCGAGGTCTCGCGCACCCCAAGCGGCATGTTGAGGGTCTCCGCTGCCTAGGTGTTCTATGCAGCGAGGTTGGTGACGGTGTGGTGGGGGCAGCGGCTGATGGGTGG
>NZ_JASGFE010000014.1:0-51913 GCF_047605725.1 Microbacterium sp.
GGCGCTGGCCACCGCCCCGGACGTCCTCGTCTGCGACGAGGCGGTCTCCGCGCTCGACGTCACGGTGCAGGCGCAGGTGCTCGACCTGCTCGAGCACCTGCGCGCCGACACCGGCGTCGCGATCGTGTTCATCTCGCACGACCTCGGCGTGGTCCAGCACATCGCCGATCGCGTGCTGGTGATGAAGGACGGCCGGGTCGTCGAGCAGGGCGAGGTCGGCGCCGTGCTGGGGGCGCCGCAGCATCCGTACACGCGCGAGCTGATCGCCTCGATCCCGTCGCTTCCGCACTGACACCGAAGGAGCATCGTGCCCCGCATCGACCTCTTCTACTACGGAGACACCTCGCCCGGACAGACGCCGGGCGGGCTCTACCGCGACATCGAGGAGCAGGTGGTGCTCGGCGACCGGCTCGGCTACAGCGGCGTGTGGATCACCGAGCACCACCTGCACTGGCGGGGGGAGGTCCCCGACCCGCTGCTGTTCCTGGGCTACCTCGCCGGGCGGACCGAGCGGATCCGCCTGGGCACCTCGATCGTCTGCGCGCCGTTCTACAACCCCGTCAAGCTCGCTGAGTCGGCGTTCCTCCTCGACGAGCTCTCCGGAGGCAGGCTCGACCTCGGCATCGGCACGGGGATCGGGGACGAGCGCCTCGACGAGGCCTTCGGGATCGACCGTGCGTCGGCCTCCGACCGGGCGAGGGAGATCTTCGAGATCCTGCGGCAGGCCGCGGACGAGGAGGAGATCGACTTCGTCGGCCGCTACTACCGCGTGCAGGGCGTGCGGATCGCCCCGCCGGCCCGTCGCAGCGCGAAGGACCTGCTCTGGGTGGCGGCCAGCCGCTACTCCACCGAGCTCGCCGCCGCACACGGCTACCGGCTGATGATCCCCCGCCCTCTGCCGCTGGACGAGCGCCTGCGCTTCAACCGGGAGTACCGCGAGGTCACCGGCGACGCGGGCGAGGTCGTGCACCTGCGCAGCGGGCTCGTCGGCCGCACCCGGGACGAGGCCCGGCGGGACGCCGTGGAGTTCCTCCGCGAGTACGCCAAGGTCTACCTGCGCCTGGACTGGCGCGGGGGGCCGGACAGCCAGCAGTTCGACGAGCTCGCCGACCAGCTGAGCTTCGCGATCGGCACGGCCCCCGAGGTCGCCGACCGGATCCGCGCGTGGACCGAGCAGTTCGGCGGCACCGAGGTCACCGCGATCCAGTTCCAGGGGCCCGGCGTCGCGCACCAGGCGGCGCTGCGGGCCATCGAGCTGTTCGCCGAGGAGCTCCCCGCCCTCCAGGCGGACGCGCCCGTGCCCGGCGCCTACACCGCCAAGGAAAGGAGCCTCGTGCCATGAGCGCAGAGCCCCGGACGGACCCCGTCCCCTCCACCGCCGAGCCCCATGACCGCTCCGGCATCGGCCGGCGCTTGCGCGTCGGCTTCATCACCCACCTCGACCAGCACGACGACCCGGCCGGCATCCTGCGCGACAACGTCGCGCTGATCCGCGCTCTCGAGGACCTCGGCTACGACAGCGCGTGGATCGCGACCCGTCACTTCCACTCCGGGTGGGCGGGGCTGCCGAGCCCCTTCGCCTTCCTGGGCGCCGTCGCGCAGGCCACCAGCCGCATCCACCTGGGCACCGCGGTGCTGCCGCTGCTGGTCGACGACCCGATCAGGGATGCCGAGGAGGTGGCCGTGCTCGACCTGCTCAGCGGCGGCCGCCTGCAGCTGGGGCTCGGCAAGGGCGTGCCCTCCGACGCCTACCACGTGTTCGAGCGGTGGGCGGGGCAGCGCGAGGCGGAGTTCGACGCGAAGGTCGATCAGCTCCTCTGGGGGCTGGGGGCGCCGGCGATCCCCGACTCGCGCTCCTCGCTCTGGCCGCGCGCGCAGGAGCTCCTCGGCCGCATCTACATCGGGACCTCGAATCGCGACACCATCCGCCGGGCCGCCCGCACTGGCGTCGGCCTGGTGCTCGAGCGGTTCGGCAACACGCCCTTCGAGAACTCCCCGGAAGGACGGCAGTCGCTGCTGCGGCGGCAGGCCGACTCGCTCCTGGACTACCGCAGCGAGTTCCGGCGCACCTGGGGCCAGACCCGCTCGCCCTACGCGGTCGTGTCCCGCTCGGTGTGGCCAGGCACCGCGGAGGAGGGCGCGGCGGTCAACGCGCGCTGGTACGACTACGCCGCGCAGTTCTCCCGCGCCGTCCCCGGCCGCAGCCCCCAGGACGCGCTGCTGGCCGACAACATCGTCTGGGGCGAGCCAGCCGAGCTCGCCGCGCACCTGCTCGCCGACCCGGCCGTGACGCTCTCGGACGAGCTGCTCCTGGGCATCCACCCGGCGCACGTGAGCATCGAGGAGACCGTCGCCCGTGCCCGTATCCTCGTCGAGGAGGTCGTCCCGCTGGTCACGGAGGGATGGCTCGCCGCGCGCGGGGACCTCGAGGCGCGGGTGGACGGATGGGAACTGGAGGCGGTGACCCGATGAGCGCACGCGAATGGGAGACCTGGCGAGAGGCTCGCTGGAAGACGGTGGCGGCCCCCTACGGGACCGCCGCGCTCGACCTGACGGAGTGGCTCGACGACGGGCCGCGGACGATCGACGGGCTCCCCGGCGCCTGGCGCGCCGAGGACGGGGTCGTGATCGGCGACCTCCCGGAGGGCGAGCTGCGGCTCGCCCCCGGCGAGGAGCACGACATCGGAGGCCGGCGCCTGCGCGCCTTCCTCCGCGACGGCGCGTTCGCGCTGCGCATCCTCGACCCCGCCTCGCCGCGGCGGGCGACGCTGACCGGCATCCAGGCCTACCCCTACGACCCGGCCTGGGTCGTCGAGGGGGAGTTCCGTGCTGCCCCGGAGGGCGAGCAGGTCGACGTCGCGGCGGTGGACGGCGTCGTCTCGCGGGCGCGGCTGGCCGGCACGATCGCGCTCCCCACCCCGGAGGGGGAGGTGGAGCTGACCGTCACGGCGGCCGGCGACCGGCTCTCCGCGGTCTTCGCCGACGCGACCAACGGCACCGAGACCTACCGGTTCCGGTTCCTCGAGGTCGGGGCGCGGGACGGCGACCGGATCACGGTCGACTTCAACCGCGCCCACCTGCCGCCCTGCGCGTTCTCCGACCAGTACGTGTGCCCGCTGCCGCTCCCCGGCAACCGGTGGGCGATCCCGGTCCGCGCCGGCGAGCGGAACCCGATCCGCGCGGGCTGACCGGTCAGCGCCGCTCCCAGGCGGAGGCGCTCGGTGGCACGGGCATCCGGACATTCTCCTCCGTCGCGCTAGCATTCCAGGATGACCGCGGCCAGGCGCACCGACGCGCGGATCCGCGCCGGGATCTCGATCGGCGCCGGTCTCATCGCCGGCGTCGCCGCGGGGCTCTCCGCCGGACCGATCGTCGGGGTGCTCTCCGGCTGGACGACGTTCGCCGCGATCAACGTGGTGTGGATCGTGCTGATGGCCCGGCGGATGGACGCCGCCGCCACCCGCGCGCATGCCACCGCGGAGGACCCGGGGCGGGGCGTCGCGCGCATCGTGTCGGTCGCCGGCAGCCTCATCAGCCTCGTCGCGGTGGGCGTGGTGCTCCTGCAGAGCCGCGACGCCACCGGCGCGGAGGAGACGCTCCTCGCCGCGCTCGCCGTGCTGAGCGTCGTGGCGTCCTGGGGACTCATCCAGGTCGACTACCTGCTCCGCTACGCGCGGATGTACTACTCGGACCCGGTCGGGGGGATCGACTTCAACCAGGAGGAGGACCCGGAGTACACCGACTTCGCCTACTTCTCCCTCGGCCTCGGGATGACCTACCAGGTCGCCGACACCGACGTGACCACCAACGGCATCCGGCGGCTGGTGATCGCGCAGACCCTGCTCGCCTATCTGTTCGGCGCCGTGATCCTCGGCACCATCATCAACGTGATCGCCGGCCTCGGCTGAGCCGGCGCAGGCATCAACGTGATCGCCGGGCTCGGCTGAGCCGGCGCAGGCGGCGGGGGAGGAGCAGCCACAGCAGGGCGATCAGCGGCATCCCGATCCCGAGAGCGAGGATCGAGGCGGTCCTCCCCAGCGCGAAGTCGAGGATGAGCGCGGTCACCCCGATCGTGAGCAGCCCGATCACCCCGAGCTCGACTTTCAGGATCACCGCGGCCGCCGCGACGAGCTCGGCCTTGAGGCGGCGGTGGAACAGCATCCGGTGCAGGCCCACCGGGGTGAGCGCGAGCACTGTCGCCACGGCGGCGAGCACCACGAGCGTCACGTAGAGCGCGAGCTGCAGCGGGTCGAGCTCGGTGAAGCGCGGCTGGAACGCGACTGCGAGCAGGAACGCGGTGAGGATCTGCGCGCCGGTCTGCATCACGCGCAGCTCCTGGAGCAGCTCGTCCCAGTTGCGGTCGGCGCGCTCCTCGACCGTCTCGTGCCGGCCGGAGTCAGCGGTGGTCATGCTCCGAGTGTCGATCCCCGGCCCGGGCATGTCCAGGACCCCGGCGGCGTGTGGAGGCGTACGATGACGGGATGGCCGCTGCGAGCACCCCTGCGGAGAGCACCCTGAGCACCCCCGTCGAGACCGCGCCCTCCGGAGCGCAGACCGTGGAGCTGACACTCCTCGACGCCGCCGCGCAGAGCTGCTGCGGGGCGGACGGATGCTGCTCCGCCGGCTGAGCAGTCGGGACCGCCGCGGGGCTCAGTGCGCCGCCGGCATCCCCTCGTCCGCGGGCTTGCGGACGAGGAACGCTCCGACGATCGTGACCGAGGCGACCACCGCGGCGATCACGAACGCCGCCCTCGACCCCGCGGCGACCGCCTCCGCCGACTCGGGATCCGGGAAGGTGCCCATCACCGCGGTCATGACCGCGATCAGCACCGCGATCCCCGCCGCCCCGGCGACCTGCTGCACGGTGCCGAGCACCGCGCTGCCGTAGGAGTAGAACTTCGGCGTGAGCGAGCCCAGCCCTGCGGTGAACAGGGGCGTGAACGACATCGCGAGACCCACGGAGAGGATCGTCTGGGCGATGAGGATGATCCAGATCGAGGTGTGCACGCCCACGGTCGTGTAGAACCACAGCACGGCGGAGGCCATGATCGACCCGGGCACGAGCAGCACACGCGGTCCCCGGTCGTCGTAGACGCGGCCGATCGTCGGGCCGAGGAGCCCCATCGCGAGCGCCCCGGGAAGCACCGTGAGCCCTGCCTCCGCGGCGGGCAGCCCGAGCGCGTTCTGCAGGAGCAGGGGCACGACCGTGATCGCGCCGAAGAAGCCCAGCGACAGCACGAACAGGTAGGCCATCGAGAGCGAGAAGCCCCCGAAGGTGAACACGCGCAGGTCCAGCAGCGCGTCGTCCTCGCGCTGCAGCACCACCTGGCGCCAGAGGAACAGCCCGAGGCCGATCGTGCCGCCCACGAGCGAGATGACGAGCGTCGCGATCGACGCCCCGCCGCCCTCGCCGACATGGCTCAGGCCGAAGACGATGCCGCCGAAGCCGATCGCCGACAGCACGATCGAGAGCGGGTCGATCGGGGCGCGGGTGGTCTCGCCGACGTTGGTCAGCCAGCGCCATCCGATGAACAGCGCGATCAGCGCGATCGGCAGCACGACCACGAAGATCGCCCGCCAGCCGAAGTGATCCAGGAGAAAGCCGGACATCGTGGGGCCGATCGCCGGGGCGAGGGCGATCACGACGCTGACGCGCCCCATCATCCGCCCGCGCGAGGACGGCGGGACGAGGTCCATGATCGTCGTCATCAGCAGCGGCATCATGATCGCGGTGCCGGAGGCCTGCACGACCCGGGCGACGATCAGCACGACGAAGCCGGGGGCCAGCGCGGCGATGAGCGTCCCGGCCGAGAACAGCACGAGCGCGGTGAGGAACACCTGCCGGGTCGTGAACCGGCGCAGCAGGAACCCGGTGATCGGGATCACCACCGCCATCGTGAGCATGAACGCCGAGGTCACCCACTGCGCGCCGAGCGGGGTGATGCCGAGGTCGGTGACGAGGTGCGGGATCGCCATCCCCATCGTGGTCTCGTTGAGGATCGCCACGAACGCGGCGACCAGCAGCACCCAGATGACGCGCGTGTGCTCGCGGGAGATCTCCGCGGTGGGGGCCCTCCCGGTGTCGGCAGCAGGCATGGCACCTCCGGGTGCGGGAAGAGAGAGGGATTGCGGATGCCGTGGACGCGACGGCAGCCCACCAGAATAACCCCGGACGGGGCCGGCGCATTCCCGGTGGCCCGCATTCATCCGTCCGCGGTCGCCGGCTCCGGCGCGGGAGGCGACGCGACGGGACGGATGAGCGCCGAGGGCATCCGCTCATCCGTCCCGAGAGGGCGCTTCCCGCCGGCGAGGCGACCGGAGGGGACGGACGAGCAGGGTCTGCCCGCCGGACGACCCGCGATCCCCGGGGTCGTACGCTGAGGAGATGAGCATGGGCGGGGGCGCCCGCGGCGCGTTCCGCGGCGTCGATGAGGAGGCGCAGCGTCGCAGCAACGCCGCCGCGCCCCGCATCCCCGACCTGTGGCCGCGGACCGTCTCGCTCTTCCGGCCCTACCGCGTCCGGATCGCGTGGACCATGCTGCTGGTCGTGCTCGGCGCGGCGATCGGGGTCGTCCCCCCGCTGCTGGTGCAGCGGATCTTCGACGACGCGCTCTTCCCCGGCGGCGCGCCGCGGATCGGCCTGCTGGCGTGGCTGGTCGCGGGGATGGTCGCACTGTTCCTCCTCTCCGCGGCGGTCGGGCTCGTGCAGACCTGGCTCACCGCGACGGTCGGCAACAGCGTCACGGGCGATCTGAGGGTGCGGCTGTTCGAGCACCTGCAGGCGATGGAGCTCGCCTTCTTCACCCGCACGCGCACCGGGGAGATCCAGTCGCGGCTGCAGAACGACGTCGGCGGGGTGGCCGGGGTCCTCACGAACACCGTGTCCAGCATCCTCGGCAACACCGTCACGGTCGCCGCGTCCCTGGTCGCGATGATCCTCATCGACGTCCGCCTGACGCTGATCGCCGTCGTGCTGATGCCCTTCCTCGTGCTCGTGCAGCGGCGGGTCGGGCAGGTGAGGGCGCGCATCGCCGCGGAGACGCAGGAGTCGCTCTCCGAGCTCACCGCGATCACGCAGGAGACCCTGAGCGTGTCGGGGATCCTGCTGTCGAAGTCGTTCAACAGACAGCGCACCGAGTCGGAGCGGTTCCAGCGCGAGAACGGCAACCAGGTGCGTCTGCAGGTGCGCAGGGCCATGAGCGGGCAGGGCTTCCTCGCGCTCGTGCAGGTGCTGATGGCGAGCGTCCCGGCCGTGATCTACCTCGTCGCCGGCCTGCTCATCGCGGGGGGCACGGGAGGGATGACCGCGGGGACCGTCGTCGCGTTCACGACCGTGCAGGCGCGGCTGCTCATGCCGCTGGTGGGCCTCATGCGGGTGGCGCTGGACGTGCAGACGTCGCGGGCGCTGTTCGCGCGCATCTTCGAGTACCTCGACCTGGAGCCGGCCATCCGCGACGCCCCAGATGCCGTCTCCGCCGCCGAGGCGCCGGGCCCGCGCGGGCGGATCGAGTTCCAGGACGTCGTGTTCCGCTATCCGGATGCCGCGGCGGACTCCCGTCCCACGCTGCAGGGGGTGTCGTTCGTCGCCGAGCCGGGGCGGCACGTCGCGTTCGTCGGGCCGTCCGGCGCGGGGAAGACCACCGTGCTGTACCTGGCCTCGCGGCTGTACGAGGCATCGGAGGGGAGCGTGCTGTTCGCCGGGGCCGACGTGCGCACGCTGACGCGCGAGTCGATCATCGACGAGATCGGGATCGTGTCGCAGGAGACCTACCTCTTCCACGCGTCGATCCGCGACAACCTCCGCTATGCGAAGCCGGACGCCACGGACGATGAGCTCGAGGCGGCCTGCCGGGCGGCGAACGTCCACCACGTGATCGCGGGCTTCGAGCGCGGCTACGACACGATCGTGGGGGAGCGCGGCTACCGTCTCTCCGGCGGGGAGAAGCAGCGCATCGCGATCGCCAGGGTGCTGCTGAAGGATCCGCCCGTCCTGCTTCTGGACGAGGCGACCAGCGCCCTGGACACCGTGTCGGAGCGGGTCGTGCAGGAGGCGCTGGACGCGGCGGCGCGCGGGCGGACGACGCTGTCGATCGCGCACCGGCTGTCGACCGTGGCCGGCGCGGACGAGATCCACGTCGTCGACGGCGGGCGGATCGTCGAGTCGGGGACGCACGCTCAGCTCCTCGCCGCGGGCGGGCTGTACTCCCGGCTCGCGGCCGAGCAGCTCGCCTCCGCCCGCCGCGCGCAGTAGTGGGCGCGCACGGCTTCGCACCGCGCGTGGCCCGTCAGCCGCGGATGCCGCATCCGATCTTCGGGCGGACGCCGTTTTCTCGGGCGGAAGAGGCGCCGGCATCCGAAGAACGGGCATCCGTCCGAGAATCGGATGCCGAGGGGATAACGTCGAGAGGACGGACGGAAGGAGCACGACGGTGCACGGAGCGGTGATCCACGGTGCGGGGGATGTGCGGTACGAGGAGCGGGCGGATCCGGTGATCCGGAAGCCGACGGATGCGATCGTGCGCACCGTCGCCACCTGCGTGTGCGGGTCGGATCTCTGGCGGTACCGGGGCGTCTCGCCGGTGTCCCGCCCGGTGCCGATCGGGCACGAGTACGTCGGGATCGTCGAGGAGGTCGGCGCGGACGTGACGACCGTGGCCCCAGGCGATTTCGTCGTCGGCGGGTTCTCCCCCTCGGACAACACCTGCCCGGTGTGCGCGAAGGGCATGCAGGCGAACTGCCTGAACGGCGGGATCTACGACGGATGCCAGGCGGAGCTGATCCGCATCCCGCAGGCCGACGGCACGCTCGTGAGGGTGCCCGGGCGCCCGGACGACGCGCTCGTCCCCGGCATCCTCGCGCTGTCCGATGTGATGTGCACGGGCTGGCACGCCGCGGTGAGCGCCGGAGTGGCGCCCGGCTCGACGGTGGTGGTCGTCGGGGACGGGGCGGTCGGTCTCTCCGGGGTGCTCGCGGCGTCCGAGCTCGGCGCGGAGCGGGTGATCGCCATGAGCCGGCATGCCGACCGGCAGGAGATCGCGCGGTCGTTCGGCGCGACGGACGTCGTCGCCGAGCGCGGCGACGAGGGTATCGCGCGCGTGCAGGAGCTCACCGGCGGGATCGGCGCGGATGCCGTGCTGGAGTGCGTCGGCACGGAGGAGTCCGTCGTCCAGGCGCTGCGGGCGACGCGCCCCGGCGGGACGGTCGGCTGGGTCGGGGTGCCGCACATCGCCGAGATCCCGCAGGACCTCATGTTCCGGCGCAACGTCGGCATCCGCGGCGGCATCGCGCCGGTGCGCGCCTACCTCGACGACCTGCTCGCGCGCGTGCTCGACGGCCGCATCGACCCCGGCCGGGTGTTCGACCTCACCCTCCCGCTGTCCGAGGTGGCCGAGGGGTACGCCGCGATGGACGAGCGGCGCGCGATCAAGGCGCTCCTCATCCCGTAGCTCGTTCCGTCGCTGTCGCCCTCGGCATCCGTTCTTCGGACCGTCGCCGGTTTCTCGGATGCGTGCGGCGGCGTCGTCCGAAGAACGTGCATTCGTCCTAGATCCGGATGCAGGGAGGGCGTCTACCAGGCCAGGGCGGGGAAGAAGGACGGGTCCGCCTCGACGCCGGCCGCCTCGGGCAGGGCGCGCAGCTCGGCGGTGAACTCCCCGAGGTCGGCGGCGTAGCCGGGGTCGGGGTGGGTCCGCGCGATCTCCGCGAGCGAGGGGAGGTCCATCGAGAGGATCAGCCGCACGCGGGAGCGCACGGCGGCGGTCGCCCGCGCCTCGCGGAGCACCTCGATGCCGCCGCGCAGCGCCCGCAGGTAGTCGTGCATCACGACGCGCTGCGCCTTCGACTGGGTGATCGAGCCGCCATCGGCGCGCACGCGCCATCCGACCACCGCATCCGGGATCGTGTCGAACGCCGCCGCCCTGGTGTACATCCGCTGCGCGAGCACCTGGTCCTCGTAGGCGACGCCCTCGGGGAAGCGGAACCCCTCGCGCTCCCAGAACCCGGTGCGGCAGATCTTCGACCAGGCGACGATGTTCCCCGAGGCGTCCGGATGCTCGGCGATCGTCGCCCGCCGGCGCTCCGGCGAGGTCGCTGCGGACACCCAGGGCTGCACGCGTCCTCGCACGTACCCGCCGGCGCCGAGGCGGAGCCGCCCGTAGGCGCCGGCGGCGAAGTCGCTGCCGGTCTCCCGCAGGATGCTGAGAAGGCGCTCGAGCGCGGTGGGCGCGAGCTCGTCGTCGGCGTCGAGGAAGCCGAGGAACTCGGTGCCCACCCGGTCGAGGCCGACGTTGCGGGCCGCGCCCAGCCCGATCGAGCGCGGATGCCGCAGCACCTCGAACCGCCCGTCCTCCGCGGCGGCGCGGACGAAGAGGTCGCCGGTGCCGTCCACCGAGCCGTCGTCGATCAGCACCGCCCGCCACCGCGGCTCGGTCTGCGCCTGCAGCGACGCGATCGCCTGCGGTGCGAACGCGGCGACGTCACGGCCAGGCACGATCATCGTCACGAGGGCGCTCATGCGACCGCCGCCACCGAATCGGCCACGAGAGCGGCGAGCTCCGCGGCGGACACCGGCATATGCCGATGGGGGAATGTGATGCGCACCGAGGTCCGTGCGACCTCAGGAGGGATGCCGAGGGCCAGGAGCACGTGCGAGGGCTCGTCGCTCCCCGCCGCGCACGCCGCTCCGCTGGAGCCCACGACCCCGCGTCTCTCCAGCTCCAGCAGCACCGTCTCGCCGTTGACGCCGGCGAACGTGAATCCCGCCACCGAGGGGAGGCGCCTGGTCGGGTGCCCGGTGAGCCGTGCCGAGGGCACCAGGGAGAGGACGCCGGCGACGAACGCGTCCCGGAACGCCGCCACCCGGGCCGACGCCTCCGCGCGCTCCGCCTCGGCGAGCTCCAGCGCGCGGGCGAACCCGACCGCGGCGGCGACGTTCTCCGTTCCGCTGCGGCGGCCGCGCTCCTGACCGCCGCCGTGGACCAGCGGCTCGACGGGGATCCGCCCGCGGATCCCGGCGACCCCGATGCCCTTCGGTGCGCCGAGCTTGTGCCCCGAGAGGGTCACCGCATCCGCTCCGAGGCCGTGCAGCGGCAGCCAGCCCGCCGACTGCACGGCGTCGACGTGCACGGGCACCCCGGCGTCTCGGGCGACAGCGACGAGCGCGGCGACGTCCTGCACCGTGCCGACCTCGTTGTTGCCGTGCCCGAACGACACCAGGGCCGCCCCCTCCGCGAGCGCCTCGCGCAGGGTGGAGGGGGAGAGCACCCCGTTCGCGTCGACCGGTGCATGCACCACCTCGACCCCGTGCCGGCGCGCCAGGTAGTCGGCGGAGCCCAGGATTGACTCGTGCTCGATCGCGGTCGTGACCAGGCGCCGGCCGTCCGAGCCCAGCACGATCCCCTTCACCGCGAGGTTGTTCGCCTCCGTGCCGCCGGAGCAGAACACCACGTCGCCCCGCCGCATCCCCAGCACCTGCGCCACGCGGGCGCGGGCGTCGTCGAGCGCGGATGCCGCGGCCTCCCCGACGGCGTGGTGACTGGACGGGTTGCCGAACGTCTCGCCGAGGAACGGCAGCATCGCCTCCCGCACCTCGGGGCGCACGGGCGAGGTGGCGGCGTTGTCGAGGTAGAGGGTGCTCACCGCAGATCCAGGCCGAGGTCGAGCGCGCGGGCGGAGTGGGTGAGCGCCCCCACGGAGATCACGTCGACGCCGGTGCGGGCGATCTCGCCCACGGTCTCCAGGGTCACCCCGCCGGAGGCCTCCGTCCTCGCCCGGTCGCCGATGAGGGCGACCGCGGCGCGCAGGCCGTCGAGGGGGAAGTTGTCCAGCAGCACGGTGTGCGCCCCGGCCTCCAGCGCCGCCTCGATCTGGTCGATCCTGTCCACCTCGATCACGACGTGCATCGTATGCGGAAGGCGGGCCTCGGCGAACGCCGCAGGGAGGTCGATGCCGTGCGCGGACAGGATGCCGACATGGTTGTCCTTGACCATCACGGCGTCCGAGAGCGAGAAGCGGTGGTTGGTGCCGCCGCCGGCCCGCACGGCGTGACGCTCCAGCATCCGCAGGCCCGGCGTGGTCTTGCGGGTGTCGGCGATGCGCGCGCCGGTGCCCTCCACCGCCGCGACGAAGGCGGCGGTGAGCGTGCTGATGCCGCTCAGCCGCTGCACGAGGTTCAGGCCGACCCGTTCGGCGGCGAGGATGCCGCGGGCGTTCCCCGACACCGAGGCGAGCACGTCGCCGGCGGCGAACGCGTCGCCCTCGCTCACGTGCACGTCGACCTCGATGGCCGGGTCGGTCAGGCGGAAGGCGGCGGCGAACACCGTGCCGCCGCTGAAGACCCCTGGCTCCCGGGCGACGAGGTCGGCCTCGGCCGTCGCCTCCGCCGGGATGAGGTGCATGCCGGTGACGTCGCCCCACGGGGCGTCCTCCTCGAGCGCGGCGGCGACGATGCGGTCGATGCGGGCGTCTGTGAGCATCAGGCGGCTCCCTTCAGGGCGGCGCGATCGTCGTCGCGCGAGCGGTCCCGGTGCGAGCCGGGATCGTCGCGGCGGTGATGCGCGCCGACCGACCCGGTGCGGGCGAGGGCGGCCTCCACGAGGTGCGCGGCCACGAGGAGGAGGTTCTCGTCCTCCCATTCCCGCACCGTGATCGGGCTCCGCCGCTGCGCGCGCCAGGCGGCGATCGTCGCGGCGGCGCGGCGCAGCCCGTCCTCGTCGCGGACGAGCCCGGCATCCCGCCACATCAACTCCTGCAGCGCCTCCCGCCGGAACCCGACACCGCGGGTCGGGGCGCATCTCTGCGGGTTCGGGGCGGACTCCCGTGTTCGGGGCGCGCCACACCCCGGATTCTGGCCGGAACGCGCCCCAAACACCGGAGAGGATGCCGTCGCGACCGGCCAGAGCCCGGCATCCGCCGCCACGGCGTCGCCGACCCTGGCGCCGAAGACAGCGCCCTCCAGCAGCGAGTTGCTCGCCAGCCGGTTCGCTCCGTGCACCCCGGTGCAGGCGGCCTCGCCGGCCGCGTAGAGCCCGGGCATGGTCGTGCGGCCGTCGAGATCGGTGACGATGCCGCCCATCAGGTAGTGCGCGGCGGGCGTGACCGGCACCGGCTCGGTCGCCCAGTCGATGCCGCGCTCGCGCAGGGCGGCGTCGATCGTGGGGAAACGCGCGGCGAGGAACGCCCGGCGCTCCGCCTCGGTCGGGCGGATGCCGGTGGCGTCGAGGTACACCGGGCGGCCGTCCTGGGCCGCCATCCGGTCGGCGATGGCGCGGGCGACGACGTCGCGGGGCGCGAGCTCGCCGTCCGGATGCGCGTCGAGGACGAACCGCCCCCCGTGCTCGTCGATCAGCGTCGCGCCCTCGCCCCGCACGGCCTCGGAGACGAGGAACGGCGCGCCGGCCGCGACGATCGTGGGGTGGAACTGGAAGAACTCCAGGTCCTGCACGGACGCGCCGGCGCGCAGCGCGGCGGCGATCCCGTCCCCTGTCGCGACCGGGGGGTTGGTGGTGTGCGCGTAGAGCTGCCCGGCCCCGCCGGTGGCGAGCACCACGGCATCCGCGTCGATCCGCTCCCGATGCCCGAACCCGGTCCCTGAGCCCGTCGAAGGCTTGCCGACGAGGAGGTCGGCCCCGACGACGCGCCCCTCCTCCACCACGAGGTCTGCGAGGAAGGCGTGCTCGATCACGGCGATCCCGCTCTCCCGCACCCGCTCCACGAGCGCGCGCTCGATCACGCTGCCGGTCGCATCTCCCCCGGCGTGCAGGATGCGCGGATGGGAGTGCGCGGCCTCCAGCCCCGTGCGGAAGGCGCCGTCCTCGTCGCGATCGAAGGCGACACCGAGCCCGACCAGCTCCCGGACGAGCGCCGGCCCCTCGGTCGCGAGCAGTCGGACGGCGGCCGGGTCGCAGAGCCCTGCACCGGCGACCATCGTGTCTCGGACGTGGTCATCGACGCTGTCATCGGCGGAGGTGACCGCGGCGATCCCGCCCTGCGCGAACCGGGTGTTGGCGTGCTCGAGCACGTCCTTCGTGACGAGGGCCACCCGGCAGCCGGCCTCGTGCGCGTGGAGGGCCGCCATGATCCCGGCGATGCCGCTCCCCGCCACCAGCACGCGGGTGCTCATCCGACGGCCTTCGGCGTGGCCGCGAGCATCCGCTCGAGGGCGATGCGGGCGGGCTCGGCGACGTCGTCGGAGACCCGGATGCGGTTCGGCACCCGTCCGGCGACGAGCTCCTCGAGCACCCAGGCGAGGTAGCCGGGGTGGATGCGGTACATCGTCGAGCAGGGGCAGACCACCGGGTCGAGGCAGGTGATCTCGTGCTGCGGATGCTGCGCGGCCAGGCGCCGCACGAGGTTGATCTCGGTGCCGATCGCGAAGGCCGTCGGCTCCGTCGCGCCCTCAATGGCCCGGCGGATGTGGTCCGTCGATCCGGACTCGTCCGCGGCGTCGACCACCTCCATCGGGCACTCCGGATGCACGATCACGCGCACGCCGGGGCGTGCGGCGCGGGCCTGGGAGATCTGGTCGACCGTGAAGCGGCGGTGCACAGAGCAGAACCCGTGCCAGAGGATCACCTGGGCGTCCGTGAGCGCCTCAGCGTCGTTGCCGCCGAGCGGCCGGAGGGGGTTCCACATCGGCATCCGCTCGAGCGGAACGCCCATCGCCTTGGCGGTGTTGCGGCCCAGGTGCTGGTCGGGGAAGAAGAGCACCCGGCGGCCGCGCGCGAACGCCCACTCGAGCACGGTCTGCGCGTTCGAGGAGGTGCAGACGATGCCGCCGTGGCGGCCGACGAAGCCCTTGATCGCGGCGGAGGAGTTCATGTAGGTCACCGGCACGACCGGCACGAGGCCGTCGGCGTCCGGCGTGTCGAGGTCGCCGTAGACCTCCTCCAGCTGCTCCCAGCACTCCTCGACCTGGTCGATGTCGGCCATATCGGCCATCGAGCAGCCCGCCGCGAGGTTCGGGAGGATCACGGCCTGATCCGGCCCGGAGAGGAGGTCGGCCGTCTCCGCCATGAAGTGCACGCCGCAGAAGACGATCGCCTCGGCCTCGGGGTGGGCCTTGGCGGCGTTCGCGAGCTGGAACGAGTCGCCCACGTAGTCGGCGTGGGTGACGACCTCCTCGCGCTGGTAGAAGTGGCCGAGCACCACCACGCGGTCGCCGAGGGCGGCCTTGGCTGCGCGGATGCGGCTATCGAGCTCGTCCTCCGAGGCCTCGCGGTACTCGCGCGGAAGCTCGCCCTGGCGCGGGGCACCGACGGGGATCACGTCGCCCATCGATGAGCCGGGGCCGTAGCCGGGCCGGGTGTCGAAGTTCCAGGGACCGGCGGCGAGGTCGGTCGTGCAGGTCTCGGTCGTCGAGTCGCCTGCGACGATCGCCTGCAGCTCGTGGTCGACGCTCGGGTCGACGGGACCGGCGGGGCGGGGCAGAAGAGTCAGTCGGGTCATGACGGTCTCCTTCATCGGTGGAGCGGGCCGCGCTCGGCCAGCTCGACATCCTGGTTGTAGTGGTAGAGACGGGCCGGGCGGTGGTTTCCGGTGCGGAAGCGCGTGGTCGGGATGAGAGTGCCCGAGCTGTCCACCTGCCGGCGGAAGTTCGCCGGGTCGAGACGGCGGCCGAGGATCGCCTCGTACACCTCGCGGAGCTCCGCGAGCGTGAACTCGGCCGGGAGCAGCCCGTGCGCGATACGGCTGTAGCCGACCTTGTTGCGCAGGCGCCACAGCGCGTACTCGACGATCTGGTTGTGGTCGAACGCGAGCCGCGGCAGGCTCGCGGCATCGAACCAGGCGACGTTCTCGGGAGCGAGTCGGCCGGAGACGTCCTCGCGCACGAGCGCCCAGTACACGATCGAGACGACGCGGGTGGGGGAGCGGTCGACGTCGCCGAACGCGTAGAGCTGCTCCAGGTAGCTGGGCGCGAGGCCGGTGGTCTCGGCGAGGGTGCGCGACGCGGCGGCCTCGAGGTTCTCAGACTCACCGAGCCATCCGCCGGGCAGCGCCCACAGGCCCTCGTGCGGGTCGCGCGTCCGGCGCACGAGCGGCAGCACGACGGCGGGCCGCTCGTCGCCCGCGCGCAGGCTGAAGATCACCGTCGAGACGGCGACCCTCGGGTGCTCCGCGCTGGTTCGTGTCATGGTGACCCTATGTCCTCGAGCCCTATCTTATAGTCACTGCGACTTGAAGTGCAACTAGGTCGGCGCAGGCCTCGACCGCGTACCGTCGGCGCGCGGCGAGGCCGACTTGTGTCCCGCTTACAGGGCAGAACGGGGCTCGCAGCCCTGGCGGGCGCCGCAGGGGTCGGTTCGCCCTGTAAGCGGGACGCTCCGTGCGGTTTCCCGGGGCCTGGATGCACAACTCCCAGCCGGCTCGCCTACGCTCGGCGCGGACCGGGAGCCGCGGGCGAGGAGAAGAGGGGCGCATGGTGGTCGTGGATGTGCTCACCGTGGTGATCCTCGTCATCGCGGTGTGCGGCGGCGTGGCCTGGGGTCTGTTCGCGAGCCTCGGCACCCTGCTGGGCCTGATCGCCGGAGGCCTCGCCGCATCGGGCCTCGTGCCGCTGGTGAACCTGTGGGTTCCGGCGGCGGGACTTCGCGGAATCGTCTCGCTGGTCACGGCGGTCTGCCTCCTCGTCCTCGGCGCGGCGCTGGGCCGTGCGATCGGGAAGGCGCTCCGGGGCGGTGCGGACCGGATGCGCCTGCGGGGCCTGGAGCGCTTCCTCGGCGGGGTGGCGGGCCTCGTGGTCGCGGCGCTGGGCATCGTGATCGTCGCGCCGGTGCTGACCCTGACCGCGCCGCCGGCGATCGCGTCGGCGATCGCGTCCTCGCGCGTGCTCGCTGTGATCGACTCCGTCACCCCCGAGCCGATCGACGTCGCGGTCGCAGAGCTGCGCGGACTGCTCGTGGACGACGGGCTGCCACGGCTGGCCGATCTGCTGAGCCCGGGCACTCCGACGCTGGACGAGCCGGTCGCCCTGGACGATCCGCAGCTGGAGGCGGCCGCGGCATCGGTACCCCGCATCTTCGGCACGGCTTCGGCGTGCGGCACCTCGTCGAGCGGTTCGGGCTTCGTCGTGGACGAGGATCTCGTCGTCACCAACGCGCACGTCGTGGCGGGTGTCGACACCCCCCTCGTGCAGCTGCCGGGACAGCCGGCCCGCGAGGGCCGGCTGGTCTACCTCGATCCGGTCGACGACCTCGCCGTCATCGCGGTCGACGGACTGGATGCCACGCCCCTCACGATCGCATCGACGCTGACGGCTGGCGCCTCGGCCGTGGTGCAGGGCTATCCGTACGGCGGACCGTTCACCTCCACGTCGGCGCACGTCCTGTCGGTCGGGACCGCCGCGGTGCCCGACATCTACGACGACTCGACGGCGCTGCGGGAGATCTACGCCCTGCAGGCCGACGTGCGCCCCGGAAACTCCGGCGGCCCGTTGCTGACCGGTTCGGGAGAGGTGGCCGGCGTGGTCTTCGCCCGCGGCGAGGGAGACGACGAGCTCGGCTACGCGATGACCCCCGCCGAGCTCTCCCCGGCCCTGGCGGGCGTGTCGAGCGCGGGTCCGACCGTCTCGTCGGGTGCCTGCGTGTCGTGACCCGCGACACGCGCGCGTCGGCGGCGGCCCGCTATGCTGACAGGGCAACTGAAGACTCGGCCGACGACCCGCGCGGGAGAGCTCCGGCGCACTGCACCGGACACCGAAGGAGCAAGCCTCCCCGCCAATCTCTCAGGTCCGCGTACCGCGCGCGTCCGGCCACTCTGAAAAGCGATCCCCCGCCCCGGGGGATCCGCCGACGGTGAAAGCCGGGTCCTCGGCCCGGCGAAGCTCTCAGGTCCATGACAGAGGGGGAGTTCCTCGGATGCCGGATCCCCGGCATCCGCCCGCACGATGACGGGAGAGCTCATGTCAGACACCGGATCCGCGCCGCCGCGCCGCTCGCCGCTGCACGCGCAGCATCAGGCGCGAGGGGCCTCGTTCACCGACTTCGGCGGATGGCTCATGCCGGTGCGCTACACCTCCGACCTGGCCGAGCACCACGCCGTGCGCACCGCAGCGGGCCTGTTCGACATCTCGCACATGGCGGAGTTCGTCGTGACCGGCGACGTCGCGGGAGGCTTCCTCGACGCGGCGCTGGCCGGCCGCTTCACGGCGCTGCGCGTGCACCGGGCGCGGTACAGCCTCGTGCTCGCGGAGTCCGCCGGCATCGTCGATGACGTGATCGTCTACCGGCTCGCTCCGGAGCGCTTCCTCGTGATCGCCAACGCGGGCAACCGCGCGCCGGTCCGGCAGGCGCTGCAGGAGCGCGCCGAGGGCTGGGACGTCGAGGTCGCCGACGTGAGCGACGACGTCGCGCTCGTCGCGGTGCAGGGACCGCGCGCGGTCGACGTGCTCGCGGCCGTGTCGGGGCTCACCGGCCTGGGCGCGCCCCTCGCGGCTCTGTCGTACTACGCGGCGACGGATGCCGTCTTCGCGGGCTCTCCGGTCCTGATCGCACGGACCGGCTACACCGGCGAGGACGGCTTCGAGCTGCTCGTGCCGGTGGCCGCGGCCGGCGCCTTGTGGGACGCGCTGCTGAACGCGGGGGAGCCGCACGGGCTCGTTCCCGCCGGGCTCGCGGCCCGCGACACACTGCGCCTGGAGGCGGGGATGCCGCTGTACGGGCACGAGCTGTCGCTCGAGGTGACCCCCGCTCAGGCCGGACTTGCCCGCGTGGTCGCCGTCGAGAAGGAGGCCTATGCCGGCAAGTCGGCGATCGACGCGGGGGCCCCGCCCGGCGCGCCGGTGCTCGTGGGGCTCACCGGCACGGGCCGCCGTGCCGGTCGCGCCGGCTACGGCGTGCAGCACGGCGACGAGCGCGTCGGGGCGGTCACGAGCGGGGCGCTGAGCCCGACCCTCGGGCATCCGATCGCCATGGCGTATGTGCGGCCCGGATTCAGCGCGCCGGGCACCGAGCTGACCATCGACGTGCGGGGCACCGGCGTCCCGGTGACCGTGACCAGCCTGCCTTTCTACCGGAGGACGACATGACCGACCTGAATAGCCTGAGGTACACCGCCGAGCACGAGTGGATCGCCTTCGACACCGCGAGCGGCATCGCCACGATCGGGGTCACCGACTTCGCCGTCGCGAACCTGGGCGACATCGTGTTCGCCGAGCTGCCCGATCCCGGCACGGCGGTCGCGGCCGGCGACGTGTGCGCCGAGATCGAGTCGACCAAGTCGGTCGGCGAGATCTACGCGCCGCTGTCGGGCACCGTCGTGGAGGTCAACGAGGAGGCTGTCGAGGACCCCTCATACATCAGCGGCGCGCCGTTCGCGGAAGGGTGGCTCCTGCGCCTGCGGGTCGACGACCCGGCGGCGGTCGAGGGGCTGCTCGACCGGGCCGCGTACGCCGCGCTCACCGGCGGCAAAGGGTGACCGGCCGGGACGGCGCGTTCGCCGCGCGGCACATCGGGACCGATGCCGCGGCCCAGCGCCGCATGCTCGACGTGCTCGGGTACGAGAGCGTCGATGCGCTCGTGGATGCTGCGGTCCCGGCATCCGTGCGCGGCGCGTCGACGGATGCCGGGGCGATCCCGGAGGCGGCGAGCGAGGCCGACATGCTCGCCGAGCTGCGCGCCCTGGCCGGGCGGAACCGTCCCGCCGTGGCGATGATCGGCCTCGGCTACCACGACACGGTCACGCCCGCCGTCATCGCGCGGAACGTGCTGGAGAACCCCTCCTGGTACACCGCGTACACGCCCTATCAGGCGGAGATCTCGCAGGGGCGGCTGGAGGCTCTGCTGAACTTCCAGACCATGGTGCAGGACCTCACCGGCCTGCAGACCGCGAACGCCTCGATGCTCGACGAGGCCACCGCCGTCGTGGAGGGGATGCTGTTGGCCCGGCGCGCGTCGAGATCGCGGTCGGACGTCTTCCTCGTCGACGCCGACGCCCTGCCGCAGACGAAGGCGCTGCTGGCGCAGCGTGCCGAGGCCCTCGGGATCGTGCTGCACGAGACGGCGTACGATCTGTCGCCGCCGCCGGACGACATCGACGTCTTCGGCGCGTTCGTGCAATACCCCGGTGCGTCCGGCCGGGTGTGGGACCCGAGCGCGGTCATCGCCGCTGTGCGGGCGCAGGGGGGCCTCGTGGTCGTGGCGGCGGACCTGCTCGCCCTGACGCTGCTGCGATCGCCCGGCGCGCTCGGCGCCGACGTCGCAGTCGGCACGACGCAGCGCTTCGGCGTGCCGATGGGGTTCGGCGGGCCGCACGCCGGTTACCTCGCCGTGCGTGCCGGACTGGAGCGCCAGCTGCCCGGGCGCCTGGTCGGCGTCTCGCGCGACGCGGACGGAGCCTCCGCCTACCGGCTCGCGCTGCAGACCCGTGAGCAGCACATCCGGCGTGAGAAGGCGACGTCGAACATCTGCACCGCGCAGGTGCTGCTGGCCGTCATGGCGGCCATGTACGCGGTGCATCACGGTCCGGACGGGCTGCGGGCGATCGCCGAGCGCGTACATGCCGCTACCGGCATGCTCGCGCAGGCGCTGCGCCGCCGGGGCGTCACGGTGTGCACGGAGCACTTCTTCGACACGATCCAGGTGCGGGTGACGGATGCCGCGGCCGTGGTCGCGGCGGCCCGGGAGCGCGGCATCCTGCTGCGCCACGTCGACGACGCGACGGTCGGGGTGAGCTTCGACGAGGTCAGCGCCGCCGACGGATCGGTGCTGCCTGCGCTCGTGGAGGCGATCGCCGGCGCGGGCGGGGAGGACGCGGCGCCGGGCGGGGCGCCCGCAGACGGGCCTACGTTCCCCGACAGCCTGCGGCGGGAGGACGCGTACCTGGTCCATCCGGTGTTCCACGCGCACCGCTCCGAGACGGCGATGATGCGCTATCTCAAGGAGCTGGCCGATCGCGACTACGCCCTCGACCGCGGGATGATCCCGCTCGGCTCCTGCACCATGAAGCTCAACGCCGCCGCGGAGCTGGCCGCGGTGTCGTGGCCGGAGTTCGCGCGCGTGCACCCGTTCGCCCCGGCATCCGATGTCGAGGGCTACCTCGCCCTCATCGACCAGTTGGAGGGGTGGCTGGCCGAACTCACCGGCTACGACGCGGTCTCGCTGCAGCCCAACGCCGGGTCGCAGGGGGAGCTGGCGGGGCTGCTGGCGATCCGCGGCTACCACCGCTCCCGCGGCGACGAGGGGCGCACGGTGTGCCTCATCCCGTCCTCTGCGCACGGCACGAACGCGGCATCCGCGGTCCTGGCCGGAATGCGGGTCGTCGTGATCGCGTGCGATGCGGCGGGCGACGTGGACCTCGCCGACCTGCGCGCGAAGATCGACGCGCACGCCGGCGCGCTGGCGGCCCTCATGATCACCTACCCGTCGACGCACGGAGTGTACGAGCAGGACGTGCGGGAGGTCACCCGCGCCGTGCACGACGCCGGCGGGCAGGTCTACATCGACGGGGCGAACCTCAATGCCCTCCTCGGGGTGGCGCGCCTGGGCGAGCTCGGCGGCGACGTGTCGCACCTGAACCTGCACAAGACGTTCGCGATCCCGCACGGCGGCGGCGGGCCCGGGGTGGGGCCGGTCGCGGCCAAGGCGCACCTCGCGCCGTTCCTGCCCTCGCACCCGTTCGCGCAGCGCAGCGCGCATGCCGGCGGTCTCGTCTTCGCGGGCGGTCCGGTGTCGGCGGCGCCGTACGGGTCGGCATCCATCCTCCCGATCTCGTGGGCGTATGTGCGGCTGATGGGCGCGCGGGGTCTGCGGCAGGCGACGGGGGCGGCGGTGCTGGCCGCGAACTATCTCGCCGCGCGGCTGCGCGATCACTATCCGGTGCTGTACTGCGGCCCGGGCGGGCTCGTCGCACACGAATGCATCCTCGACCTGCGTCCGCTGCGCGAGCAGACCGGGGTCACCGTCGACGATGTCGCCAAGCGGCTGATCGACTACGGCTTCCACGCGCCGACCATGTCGTTCCCGGTCGCGGGCACCATCATGGTAGAGCCGACCGAGTCGGAGGATCTGGCCGAGCTCGACCGCTTCGTCGAGGCGATGGTGGCGATCCGGGCCGAGGCGCTGCGGGTGGGTGCGGGGGAGTGGCCCGCGGACGACAACCCGCTCGTGAACGCGCCGCACACCGCCGAGTCCGTGGCGACGGATGCCTGGGACCACCCCTACCCGCGCGAGACCGCGGTCTTCCCGGTGCGTTCCCTGGTCCGCCGCAAGTACTGGCCCCCGGTGCGCCGCATCGACAACGTCCACGGGGACCGCAACCTCGTGTGCGCCTGCCCCCCGCCCGCGGCCTTCGCCTGACGGCATCCGTCGCCCCTCGTCCCTCGTCCCCGCCCCCCGTCCCCGCGGTCCCGCGCCCCAGCCCCTCGTCCCTCGTCCCCGGCCCCGCCCCCCGTCCCCGCGCTCCCGCGCCCCAACCCCCGGCCCGCGAGACTTCACTGGTGCACCGAGACTGCATGGCCAACGTGCAGTCTCGGTGCACGGATGAAGTCTCGCGGGGTGCGGGGTGCGGGGGTCCGTGGGGTCGGCGGCCCGGGGGATCGGCCGGCGGTCAGGAGGTCCGGGGGCGGTCAGGAGGTCCGGGGGCGGGGGGAGGTGCGCGGCGCAAGGGCAGCGCGAAGGCTGTGCAGCTGACGGACGTCCCTCGGAAACGCGGGGTGGACGCCGCCTGCGGCGAGCACGGCCTGCAGAGCATCGCCGCCGATGGCCTCGCTCCAGCTCCAATGCACGGTCGCGGCGGCGCCCTGAGCGTGAAGCCGCGCATCCCGGGCCCTCCGCTCACGGAGGGCTTCGGTCGCGTCGCCGTAGGTGCCGTCGTACTTCAGGTCCCCGTCGGCCTCGCCCGCGGTTCGGGTCGCCTTCCACCAGAAGTCCGATCGGTCGTTGTGCGTCGGCCCGCGAAACCACTTCTGCAGTTCGGGCGGCTCGATACCGAGCCACTCGATGGTGGCGAGGCTCACGCTCTCCAAGGTGCTCTCCGGCACGGGCGTCGCGCGCGCCAGCGGCCAGCGCGCATGGCGGCGCCAACGTGCGCTGCATCGGTCCTCGTTGAGCGCGCGGAGCTCTGCGATCGACAGGTCGGCATCGGCCCGAAGTGCAGCGCTCGCGACGGCGAGACCGATCGCATTGTGGCGATGCCGAGCGATGTCGACCACGATGTCCGCAACGCCGCAGACCAGCATCCCGTCGATCTCGTCGATCGTGCGCCGTTCGGCCGTGACGTGCGTCCGGACGCCCGAGACCGCCCGCGACGTCGAGGACGCTCGGCTGAGCACATGGACTTCGGCCGGTTCCAGGAAGACCGGGAGGCCTCGCAGCGCAGCGGCGGAGGCGAGGCAGAAGACGGCATCGGGATCGCGCAGCGCGACGGCGTGGACACGAGCCAGATAGCGCTCCCAGGGCCTCAGCTCGATCCACCGTGCCCGTGGTGCGTAGACGCCTCGGATGACCCGGACGTACTCGCCGCGCGTCGCCGCGCGGGCGGCGTGAGCGTCCTGAGCTCGCGAGACCAGCATGATGGGGCAAGGAACGATGCCCGGTTTCGTCAACGTCGTCACCATCAGGTCAGGATGCCTCGGATCGCAGCCCGCCGATGGGGATTATCGCCCATTGTGGACAACTCACGCCAGCTGTGCCCCCTGTGGAGGAGCCCCTGCGCACCGCCCCACCGCGACAGCGAGACTTCACGGGTGCACCGAGACTGCATGCCCAGCGTGCAGTCTCGGTGCACGGATGAAGTCTCGCGGACCGGCGGGGGCGGGGGGGGTGGACCGGCGGGGGCGGGGACGACGGGCGGGGGCGGGGACGGGGGTCAGGATGCCGGGGCGAACACACCGGGCCACAGGGCGACGGCCACGGGGTAGCCGACGAACGCGACCACATCGATCGCGGTGTGTGCGACCACGAGCGGCATGACCCGGCCCCAGCGCCGGTAGCACCAGCCGAACACGACGCCCATCGCGAGGTTGCCGACGATCGGGCCGAACCCCTGGTAGGCGTGGTAGAGCCCGCGCAGGCCGGCGGTGGCGAGGATGATCGTCCACGGCCCCCACCCGATCCGGCGCAGCCGATCGAACAGGTAGCCGACGAAGACGACCTCCTCGGTAAGGCCTGCCCGAAGCGCGGAGAGCACGAGCAGCGGCACCGTCCACCACGAGGAGTCCAGCGGTGCGGCATCCACCTGCACCGTGATCCCGAGCGCTCGTCCGGCCGCGTACAGTCCCAGCCCGGGAAGGCCGATGATCGCCACGAGCAGGATGCCGCGAGCGGCGTCCCCGCCGAACCTCCGGAAGTCCAGCCCGATCCGGCGCAGGGCGCTGTGCCCCGGCTCCCACAGGAGGAACACCGCGAGGGCCACCGGCACGAGAGCGAAGACCTCCCCGAGCACCTCGTACAGCACGTCCCAGAACTGCTGCGCGTTCGCCCCCGGATTCAGCGAGGTCTGCTGGTCGCCCAGCGGCGCCTCCCGCGTAAGCGCCTGGACCAGGGCGAGCACCGAGTACAGCGCGGAGCGTCCGACCGACAGCGCCAGGACCAGACCGATCTCCCACCACAGCCGCGCGCGCGAGGGGGCGGACGGGTCGGGCACACCGTCAGGATGCCACATCGTGGCGTCACTGAGTAAAGGCTCTGTAACAGTTTGGGTGTCGAGTCGGGTCAGAGCGCCGCCGCGCACCTATCGTTGCTCTCATCGGGCTCCCATAGTGACGCGCGCCCGGCGACAGCAACCTTTCGCAGGAGGAAAAGTGAAGCGCAACAGAATCGCCCTCGCCGGGCTCGCGCTGCTGACGGCGGGCACCCTCGCCCTCGCAGGCTGCGCCGGCGGCGACGCGGCGGAGCCGACCGAGTCTCCCGAGGGCGACGCCGCGGCCATCGTGACGACCAACGGGTCCGAGCCGGAGAACCCGCTCATCCCGACCAACACGAACGAGGCGGGCGGCGGGAAGATCCTCGAGCAGATCTTCGCCGGTCTCATCTACTACGACGGCGACGGGAAGATCGTCAACGAAATGGCCGACGAGATCGTCATCGACGACGCGTCGCACTTGACCGTCACGCTCAAGGAGGGGCAGACCTTCAGCGATGGCTCCCCGGTGACGGCCGAGAGCTTCACCAAGGCGTGGAACTACGGCGCCCAGCTGTCCAACGCCCAGCTCAACCAGTCCTGGTTCGCCGACATCGAGGGCTTCAGCGCCGACGCCGATTCCGAGCTCACCGGTCTGAAGGTCGTCGACGACCTCACCTTCACGATCGCGCTCACCGCGCCGGTGGCCGCCGACTTCGTCACGCGGCTCGGCTACAACGCCTATGCGCCGCTGCCCGAGTCGGCGTTCGAGGACATGGCAGCGTTCGGCGAGCACCCGATCGGAAACGGTCCGTACAAGCTCGCCTCCGACGCGGCGTGGGAGCACGGCGTCAAGATCGAGCTCGTCAAGAACGAGGACTACACGGGCGGTCGTGAGGTCGTCAACGGCGGACTGACGATCGTCTTCTACTCGACGCTGGATGCCGCGTACGCGGACCTGCTGGCGGGCAACGTCGACGTGATCGATGCGATTCCGCCGTCGTCCCTCTCGGCGTTCCAGGACGACCTCGGTGATCGCGCCGTCAACCAGCCGGCTGCGATCATCCAGACGTTCTGGATCGATATGGACATGGAGCACTTCACCGGCGAGGAGGGGAAGCTCCGCCGCGCGGCGATCTCCAAGGCCATCAATCGGCCGGAGATCACCAAGACGATCTTCTCCGACACCCGCACCCCCGCCACCGACTACACCTCCCCGGTGCTCGACGGCTGGTCGGACTCGCTGGAGGGCGCCGATGTGCTGGAGTACGACCCCGACGAGGCCAAGAAGCTGTGGGCCGAGGCCGATGCGATCTCGCCGTGGTCGGGGACGTTCCAGATCGCGGTCAACACCGACGGCGGTCACCAGGAGTGGGCCGAGGCCGTGTGCAACTCGATCAAGAACACGCTCGGCATCGAGGCCTCTCCCGCCCTCTATGCCGACTTCGCGGCCATCCGCACGGCCATCAACGACGGATCGATGAAGACGGCGTACCGGGCGGGCTGGCAGGCGGACTACCCGGGCATGTACAACTTCCTGCAGCCCATCTACGGCACCGGAGCGAGCTCGAACACCGGCGGCTACTCGAACCCCGAGTTCGACGCGCTGCTGGCGTCGGGAGCGGCCGCGCAGGATTCCGCCGATGCGATCGCCGACTATCAGAAGGCGCAGGAGATCCTGCTGCAGGACCTGCCGCAGATCCCGATGTGGTACTCGAACGTGACCGGCGGGTACGCCGACACCGTCTCGAACGTCTCGTTCGGGTGGAACTCGTGGCCGCTGTACTACGAGATCACGAAGAAGTAGCCGTCTCGTGAGCTGACGGCGTGGGGCGGTGACCTGGTCGCCGCCCCACGCCGTGGCCGTCAAGGACCAGCCCCGACGGAGGGAGCGCGGATGCTCGCCTACATCCTCAGACGTCTGCTGCAGGTGATCCCGGTCTTCTTCGGATCCACGCTGCTGATCTACTTCCTGGTGTTCGCCATGCCCGGCGACCCGATCCTCGCGCTCTTCGGCGACAAGACCCCCAGCCCGCAGCTGCTGGAGCAGATCCGCGATCAGTACCACCTCAACGAACCGTTCCTGATGCAGTACCTCTACTACCTCAGCGGAATCTTCCAGGGCGACCTGGGGGTGACGTTCTCCGGTCAGTCGGTGGGGGTCGTGCTGGCGCGCACGCTCCCGGTGACCGCGCGGCTTGCGATCATGGCGATCGCGATCGAGTTCGTGCTCTCGATCATCGTCGGGACGATCTCCGCCCTGCGCAAGGGCAGCGTCGTGGACCACGTGTCGCTCATCATCGCGCTGATCTTCCTCGCCATCCCGATCTTCGTGATGTGCTTCCTCGCGCAGTTCTTCCTCGCGATCCAGTGGGGGTGGTTCAAGCCCACCGTGGGTGCGAGCAACGACTGGGGCGACCTGTGGCTGCCGGCGATCGTGCTCGGGCTCAGCATGTACGCCACGAGCATGCGGCTCATGCGCGGATCGGTCATCGAGACGCTCGACCAGGACTGGGTGCGCACCGCGTACAGCAAGGGATTGGCCCGCAGCCGCGTGATCCCGGTGCATGTGCTGCGCAACTCGATGATCCCGGTCATCACCAACTCGGCGACCAACTTCGGGGTGCTGCTGGTGGGGGCCACGGTCACCGAGGCGGTCTTCAACATCCCCGGCGTCGGCAACACCCTGTTCCAGGCGACGCTTCGCCACGAGGGCCCCACGATCGTGTCGTTCGTCACGGTCTTCGTGATCCTCTACGTGCTCGTCAACCTGGTCGTCGACCTGCTCTACGGCCTGCTGGACCCGAGGATCCGCTATGCCTGACCGTCCCCGCTCCGAGCACTACGTCGCCCCGATCAAAGAGACGGCCGTCGTCGTCGACGCCGTCAAGGTCGACGACAAGCCCAGCAACCTGTGGACCGATGCGTGGGCGGACCTGCGCCGCAGGCCCCTGTTCTGGCTGTCGCTCGTGATCGTGTTCGTCCTCCTCGTGATGGCCTTCTTCCCGACCCTGTTCACGCAGACCCCGCCCAACAACGACTGCCGGCTCTCGAATTCCAACGGCGGCCCCGCCCCGGGGCATCCGCTCGGCTACACCTTCCAGGGCTGCGACGTGTGGGCGCGCATCGTGTGGGGCACTCGCACCTCGCTCACCGTGGGCCTCCTCGCGACGATCATCGGCAGCGCGATCGGCCTCGTGATGGGCGCGTTGGCCGGCTTCTACGGCGGGTGGCTCGACTCGGTGCTCTCCCGCATCGGCGACATCTTCTTCGCGATCCCCTACATCCTGGCCGCCGTGGTGGTCATGAGCGTGTTCTCCCAGCACCGCAACGTGCTCACGCTCGCGTTCGCGATCGGCGGGTTCGCGTGGGCCTCGACCGCGCGCGTCGTGCGCGCCGAAGTGCTCAGGGTCAAGCAGGCGGACTACGTCATGGCATCCCGCGCCCTCGGCCAGACCCGCTTCCAGACGCTCCTGCGCCATGTCGTCCCGAACGCCGTCGCGCCGCTGCTGGTCGTGGCGACGCTGGCGCTGGCGGGGGCGATCGTGGCCGAGGCGACCCTGTCGTTCCTGGGCGTGGGTCTCGGCTCCGAAGTGATGTCGTGGGGCAACGACATCAGCCAGGCGCAGTCCTCGCTGCGGGTCGCGCCGATGGCGCTGATCTACCCGTCGATCGCCCTGACCATCACGGTGCTGGCCTTCATCATCCTGGGCGAGCTCATCCGAGACGCCCTCGACCCGAGAGCGAGGGCGCGCCGATGAGCACCCCGCTGCTGAGCATCCGCGACCTCAGGATCGCGTTCACCACCCAGCGCGGCCAGCGCGAGGTGGTCCACGGCATCGAGCTGGACATCCACCCCGGCGAGACCGTCGCGATCGTGGGGGAGTCGGGGTCGGGGAAGTCCACGACGGCCGCGGCGATCATCTCGCTGCTCCCCGGCACGGGCCGGGTGACCGGCGGCACGATCGCCCTCGACGGGCGCGACATCACGCACCTGCCGTCGTCGGAGATCGAGCGGATCCGCGGGCGCGAGATCGGCTATGTGCCGCAGGACCCGATGTCGAACCTCAACCCGGTGTGGAGCATCGGCTTCCAGGTGAAGGAGGCGGTCCGGGCCAACGGCATCGCACGGGGCCGCCGACAGGTCGAGCAGCGCGCGATCGAGGTGCTGCAGCAGGCGGGGCTGGCGGATGCCGCGAAACGGCTGCATCAGTATCCGCACCAGTTCTCCGGCGGCATGCGTCAGCGTGCGCTCATCGGGATCGGGCTGGCTGCCGATCCCAAGCTCCTGATCGCCGACGAGCCGACCTCGGCGCTGGATGTCACCGTGCAACGGGTCATCCTCGACCACATGGCGCGGCTCACGCGCGAGCGCGGCACCTCGGTGCTGCTGATCACGCACGACCTGGGTCTTGCCGCCGAGCGCGCCGAGAAGCTCGTGGTGATGAAGGACGGCGAGATCGTCGAATCGGGCCCGAGCCGGGCGATCCTGGAGAACCCGGTCCACCCCTACACCAAGCGCCTGGTCGCGGCGGCTCCCAGCATCGCGTCGCAGCGCATCCAGGCGGTCCACGAGCGCAAGGGCCTGGAGACTCTCGACGACCTGTTCGACCAGCCGCCCGCCGTCAAGGTGCGCGGGCTCACGAAGGACTTCAGGATCCGCCTCGGCGGGTTCAAGACCGAGCCCTTCCGAGCGGCCGACGACGTCTCGTTCGACATCCCGCGCGGCAAGACCCTGGCTCTGGTGGGGGAGTCGGGCTCGGGCAAGTCGACCGTGGCCAAGATGGTGCTCATGCTCGAGCAGCCCACGGCCGGCACGATCGAGATCGACGGCAAGGACCTGTCGACCCTCGACAAGCGCGAGACCTTTCTGCTGCGTCGGCGCCTGCAGCCCGTGTTCCAGGACCCTTACGGCACACTCGATCCGCTTCGCAACATCGAGAACACGATCGCCGAGCCGCTGGAGATCCACCGGGTCGGCGACCGCGCGTCGCGTCGCGAGCGCGTGTACGAGCTGCTGGACCAGGTCGCACTCCCGCGCGAGCTCGCCACGCGCTACCCGAACGAGCTGTCCGGCGGTCAGCGCCAGCGCATCGCGGTCGCGCGCGCTCTCGCGCTCAAGCCCGACTTCATCATCCTCGACGAGGCGGTCTCGGCCCTCGACGTGCTCGTGCAGGACCAGATCCTGAAGCTGCTCACGGAGCTTCAGTCCGAGCTCGGGCTCACCTACCTCTTCATCACGCACGACCTCGCCGTCGTGCGTGTGATCGCCGACCTCGTGTGCGTGATGGAGAAGGGGCGCGTGGTCGAGCAGGGGAGCGTCGACGAGATCTTCGCCGACCCGGCCGAGGAGTACACCCGGAGGCTCCTGGACGCCATCCCGGGCGCGTCGATCACGCTCGGCGGCGGCGCCTGATCCCATGCGCCGCCTGCTCGGTTGAGATCGCGCCATGGCGGCAGCAGAATTGACGCATGGCGCCGAAGTGGGGGACCCGATGAACGCCCGCACGAAAGACGCCGCTCAGCTGCGCGAGACCGCGCGCGACCACCTCTGGATGCACTTCTCGCGCCAGTCCACGATGGCGCCCGACGGCCCGCCCATCATCGTGCGCGGCGAGGGGCACCACATCTGGGATCTCGACGGCAAGCGCTACATCGACGGGCTCGCGGGCCTCTTCGTCGTCAACGCCGGTCACGGTCGGCGGCGCCTCGCCGAGGCCGCGGCACGCCAGGCCGAACAGCTGGCGTTCTTCCCGCTGTGGTCCTACGCCCACCCGGCCGCGATCGAGCTCGCCGAGCGGCTCGCGGCCGAGGCGCCGGGGGACCTGAACCGCGTGTTCTTCGCGACCGGCGGCGGGGAGGCGGTCGAGACCGCGTTCAAGCTCGCCAAGCAGTACTTCAAGCTCACCGGGCGCCCCGGCAAGCACAAGGTCATCTCTCGCGCGGTGGCCTACCACGGCACGCCGCAGGGCGCGCTTGCGATCACCGGCATCCCGGGCATGAAGCAGCCGTTCGAACCGATCACGCCGGGCGGCTTCCGGGTGCCGAACACGAACTTCTACCGCGCCGCCGAGATGGGGGCGCCGGCCGACGACCTCGAGGCCTTCGGCCGCTGGGCGGCGGATCGCATCGAGGAGGCGATCGTCTTCGAGGGCCCTGACACGGTCGCGGCGGTGTTCCTGGAGCCGGTGCAGAACTCCGGCGGCTGCTTCCCGCCCCCGCCCGGCTACTTCCAGCGCGTGCGGGAGATCTGCGACCGGCACGACGTGCTGCTGGTCTCCGACGAGGTCATCTGCGCGTTCGGTCGGCTGGGCAGCACGTTCGCCTGCTCGACGTACGGCTACGTCCCCGACATGATCACGTGCGCGAAGGGCATCACGAGCGGCTACGCGCCGCTTGCGGCGACGATCGTCAGCGACCGCATCCATGAGCCGTTCGCGCACGGCAGCACCTCGTTCATGCACGGTTACACGTTCGGGGGGCATCCGGTCTCGGCGGCTGTCGCGCTGGAGAACCTCGACATCTTCGACGAGGAGGGTCTGAACGAGCGGGTGCGCGAGAACTCGCCGCTGTTCCGGGCCGAGCTGGAGACCCTTCGTGAGCTGCCGATCGTCGGCGACGTGCGCGGGGACGGCTACTTCTTCGGGATCGAGCTGGTGAAGGATGCCGCCACCCGGGAGACCTTCGACGACGAAGAGTCCGAGCGGCTGCTGCGAGGTCACCTCTCACCGGCCCTGTACGAGGCGGGCCTGTACTGCCGTGCGGACGACCGGGGGGATCCGGTCATCCAGCTCGCGCCCCCGCTCACGATCGGGCCGGCGCAGTTCCGTGAGATCGCCGGCATCCTGCGCGGCGTGCTGAGCGAGGCCGCCGCCCGGCTCTGAGCCGCGCGGCACAGGAGGGGTCATGGGAACGGCAGGACTGGCACCGGGGGAGGCGACCGACGCCGTGGGCGCGGTTCTCCGCCACGAGCCGTTGCCCGCCGAGGAGGTGCGCTCCGGCGCCCCGACGACGGCCGTGCGGGCGCTGGCCGAAGTGGGCGGCGTGGAGGTCGGCATCTGGGAGATGACACCGGGCGTTGCCGCCGACACCGAGAGCGACGAGGTCTTCGTGGTGCTCGCCGGGCGGGCGCACATCGCCTTCGACGACGCAGACGTCGCCGACCTCGACGTCGGCCCGGGTTCGGTGGTGCGCCTGGCCGAGGGTCAGCGGACCGTGTGGACGGTCACCGAGACGCTCCGCAAGATCTACATCGCGTGAGCTCACCCGCCCGCCATCGTGCGGGCGATGTCGGCGGCGGAGTCCCCCGCCCGCCTCAGCACGAGCGCGACCAGAGCGAGTGCGGCCAGGGTCAGCACCAGCATGATCGTCGAGACGGCGGCGATCTCCGGCCGGAGGCCGCTGCGCAGCGCGCTGAGCACATAGACCGGCCAGGGCGTGGTGCCCGAGACCTGCACGAAGGCCGAGACGATCGTGTTGTCCAGGCCCAGCGTGAACGACAGCAGGAATCCGGCGAGCACGGCCGGCATCGCCAGCGGCAGGGTGACCCGCAGGAACGTGCGAAGGGGCGGCGCGTACAGATCGGCGGATGCCTCCTCCAGGCGTGCGTCCAGCCCCACCAGGCGCGCCCGCACGATGTACGAGACGATCGCGATCGAGAACAGGGACTGGCCGACCACGAGGCGCACCGTGCCGTCGTTGAACAGCGACAGCCCGGCATCCTGCCCGAGGAAGACCAGCCACGGCAGGAGCGCGACCGCGTCGACGATCTCGGGCGTCACCGACACCAGCAGGAGGAGCCCCAGGAACCAGCCCACCCAGCGCCCGGGCGTGCGGGCCATCGCGATGCCGGCGAGGGTCCCCAGCGCCGTCGCGAACACCGCCGCGATCAGGCCGGTGCGGATCGAGACGAGCACGGCGTCGCGTACGGCGGGCTTGGTGACGATGGCCGCGAACGAGTCGAACCCGAAGTGGTCCCACGAGATCAGCAGCCGCCCGACGTTGAACGAGTAGACGACCACGACGGCGATCGGCAGGAACAGGAAGACGAACACGAGCGTGGACCACAGCGGCAGCAGCCACCGGCTGGGATTGCGCGGCGTTCTCATCGTGCCTCCCCGAGGTCGAGCCGGTTCCGTCTGCTGATCGGCAGCGACACGAGCCAGATCAGCAGGGCGGCCACCCCGATCGAGGCGCCGATCAGCAGGATCAGCAGCACCGCCATCGCGGAGCCGAGCGCCCAGTTCTGCGCGGTCTGGAACTGCGCGGCCACCATCTGGCCGACCATGTTGCCCTTCGCCCCGCCCAGCACCGTCGCCGTGATGTAGTCGCCCATGAGCGGGATGTAGACCAGCAGCACCCCGGCGACGATGCCCGGGCGCGCCAGCGGCACCGTGATCCGCAGGAACGTGGTCCAGCTGCCGGCCCCGAGATCCTTGCTCGCCTCGCGCAGCGGGCCGCTCACGCGGTCGAACGCGACGAACAGCGGCAGGATCATCAGCGGCAGGTAGTTGTAGACGACGCCCAGCAGCACCGCGCCGCGCGAGTTGAGCAGGTCGAGCGGGCCCGGGATGACGCCCACGACCTGCAGCGCGTGCGAGAGCCATCCCTCCGGGGCGAGGATGATCTGCCAGCCGATCGTGCGCACCAGGAAATTGGTCCAGAACGGGACCATCACGAGCGCGAGCAGCGCCCCCCGGCGCGCCGGGGGCGCCTTGACCGCGATCCAGTACGCGACCGGGGCCCCGATCACCAGGCACAGGAGCGTGCCGAGCACGCCGACCCACAGGGTGTTCTGGAACGTCGCGAAGAACGTCGGCGACAGCGCCTCGACATAGCGGTCGAACGACAGCCTGTCGTTGGCGTTCGTGGCGAAGATGCTCGGCTTGTAGCCGAAGCTGTACCAGACGACGATGCCGATCGGGATGACGAAGAAGACGACGAGCCACGCCCAGGCGGGGAGCGCGAGACCGAACCTGACCCTACGCACCGGCCGCCGCTTTCGTCGCGTTCCAGATCTGCACGACCCGGTCCTGGGACTCGTTGAACGCGCCCTCATGCATCGTCGCGACCTCCTCGGGAGTGAAGAACACCATGTCGAGCCGTTCCAGCCCGGCCTCCTCGGCCTGCTCCCGCACCCCGGTGACGCCCGTGTCGTAGCCGATGTAGTCGACCTGGGCAAGCTGCACGTCGGGCGAGATGATGTAGTCGATGAACGCGTGCGCCGCCTCCGGATGCGGGGCGCCCTTGGCCAGCGCCCAGTTGTCCATCCACAGCTCCGTGTCGGGCGCCCCCAGCACCCACTGCCAGCGGTCGGGCGGATCGGACTCCATCATCCCGGTGCGCGCATCGCCGTTGTAGGCCTGCACGAGAGCGTGCGTCGCCTGCGGGATGATCTGCCCGCCGGGGGCCGAGTCGAAGGCCGCGATGTGGGGGGCGAGCTCGTCCGTGAGGAATCGCTCACAGGCATCCAGCTCCGCCTCGTCGGTCGTGTTCCAGTCGATCCCATTCGCCCAGAAGTACACGCCGCAGAGGGTCCGCGGATCGTCGATGACCGACGTGCGACCGGATGCCTCGTGCTGGGCCGCGTCGATGAAGTCGGCCCACGTGCGCAGCTCGCGCTCAATGACGGTCGTGTCGTACACGAACCCGGTGGTGCCCCACGCCTTGCAGATCGAGTACCGGTTCTCGGGGTCGAAGCTGCGGTGGATGAAATCCGGGTTCATCGAGGCGAAGTTCGGGATCAGGTCGAGGTTGAGCTGCTCGAGCAGACCGTTCTCGGCCATCGGCGCCACGAACACCCCGGTGGGCACCACGACGTCGTAGCCGGAGGTGCCGCGGGCGGCGACGAGCTTGGCGATGAGCTCCTCGTTGGAGTTGAACGCGTCGATCACGATGCGCGGCCCCACCTCGGCGGTGAAGGCGTCGAGCACCTCGGGGTTGTCGTAGTCGCTCCAGGTGAAGATCGACAGCCGGTCCTCCAGCGGACCGCCGTGCGCCTGCGGCGCGGTGGACGCTCCGCGCGGCGTGCACGCCGTGAACAGCATCGCGCCCGAGGCGGCCAGCGCCGTGGCGAGGAAACCGCGGCGGGTCAGCTCGCTGCGGATGCGACCGGCCGTGGGGCCGTTCGCCAGGACGCGCAGCGGCGTTTCCGCCATCACGACGCCTTCGGCAGTGCGAGCACGTGCGTGGCCGCCGGAAGATCGTCGGCGGGGAACAGTCGCACGTCGGCGGCGCTCCACGTGCACCGCACCGCGTCGCCGACCGCGACGCGCGGCGCGCCGGGTGCCGGCATCCGGATCAGCACGGTCCGGTCGTGACCGATGTCGACCGCGACCTGCAGCGTCTCGCCGAGGTGCGACACCCCGAGCACGGTGCCGTCGAGCCCGGGGCCTTCGGTGCCGGGGCTCGCGAGCCGCACGAACTCGGGGCGGATGGCCGCGACGGCATCCGTTCCGTCGGCGGCCGGTGCACCGCCCCACCGGCCGTGGACCGGCCCGGCGAAGGTCTCGATGCGGTCTGCGCGGGCGACGCCGTGCAGGAAGTTCTGCTGACCGATGAACGAGGCGACATAGGCGGATGCCGGGGAGTCGTACACCGTCGCGGGCGCGTCGAGCTGCTCGATGCGCCCGGCGCGCATGACCGCGATCCGGTCGCTCATCGACAGCGCCTCGGACTGGTCGTGCGTGACGAACACGAACGTGATGCCCAGGCGCGACTGGAGCAGCTTGAGCTCGAGCTGCATGTCCTCGCGCAGCTGGCGGTCGAGGGCTGCGAGCGGCTCGTCCAGCAGCAGCACCGACGGCCGGTTGATCAGGGCGCGCGACAGCGCGATGCGCTGCTGCTGTCCGCCGGAGAGCTGGGTGGGCTTGCGGTCGGCGAACCGGCGCAGCTGCACCAGGTCGAGCGCCTCGGCCACGCGCTCGCGCTGCTCGGCCTTGGGGACGCGCCGCTGCTGGAGGCCGTACGCGACGTTCTCGGCGACGGTCATGTGCGGGAACAGCGCATACGCCTGGAACACCGTGTTGACCTCGCGCCGGTAGGGCGGGAGGGACACGACGCTCGTCCCGCCGATGCGGATGTCCCCGCTGTCGGGGTGCTCGAAGCCGGCGATCATCCTCAGCGTCGTCGTCTTGCCGCAGCCGGACGGGCCGAGGAGCGAGAGGAACTCGCCCGGCTCGATCGTGAGCGTCAGATCGTCCACGGCGATCGCCTCGCCGTAGCGCTTGGTGACGTCGACGGTCTCGACGCCGCGGGCGGCCGCGCGCGGCGGCGATGAGGGGTCCGGCATGCGTCCTCCACGTGTGTGCGTGCTCGGATTCTTGCACACGCGTCCCGTCGAGCGGGAGGGCGGGAGGGGAGCGGGGTAGGCTGGAATGTCGGCATCCCGGCACATTCCCCTTCTTCGAGGTCTTTCATGGCGCACGCACTCCGTCCGGATCTTCGCAATGTCGCGATCGTCGCGCACGTCGACCACGGCAAGACGACGCTCGTGGACGCGATGCTCCGTCAGACCGGTTCGTTCGGCGAGCACGCGCACGTCGAGGAGCGTGCCATGGACTCCAACGACCTGGAGCGCGAGAAGGGCATCACGATCCTCGCGAAGAACACCGCGATCACCTATGCCGGAGCGCACACCGACGTCCCCGTCACGATCAACGTGATCGACACGCCGGGTCACGCCGACTTCGGCGGCGAGGTGGAGCGCGGGCTGTCGATGGTCGACGGCGTCGTGCTGCTGGTCGACGCGTCGGAAGGACCTCTCCCGCAGACCCGTTTCGTCCTGCGCAAGGCGCTGGAGGCGAAGCTCCCGGTCATTCTGCTGGTCAACAAGACCGACCGCCCCGACGCGCGCATCGCGGAGGTCGAGGAGGAGGCGCACGACCTGCTGCTGGGGCTCGCCTCCGACCTCGTCGACGATGTGCCCGACCTCGACGTCGACGCCCTGCTCGATGTCCCGGTCGTCTACGCGTCCGGACGGGCGGGCGCGGCATCCCGCACCCGCCCCGCGAACGGACAGCTGCCCGACAACGGCGACCTCGAGCCGCTGTTCCAGGCGATCCTCGAGCACGTGCCCGCCCCGTCGTACGACGACGAGGCGCCGCTGCAGGCGTGGGTGACGAACCTCGACTCGTCACCGTTCCTCGGGCGTCTCGCGCTCCTGCGCGTCTTCAACGGCACGCTCAAAAAGGGCCAGACCGTCGCGTGGGTGCGCCACGACGGCACGGTGTCGAACGCACGGGTCACCGAGCTGCTGAAGACCCGCGCGCTGGAGCGCTACCCCGCCGAGTCGGCCGGCCCAGGCGACATCGTCGCGATCGCCGGCATCGAGCAGATCACGATCGGCGAGACGATCGCAGACCCCGAGGACGTGCGGCCGCTTCCGGCGATCACCGTCGACGACCCGGCGATCTCGATGACGATCGGCACGAACACCTCGCCCCTCATCGGCAAGGTCAAGGGCCACAAGCTCACCGCGCGCATGGTCAAGGATCGGCTCGACCGCGAGCTCGTCGGCAACGTGTCGCTCAAGGTCGTCGACATCGGCCGTCCGGATGCCTGGGAGGTCCAGGGCCGCGGCGAGCTGGCCCTTGCCATCCTCGTGGAGAACATGCGCCGAGAGGGCTTCGAGCTGACCGTCGGCAAGCCCCAGGTCGTCACCCGAAAGGGCGAGCGCGGCCAGGTGCAGGAGCCGTTCGAGCACCTCACGATCGACGCGCCCGAGGAGCACCTGGGCGCGATCACCCAGCTCATGGCGGCGCGCAAGGGCCGCATGGAGACGATGACCAACCACGGCACCGGCTGGGTGCGGATGGAGTTCGTCGTGCCGTCTCGCGGCCTCATCGGCTTCCGCACCGAGTTCCTCTCGATCACGCGCGGAACCGGCATCGCGAACGCCATCTCGCACGGCTACGACGACTGGGCCGGCCACATCCAGGCCCGCCAGAACGGGTCGATCGTCGCCGACCGCGCCGGTGTCGTGACGCCGTTCGCGATGATGGCACTGCAGGAGCGCATGACGTTCTTCGTCCAGCCCACCGAAGAGGTGTACGAGGGCATGGTGGTCGGCGAGAACACGCGCGCCGACGACATGGACGTGAACATCACCAAGGAGAAGAAGCTCACCAACATGCGCTCGTCCACGGCGGACGAGCTCGAGCGCCTCACCCCGCCGCGGCGGCTGTCGCTGGAGGAGAGCCTGGAGTTCGCGCGCGACGACGAGTGCGTCGAGGTGACGCCCGAGAAGGTGCGCATCCGCAAGGTGGTGCTCGACCAGACCGAGCGCGCCCGCGCCGCATCGCGCCTGAAGCGCCAGGACGCGAACGCCTGACCTCGCCGCCCCGCGCCCCGCTCCCTCCCCCCCCGCGAGGGTGCCAGTCCTCCCCGCGAGGGTGCTCGTTCTCCCCGCGAGGGTGCCAGTTCTCCCGGCGAGGGTGCTCGTTCTGCCCGCGAGCCATACCAGAACTGGCACCCTCGCGAGAACAAGTGGCACCCTCGCGAGAACAAGTGGCACCCTCGCGAGAACAAGTGGCACCCTCGCGAGAGGGGGCGGGGCGGGGCTCATAGACTGGCGCGATGGGAATCACGGCGGCGCGGGTGGTCACGTGGCTGCTGGCGCTCGTGGTGGGCACCGTCTACGGAGTGGCCGGTACGATCGGCCACGCCGCGAGGTGGGGCGTGCTGCCGGTCGGGCTCGTCGTGGCGCTCGTCGGGGTGGGGGCGCTCGTGATAGCGATGCGCCTGCTGACCGACGACCGCGGTGCGGCGCTCGCGACCGGCGTGGGCGTCGTCGTGGCCGCCGCGCTGTTCTCCGGGCGGGGCCCCGGGGGCTCGATCGTCGTTCCGGCCGCTGACCAGGGCGAGATGCCGTGGGGCCTGGTCTGGACGATCGCGGTGCCGCTGATCGTGCTTGCGGTGGTGCTCTGGCCGTCCCCGCGCCGACGCGCGGTGGGTTGAGGCATCCCCGCGCCCGCGCGCGCCCAGCCGACCCGCCTCCTCGGAGTGGGCGCCCGGCGGCGAACTAGACTGGACGGGTGACGTATGTGATCGCCCTGCCCTGCGTGGACGTGAAGGACCGCGCGTGTGTCGATGAGTGCCCCGTCGACTGCATCTACGAGGGGGACCGGATGCTGTACATCCACCCCGACGAGTGCGTCGACTGTGGTGCGTGCGAGCCGGTGTGCCCCGTCGAGGCGATCTACTACGAGGACGACCTGCCCGACGAGTGGCAGGACTACTACGCGGCGAACGTCGAGTTCTTCGAGGAGATCGGCTCGCCCGGCGGCGCGGCGAAGGTCGGCGTCATCCACTCCGACCACGCGATCGTGGCCGAGCTGCCCCCGCAGGCGCCGTAGATGACCGTCCGCGATCTCGCCGACTACCCCTGGGATGCCGTTGCGCCCTACGCCCGCACGGCACGAGCGCACCCGGACGGCATCGTCGACCTGTCGATCGGGTCACCCGTCGACCCGACCCCGCAGGTCGTCGCCGCGGCGCTGCGGGAGGCCACCGACGCGCACGCGTACCCCCAGACGGTCGGCACGCAGGCTCTGCGCGAGGCGATCGTCGCGTGGTATGCGCGCCGTCGCGGCGTGCCGGGACTAACCGTCGATAACGTCCTCCCCACGGTCGGCTCGAAGGAGCTCGTCGCGCTCCTGCCGCTGCTGCTCGGCCTCGGTCCCGGCGACGTCGTCGTGCACCCGCGCGCGGCCTACCCCACCTACGAGGTGGGCGCGCGGCTGGTCGGGGCGAGGCCGTTCGCCTCCGACGACCCGGCGCACTGGCCGGCCGGAACGCGCCTGGTGTGGCTGAACTCGCCGGGAAACCCGGACGGGCGCGTCCTCGGCGTCGACGAGCTGCGCGCCGTGGTCGAGCACGCCCGCGCAGCCGGCGCGATCGTGGCATCCGACGAATGCTATGCCGAGCTCGGCTGGGACGGCGAGTGGGCGGATGCCGGCATTCCGAGCGTCCTCGACCCGCGAGTGACCGGCGGCGACCCGGCCGGCCTGCTGTCGGTGTACTCGCTGAGCAAGCAGTCGAATCTCGCCGGCTACCGCGCCGCGTTCCTCGCCGGCGACCCCGCGCTCGTGGCGCCGCTGCTGACCGCGCGCAAGCACCTCGGCCTCATGCTCCCCGCGCCCGTGCAGGCCGCGATGACTGTCGCGCTCGGCGACGATGCGCACGTGGCCGCGCAGAAGGAGCGCTACCGCGCCCGACGTGCCGTCCTCCGCCCCGCGCTGGAGGCCGCGGGGTACCGCATCGATCGCAGCGAGGGCGGCCTCTACCTGTGGGCGACCGCGGGAGAGGATGCCTGGACCACTCTCGGGCGCCTGGCGGAGCTGGGCATTCTGGCCGGCCCCGGTCACTTCTACGGCGAGCACTTCCCCGAGCACGTGCGCTTCTCGCTCACCGCCACCGACGAGCGCATCGCCGCCGCCGCCGCTCGGCTGCGCGCTGCGGAGCGGGTGCGTTTCGCGCAGGTTTCGGCATCGGTCGACGCGTCCGGTCGGCCTTCGCGCGACGGCTAGGCTGGAGCCACCGCGCCCCGACGACCCGAGGAGGCTTCGTGAACGACACGGGCACCCCACCGCTGGCCACCGTGACCGTCGGCGACCGGACCGCGCAGCTGCCCGTGCTCGTCGGCACCGAGGGAACGCCGACGGTCGACATCTCCTCGTTCACGCGCCAGACCGGTCATACGACCCTCGACTACGGGTTCGTCAACACCTCGTCGGCGAAATCGGCGATCACCTACATCGACGGCGACCGGGGGATCCTCCGCTACCGCGGCTATCCCATCGAGCAGCTGGCCAAGCACTCCACGTACCTGGAGGTCGCGTGGCTGCTGCTCTACGGCGAGCTGCCCTCGGCCGACGAGCTGGCGGCCTTCGATGAGCGCATCCGCCGCCACACCCTGCTGCACGAGGATCTGAAGCGCTTCTTCTCCGCCCTCCCGCACACCGCGCACCCGATGTCGGTGCTCTCGGCGGCCACGGCCGCGCTGTCGACGTACTACGAGCACCAGTCCGACCCGCACAATCCCGAGCACATCGAGCTCAACACGATCCGGATGCTCGCCAAGCTCCCGGTCATCGCCGCCTATGCGCACAAGAAGAGCGTCGGACAGGCGATGCTCTACCCGGACAACTCGCTGAGCTTCGTCGACAACTTCCTCAAGCTCAACTTCGGGGTGCTCAGCGAGCTCTATGAGGTGAACCCGGTGATGTCGCGGGCGCTGGAGCGCCTGCTCATCCTGCACGAGGACCACGAGCAGAACGCGTCGACTTCGACGGTGCGTCTGGTCGGGTCCACCGGAGCGAACCAGTTCTCGTCGATCTCGGCGGGCATCAACGCGCTGTACGGGCCGCTGCACGGCGGCGCCAACGAGGCGGTGCTGGAGATGCTCGGGCGCATCCGGGACTCCGGCGAGACCGTCGAGCGCTTCGTCGAGCGCGTGAAGAACAAGGAGGACGGGGTCAAGCTCATGGGCTTCGGCCACCGCGTCTACAAGAACTACGATCCCCGAGCGAAGCTCGTCAAGGAGTCGGCCGACGAGGTGCTGGCCGCCCTCGGCGTCAACGACCCGCTGCTCGACCTCGCCAAGCAGCTGGAGGAGATCGCGCTGGCCGACGACTACTTCATCGAGCGCCGGCTCTACCCCAACGTCGACTTCTACACCGGCGTCATCTACAAGGCGATGGGCTTTCCCCCTCGCATGTTCACGGTGCTGTTCGCGATCGGGCGCCTGCCCGGCTGGCTCGCGCACTGGCGTGAGATGCAGGCCGACCCGCAGACCAAGATCGGCCGACCCCAGCAGCTGTACGTGGGCTCCCCGCGCCGCGACTACCCAGGAGGTTCCTGATATGCGCCTGCTCGTGCGCCGTCCGTCCCCGCGTCTGGCCGAGGGGGAGCTCACCCACATCGGCCGTGTGCCGGTCGACCCCGACCTGGCCCTGGACCAGTGGCGGGGCTACGTCGACGTGTTCCGCGCCCGCGGCTGGGAGGTCATCGAGATCCCCGCCGCCGACGAGCACGCCGACGGCGTGTTCGTGGAGGACACCGTGGTCGTCTTCGGCGACCTCGCGGTGATCACGCGTCCGGGCGTCGACTCCCGCCGTGGCGAGATCGTCACCACGCGCGCGGTGGTCGAGGGGACCGGGTTGGAGGTCGCCGCGATCGAGGGGCCCGGTACGCTCGACGGCGGCGACGTGCTCAAGGTCGGCCGCACCGTCTACGTGGGCGCGTCCTCGCGCACCAATGCCGAGGGCATCGCGCAGCTGCGGGCCCTCCTTGCTCCGCGCGGCTGGAGCGTCGAGACGGTGCCGGTCACCAAGGTCCTGCATCTGAAGAGCGGCATCACGGCCCTCCCCGACGGCACTGTCGTCGGCTACGAGCCGCTGGTGGACGACCCTGCGGGGTTCGCGCGCTTCGCAGGCGTCCCGGAGGAGCACGGCACCGCGGTCGTGGTCCTCGACGAGGGCACGGTGCTCATGTCCGCCGACGCGCCGCAGACGGCCGCGCTGTGGCGCGAGCGCGGGCTCGAGGTCGTCGCGGTGCCCATCACCGAGTTCGAGAAGCTCGAGGGCTGCGTCACCTGCCTGTCCGTGCGCGTACGCGACTGAGCCGCGACCCCCGCCTCGGTGGGAGATCGCGGCTCAGCTCGGCATCCGCTCACTGCGTCAGCTCACGACTCACTGCCTTGCAAGCGAGTCACTGTGCTGCAGGGCAGTGACTCGGCGTTAAGGCAGTGACTCGGCGTCAGGGCAGTGCCTCGGCGTCGGCCTTGGCCTTGGCCTGCCGACGCTCCTCCTTGGCCCGCTGGTGGGCGGCGATGAGGTCGCCGGCGTAGTCGGGCACGTAGTGCGACAGGTCGCGTGGCGGGCGCTCGTACCCGCCGGCCGGCGGGCGCTCCGGGATCTCCACGGTGGGCCGCTCGACGCGGTGGTAGGGGATCGACGACAGCAGGTGCGCGATCATGTTGAGGCGGCTGCGGCGCTTGTCGTCGGACTCGATGACGTTCCACTGCGCCTCGGGGATGTCGGTGTGCACGAGCATCGTGTCCTTGGCCCGGGAGTAGTCCTCCCACTTCGTGATCGACAGCACGTCGTTGGGGGAGAGCTTCCAGTGCCGCATGGGGTCGTCGTGCCGGGAGCGGAAGCGCTTCTCCTGCTCGACGTCGGAGACGCTGAACCAGTACTTCAGCAGCAGGATGCCGTCCTCCACCAGCATCCGCTCGAAGATCGGCGCCTGGTGCAGGAACCGGTGGTACTGGGCGTTGGTGCAGTAGCCCATCACGTGCTCCACCCCCGCGCGGTTGTACCAGGAGCGGTCCATCAGCACGATCTCGCCGGAGGCCGGCAGATGCGGCACGTAGCGCTGGAAGTACCACTGCGATTGCTCGCGCGAGGTGGGCGTCGGCAGCGCCACCACCTTCGTGACGCGCGGGTTGAGGTACTCGGTGACCCGCTTGATCGTGGATCCCTTGCCCGCGGCGTCGCGGCCCTCGAAGATCACCACGATGCGGGCGCCGGTCTCCTGGACCCACGCCTGCATCTCCACCAGTTGGCCCTGCAGCTTCTTCAGCTCGGCCTCGTACAAGCCTTTCGGCACACGTGCGCCCATGCCCCACCTTCCTCGGTTTGGTTTCCCTCGACCCTAGGGGCTCGGTCGGTCGGTGCGCCAGCGCAGGATGCCGTGAACAAGCTCGCGGTCCCGCGGCGCACGTGTCGAAATGTTTCGTTCCGGTCCGGCCGCGCCCCGCACCATCCGATACGTTCGCTAGACGCTCGGTGCCGCCCAGCGCGCCCGTGGCCGTCCCGCCGACTCGAAAGACAGTCCCTCATGACTCTGCGCTCACGCTCCCTCGCCGCCCTCGCCGCCGCCGCTCTGGCCGTGTCCCTCACGGCGTGCGCGTCCGGCTCGGACGCCTCCTCCGACGCCGCCGCCGACGACAACCCGTACGGCCTGATCCAGCCCGGCGTCCTGCGTGCCGGCACGCTCACCGACGCGCCGCCGAACGTATACATCGAGGACGGCAAGTTCACCGGCTTCGACAACGACCTGCTGGTCGCGGTCGCCGCCAAGCTCGACCTCGAGGTCGAGTTCGTGGGCACCGAGTTCAGCTCCCTGCTCGCGCAGGTCAAGACCGGCAAGTTCGACGTGGGCTCCTCTTCGGTGAGCATCACCGAGGAGCGCAAGAAGAACGTCGCGTTCACGAACAAGTACGACTTCGGCTTCCTCGGCCTCGACGTGCCGGCCGGCTCCGACATCACCTCGTTCGACCAGCTCGAGGGCAAGCGCGTCGCGGTCGTCCAGGGCACTGTGCAGGACGACTACGCCACGAAGGCCGGCCTCGACCCCGTGCGCGTGCCCGATTACAACGCCGCCATCAACCAGCTCAACACCGGCACCGCGGACGCCTGGATCACCCCCGACGTGATCGGCAAGAAGATGGCGGAGGAATCCGGCGGCAAGGTCGTCGCGGTCGCCTCGCAGCTCGATGCGAACGGCATGGGCTTCGTCGTCTCGCAGGACAACACCGCACTGCTGGACGCGCTGAACGAGGCGCTCGACGAGGTCATCGCGGACGGCACGTGGGAGAAGCTGCAGAAGCAGTACTACCCCGACCGCGAGATCCCCGAGGGCTTCGTCCCCGGCAGCGGCGCCGCGCAGCAGTGAGCCCCCGCCAGCCCCGTACCGGTGAGGAGGGCCGATGGACGCCCTGACCAACCTCTGGGAGACCTTCTTCGACTTCGAGGCGATGAAGGCCGCCTTCCCCGAGCTGCTGACGGTGGGTCTTCCCAACACCCTGATCCTGGCACTCGCGTCGGGCGTCATCGGGACTCTGCTGGGCATGCTGCTGGCCGTGGCGGGGCTGTCCCGGCACCGCTGGCTCCGCTGGCCGGCGCGCGTCTACACCGACGTGTTCCGAGGCCTTCCCGCGGTCGTGACGATCCTGCTGATCGGCGTGGGGCTCTCGCCCCTCGGAATGCAGATCTGGGGCCCGAACCCCTATCCGCTCGGCATTCTCGCCCTCTCGCTCATCGCGAGCGCGTACATCGGCGAGATCTTCCGCTCCGGCATCCAGAGCGTCGACGCGGGTCAGATGGAGGCTTCGCGCGCGCTCGGGTTCTCGCACGGCTCGGCGATGCGCCTCGTGGTCATCCCGCAGGGCGTGCGCCGCGTGCTGCCGGCGCTGGTGAACCAGTTCATCGCGCTCATCAAGGAGTCCTCGCTGATCTACTTCCTGGGCCTGCTCGCCAGCCAGCGCGAGCTGTTCCGGATCGGTCAGGATGCCGCGGCCAACACCGGCAACCAGTCCGCGCTGGTGCTGGCGGGGCTGTTCTACCTCGCGATCACCGTTCCGCTCACCCACGCCGTGAACGCTATCGACAAGCGCCTGCGCGAGGGCCGCAGGGCCGACGGCAACGACGGCGACCAGAGCGACGGCGACCCGGTCGCCCTGACCCAGGAGGCGCATTGAGCACCGAACCCGCCGCGCACGGGCCGGCCGTGTCGCACAGCCATGGCGTGAGCGTCGCGACCCGCGACATCCACCTCGCCTTCGGGCGCAACCGCGTGCTGCGCGGCATCGACCTCGACGTGCCGGCTGCGACGACGGCGTGCATCATCGGCCCGTCCGGCTCGGGCAAGTCGACGGTGCTGCGCATCGTGAACCGCCTGCTGGAGCCCGACTCGGGCGATGTGCTGCTCGACGGTCGCTCGGTGCTCGCCGACAACCCCGATCAGCTGCGCCAGCGCGTGGGCATGGTCTTCCAGCACTTCAACCTGTTCCCGCACAAGACCGTGCGCGAGAACATCACGCTGGGCCTGACCAAGCTCAAGGGCATGTCGAAGGACGCCGCGTCCGAGCGTGCGATCGCCGAGCTCGATCGGGTGGGGCTCGCGCACAAGGCCGACGTGCGCCCGTCGCGACTGTCCGGCGGTCAGCAGCAGCGCGTGGCGATCGCGCGGGCGCTCGCGATGGATCCCGAGGTGATGCTCTTCGACGAGTCCACCTCGGCTCTGGACCCTGAGCTGGTCAAGGGCGTGCTGGCCACGATGGCGGAGCTGGCGGCATCGGGCATGACGATGCTCGTCGTCACTCACGAGATGGGCTTCGCGCGCTCGGTGTCTGAGCAGGTGCTGTTCATGGACCAGGGCCGTGTGATCGAGTCGGGTGCGCCGGAGCAGGTGTTCGAGGATCCGCGCAGCGAACGGCTGCAGCGCTTCCTGTCCCAGGTGCTCTGAGCGCGCGACGGCCCCGAGCCGGGCTGCCGCGTGCCGGGTCAGGCGTGCAGCGCCTCGTTGAGGGTCACGCCCACGCCTCGGCGGCGTACCGCCTCGATCGCGCCGGAGAGCGAGTTGCGGCGGAACAGGATGCCGTCCCGGCCGGACAGCTCGGCGCCCTTGACGACCGGACGGGTGCCGTCGGCGCGCACCGGTTCGTCGGCCAGCACGATCTTCGAGCCGGCGGTCACGTACAGCCCGGCCTCGACGACGCAGTCGTCGCCGAGCGAGATGCCGATGCCGGCGTTGGCTCCCAGGAGCGTGCGAGCCCCGATCGAGACGCGGTGCGTGCCGCCGCCGGAGAGCGTTCCCATGATCGAGGCGCCGCCGCCGATGTCGCTGCCGTCGCCGACGACCACGCCCTGCGAGATGCGTCCTTCGACCATGGACGCCCCGAGCGTGCCGGCGTTGAAGTTCACGAAGCCCTCGTGCATCACCGTCGTCCCTGGGGACAGGTAGGCGCCCAGGCGCACGCGGGAGGTGTCGGCGATGCGCACGCCGGGAGGGCTCACGTAGTCGGTCAGCGGCGGGAACTTGTCGAGACTGCGCACGTGGATGCCGTGGCGCACCAGCTGCGGGCGGAGCCCTGAGGCGACCTCGGGTCGCATGGGTCCCGCATTGGTCCACGCGACGATCGGAAGGTGCCCGAACAGGCCGTCGAGGTTCACGTCGTTCGGAGCGACCAGCCGGTGGGAGAGCGCATGCAGTCGCAGATAGGCGTCCGCCGTGCCGGCCGGAGGCGCGTCCAGGTCGATCTCGACGACGATCGCCTCGCGCTCGACCGCACGGCGCTCGTCCGGGCCGACGAAGGCCGTCAGCGCGCCGGTGTCGGCATGCTCGGGGGCGCGCCCGGGTGCGGGCTCGGGGAACCACGCGTCGAGGACCGTTCCGTCGGCATCCACGGTCTGAAGACCCGCACCCCACACCCATCGTTCATCGTTCACCACACCAGGGTAACCGCCTGACTCGCATGGCTAGACTCGGGGAATGCCTCGGCTCGATCCCGCGCTCTCCAGCGTCGACCTCACCCGTGCCATCTGCGACATCCCGAGCGAGTCGGGAGACGAGACCGCTCTGGCCGACGCGATGTTCGAGGTCGTGCGCGACCTCGAACACCTCGACGTGTTCCGCGACGGCGACACGATCGTGGCGCGCACCCGCAACGGCCGGGCCCAGCGGGTCGTGATCGCCGGACACATCGACACGGTGCCCATCAACGGGAACGTGCCCACCCGCGATGTCGAGGTCGACGGCGAGCCGTGCCTGTGGGGCCGCGGCACCGTGGACATGAAGGCGGGGGTCGCAGTGCAGCTCAAGCTCGCCGTAGAGCTCGTCCGACCCCGCCTCGACATCACCTGGATGTGGTACGACCACGAGGAGGTGGAGGCGGACCTCAATGGGCTCACGCGGCTGTCCCGTACGCGCCCCGACCTGTTCGCCGGCGACCTCGCGATCCTCGGCGAGCCCTCCAACGGCCAGGTCGAGGGCGGCTGCAACGGGAGCCTGCGCGCCGTCGTGCGCACGCACGGCGTGCGCGCGCACAGTGCGCGCGCGTGGGTGGGCGAGAACGCGATCCACATGGCCGCGCCCATCCTCACGCGCCTGTCCGGATATCGCCCCCGCACGGTCGAGGTGGAAGGTCTGGAGTATCGCGAAGGGCTCAATGCCGTGCGCATCGGCGGCGGCGTCGCGGGAAATGTGATCCCGGACCTGTGCGAGGTCGAGATCAACTACCGGTTCGCGCCGAGCCGTGATGCCGCCGGGGCCGAGCAGCACGTGCGCGACGTCTTCGACGGGTTCGAGGTGGAGGTGGTCGACCTGGCCGAGGGCGCCCGCCCGGGGCTGGACGCGGCGCTGGCCCAGGAGTTCGTCGCCGCGGTCGGCGCCGTTCCCCGCCCCAAGTACGGCTGGACCGACGTCGCGCGGTTCTCGGCGCTCGGCATCCCCGCCGTCAACTACGGTCCCGGCGACCCTCGCCTGGCCCACCACGACGAGGAGCGCGTCCCGTTCGCGCAGATCGAGGACGTCGAGCGGGGTCTGCGAGCGTGGTTGATCTGAGGCTCGCCGCGCGCGGAGTGCGCCTTCCGGTGGCCCTCCGCATCGCGGTGATCTACCTGGCCGCGCGCGCCGTCACGACCCTCCTGTTCCTGCTGGCCGCCCAGGTCGGCGCCTCGGCGCGGCACGGCGAGCCCGCCACTCTCGCGTCGATGTCGATGGCGTGGGACGCGCAGTGGTACTGGGTAGTGGGCACCGGCGGCTACCCCGCTGAGCTGCCGCGCACGGCGGACGGGCAGGTCACGCAGAACGCGTGGGCGTTCCTTCCGGTCTACCCCGCGCTGTGCCGGATGGTGTCGGTGGCCACCGGGTCGTATCCGGTCGCGGCGATCGTCGTGTCGTTCGTGGCCGGCTATCTCGCGTGCCTGGCCCTGCACGCGCTGCTGCGTTCCGGCCTCGATGACGTGGCCGCGACCTGGGCGGTGGTGTTCTTCACGGCGGGGCCGCTGGCGGCGCTTGCGCAGGTGGGCTACGCCGAGACGTTGTTCCTCCTGTGGCTCTTCCTCGCCCTCGTGTGCGTGCAGCGGCGCCGCTACGGACCGCTGTACCTCCTGGTGCCGTTGCTGGGCTACACGCGGCCCGGCGTGCTCGCCTTCGCGCTGCTGCTCGCCCTCCACGGCGCGCTGCTGTGGCGTCGGCGGCGCGACGCGATCCTCGGCGCACGGGAGGTCGTCCACATCGTGCTGCTGGGCCTCATGGCTGCCGCGGTGGGACTGTCGTGGCCGCTCATCGCCGGGGCGGTGACCGGCGTTCCGGGCGCCTACCTGGAGACGGAGCTGTCGTGGCGGCGCATCTGGCTGCCCGAGGCCGGGGACGGCTTCGTGCCGTTCGAGGGCGTGCTGCAGGGGGCGGCGATGTGGGCCCGCCTCTGCGGGGTGCCGGAGGTGATCGGCCCGCTCGTCCTGATCGCGCTTGTGGGGCTGGTGGCATGGGCGCTGGCTTTCGAGCCGCACGTGCGGCGACTGGGCGCCGAGGTGCGGCTGTGGTCGGCGGCCTACCTCCTGTACCTCCTCGCGGTGGTCTTCCCCCAGTCGAGCGTGTTCCGCCTGCTCGTGCCGCTCACCCCGCTGACCGGGGCACTGGCCGCCCCCCGCTCCACGGCGTGGCGCGTGGGGGTGCTCGCGGCGGGGCTCGCGGGCCAATGGTGGTGGATCCTCCAGATGTACGGACTGGGTCAGACCGCCTGGCAGGTGCCGTGAGCGGCGCGACCCGCGCCGCCCGCTAAACTTGACGGGTAGTCCGCGAACGAAAGGGAACCGCGATGGCAGCCATGAAGCCGCGAACCGGAGACGGACCGATGGAGGCCGTGAAGGAGGGACGCCTGATCATCGTGCGCGTGCCCCTCGAAGGCGGCGGGCGTCTGGTCGTGTCGGTCAACGACGACGAGGCGAAGGAATTGCACAGCGTCCTCGGCGAGGTCGTCGGCGCAGCCTGACCTTCTCGAACGCGATGAGCGGCCGGTCCTCGGACCGGCCGCTCATCGCGTTCGAGAAGGCCGTGCGCGGTCAGGGCGTGCGATCGACCGCGACCGCGGTCAGCTGAAGGAGCCCTTCGCCCACGATCGAGAGCGCGCCGAGCACGGCGGGGGAGTCCTGGGTCTCCTGGATCAGCGAGCGGTACAGCGTCGTGACCCGGTCGCGGCGCACCGGGTCGGCGACCGCGCCGCCGGCGAGCACGCGCGGCACCAGCACCGTGCCGCCCGGGCGGACCAGCCGGAGTCCGTGCTCGACGTCCTCGATGACACTCTCGGGGTCGCCGTCGACCAGCACGATGTCGTAAGAGGCTTCGTTCATGCGGGGGAGCACGTCGGCCGCGCGGCCGGAGATGAACCGCGTACGCGCCGGGGCGATCTTCGCCTCGGCGAACGCCTGTCGAGCCGCCGCGAGGTGCTCGGGCTCGTTGTCGATCGTCGTCAGCGTCGCCCGGGGCGAGCCGTGCAGCAGCCAGAGCCCCGACACCCCGCCTCCGGTGCCGATCTCCACGATGTTGAGCGCGCTCGAGGCGGCGGCGATGAGCGCGCACTGCGCGCCGACCGGTGCGCTGATCGGGTCGGCGCCCAGCTCCAGTGCGTGCGCGCGTGCCCGTGCGCACGCCTCCGGCTCGACCGTGGCCTCGTCGACGAATCTGCGGACGGCATCGAAATCACCCATGTGTGCACCTCCACGGCAAGATTATGCGTGGTGCGGGCGTTCGACGCTCAGGCGCACGGGTAACCTTGACCCATGTTCTTCGGGCTCGACATGGAGAAGCTCCTCCTGATCGGGGTCGTCGCCGTCGTGGTGCTCGGCCCCGAGCGTCTGCCGCAGTACGCGGAGATGCTGGGGCGGTTCACCGTGCGCGCGCGCGAGTGGCTCCGCGGCGCGAAGACGCGCGTCAAGGAGGAGATGGGCGAGGACTTCGACGACGTCGAGTGGCGAAAGCTCGACCCGCGCCAGTACGACCCGCGTCGGATCATCCGCGATGCGCTGCTGGAGGAGCCCGCCGTGCCGGCCGTGGCGGCGGCAAGTGTGCTCCATCCGGCGCCCGGTGCGTCCGGTCCGCTGGGCGGCATCACGGTCGCGTCCGACCCGATCGGCGGTGCCTCCACCGAGCAGAACCCGACGGCGGGGGATGCCGCGAAGCGGACGCCCACGGTCCCGTTCGACTCCGAGGCGACCTGATCAGCGCGGCGTGAGCGGCAGCGCGCGGCCGGCCAGTCCCCGAGGGCTGCGCGCGATCGCCGCGGCGATCGCCTGGATCGCGCGGGCGGCGGGATCGCCGGGCTCGGCCGCCACGACCGGCCTGCCGTCGTCGCCGCACTCGCGCAGAGCCGCACTGAGCGGCACGGTGCCCAGCAGCGGCACGGGCTCGGCATCCGTCGACAGCGCCTCGGCGACGGCGTCCCCGCCGCCGGCGCCGAACAGGGCCATCGTGGAACCCTCGGGGAGGGTCAGTGCGGACATGTTCTCGATCACGCCCACCACGCGCTGGCCGGTCTGGCGGGCGACCAGGCCGCTGCGCACAGCCACCTCGGCGGCCGCCGGCTGCGGCGTCGTCACGACGATCACCTCGGCGCCGGGCAGGAGCTGGCCGACCGAGATCGCGATGTCGCCGGTGCCCGGCGGCATGTCGATCAGGAGCACGTCAAGGTCGCCGAAGTACACGTCGGTGAGGAACTGCTGCACGGTGCGGTGGAGCATCGGACCGCGCCACGCGACGGCTCCCACGGGCGCCTCACCGGGCCGCGGGCGCAGGAACATCCCGATCGAGACGGCCTTGACGTCGTAGGCGACCGGGGGGAGCATGAGCTCGTCCAGCCGCGTGGGGGTCGGCGCCGTGCCGTCGGGGCCGACCAGGCCGAGCAGCCGCGGGATGGAGAACCCGTGCACGTCGGCGTCGACGAGCCCCACCGCGAGCCCGCGCGCGGCGAGAGCGACGGCGAGGTTCGCCGTCAGCGTGGACTTGCCGACGCCGCCCTTGCCGCTGGTGACGGCGATCACCCTGGTGAGGGAGTCGGGGCCGAACGGCATCCGGCGAGCGGCGCGTCCGCCGCGCAGGCGCTCGGTGAGCTCATGCCGCTCGGCCGGGCTCATCACCCCGACGCTCAGCGCGACCGCCGTCACACCGGGCACGCCTGAGGCTGCGGCGCGGACGTCGGCGGCGATGCGGTCGGCGGCGGGGCATCCGACGATCGTCAGCGCGATCCCGATCGAGGCGGACCCCTCGGCCGAGACGGCGACCTCGCGCACCATGTCGAGCTCGCCGATCGGGCGGCGCAGCTCCGGGTCGACGACCGCGCCCACCGCGGCGCGCACCGCGTCGGCGGATGCCGTCATCGCTCGTCCGGTCCGGCGGCGCGCTCGTCGAGCTGGTCCAGCAGCGCCCGCAGCTCGTGGCGGAGCACGTCCCGCGTGACGACGTCGTCGGTGACGTCCTTCAGCGACAGTCGCAGCGCGACGATCTCGCGGGCGAGATACTCGGTGTCGGCGAGGTTGCGCTCGGCGCGCTGGCGGTCCTGCTCGATCTGCACGCGGTCGCG
>NZ_JASGFE010000015.1:0-51403 GCF_047605725.1 Microbacterium sp.
CTGCGCCCCCGACAACCAGAACAAGGAGAAGACCCGCTTCCGCTACCAGCGCCGCGCCGACAGCACCGTGCAACTCGTCTCACCCACCGGCTACACCACCCGACAACCCCGACCCGGCGAAAAAGAAGCCGCGGCGATCCTCACACGCCTGCGCACACAGACCGCTACGACGCCCCGCATCCCTCCGTTCTGACGGGCGGCGACGGTAGTATTACATTGGTCGATCGCGAGGTATTACAGAGGTGGGATGTGAAGCTCAACACGAAAGGACAGGTCACGATCCCCGCCGAGCTGCGGCGGAAGCATGGCTTCGCTGCGGGCGACGAGGTGAGCGTGATCGATGACGGAGGAGTCCTGCGGATCGTCCACCACGACGACCTGACAACGGGCCAGCGCGCTGTGCTGCGCGTTCGCGGGAGCGCAGGGAACGGTCCCGCGACCGACGACATCATGGCCATGACCCGTGGAGAATAGGCGACCTGCCGTCCTGGTGGACACGAACGTCCTGCTCGACGTCGTGACGAACCATCCGCGCTGGTCGGACTGGTCGAGCGATGCGTTGGCACGCGCTCTTGACGCCGGTGATCTCGTCATCAACCAGCTCGTCTTCGCCGAGTTGTCCGTGCGATTCGCGTCCGAAGACGAGCTCACTGCCGTGATCGGTCAGCTGCGATTGATACGCGAGAACCTGCCCTACGAGGCGGCCTATCCCGCCGCGAAGGCATTCGCCGACTATCGACGACGCGGAGGATCGCGTACTGCGATCCTCCCTGATTTCTACATCGGCGCCCATGCTATCGTCAGGGGCCATACGCTTCTGACGCGCGATGCACGTCGCTACCGCACCGCCTTCCCGACGCTGAGGGTCATCGCACCCGACTGACGCTCGTGGGGATACCACCATCCGCTGACCCCGGCCCGCCGTAGGCGGCGCACAGCTGAGCCGGCAGCGGCCTGTCAGGACGCGCGGACGATGTCGACGCCGACACCGAAATACTGATGGACGAGGATGTTCCTGAAGCCGCGGATCTGCGGCCAGGCGGGATCCATCTCGACGAGGATGTCGATGTCGCTGCCGGTATGCGCGGTGCCGCGCGCGACCGAGCCGAACAGCTTCGGGGCCGTCGCCGCGGGGAGCGACCTCTACGGGCGATGGACGATCGGCCCCATGCCGCTGTGCGGGACATCCCACGATGCACGTCGGCACCCCGGTTACGCTGGGTGCCCGTGACCGCATCAGCCCGCCCTCGCATCGGCATCGTCGTCACGGACGAGTACTCCCCCGAGGATCCCGACCACGACACTCCGATCCTGCTCGCCGCGCTCCGCGAGCGCGGCGCCCTCGCCGAGCCCGTCGTGTGGCACGCCGACGAGACGGACCTCGGCGCCTTCGACCTGCTCGTGATCCGCTCGCCGTGGGATTACCCCGTCCGCTTCGACGAGTTCCACGCGTGGCTCGACCGGGCCGAGGCCACCACGCACGTGCTGAACTCGCCGTCGATGGTCCGCTGGAACCTCGACAAGCGCTACCTGCGCGGCCTGGAGAGCGCCGGCATCCGCGTCGTGCCGACGCAGTACTGCGCCACGGCCGACGAGGCGCGCGCGGCGCTCGACGCACACGGCGCGGAGCGGGTGGTCGTCAAGCCCGTCATCTCCGGCGGGGCTCGCGACACCGGGTTGTTCGACGCGCACGACCCGCGGGCGGCCGCCCTCGCCGCGCGCATCGTCGCCGGCGGCGGCGTCGCGATGATACAGCCCGAGGTCCCCGAGCTCAGCGCGGGTCGAGAGAAGGCGCTCTACGCGATCGACGGGCACCACACGCACGCGATCGCCAAGGGCGCGCTCCTCGAGCACGGCGGAAGCCTCATCGGCGGCGTCTACATCGAGCACCCCGAGCCCGTGCCCACGACCGCGGCCGAGCGCGCGTTCGCCGAGGCCGCACTGCGCGCGGTCGCCGAGCTCACCGGCGAGCCCGCGCCGCTCTACGCTCGCGTCGACACCGTCGACTCCGCCGACTTCGGGCTGGTCGCCCTCGAGGTCGAGCTCGTCGAGCCCGCCCTCAACCTGCACATCGCGCCGCACGTGGTCGGCATGGTGACGGATGCCGTCCTCCGTGCCGCCGCACGCACTTCCCCCCTACGATCGGGACTATGACCGATTCCTGGCTCGTCCTGGTCGCCAACGCCGGCGACGGAAGCATCAGCACGTTCCGACTCGACGGCGACGCGTTCGTCCGCATCGCGGTGACCGAGGGCCTGCCCGGCTGCTCCACCTTCGCGATCGACCCCGAGCGGAACCTCGTCCACGCCGCGGTCAAGGGCGATCCCGTCGGCATCCTGACCCTCTCCCTCGACCGCACGACCGGACGGCTCACACCGCTCTCGCGCCTGGATCTGACCGACGGCGGCATGAACTACCTCGCGCTCACGCGCGGAGGCACGGGCCTGCTCGGCGCCTCGTACGGCGGGGGCTACGGCATCTCCTGCCCGATCGTCGACGGTGTGGTCAAGGCGCCGGTCTCGCGGATCGCCTTCCCCAACCTGCACTCGGTGATCCCCAGCGCCGACGGCCGCTTCGCGTATTTCGTCTCGCTGGGCGCCGACCTCGTCGCCCAGTACGCGCTCGACGACGAACTCGCCCTGGTTCCGCTGGAGCCCGGGACTGTGGCCTGCCCGCCCGGAAGCGGCCCGCGACACCTCGTGCTGAACGAGGCGCAGGATGCCGTCTACGTGCTGACCGAGTTCTCCGGCGAGGTGCTGAGCTTCGCGCGCGACACCGCTGCCGGCGCGCTGACCCTGCGTGAGGCGACCACCGCGTACGACCCGACGAAAGGTCTCGGTCACAGCGTGTTCGGCGCCGACCCGATGGCCAACCACTTCATCTGGGGTGCCGACCTGCACCTCGCCGACGACGGGCGCCGCCTTTGGTGCACCGAGCGCACCGAGAGCACACTGGGCGCGGTCGCGATCGCCGCCGACGGCTCGGTGTCGGCGCCCGACCGCTTCTTCGTCACCGAGCCGCAGCCCCGCGGCTTCGCGGTGAGCCCCGACGGCGCCCACCTCGTCGCGGCCGGCGAGCGCTCCACGACGGTGTCGCTGTACCGCGTCGAGGGCGATCGGCTGGAGCTGCGTCAGCGCGCCGAGACCGGCGGCGGCGCCAACTGGGTGCGCTTCGTCGCGGCCTGCTGAGCGGTCACAGCATCCACAGCTCGAACTCCATCCCGCCGCCTCTGGGCGGATCGGCGATCACCGGCGGAGGCTGCTGATGGCGGCGCAGAGCCCGCAGCGGCGCGTCCCGCACGCGGCCCGCAGCTCCCGGCGCCCCGGCGCGCAGCCGGGTGAGCTCGCGGGCCCGGGGACCTGTCGGGATGTCGTCGGGAAGCGCCCCCGCGGCGACCAACCAGCCCGGCAGGCCCAGCAGCCGCGCCACGCCCGCGAGGCGCTCCGACTCGAACACGCTGTCGGGGTCGAGCTCCTCCCCGAGCAGCTCGGTCAGCCGTCCCGCGGCCTCCTCGTGCCCGCACAGCGCGGCGAAGGTCTCGGCGTGTTCTGTGCCCACCGGCTCGGACAGCACGTCCTTGTCGGCATCCGGCTCCTGGGACGGATCACTGGAGTATCGGCCGAGCTCCTCGCCGGACCGCCAGGCCACGAGCGCGAGCTGGCGATCTCGTCTCACGCGCACGGCGAGCACGACCCCCGGCATCCGCTCGGCGACGAAGGCGGCCGCCTCGATCACGCCGCGCCGCCCGTCGGCGACGACCCCGTCGCCGGGCTCACCGATCACCACCGCCCAGCCGTCGCCGGGCGGGGCGACCCACCCCGAGAAGTGGAGCTGGAGCAGCAGCGGCAGCAGTGCCTGCGCCGAGGCGCCGGCGGCGGGCAGCAGCATCGCCCCGTAGCTCATCCCGCCCTGGCTCGCCGGCACGGGCACGGACGGCAACGGCAGGTACACGCATCGATCATCCCCCATCCGGCGCCGCCGTGACGGCCCCCGGATGCCGGGAACCTGAGATACTGCTGGAGTCGACCACTCAGGAGAACGCACATGAACGACACCGGATCCATCACCCGCACCCCCGGCACCGAGACGGCCGTCCTCGCCGGCGGCTGCTTCTGGGGCATGGAGGATCTCATCCGTCACCAGCCGGGCGTGCTCGCCACCCGCGTCGGCTACACCGGCGGGCAGAACGACCACGCGACCTACCGCCACCACCCCGGTCACGCGGAGTCCGTCGAGATCGTCTTCGATCCGACGAAGACGACGTACCGAGACATCCTCGCGTTCTTCTTCCAGATCCACGACCCCTCGACCCTCAATCGTCAGGGCAAAGACCTCGGCACCAGCTACCGGTCGGCCATCTTCCCGCTCACGCCGGAGCAGGAGGAGATCGCCCGCGACACCATCGCGGACGTCGACGCCTCCGGCCTGTGGCCGGGCAGGGCCGTCACGTCGATCGAGCCCGCGGGACCCTTCTGGGAGGCCGAGCCCGAGCATCAGGACTACCTGCAGCGCAACCCGGAGGGGTACACGTGCCACTTCCCGCGCGCGGACTGGGTGCTGCCCCGGCGCAGCGCCACGGTCTGATCCGGCGCCCCGTTCAGCCGACCCCGCCGCCGCTCCGCCACGAGCACGTGGCAGACTCGGACGGGTGTGGATGGGCTGGATCGAGTTCGACCTCCTGCTCGGCGACGTGCGCTCGCTGAAGGAGAAGCGCAACATCGTGCGGCCGATCGTCGCCGGCCTGAGCCGGCGCACCGAGGCCGCCGCGGCCGAGGTCGGCTCTCTCGACCTGCACCGGCGCGCAACGGTCGGCGTGTGCGCGCTGGCCGGCAATGCCGCGCACGTGCGGGACGTGCTCGACCGCGCCGAGCGCCTGCTCGCCCAGGAGCACCCGGAGGTCACCGTGCTCTCGGCACGGCGCGGGCTGCACTCCAGCGACGACTGATATGTGACTCGTTTTGTCAAGTGCGCAGGGGGAAGCGCCGCCAGACTGGATGCCTGGCGGCGCTTGGTCGTTCGCCGGGGGGCTGGTCCGGGGTGCGGCGTGTCTGGTGACGCGTGGTCAGTCTGATATGCGCGGGTTGGTTACCGCATGACCCTTGTTCCGGCGAGAGCGTTCGAGCGTGTCTGAGGTCGAGCGTGGCCCGCCGGGGGGCGGCTGCTCACAGTCGGTCCGCTGGTGCGCTCCTCACGCTGCATGCGTTCCCGGGCGCCTGGCCGGGGGCGAACGAGCTTCTCGGGTCAGTCCATGACGGCCAGCGACCAGCACCAACCGGCGAGCTCGCGGGCGATCGCGGTGTTCGCGACGGTGTGCTTCTTGTGCTTCGCGGACAGCACCATCCATCGGTGGTGCAGGCGCCGGTTCCCCACGTCGCCGCGGGCCGCGGCCGCGGCCGGCGCTGCCGCCCATCGCGCCTTCATGACCTTCCCGGGTGCGTAGCGGGCCTTGTGATGCCAGGCCGCTTCGATCAGCAGCCGGCGGGCGTGCGTGTTGCCGGTCTTGGTGATCGCCCCGAGCGAGCGGGAACCGCCGGAGGAGTGCTCGGACGGCACCAGGCCCAGATACGACGCGATCGTGCGGCCGGTGAACCGGTCCCAGTCGCCGACCTCGACCGCGAGGGCGAACCCGGTCAGGGTGGAGATCCCGCGCAGGCAGCCCAGCCGCCTGGTCACGGCGGTGAACTCCGAATCCTCAGCCATCGTCAGGATGTCGCGGTCGAGCCGGTCGCGGCGCGCCAGGATGGCCGTGACGGCGTCGTAGCCGGCGTCGAACGCGTGCAGCGTTCCGGGACCCGCGTCGTCCAGCCCGTCGCGGCGGACCCGCCGCAGCCAGGCGTCATGCGCCCCGGTCCACGCGTCTTTCCCCGCCTCATAGACGATCCCGCGGCGCAGCAGCAGCTTCGAGAGCCGGTGCCGGGCCGCCATCAGCTCGACCCGGGCATCATCGCGGGCGCGCACCAGGTCGCGGGCGGATTCCTCCGCCACCGTCGGCACCCGCACCGCGGTCAGCTCGTCCATCCGCAGCAGCCGCGCGATCAGCAGCGCATCCCGGGCGTCGGTCTTCACCCTGTCCCCGGCCGGCCGGATGATCTTCGACGGAGCCGCGACCGTGCACGCCACACCCGCCGTCTCGAGCTTGCGTGCCAGCCCGAACCCCGTCGGGCCGGCCTCATACGCGGCATGCACCGGCCCATGCCGGCTCGCGATCCGCGTCACCCAGTCGACGACTTCCGCGTTCACCCCGGGAAGCTTGACCTCGATCACCTCACCGGTCGACAAGTCGATCGCCGCCGCCCGCACGCTCCGCGCGTGCACATCCAAACCAATCGCCGTACGCTCGTTGAACACCAGGGCCTCCGCTGCATGTCGGCATCCCGAGGCCACTCCTCGAGATGATCCACGAATCTGCACCGTGAGGCCCTGGGCCCACAAGAGCTTCAGAACCCCACACTCATAGGGTCTGAATCAGTCCTGCGGGCCGGCGAAGTCCTCGGGGTCGACGTCGTCGAGGAAGCGTTGGAACTCGGCGAGACTCTCCGCGGCTTCGGCCTCGGTGAGCACATCGGGCACGCCCGCCTCGTCCATGACGGCCTCGGCGACGCTGATCGGGATGCCCAGGCGCGAGGCCAGCGCGACGGCATCCGACGGCCGCGCATCGACGACGCGGTCGCCGCCGGGCGTCGACAGCGAGATCTCGGCGTAGAACGTGCCCTCATCGATGCGTGTGATCTCGACCCCAGTCGCCTCGGCGCCGGCCGCGGTCAGCAACTCGCGCATCAGGTCGTGCGCGAGCGGACGCGGCGGGGTCGCGCCCTGCACCGCGATCAGGATCGAGGTCGCCTCCAGCTGCCCGATCCACACGGGCAGGATCTCGCCCTCCCCCGGCAGTTCGTCGAGGGGCTTGAGGAGGAGGACGTGCTGATGCGCGCCGTCGAGCGCGACGCCGGCGACGCGTACCTGGACCATCTCGCCTCCCTCCAGCCATCGTAGGCACCGCGGCAGACATCGGGCGCGGCCCGGCCGAGACCCGTCACGGGCCGACGGATGCCTCCGCGAGGGCCGCCAGCTCGCCGCCTGCGTGATCGAGACCGGGCACCCCGACGATCGGCGCCTGGATCAGCACGGGCAGGCATGCCGCGAAGGGCGACGCCTCATCCCGCCAGCGCCTCGGCGATCGGCACGTCGCCCGAGTTGAAGCGGATCGTCGCGCCGACAGTCGCCGGCGTCTCGATCGCGGCCAGGACGACGGCCGCGACATCGGCACGCGACACCGACCCCGACGTCGCGGCGCGCGCGTCGATGCTCCCCGTCGGCGGGTCGAGCGTGAGCGTGCTGGGCGCGACGATCGTCCAGTCCAGACCGCTCCCGCGCAGGTGCTCGTCGGCGGCCGCCTTCGCCTCCGCGTAGGCGAAGAATCCGTCGGCGGGGGCGACGCCGTGGTCGAGGCGTGCACGGAAGTACGACACCATGACGTACCTGCGGACCCCCGCGGCGCGTGCCGCGTCGATCGAGCGGATCGCGGCATCCCGATCGACGGAGTACGTGCGGCCCGTGCCACCGCCGCCCGCGCCGGCGGACCACACCACGACGTCGTGGCCGCTCACGAGCCCTGTCAGTTGGTCGGTGTCGAGCGTCTCGACATCGGCGACGAGGGGAACCGCCCCGGTAGCGGCGACATCCGCCTCGTGATCGGGATTGCGGAAGACCGCCGTCACGTCGTGGCCTGCGGCCACGAGCAAAGGCTCGAGCAGCAGCGCCACCTTGCCGTGTCCGCCGATGAGCAGGATGCGGGCCATGAGGGCTCCTTCCGTCGCTGAATCGAGCCTATGCGTCACGGCCGTCCACCGCCGGGCCCGCGCGAGCTGGACCGCCGAGCAGATCACCCCGGCGTCGGCTCAGGGGATCCACTCCAGCTCGGGTCCGAGTCGCTCCGTGCGGGCACGACGCGCCTCCTCGGCCGCTGCGCGGTGCGCGCGGGCGAGGATCTCGTCGGCGTTGGCGGCCGCATCGCGCGCGTAGAGGCGCGCCTGCGCGGCGAGGTGGGCGGGTCCGAGGCACTCGAAGTACGAGAAGAAGCCGCGCGTGGGGTTCCGCACGGCCTGGACGGGGATGGTGTCGGTGTCGGCCATGCGCTCAGGTAACGCTCCCCGCATGACGAAACGTGATGAGAGCGGTGACGGGCCCGTTAATCCGGACTGTGAGTCCACCGAGTGCCGCGAGCCCGCCGCTCGCGCTCATCGGCCATGCCAACCCCGGAGAGTTGCGCGAAGCTCGGAGGATTTCGGCTGGATCCTCCGAACTTCGCGCGATCCTCCGAAGTTCGTGGCGGACACCTGGCCGTGGCATCCATTCAGCGGAATGCATTCGGCCCGCGTACCGTTGACCTCACCATGCAGCGCTTCGGAACCCTCTCCTTCGGACACTACGGGCCGCTGGGCGGCGGACGGATCCTCTCCGCGCGGGACTCGATGGTCCAGGCGATCGAACTGGCCGAGGGCATGGACGAGCTCGGGGTCAACGGCGCCTACTTCCGGGTCCACCACTTCGCGCGGCAGCAGTCCTCACCCATGCCGCTGCTGGCCGCCATCGCGGCGCGCACGCGGCGGATCGAGGTCGGCACCGGCGTCATCGACCTGCGCTACGAGAACCCGCTGCAGCTGGCCGAGGAGGCGGCATCCGTCGATCTGATCAGCGACGGACGGCTCGCACTCGGCGTGAGCCGCGGGTCACCGGAGACCGTCGTGCGCGGCTACGAGGCGTTCGGCTACACGGGATCGTCCGACCCCCGTGGCGCGGATCTGGCCCGCGATCACTTCGACACGTTCCTGCGCGCCGTCGAGGGCGAGGGCATGGCCGACCGCGATCCGCACAGCCCGTTCGGCGGCGGCACGGGTCGGCAGCGCATCGAGCCGCACTCCCCCGGCCTGCGCTCCCGGGTCTGGTGGGGAGCAGGCAACCGCGACACCGCGCAGTGGGCGGGCCGCATGGGAGTGAACCTCATGTCGTCGACGCTCCTCACCGAGGACCGCGGACTGCCGTTCGACGAGCTGCAGGCCGAGCAGATCGCCGCCTTCCGCGACGCATGGCGCGAGGCCCGGCACGCCGGCGAGCCGCGCGTGTCGGTGAGCCGCTCGATCTTCCCGATCACGACCGCGGAGGACGAGCTGTACTTCGGAGGGCGGCAGGACGGCGACCAGGTCGGCGTCATCGACGGCATGCGCTCCACCTTCGGCAAGACGTATGCCGGGGCGCCGGACGTCCTGGTCGAGCAGCTGAAGGCGGATGCCGCGATCCGCAGCGCCGACACGCTCATGCTCACGATCCCCTCGCAGCTGGGCGTCGCCTTCAACCTGCACCTCGTCGAGTCGTTCGCCCGGCATGTCGCGCCGGCGCTCGGCTGGCAGCCGAACACGGAGGGACCGGTCGAAGGAGACGCGATCTGAGTCGCGGCACGACCCAAGTACCTCCGCACGAGCAAGCGACGGTGATGAAAATGACAAAGCAAACGAAACCAGACGAAGTACTCGCTGACCGTTTCGAGAACTTCGATTTTGAGAACGCGGTTCACTCCGGACGTGACCCATTGCGTGCCCTGCACTGGGCGGCGCAGTTCCGGGACTACGCCAATCAGCAACTCACCGTTGTCGTTGCGGAAGCGCGAGAGTCAGGCGCGACCTGGACGCAGATCGGAGACGCGCTCGGCGTCAGCCACCAGGCTGCGATGAAGCGCTACAAGCAGTCCGCCTGAAGCCTTCCCGACGAGTTTCTCGTGCGCCATAGTGTTGGGGCGTGGAGATTCTGCGACTCGCTGGGCCGCCGGGCGTCGGGAAGTCAACGGTTGCGTGGACGCTCGCTCAGCACGCAGCCGAAACCGGCATCCCCGTCGCGTATCTTGACATCGACCAACTGGGTATGTGCTATCCCGCCGCCGATGATGACCCAGATCGTTGGCGGCTCAAAGAGCGTGCACTTCGACGGTTGGCGCGAAAATTCGCGGCTGCGGGCGCGGAGCGCTTGATCGTTTCGGGAGTGGCGTCCCCCGACGCTCCCCCGCCAGCCAGTGAGTTTCCCACCTGGTCTCTCTGGCTCAATGCGCCCGAGACGGTTCTTGGCGCGCGTCTGGCAACACGGGGCTGGACAAGCGAACGCGTTGCAGAGGTCGCGTCGATCGGCGCCTCCGAATCGAGCCGTGCTGATCCGAGTTGGACTCGGCTCGAGACCGGTGAGCGAGCACCGCATCAGACGGTGGCCGACGTGCTCAGGGCCCTGGATGCCAGCCCTCCACTCCATGCTGCCGCACCCTTCTTCACCCCCGAGTCCGCAGATCAGCACCGAAGTGACAGTGGGCCATTTCGCGTGTTGTGGTTGTGCGGACCGCGCGTAGCCGGCACTTCAAGCGTTGGTTGGGCTGTTGCCACTGAGGCATGGAGCAAGGAGTATCGCACCGGGTTCATCGATGCGGCACAACTCAGCTTCGTCTGGAACATCGACCGCCCTGTCGGGGCATGTCATGCCCAAGAGCTTGCACACGTCTTCCGAGACGCTGGCGCCCAGAGCGTGGTCATCGTCGCACCCCTGCTGGTCGACCCCCGCGCGGTGCGTCAGACGCTGGCTTCTGACGGCTTCGGCTGGGTTCGGATACGTGCCGACGAGGATGCCCGCCGTGAGCGCATCCGGCATCGCCGCCAAGGGCGCGGTCCCGTCCTGCCTGGCGATGATCTGGTTGCGGCGCCCGAATCAGTGCTCGAATCGGTACTCGCGGAGGGAAGCACGCAACTCGGGATGCCCCTTCGTGACGGCGAGGCTCTGCTCGACACCAGCTGCTTGACGGTTCTCGAGGCCGCCTCGCGCGTCCAGGCAGTCGCTGAGTCGTAATGCGACTCTCGTGGTCTCAGCCGAGATCACGGTGGTTCCCGTCATCCGCGGGCTTCCCGGGTCAGAGGTCTCGGACGGTCATGAGCGAGTGGCCGCGCTCCGGGTCGACGCGGATGGTTTCGGCCGCGGTGAAGCCGAGCCTCGCCAGCACGCGTCGCGAGGCGGTGTTCCACTCCCACACCGATGCGCGCAGCCGGGAGACCCCCCCCGTCGGCATCGATCCAGCGATGAGGCGGGACCCGAGGGTCGCGCTCGCTCCACAGCTCGCGGTGGAACGCGGCATCCCCCTCCGCCCAGGGACGCAACGTCAATCGTTCGGTCTGGAGCAAACTCGTCCTCTCTGCCACGGGTGCTCGCACGTCTCAGCGCGCCGCGAGCGCGTTCTTGGCCAGGAACGTCGCCGGCTTCAGCCCGAGTCGTGGCTCGGCAGCACGGAAGAGGCGGATGGCCTCGAGCTGGGTGGTGATCTGCCGGCCGGCGGTGCCCCGCAGCAGGTCCGCCGCCCAGTCCATCGCCGGCTGAGGCGGCTGTGCCGCCTCGGGCACGTCGCCGCCGAATAGCTCCGCGAGCCGCTTGCGCGGGTCCTCACGGTCGCCGAATACCAGCGCAGATGCTCGTCCTTGCATGATGACCTCCTGATTCCGGTTCCCTTGTCACGGTAGGGGACGGCGGATACCGCGACCTCCACCACGAGGCGGATTCCCGCCGATTCCGTCCTGTGCTGCGAGGCCCGCACCCTCCCCCGCGTGGCGGACCCACGACGCGAGTAGCCTGTGCTCATGGCCCAGCGTGAACTCGTCGTGTTCCTGCATGGGCTCGGCACCGGCCCCTCGTCGTGGGCGTCGCAGCTCGCGTCGCTGCCACCGGGCTTCGCCGGCTTCGTTCCGCCCATCGCGGGGCTCGACGCCGGCGACCCGACCCCGTTCACGCTCCGTCGCGCCACCGCTCGTCTCCTCGACGAGCTGGATGCCCGGGGCGCCGCACGCGTCCACCTGTGCGGGCTCTCCCTCGGCGCGATGGTGGCCACGCAGCTCGCGATCGACCATCCCGAGCGCGTGGCCTCGCTCGTCCTCTCCGGCGGTCAGGTGCATCCGCCGCGTGCGCTCATGGCGCTGCAGTCCGTGCTCCTGCGCGTGCTCCCGGAGCGGATCGTCGCCCCCGACGGCACCGGCAAGGAGCGCGTCATCGCCGTGTCGCGCGAGATCGCCGGCACCGACTTCCGCGACCGGCTCGCAGCCATCACGGCGCCGACCCTGGTGCTGTGCGGCGCGAGGGACGTCGCGAACCTGCGCGGCGCGAGGGCTCTGGCGGCCGGCATCCCGAACGCACGCCTGCATCTCGTCACGGGCGGCGGTCACGAGCTGAACACGGACAAGCCCGCGGAGTTCACCGGCCAGCTGCTGGCCTTCCTCGCCTCAGTCGGCCCGTCACTCCACGGGGACGAGGGCGGAGATCACCCGATCGGGCCGTGAGTAGAGGTTCATCGTCGCGCCGCGGAGGAATCCCACCAGCGTGAGCCCGGACGCCTCGGCGAGGTCGACCGCCAGCGACGAGGGCGCCGACACCGCGGCCAGCACGGGGATGCCGGCCATCACGGCCTTCTGCACCAGCTCGAAGCTCGCGCGGCCGGACACCTGCAGCACCGTGCCGCGCAGCGGCAGGCGGTCGTGCAGCAGCGCCCAGCCGACGACCTTGTCCACCGCGTTGTGCCTCCCCACGTCCTCGCGGGCGACGAGCAGCTCCCCCGTCGAGCCGTCGAACAGGGCCGCCGCGTGCAGGCCCCCGGTCTTCTCGAAGGCGGCCTGCTGCGCGCGCAGCCGGTCGGGTAGGCCGGCGAGGAACCCGGCATCCACCCGCACCGCATCGCCGGCCACCTCGAAGGACGACACCGCCTCGACCGCGTCGATCGACGCCTTGCCGCACAGCCCGCACGAGCTCGTCGTGTAGAAGTTGCGGGCGAGGGAGAGGTCGGGCCGCACGGCCCCGGGCGCGAGGGTGACGTCGAGGACGTTGTAGGTGTTCCCGGTGCCGTCGGAATCGATGAGGTCCGGGATGCCGGTGGGCTCTGCGGCCGGCCGATCAGCCGGCCCGCCGCAGTGGATCGCCGAGCGGAACTGCTCGCCGCGCGAGATCACGCCCTCCGAGACGAGGAAGCCCGCGGCCAGCTCCACGTCATGGCCCGGCGTGCGCATCGTCACGACCAGCGGCGACCCGCCCAGCCGGATCTCCAGCGGCTCCTCCACGACGAGCGTGTCGGTGCGGCGGGTCGCTCCGTGGTCGTCCGCCGAGCCCACGGTGACCCGTGTGATCGAGCGGCGCGCCGTGATCCGACCCATGGCGCCATGCTAGCCCGGCGGCAAGGCCCGGGTGGCGTCAGGCTCGGGCCAGGCCCGGATGGACCCGGTCAGCCGCCGACCGCGTCCCGCTTACAGGGCGAAACGGCCCCGCGACCCCGCCCGGGCCCTGAAACCACCGATCGGCCCTGTAAGCGGGACGCACGAGCCGGCTGCCGCGGCTCGGGAGGGCCCGACCGCGGCTCCGGGGGCCGGACCGCGGCGGGAGGAAGCGGCGACCACGCCGGCACCGACCGGTCAGCCGCCGATCGCGTTCATGCCGCGCGCGGGCTGCAGGAACGCCGGGTCGTTGATGGCGTGCCCGGGGAGCTTGCCGCGCGCGCACGAGCGCAGCATCGCGTCGATCGCGCCGTCCCGGCCCCCGCCGCGCAGCACCGGGATGAGATCGTACTCGGTCGTGGAGAACAGGCAATTGCGCAGCTGTCCGTCGGCGGTGAGCCGCAGCCGGTCGCAGTCGCCGCAGAACGGCGCGGTCACCGAGGCGATCACCCCGACGGTGTGCGGCCCGCCGTCGAGCATCCAGCGCTCCGCGGGCGCTCCCCCGCGGCCCGGCACGGGGGTCAGGCTCCAGCGGGCCGAGAGCGTCGCGAGGATCTCGTCCCGCGTGACCATGCGCGTGCGGTCCCACGTGTGCCCGGCATCCAGCGGCATCTGCTCGATGAAGCGCAACTGCGCGTCGTGCGCGATCGCGAAATCGACCAGCTCGATCAGCTCGTCGTCGTTGACGTCGCGCATCGCCACCGTGTTGAGCTTGAGTGGCCGCAGGCCCGATGCCGCAGCCGCCGCGATTCCGGCCAGCACGTCGTCGAGGCGGTCACGGCGTGTGAGCGCGTGGAACCGGTCGCGGCGCAGCGTGTCGATCGAGACGTTCAGGCGGTCAAGGCCCGCCTCGATCAGCCCCGGCAGCAGCTCGGGAAGGCGGATGCCGTTCGTCGTCATCGCGAGCTCCACCGGACCCGACGAGCCCTCGACGGCGGCCAGGCGCCCCACGACCTCGACGATGTCGGGGCGCAGCAGCGGCTCGCCGCCGGTGAGCCGGAAGGTCGTGATGCCGTCGGCCGCGGCCACCCGCGCGACCCGCTCGATCTCGTCGAGCGTCAGGATGCTGGACCGGGCCAGCCACTCGTTGCCCTGCTCGGGCATGCAGTACGTGCAGCGCAGTGAGCAGCGATCGGTGAGCGAGATGCGCAGGTCGCGATGCACGCGGCCGTGGGTGTCGACCAGCGGGTCGCCGAGGGTCGCACACGGATCGGTCGTGGCGGCTCGCAGCGCCGCGGGCAGCGGCAGATCGCGCACGCCGGTGCGCGGCATCCCGATCGTCACCGGAATCGCCGTCACGGCCTGCTCCGTCGACGTCCCATCCCTTCGAGGGTATCCGCGCCCCGCCAGGACCGGCACACCCCCTGCCGGGCGGTTTCGGCGCCAGTTCCCTGCGATGGCGCCACATGTTCGTACGGGCCGAAGCAGTAAACTGGCGCCAACCCCGCGGGGCGACGCTACGGGATGCAGGAAGGTGTCGCCAACAGGGGAAGAAGGGATGCCGGCACTGGGGGGCGGATCGGCGCCGACACCGGGCAGGCACGGGAGGTGCTCAGGTCGGGCGCCGCTCCAGGCGGACGACCACGGACTTCGAGGTCGGGGTGCCGCTCACGGCGGCGGTCGAGTCGAGCGGCACCAGCACGTTCGTCTCCGGGTAGTACGCGGCGGCGTTTCCGCGCGGCGTCGAGTACGGCACGATCCGGAACGCCTCGGCACGGCGCTCCTCGACGTCTCCGTCGGGACGGACCCACTCCGAGACGAGGTCGACGACCTCGCCCTCGGCGAAGCCGGCCGCACGGACGTCCTCCGGGTTCACGAGCACGACGCGCCGCCCGCCGTGGATGCCGCGATACCGGTCGTCCTTCCCGTAGATCGTGGTGTTGTACTGGTCGTGCGACCGCAGGGTCTGCAGCAGCAGTCGCCCCTCCGGGATGACGGGGTATTCCAGCGGGTTGGCGGTGAACTGCGCCCGGCCATCGGAGGTGGCGAACCGGCGCGCGTCGCGCGGCCCGTTCGGCAGGAGCAGCGTGCCGCCCTTGTCGATGCGCCGCTCGTAGTCGTCGAACCCGGGCACGACGCGCTCGATGTGCCCGCGGATCAGCGCGTAGTCGTTCTCCAGCGCAGCCCAGTCCGCGTGCGGCACGTTCGCCCGCTCGGCCCCGTCGAACAGCAGAGCGCACAGGCGCGCGACGATCGCGACCTCGCTGAGGAGGTCGTCGGCCGGCGGGGCGAGGCGCCCGCGCGAGGAGTGCACGGCACCCATGGAGTCCTCGACCGACACCCGCTGCTCGGCGCCCCCGCGACGGTCGCGGTCGGTGCGTCCCAGCGTCGGGAGGATGATCGCCCGGCGACCGGTCACCACGTGCGAGCGGCTGAGCTTGGTCGACACCTGCACGGTGAGCCCGACGCGCGCCATGCCCTCCTCCACGACGGCGGTGTCCGGCGTCGCGCTGACGAAGTTGCCGCCCATCGCGAGGAACACGCGGGCGCGGCCGTCGCGCATCGCGCGGATCGCCTCCACCGTGTCGTGGCCGTGCGCACGGGGCGCGGTGAAGGAGAACTCGCGGTCGAGGGCGGCGAGGAACGACTCGGACGGCTTCTCGTAGATGCCCATCGTGCGATCGCCCTGCACGTTGGAGTGCCCCCGCACCGGGCACACCCCGGCGCCCGGCCGGCCGATGTTGCCCTGCAGGAGCAGGACGTTGACGACGTCGCGCAGCATCGGGACGGAGTGCCGGTGCTGCGTGAGCCCCATCGCCCAGCACACGATCGTGGCACTCGACGCGCGCACCCGCTCCGCGACGCGTCGCAGCTCTTCTTCGGGGATGCCGGTGGCTTCGACCAGCTCCGTCCACTCGACCTCGCGCATCGCCGCGGCGTAAGCATCGAACCCGCTCGTGTGCGCGTCGACGAACGCGCGGTCGACCACACCGCCGTCGCGGTCCTCGGCCTCGAGCAGATGCTTGCCGATCGCCTGGAACAGCGCCTGATCGCCGCCCAGGCGGATCTGCACGAACTCGTCGGCCAGCGCCGTGCCGCCCAGGATCACCCCGCGCGGGGTCTGCGGGTTCTCGAACCTCAGCAGGCCCGCCTCGGGCAGCGGGTTGACCGCGACGATGGTCGCGCCCCGCTGCTTGGCCTTCTCCAGGGCGCTGAGCATGCGCGGATGGTTGGTGCCCGGGTTCTGCCCGGCGACGATCAGGAGGTCGGCTCGGTGGACGTCCTCGATCGACACCGTGCCCTTGCCGATCCCGAGCGTCTCGGTGAGGGCCGACCCGGACGACTCGTGGCACATGTTCGAGCAGTCCGGCAGGTTGTTCGTGCCGAGGCCGCGCACGAGCAGTTGATAGAGGAAGGCCGCCTCGTTGGAGGTGCGGCCCGACGTGTAGAAGATCGCCTCGTCGGGGTCGTCGAGCTCGCGCAGGGCCTCCGCGATCTCCCGCAGCGCGGCGTCCCACGAGATCGGCCGGTAGTGCGTGGCGCCCTCGTCGAGGATCATCGGGTGCGTGAGCCTGCCCTGCTGGCCGAGCCACCAGTCGTCGTGCCCGCGCAGCTCGTCGACCGAGTACGCGGCGAAGAACTCGGGAGTGACCCGGCGCAGCGTGGCCTCCTCGGCGACCGCCTTCGCCCCGTTCTCGCAGAACTCGGCGATGTGCCGCTTGTCCTCCTCCGGCCACGCGCAGCCGGGGCAGTCGAAGCCGTCCTTCTGATTGACCCGCAGGAGCGTGCGGATGCTGCGGGTCACGCCCATCTGCTCGTTCGCGATCTCCAGCGCATGGAGCACGGCGGGAACGCCGACGGCGACCTTCTTGGGCGCCGTGACCCGCACGCGCGACTCGTCGATGTCGGCGGTCGGGGGCTTGCTCGCCATGGCGTCTCCCTGGTCGGCTGGTCACGCAGGATCGGTCCCATGCTACGACCGTGGTCGCAGCGGGCGGGCTCCGGCGTCCCCCCGCGCGCCCGGGTCTGTCGTGGGGCAGTGCTAGCGTGACGAGAACAACCCGCCGCGCCGGCGCGCGCACTGCACCCCTGGAGCCGACATGGAGCTGCTCGACCCGCTGCTGCTGGCACGATGGCAGTTCGGCCTGACGACGCTGTATCACTTCATCTTCGTGCCGCTGACCCTCGGCATGAGCGTCTTCGTCGCCATCTTCCAGACCGTGTGGCACCGCACGGGCGATGTGCGGTGGCTGCACCTGACCCGCTTCTTCGGCAAGATCTTCCTCATCAACTTCGCGATGGGCGTGGTCACCGGCATCGTGCAGGAGTTCCAGTTCGGCATGAACTGGTCGTCGTACTCCCGCTTCGTGGGCGACGTGTTCGGTGCGCCGCTCGCGTTCGAAGGGCTCATGGCCTTCTTCTTCGAGGCCACGTTCATCGGACTGTGGATCTTCGGGTGGGATCGCCTGCCGCGCGGCATCCACCTGGCGAGCATCTGGATCACCGCTGCGGGCACCTGGATGTCGGCGTACTTCATCCTGGCCGCCAACGGGTTCATGCAGAACCCGGTCGGCTACCAGATGGCCGCCGACGGCAGTCGCGCCGAAATGGTCGATTTCGGCGCTCTGCTGGTCAACCCGGTCGCCCTCACCCAGTTCCCGCACACGATCTTCGCCGCCGGCATGTTCTCCGCCGGCGTCATGATCGCCGCCTGCGCGTGGCTCATGCGCACCGAGCACAAGGAGACGGTGCGCCCCGCACTGCGGTTCGGCCTGTGGGCGATGGTCGTCTCGTTCGCCGGCGTCGCGCTGTCGGGCGACCAGCTGGGCTTGGTCATGGTCGAGACGCAGCCCATGAAGATGGCCGCCGCAGAGGCGATGTTCGACTCGGCGTGCGGGGCGGATGCCTCGTTCTCGATCTTCTCGATCGGAACCCCCGACGGGACCGCCGAGATCTGGTCGCTACGCGTGCCGTACGTTCTCGCATTCCTCTCCACGCATACGTTCGACGGCTGCGTCGAGGGCATCAACGACCTCAACCTCCACTACGCGCAGGAGCTGTTCCCGCAGTTCGCCGACCAGGTCGACGGCAACTTCGCGCCCATCCTGTGGGTCACCTACTGGTCGTTCCGCTGGATGATGGGCTTCGGCGGCGCCGCCGCGCTGGTCGCCGTGGCGGGCCTCTGGGTCACCCGCAAGAGCGCGAAGCGGCCGGTCGCCCCGTGGATGTGGACGATCGCGATCCTGCAGGCGCCGTTGGGTCTGCTCGGCATCCTGGTCGGCTGGATCTTCACCGAGATGGGCCGTCAGCCCTGGATCGTGTTCAGCCTCATGCTCACCCAGGACGGCGTCTCGGAGAGCGTACCGGGCTGGAACGTGCTGGTCTCGCTCATCGCGTTCACGCTGCTGTACGCGGCGCTCGCGGTCGTCGAGTTCGGCCTCATCTTCAAGACCGTGCGCAGGGGCCCCGACCGCCTGCCCAGACCCGGCGAACCCGATCCGTCCGCGCTCCCGGTTCAAGACACCCCGACGACGGTCTACTGAGGAGGACGGCCATGGAACTCGCACAGCTCTGGTTCTTCATCGTCGGCGTCCTGTTCGTCGGCTACTTCGTCCTGGACGGCTTCGACTTCGGCGTCGGGATGTCACTGCCGTTCCTCGGCAAGGACGACGTCTCGCGACGGCAGATCATCAACACCATCGGCCCGGTGTGGGACCTCAACGAGACGTGGGTCATCGTCGCGGGCGCGTGCCTGTTCGCCGCGTTCCCGGAGTGGTACGCGACGATGTTCAGCGGCTTCTACCTCGCGCTCCTGCTGATCCTGCTCGCCCTGATCATGCGCGGCGTCTCGTTCGAGTACCGGCACCAGCGCGACGACCCGCGCTGGAAGGCGCGCTTCGACCGCATGATCGTGATCGGCTCGGCCGCTCCGGCACTGCTGTGGGGCGTCGCGGTCGGCAACATCGTGCAAGGCGTGCCGATCGACGCGGACCACGAGTTCACCGGGTCGCTCCTGACTCTCCTGAACCCGTACGGGCTGTGGGTGGGCGTCACGACGCTGCTGCTGTTCTTCCTGCACGGCGTGTACTTCGTGGGGCTGAAGACCGACGGACAGGTGCGCGAGGACGCGCACGCGCTGGCTCTCAAGGCCGCCATCCCGACAGTCCTGTTCGCGGCGGGAACCGTCGCCTGGACGATCATGCTCGCGGTCGGGCGCGAGGCGCCGCTGCTGTGGGCGGTCATCGCGTGCGGCGCCGTGGCCGCCGTCATGCTCGTCAACTCGATCGTCTTCGCCCGGATGCGCAAGGACGGCTTGGCGTTCGCGATGGGGGCGGTCACGATCGTCTTCGCCGTGCTGATGCTGTGGCTCGCGCTGTTCCCCTATGTCATGCCGTCGTCGACGGATCCGGCAGGCAGCCTCACGATCGAGAACGCGTCGAGCACCGAGTACACGCTCACGATCATGAGCTGGGCGGCGGTCATCTTCCTGCCCCTCGTCCTGCTGTACCAGGGCTGGACGTACTGGGTGTTCCGCAAGCGTGTCACTCGCGCACGCATCGAGAAGGCAGCCGCCACCGCGCACTGAGCCACGGCATCCATCCCCGGATCCCCGAAGGAGAGTCCATATCCGAGCCCGTCGTGGTCACCGCGATCTTCGCGCCGAATGAGGGCTCTCGCGACGCCGTGCTCGACGGGCTGCGCGTGCCGATCCGGGCGGCGCGCGAGTACGGCAGGATCGAAGGATGGCGCGACGCAGGACGACGGATGCCGGTCGCCGCCCCGGCGCGTCCACCCGGGGTCGCGACGGCACCGACCCCGGCCCGGCCCCGCGCGCCGCGCCCGTGGACCCGCGGCTCCTGCGCTACGCGACGGCCTCGCGCGGGTTCTTCGCCGTGGCCGCCGCCATCGTGCTCGCCCAGTCGGCCGTCATCGTGGGGTTCGCGTGGCTGGTGACCCGCGCGCTCGTCGGCGCGATCGACGGTGAGCCTCTGGACCGGCTCTGGCCCCTGCTCGCGGGGGCCGCGGGACTGCTGCTCGCGCGCGGAGCGCTCGTCGTGGCATCCGAGACCAACGCCGCCCGCGGCGCTGCGCACGTCTCGCTGCAGCTGCGCGCGCGGCTCGTCGAGGCGATCGGGACCCTCGGCCCGGACTGGATCGGCCGCCGCAACGCCGCCGCGCTCGCCGTCACCGCCGGTCACGGGCTCGAATCCCTCGACGCCTACTTCGGCCGCTACCTGCCGCAGCTGGTCGCGACGATCTTCACGACCCCCGTCGTGCTGATCGCGATCTGGGTGGCCGACCCGATCTCCGGCCTCACGGTGCTCGTGACCCTCCCGCTCATCCCGCTGTTCATGGTGCTGATCGGACTTGCGACCCGCACGGTGCAGCGGCGCCAGTTCGACACGCTCCGCCGGCTCGCGGCGCGCTTCGCCGACACCGTCGGAGGCCTCGGCACGCTCAAGGTCTTCGGCCGGCAGCATCGCGCGGCCGACTCGATCGAGACGGTCACACGCGACTACGCACGCGAGACGATGACGGTGCTCCGGGTGTCGTTCCTGTCCGGCTTCGCGCTGGAGTTCCTCGCCTCGCTGTCGGTCGCACTCGTCGCCGTGACGATCGGACTGCGCCTGCTCGAGGGCGAGCTGTCGCTCCTGATCGGCCTGTTCGTGCTGCTGCTCGCGCCGGAGGCGTACCTGCCGATCCGCCAGGTCGGCGTGCAGTTCCACGCCGCTGCCGAGGGCGTCGCCGCCACAGACGACCTGTTCGCGGTGCTCGACGAGGCGAGTGCACGTGATCCGGCGCCCACGCCACTCTCCGCGAAACCTCCCGTCTGCAACGATTTCCGCTCGGAAACGTTGCAGACGGGAGGTTTCGCGCGTCGGGAACGGGATGCCGACCGTCGACCGGACGGGATGCGCGCCGCCACGGGGCTCATCGTCGACGGGGTCCGCGTCCGCCGCGGCGACGCGCTCCTGCCGCCGGTGAGCCTCACCGTCGCGCCTGGCGAGCTGGTGCTCGTGGAGGGGCCGAGCGGGACCGGCAAGTCGAGCGTCGTCGCGGCGATCCTGGGCTTCGCCGAGCACGAGGGTCGTGTGAGCGTCGACGGCGACTCGGATGCTGCGGCCCGCCGCCGCCGCATCGCCTGGACCGGCCAGCGCCCCGGCCTCGTCGCCGGCACGATCGCCGACAACGTCGCGCTCGGCGACGGCGTCCCCGACCCCGTCCGCGTCGCCGATGCACTGCGTCGCGCGCAGGCCGGCGGCCTCGACCCCGCCCACGTCCTCGGCGCGGCCGGGGCCGGCCTCTCCGGCGGTCAGGCGCAGCGGGTCGCCGTTGCGCGGGCGCTGTACCGCCTCGACGTGCTGTCCGAACGCGCCGGCGCCCCCGGCATCCTGATCCTGGACGAGCCGTCCAGCGCGCTGGATGCCGAGACCGAGGCCGCCCTGTGGCGTCAGCTGCGCGCCGTCGCCGACGGCGGGGCCGGGGCCCTCCTCATCTCGCACCGCACCTCGGCGCGAGAGGTCGCCGACCGCATCGTGCGCCTGAAGCCGGCGGAGGTTCGCGGATGACCGACGCGCGCGGCATCCTGCGCGCCGCCCAGCCTCCGGCGCGACGCTTCGCACCCGCGGTCCTCGCCGGCCTCGGCACCGCGCTCAGCGCCATCGCGCTTCTCGCGGCGAGCGCGTGGCTCATCGCGCGGGCGGCCGAGCAGCCGGCGCTGATGTACCTGTCCGCGGTCATCGTCGTGGCGCGCGCGTGCGCGCTCAGCCGCGGCGTCTTCCGCTACCTGGAGCGGCTCGCCGGTCACCAGGCGGCCCTCGCCCAGCTCGCCGCCGTGCGCGCGGCGCTCGTGCGCCGGATCGTGCCGCTGGCCCCCGACGGCATCGGCCACGCCCGACGCGGCGACATGCTCTCCAGCCTCGTCGACGACGTGGAGGAGCTGCAGCACCTGCCGCTGCGGGTCGTTCAGCCCCTCGTGGCGGCGGCCCTGGCTGCCGCGGCGAGCGTCGTGTTCGTGTGGCTCCTCTCCCCCGTCGCAGGAGCGGTCACCCTCGCGTGTCTGGTCGCGGCCTTCGCCGCCGCCGTGCGGCTCGGCTGGGCCGTGGGAGCGCGCGCCGAGCGCGCGCTCGCCCCGCTCCGGGCCCGCGTCGCCGATGCCCTCCTCGACCAGTTCGTCGCGCTCGACGTGCTCACCGCCTACGGCGCGCTGCCGCAGTCGGTCCGCCGCGTACACGAGGCCGATGCGGCCCTGCGAGCAGCGACAGTCCGGCGCGCGTCGGCCCAGGGGCTGACCGCGGGCACCGTCTCGCTCCTGGCCGGCCTCGCCTCGCTGGGCGTCCTGGTCGCCGCCGCGCCGCACGTGGGCCAGGGCGGGTTCACCGGGCCGGCGCTGGCCGTCGTCGTGCTCCTCCCCATGGCGGTGTTCGAGATCTTCGGCCCGGTGCCGCTCGCCCTCGCCTCGTGGCGGCAGGTGCGCTCGGCCGCCGCGCGCATCGCCGAGGCGGTGCCGGATGCGGTGCCCGACGGCATCCCGCACCACGAGCCGGCGCCCACCGGCACGGCTTCCGCGGTGGGCGACGGAATCGTGCTGACGGATGCCGCCGCGCACTGGCCCGGCACCGATCGGGGCGTGCGCGGGGTCGACCTCGCGATCGCACCCGGCGAGCGCGTGCTCGTGATCGGCCCGAGCGGGGCGGGCAAGACGAGCCTGGCGCACCTGCTCGTACGCTTCCTCGACTACACCGGCTCGTACACGCTGGGCGGCGTCGAGGCGCGTACCCTCTCGGGAGACGACCTGCGCCGCACGGTCGGCCTGTGCGAGCAGTCGCCGTATCTGTTCGACGAGTCGGTGCGGCAGAACCTGCTGTTCGCGCGGGAGGATGCCACCGACGCCGACCTGCACGCCGTGCTCGACCGCGTCGGCCTCGGACCCTGGCTGACCGCGCGCGGCGGGCTCGACGCGCGCGTCGGCGACCGGGGATCGCTGGTGTCGGGTGGTCAGGCGCAGCGCCTCGCGCTGGCGCGGGCGCTCCTGGCCGACTTCCCGGTGCTCGTGCTCGACGAGCCCACCGCGGGGGTCGACCCCGCGGCATCCGACGCCCTGCTGGCGGAGCTGCTCGGAGCTGCCGGCGGCCGCACGGTCGTGCTGATCTCGCACGTCGAGGTGCCGCTGGGCCTCGTCGACCGCGTGGTGCGGATCGAGGACGGCGGTCTCGTCCCCTGACCCGCCGCCCCCGGCGGCCCGCCCTGTCGGACCGCACTTCGAGCTCATCGACCGGAATGGTGCCCGGACGAAGGCTGGATGCGCGGGCGCTGTGCCGTCGGCTTGGAAGTCGGAAGGCGCTTGCGCATGGCCATGAGAGCAGCAGCGCGCACGGCACGGTGCCGCGGGACTCGGTCGGTCTCAGACCGGCACGAACCGCACGTCGGCGGGGTCCGCCCGCAGCCGCACGACCGTCCCGGCGGCAAGGCCGAGGCCTGCGACGGTGTCAGCTGCGACGTCGACGGCGACGGCCGGCTCTACCGTGTGCACGCGTGCGCCGGAAGGCGTCTGCTCGAGCCGCGCGATCCGGGCGAGCCACGTGCCCGGGACCGGCTCGGTCGCCCCCGCGAGCCGGGTCGGGCCCGTCCACGACGGGTCCACCACGCCTTCCAGCCGTACGGCACCCGGCCGCACGAGCGCCGCGATCGGCCCACGGGGCGACGCGGCGGCGCGGGATGCCGCGTCCGCAGACTCCAGGACGACTCCACCCGAGCGCCACCTTCCGGCATCCGCGTCGCCGACGAGGCGGTTCACGCCCGCGACCGCCGCCGCGAACCGCGACCCAGGTGTCGAGAGCACCTCGCGCACCGCCCCCTCCTGGCTCACGCGCCCGTCCTCGACGATGACGAGGCGCCGTGCCAGGGATGCCGCGTCCACGGCGTCGTGCGTCACGACGAGCGTCGTCACCTGCGCGTGCAACAGCTGCTCGGCGACGAGCGCGCGGATCTCGCCCGCCGTCTCGGGGTCGAGCGCCGTGAGCGGCTCGTCGAGCAGCATGACGCGGGGAGAGGTCGCGAGCGCGCGGGCGAGCGCGACGCGCTGCTGCTGACCGCCGGACAGCTCGGCCGGACGCTGGGCGCCGAACCCGTCGAGTCCGACGCGGCCCAGCCAGTCGTCGGCCTCACGCCTCGCGTGGTCGCGATCCGCGCCGTGCGCGCGCAGTCCGAAGGCGACGTTGTCGCGCGCCGACATGTGCGGGAACAGGCGGGGCTCCTGCCCGAGCAGCACGATGCCACGCCGGTTCGGCGGAACGGGGCGGCGACCCGCGACATCCGTCCCGTCGATCCGGACGAATCCCTCGCGCAGCCGCGTCAGGCCCGCGATCGCTCCGAGCAGCGTCGACTTGCCCGCGCCGCTCGGCCCCATGATCGCGACCGTCTCGCCGCGCGCCGCCGACACGGCGACATCGAGCCGGAAGTCGCGCCGCGCGACGACGACGTGCGCGTCGAGCTCGCCCGCCGTCACCCGGGCGCTCCCGGGCGCCAGCCGCGCACGAGCAGCAGTGTCCCGACCGCCGTGACCAGCAGCAGGAGCGAGAGCGCCACGGCGGTGCCCTGCCCCACACCGGCACCGTTGAAGGCCGTGTAGATCGCGAGCGGCATCGTCTGCGTGACGCCCGGCGCGTTGCCGGCGAACAGTGCCGTCGCACCGAACTCGCCGACCGCGCGGGCGAAGCACAGCACGGTGCCGGCCACGAGCCCGGGCGCCGCCAGCGGCAGCGTGACCCGCGTCAGGATGGTCCACCGGCCCGCGCCGAGGGACGCCGCGGCCTGCTCGTACCCGACCCCGGTCGTGCGCAGCGCTCCCTCCAGGGCGAGCACGAGGAAGGGCAGCGCCACGAAGGTCTGGGCCACCACGACCGCCGCCGTCGTGAACGGGAGGCGGATGCCCCACCACTGGTCGACGAGCGACCCGACCGGACTCGTGCGTCCGAGCAGGAACAGCAGCGCGACGCCGCCGACCATCGGCGGCAGCACGAGCGGCACTGTCACGAAGGCCCGCAGCACGGCGCTCACACGAGGCCCGGAGCGCGCGATGAGGATCGCGAGCGGAATGCCGAGGACGAGGCACGCGGTCGTTGCGACGAGGCCGGTCGACAACGACAGCACGAGCGCGTCGATCGCCGCCGCCGCAGTGATGTCGGCCCACAGCGTCGACCACTCGACGCGCCCGACGAGCGCCGTCAGCGGCAGCACGAGGAACGCGAGACCCGCGAGGGCGGGCAGCAGCAGCCAGCGCGGCGAGTAGCCGCGCGACTCGTCGTGACCTGTCATGCTCTGGCTCTCACGGATCAGGGCGCACCGAACCCGTACGACGCGAGGATCTCCTGCCCCGCGGGGCTCAGTACGAACGCGACGAACGCGTCGGCCGCTTCGGGGTTGGGCGCGTCGTCGAGGGCGACGAGCGGATACCGGTTCACGACGTCGGCCGCTCCCTCCGGCACGAACGACTCGACGTCGTCCTTGCCGATGACGTCGGTCGCATATACGAGCCCGGCATCCGCCTCGTCGGCCTGCACCTTCGTGAGCACGGCCGTCACGTTCTGCTCGAGGCTCGCGGGCGTGACGGCGACGCCGGCGGCCTCGAGCAGGCGCTGGGATGCCGCGCCGCACGGCACCTCGGGGGCGCACAGCACGACTGTCGCACCGGCGAGGCCCTCGAGGTCGTCGATGCCTGCGGGGTTTCCCGCGGGCACCGCGACGACGAGCGTGTTGGTCGCGAACAACTCGGCGGCGGAGGCGAGGCCGGCATCCGTCACCTTCGTCATGTTGTTCTCGTCGGCTGAGGCGAAGACGTCGACCGCCGCCCCCTCGATGATCTGCGTCGCGAGCGTGCTCGACCCGTCGTAGCGGATCGGCTGCACGTCGACGTCGGGATGCTCGTCCTCGAACGCCGCCGCGATGTCGTCGAACGCCGCGGTCAGCGACGCCGCCGCGAAGATCACGAGGTCGCCTTCCAGCGCCGGCTCGGCCGACGCCGTGGCGGTCGGAGACGGGGATGCCGCGGGCTCGGCGCTCGCGCATCCGGCGAGGAGGACGACGGCAGCAGCCGCAGCGGCGGCGAGGACAGGTCGGCGCATTTTCAGCCTTTCGGGGTCTCGACGATGACGGTGGTGGCCTTCACGACGGCGACGGCGAGCGACCCGATCTCCAGGCCCAGTTCGCGCACGGCCTCCGCCGACATGAGGGATACGACGCGGTGCGGTCCCGCCTGGATGTCGACCTGCGCCATGACGCCGTCGGCCTGCACGCGCGTGACGATCCCGACGAACCGGTTGCGGGCGCTGGAGAGCACGTCGGCGGGATCGGGCGGCGTCGATGCGAGCTCGACGGCGCGCGCGGCCAGCGCTTCACCGGCGATCTCGACGGGCGATCCGTCGAGAGCGGGCAGCTGCCCGTGCTCGATCCAGCGGCGGACGGTGTCGTCGGAGACGCCGAGCAGCCGCGCGGCATCCGCTATGCGATAGCTGGTCATTGATCAACCGTAGCCGTCTTTTCACCGCGGATGCGGAGTCTTCATGCCATTAGCCACCGCTCTTGCGGCTCCCGACCTCACGTGGTCGGGCAGCGGGTAGCGTGAGGGGATGCCCCTCCCCCCGCTGGTCGAGCCTGTCGCCGCGCTCACCGACGCGGAGCGCGAGCGCACCGCACGGCACGCCGCGCTCGCGGGCTTCGGCGAGCTCGCGCAGCGCCGCCTCGCCGCCGCGCACGTCGCGGTCGTCGGAGCGGGCGGTCTCGGCTCCGCCGTCGTGCTCGCCCTCGCCGCGGCCGGCATCGGCACGCTCACCGTCATCGATGACGACGACGTCGACGCGTCCAATCTGCAGCGTCAGGTGATGCACCGCAGGTCGGACATCGGGTCGCCGAAGACCGACAGCGCCGCGCGGGTCGCCGCCGACCTCTCCGACACCGTCGTCGTCCCGGTCGCGCGACGACTCACGCGCGAGAACGCCGCCGAGCTGCTCTCGGGTGCCGACGTCGTGATCGACGGCTCCGACCTGTTCGCGACGCGCGCGGCGGTCGCCGCCGGTGCGGAGGCCCTCGGCATCCCGCTCGTGTGGGGCACTGTTCAGGAGTTCGACGCGCAGGTGACGGTGTTCTGGAACCGCCCGCCCGAAGGCGTCGCGCCGGTCGTGCTGGCCGACCTGTATCCGGCGGACACCGTCGGCGCCCTGCCGACGTGCGCCGAGGTCGGCGTGCTCGGCGCACTGTGCGTCCAGGTCGGCGGGATGCTCGCGCTCGAGGCGATCAAGCTCGTCGCCGGCGTCGGCGAGCCGCTGCTGGGCCGCATCATGCTGGTGAACGCCCTGCGCGGCCGGCAGACGGAGGTGACGCTGCGCTCCGCCGCTCGGATGCGGCATCCTGTGGGTATGACCGACGACCTCCCGCACGATGCCGCACCCGCCGCCCCCGCGCAGCTGACAGCCGCCGAGATGCTGGCAGCCCAGGATGCCGGCGCGACGCTCCTCGACGTGCGGGAGCCGTGGGAGACGGATCGGGGCATCGTCGCGGACTCGCTGCTGATCCCCCTCGGCACGCTGCTCGCGGACCCGGGCCAGGTCGATGCCGAGCGCGTCGTCGTCATCTGCGAGCACGGCCTCCGTGCCGCGCGCGCCGCGGAGGCGCTGGCGGCGTGCGGCGTCGCGGCCGATGTCCTCGCCGGCGGGCTCGCTGCCTGGCGAAACGGCGCCTGATGCAGCCCGGGCTGCGCAGCGTCGAGGAGCAGCTGGGGCGCGTGCTGTCGCACGCGCATCCGCTCGGCGTCGAGGAGGTCGAGCTCGCCGACGCGCACGGACGCACGCTGCGCGCCCCGCTGCGCGCACGAGTCGACATCCCCGTCTTCGACAACTCGGCGATGGACGGCTTCGCGGTCCGCTTCGACGACGTCGCGGATGCCGCGACCGACGCTCCCGTTCGCCTCCGCGTCGTCGCGGACCTTCCCGCGGGCAGCCCGCTCGACCCGCGCTTGGGCGCGGGCGAGGCCGTGCGGATCATGACGGGGTCGGTCGTGCCGTCGGGTGCCGATGCGATCGTCCCCTTCGAGGACACGCTCGGCGGGCTCGGCGACTCGCTCGGCGACATCGCCGTCACCGCGGCTCCCGCTCGGCGCGGTGCGCACATTCGGCGGCGCGGGGAGGATGTCCGCGCGGGCGACGAGGTGCTCGGAGCCGGAGCGGTGCTGGGTGCGCTGCAGCTGGCGGCGGCCGCAGCCGCCGGCATCCCGCGCGTCACCGTGTCCCGGCGCCCACGCGTGGCCATCGTCTCGACCGGCTCGGAGCTCGTCGAGCCGGGGCTGCCGCTGGAGCGCGGGCAGATCCCCGAGTCGAACAGTGTGCTGCTGGCCCGCCTCGCCGAGGAGGCCGGCGCCGACGTCGTCGTGCGGCGCAGCGTGCCCGACGACGGCGAGGGCCCCGTCCAGGCGGTCGCGGAGGCAGCCGCGCTCGGAGCGCACGTCGTCGTGTTCTCCGGCGGCGTGAGCGCCGGCGCGTACGAGGTCGTCAAGAACACTCTCGCCGGCGACATGGAGTTCGCCAGGATCGCGATGCAGCCCGGCAAGCCGCAGGGCTTCGGCGTCCGCGACGGGATGCTGCTGTTCGGGCTCCCGGGAAATCCGGTCAGCGCCGCCGTGTCGTTCGAGGTGTTCGTGCGGCCCGCGCTGCTCGCGCTGCACGGGCGGACCACGCTCACCCGACCCGTGCTGCGCCTTCCCGCGGCAGCGGCGTGGCGCACGCCACCGGGACGTCGACAGTACCTTCCCGCGGCGATCGACCGTTCCGACCCCGGCCGGTGGACCGTGGCGCCGGCGACCTCGGGCGGGTCGGCGTCGCACCTGGCCGGCGGACTTGCCAGCGCTGAGGCCTACGCCGTCGTCCCCGCCGAGGTGGCTGCGGTCGCCGTCGGCGAGCTCGTCGATGTCATGCTGATCTCATGAGTCCCGCAGACGCCGCGAGCAGCCCGGCCTCCGGCGAGCACGCCGGCACGCCCGCACCGCGCTTCACCCATCTCGACGACGCCGGCAACGCGCGCATGGTCGACGTCACGGCCAAGCGGCCCACCGTCCGCGCCGCGACCGCGCGCGGGTTCGTCCGCTGCTCTCCCGACGTCGTGGCGGCGCTCCGCGACGGCACGGTGCCGAAGGGCGACGTCCTCGCCGTCGCCCGGATCGCCGGCATCCAGGCCGCCAAGCGCGCGCCTGAACTGCTGCCGCTCGCGCACGTCATCGGCGTGCATGGCGCCGTCGTCGACCTCGCCGTCGGTGACGACGGGGTCGCGATCGAGGCGACCGTGCGCACCGCCGACCGCACCGGCGTCGAGATGGAGGCGCTCACCGCCGTCGCCGTGGCCGCGCTCACGATCGTCGACATGGTGAAGGGGCTCGACCGTGCGAGCGTGATCGAACACGTCCGCATCATCGCGAAGGAGGGCGGGCGCTCGGGATCGTGGATGCGCCCCGGCGAGCCGTGAACGCCTTCGGCGCCTCGCGCCCCGCGTCCCCCACGCTCGGCGCGATCCCGACACTCGGCGGATCCCCCACGCGCCCCGCGTCCCCCACGCTCGGCGCGATCCTCCTCGCGGGCGGGCGGGCGACGCGCCTCGACGGCGAGGTCAAGCCGCTTCTCGACGTGGGCGGACGCACCCTGCTTCAGCACGCCGTCGACGCCGCACGCGCCGCCGGCGCGCATCCGATCACTGTCGTCGCCCCCCGGCTCGTACCGGAGCTCGACGTCGAGTGGACGCGCGAAGACCCGCCCTTCGGCGGCCCCGCCGCGGCGATCGTCGCGGGCCTGGCCGCATGGGCGGCGCGCGGGCACGATCCTGACTGGATGCTTCTGCTCGCATGCGACCTCCCTCGTGCCTGCGCCGCCGCTGCGCGGTTGATGGAGGCCATCCTGCTCCTGCCCTCCGACACCGACGGCGTGTGCCTCGGCGACGCCTCATCGAGGCCGCAGTGGCTCACCGGCGCCTACCGCACGGCGGCACTGCGCAGGTCCGCGGCATCCCTCCCGCGCGGCGGCCGGGATGCGCCGATGCACGCCCTTCTCGACGATCTCGCGATCGCGGTGCTCGCCGCCCCCGACGACATCGTGCAGGATGTGGATACCTGGGACGACCTGGACCGCGCACGAGGAGAAGCACGATGAGCGACCGCACCCTTCCGCCCGAGGCACTCGACGACTGGGCCGCCGCACTGCAGGCCGAGCTCGGCCTCGCCGACCCGCTGCCGATCTCGCTCGTGCTCGACCTCGCGCGCGACGTCGCAGTCGGAGTCGCGCGGCCCGCCGCCCCGCTCAGCGCGTTCGCCGCGGGACTGGCCGCGGGCACCGCAGGCGGCACGCCCGAGCAGGTGCGCACCGCCGTTGCCGCCGTCACCCGCCTCGCCGATCAGTGGGAGGGCTGATGGCCCGCGTCCGCCTGTTCGCCGCCGCGGAGGACGCTGTCGGCGCCGACACGCTGACCCGCGACGAAACCACGCTCGGCGCCCTCCGGGCGGCGCTGACGGCGGAGTTCCCGGACCTGGACGGCCTCCTGCCCCGCTGCGCCGTGCTCGTCGGCGGTGCCCGCGTCGACGACGACACCCCGCTCGGCGTCGACGACGTCGTCGACGTGCTTCCCCCGTTCGCCGGCGGCTGATCCGCGCGCGACGCAGGCGGGCAGCAGCCCCGGCGGCTGTGCTCAGCCGCCCAGACCCTTCCAGCGGGTCGTGCCGTCGGTCTCGACCTGCCGCTTCCACACCGGCAGTTCGCGCTTGACGGCCTCGATGAGGTCGCGGCACACCTCGAACGCCTCGGCGCGGTGCGCCGAGGCCACGGCGATGACCACGGCGAGGTCGCCGACCTCCAACCGCCCGATCCGGTGGCTGACCGCGACGAGCGCGTCGGTCGTTCCCCGCGCCACCAGCGCGATGCGGCCGAGCACGGCCTCGGCATCCGGATGCGCGGAGTACTCCAGTGCGACGACGGGGGACGCGGCATCCGGATCGTGATCGCGCACACGACCGAGGAAGGTCACGACGGCGCCCGCACGCGGATCGTCGACGGCGTCGAGGTGGACGGCCACCTCGAGCGGTTCGTCGGCGATACGGGCGAGGCGGACGGCGTTCACGGGTGATCGCCGCCGGAGAGCTGGTCGATGACGTGCCAGGCGACGGAGAGGACGACCGGCATGCCGGATGCCACCGCGTGCGGCGAGCCGGCCAGGTTCACGATCAGGGCGCCTCCGGCGATCCCCGACAGGCCCCGCGAGAGCATACCCGCGGGTTTGGCGGCAGCGCCGATGCGACGAAGCTCCTCGGCGATCCCCGGCACCGCACGCTCGAGCACGCGTGCGGTGCCCTCCGGGGTCTCATCGCGCGGCGAAAGTCCCGTGCCGCCGGTCGTGACGACCAGTCGCGCTCCCGCGCCGATCGCCGCGCGGAGGGCCTGCTCGACGCTGTCGGCGCCGTCGGGCACCACCGTCGCCTCCCCGACGTCGAAGCCCGCCGCACGGAGCAGCTCGGCGGCCACGGGCCCGCTGGCATCCGCGCGCAGGCCCGCCGCGGACCGGTCGGAGACGGTGATCACCGCGGCGAGCATGCCCATCCTCCCAGCCTAGGACCCGGTGTCGATCCGCCCCCGCCCCCCACCCGGGCCCGCCCGCGAGTCACTGCCTCCCGTGCCGGGTCACTGCCTTACTCGCGAGTCACTGCCCTCCAGCGCAGTGAGTCGCGCCTGAAGCAGTGACTCGCGGGGCCAGGGGCGGGGCAGGCTGAGCGAAGAGCCCGCTCAGCGGCGGCCGGTGCCGAAGATGCCCCGGATCACCCCGGTCAGAATCGTCTGCGTCGACTTCGACCCGAGCACCTGCTCCAGCGGGCTCTTCTCGGCTCTGCGCGTGGTGCGCGTGCGGCTTCCGGCGGCCTTCAGGAGCCGGTCGTACTCCCGCTGCCGCTCGCGCGCCTCCTTGTCGGCCTGCTTCTGGATCGCCGCCTGCTGCTTGGCGTACTCGGCATCGGCCTTCGCCTTCGCAAGCGCCGTCTGCTCGGCCGCCTCCGCCTCGGCGGCGGCATTCATCTTGGCCGTGAGCACCTCGCGCGCCGACTCGCGGTCGATCGCGGTGCCGTACTTCGCGAGCAGGGGGGATGCCGCGACAACCGCATCGATGGCGGCATCCGGCGTCGGCGACATGAGCCCCTGCGGGGCGCGCAGGCGCGTCCAGGCGACCGGCGTCGGCGCACCCTTCTCGCTCATGACCGTGACGATCGCCTCACCGGTGCCGAGCTCCTGCAGCACGCGCTCGAGGTCGTAGCCCGATCTCGGGTAGGTGCCGACGGTGGCCCGCAGCGCCTTCGCGTCGTCGGGGGTGAAGGCGCGCAGGGCGTGCTGCACGCGCGAGCCGAGCTGCGCGAGCACGTCGGAGGGCAGGTCCTTGGGGGTCTGCGTCACGAAGAAGACACCGACGCCCTTCGAACGGATCAGCCGCACCGTCTGCACGATCGAGGCGAGGAAGTCCTTCGACGCGTCCTTGAAGAGCAGATGCGCCTCGTCGAAGAAGAACACGAGCTTCGGCTTGTCCGGGTCGCCGACCTCGGGGAGCAGCTCGAACAGCTCGGCCAGCAGATACATGAGGAACGTCGAGAACAGGGCCGGCTTGTCGGCGACGCCCGGCACCTCGAGGAGGTTGACGACGCCGCGCCCATCCGCGGCCGTGCGCAGGAAGTCCTTCACGTCGTACTCGGGCTCGCCGAAGAAGACGTCGGCACCGCCGTCGGCGAACGTGATGAGCTCGCGCAGGATGACCCCGGCGGTCGCGGGCGAGAGCCCGCCGAGGGTCTTCAGCTCGGCCTTGCCCTCGTCGCTGGTGAGATAAGTGAGCACGGCGCGCAGGTCGCTGAGGTCGACCAGGGCCAGACCGTGCTGATCGGCGTAGTGGAACACAAGGCCGAGGCTCGACTCCTGCGTCTCGTTCAGGCCCAGGACTTTACTCAGCAGCAGTGGCCCGAAGCCCGACACGGTCGCCCGCACCGGCACGCCCTTGCCGATGCCGCCGAGCGCGTAGTACTCGACGACGGATGCCGCGGGGCTCCAGTCCTGCCCGATCGCCTTCGTGCGCGCGAGCAGCTTGTCGCTCGGAGCTCCGGCGGTCGCCATGCCGGACAGGTCGCCCTTGATGTCGGCCGCGAACACCGGCACGCCCTTGGCTGCGAGCTGCTCGGCAAGACCCTGGAGCGTGCGCGTCTTGCCGGTGCCGGTCGCGCCGGCGACAAGCCCGTGGCGATTGATCATGCCGAGCGGGATGCGGATCTGCGCCTCGGCGACCGGGTCGCCGTTGACGAGGGCCCCCACGTCGAGCGTCTCGCCCTCGAAGGCGTAGCCCTTGACGATCGCCGCGACCGCCGCGTCATCGAGCGGCCCGGCCGCCTCGGCCGCCCCGCCCCCGCCCGCGTCCCCGCCCCCGACGCCCGAGGGTGCCACCTCCTCCGCCGAGGGTGCCACCTCCTCCGCCGAGGGTGCCACCTCCTCCCCCGAGGGTGCCACCTCCGGCACTCCGGCGGAGGCGCCGGCCGCGCGAGCCCTGGCATTCTCGGCCTCGGCAGCCGCGAGCGCGGCACGGGCCTGCGCCGCTTTCAGCTGCGCCTCGGCCGCCTCGGCCTCGGCTCTCAGCCGCGCGAGATCGGCTTCGGCGGCGGCGACGGCGGGGTCTTCGGCGGCACTCATGCCGTCAGCCTAGCGAGCCAGGGCTGCGCGCTCACGGCCGAGAGGACCGGCCAGCGCGACGGCGACCAGAAGCGCGGCACCTGCCCCGATCAACGCCCCGCCAACCGTATCGCTGAGCCAGTGCGCATGCAGAATCGTCCGGCTGAGGCCCATCGCGATCATCCACGCGGCTCCGGCGACGGCGACCCAGACCCGGGGGAACAGCACGAACAGCACCACGGCGATCGTCGCCGCGTTCGCCGTGTGTCCCGAGGGGAACGAGCCGTAGTCGGAGACGACGAGCATGTCCTCGGGCCGCGCCCGCCCGAAGGCGTGCTTGGCGAACTGCACGATCACGGCACTCAGCATGGAGGCCAGTAGGAAGCACGCACCGCCCCAGGTTCGGCGCACCATGATCAAGGCCAGCGTGGCTCCGATCGGAACAGCGTAGACGCCCAGCCACCCGCCGCCGAGGAGGTTCATGGCGAGCGCTAGAGTCACGAGCGGCTCCGGCGCGCCGACGGCGACCCCGTTCCACCATCGATCGACAGCGGGCGGGGCTCCCGCGGCGACCACCCATGCCCCGATGCCGGCCGCTGCACCGACCAACAGCAGCCCGGCGACCAGCCCCGCGATGCGAAGCGTGACCGGTGCGATCCTCCGGTTGCGGTCCATCTCCCCATTCTGCCCGGCCGGCTCGCCCCCTTCGCGTCCCGTTCACAGGGCGAAGTGGCACCTACGGGCCCCCGACGGCACCGAAAGCGCGATTCGCCCTGTACGCGGCACGGCCACCGGCCGATCCTGTCCGCGGCGCCCCGCCGGGGACGACGAAGACCTCCGGGCCCAGGGCCCGGAGGTCTTCGTACAGCGAGGTCGGGCGGCGCGGCCGCCCCGACTCACTTGAGGGTGACGGTCGCGCCGGCCTCTTCGAGCGCGGCCTTGGCCTTCTCGGCGTCGTCCTTGTTCGCGCCCTCCAGCACGGGGGCGGGGGCGCCGTCGACGACGGCCTTGGCCTCGCCGAGGCCGAGCGAGGTGAGCTCGCGGACGGCCTTGATGACCTGGATCTTCTTGTCGCCGGCGGCCTCGAGGATGACGTCGAACGAGTCCTTCTCCTCGACCTCCTCGACCGGGGCGGCGCCACCGGGCGCGGCGGCGGCCACGGCGACCGGGGCGGCGGCGGTGACGTCGAAGACCTCTTCGAACTGCTTGACGAACTCGCTGAGCTCGATGAGCGACAGCTCCTTGAAGGCGTCGATCAGCTCGTCGGTGGTGAGCTTTGCCATGATTTCTCCTTGTTGTGGTTACTCAGCCGGGCCGATCAGGCCGCGGACTCCTGCTTCTCGCGCAGCGCGTCGACCGTGCGGACGGCCTTCGACAGCGGTGCGTTGAAGACGTACGCCGCCTTCGTCAGCGAGGCCTTGAGGGCACCGGCGACCTTCGCCAGCAGCACCTCACGGCTCTCGAGATCGGCGAGCTTGTTCACCTCGTCCGCGGTCAGGGGGGCACCGTCGAAGTAGCCGCCCTTGATCACGAGAAGAGGGTGAGCCTTGGCGAAGGCACGCAGGCCCTTCGCGACGGCGACCGGGTCGCCGTGCACGAAGGCGATGGCGGACGGACCCTTCAGTCCGTCGTCCAGCGCCGAGATCCCCGCGTTGTTCGCGGCGATCTTGGTCAGCGTGTTCTTCACCACGGCGTATTCCGCGTCCTGACGGATGCTGCCGCGAAGCTCCCTGAGCTGCGCGACCGTCAGACCGCGGTACTCGGTCAGCAGGACGGCGTTCGAGCTCTCGAAGTTCTTCGTGAGCTCGGCGACCGTCGCTTCCTTGTGCGCCATGGCCACTCCTTGTGTCTACGAGGCGCTCCACGGTGGTGGGGCGCCGGCCTCAGACCTCACCGCAAAGAAAAAGCTCCGGCGCACGCGCACGGAGCTCGAGTCCTGGATCCAGGAGTTCTATCTGTGTCACCTGCGCGGGCCCCTGCTGAGCAGTGCTTCGATCGACGCCCGCTTTCGCGCGCGCCGACGACCGGCGGTCTTCGGTTGCTCCCACCCTACGGCACCCGCCGGAGTGCGCCAAATCCGCGCCCGGGTGCCCGGATCAGCCCTGCAGGAACCAGTCCCGCTGCACGTTCGACACCTCGGGCAGGCTGCGGCCGGGCCGGGGCGCGGCCCAGCGCACGCCGTTGGCGAGCACGCGCTGGATCTCGTCCTGGTGGTACACCGGGTACTCCTGGTCCCCGGGGCTGAAGTAGAAGATCCGTCCCTCGCCACGCGTATAGGTCACGCCGGAGCGGAACACCTCGCCGCCGGTGAACGACGAGATGAACACCAGCTCGTCGGGCTCGGGGATGTCGAAGTACTCGCCGTACATCTCCTGCGCCGGGATGACGATCGGGTTCGGGATGCCGTCGACGATCTCATGCCGCGGGGCGACCGTCCAGACCAGCTCGCGCTCCGCCTCGTTGCGCCACTTCAGCGAGCACGTCGTGCCCATGAGGCGCTTGAAGATTTTGGAGAAGTGCCCGGAGTGCAGCACGATCAGGCCCATGCCGCCGAACACCCGCTCCTGCACCCGGTCGACGATGGCGTCATCGACCTGCTCGTGCGCGATGTGGCCCCACCACAGCAGCACGTCGGTGGCATCCAGCACCTCGCGGGTCAGCCCGTGCTCGGGCTGGTCGAGCGTGGCGGTGCGCACCTCGACCTCGTCGCCCAGGTGTGCGCGCAGACCCGCTGCGATCGCCCCGTGGATGCCCTCGGGATAGTCGCGGGCGATCGAAGATGGCTCGCCCCGCTGCTCGTGGACGTACTCGTTCCATACCGTGATGCGCAACGCCATCAGAGCGTCACCTCTCTTCCTTCTGTCGCAGACCGGTAGCAGGCGTCGATGATCCGCGCGCGACCGAGCGCGAGCGAGCCGTCGTGAGCCGACCACGTGCGCGGGTCGCGCACGTGGGAGACGAAGTCACTCACGACGCCGTCGTGAGCGCGCCCGGAGACCGGCTCGATCCGACGGTCGGCGATCTCGCCCGCCTCGTCGATGTGGATCGTGAGGTCGCCGGAGACCTCGCCGGAGCCGGCCCGGATCACCAGCTCCGCACCGCCGTCGGTGGCGAAGACGCGGAAGTCCATGACGTCCTGCGGGTCGCGGTAGACCGCCCACGAGGTCTCGATGACGAGGCTCCCCCCGCCCTCCAGACGCAGGAAGGCGGTCGCGAAGTCCTCCACGTCGAACGACGCCGAGCGCGTGCGGTCGGCCGTCTCGCGAGCCATGCCGCCGATGCCCCGCGGACCGAGCTCCGAAGCGGTCACGGCGCTCACCGACACCACGCGCGGCTCGCCGAGCAGATGCAGCGAGAAGTCGAGCACGTGCACGCCGATGTCGATGAGCGGCCCTCCGCCGGCGCGCTCGCGATCGGTGAACCAGCTGCCCAGGAGCGGGATGCCGCGGCGGCGCAGCCACGACGCACGGGCGTGGTAGGGACGGCCGATCTCGCCGCCGGAGACGACCTCGGCGAGGGCCTGCACGTCGCCGCGCAGCCGGTGGTTGAACGCGACCTCCAGGACGCGTCCGGCCCGGCGTGCCGCGTCGACCATCCGCTGCCCCTCGTCCCCGTCGCGCGCGATCGGCTTCTCGCTGAGCACGTGCACACCCCGCTCGAGCGCGGCGATCGCGATCGGGGCGTGCAGGAAGGTCGGCACCGCGACGCTGACGGCGTCCAGGCCCGGCAGCTGCAGCAGGTCGGTCCACGACTCGAAGAGCCGCGTCACGCCGTACTGTGCACCGAGGGAGTCCAGCAGGTCGCGCTCCTGCGCCGCAAGGGCGACGACCTCGACGCCAGGGAGGTCCGCGTACGCCGCGAGGTGCTGCTGCCCCGCCCACCCGAGACCGATGACCCCGACCTTCAGCTGCGGGTCGGTGGTCGTTCCGGTCATCGGGATGCCGCTCCTTCTGGTTCGCGCCTCGGCCTGGCCCCGACGATCCTATCCCCGCCGGAGGGCGCCTTCGCGCAGGGCCGCGCGCCCGGACCGGGTGTCGCGGCGATGGCGGGTCGGCGCCCCGGCGTACGCTCGAACGCGTGACCCCGGAGCTGGCCTCGCGCATCGTCGCGGACTCGCGCGATCGCGTGGCGTGGGTCCGTGCGCGCTCCCGGGGCATCACCGCGACGGACGTCGCCACGCTGACCTCGCTGGGCGCGATCCCGCGTGCCGCCGACGCGAAGCTCCTCGGCTCGGGCTTCTCCGGCAACGCCTACACCGCGCACGGACGCCGACGCGAGCCGGAGATCGCCGCGTGGGTGGCCGCGACCCACGGCATCCAGCCGTCGTCGGCGCTGTTCCACGCGGTCGTCGAGCGCCGGCACCTCGCCACCCCCGACGGCGTCGCCGTCGACCCCGCGGGCCGCATCACGCTCGCGGAGATCAAGACCACGAACAAGACCTGGCGCTCGATCCCGCGCTCGTACCTGCGGCAGGTGTGGTGGCAGCAGCACGTGCTCGGCGCGGAGCGCACGCTCGTGGTCTGGGAGGAGCACGTCGGCTTCGTCCCGGTCGGCGACGAGCCGCGCTGTGCGTGGGTCGATCGCGACGAGGCCGAGATCGCGAAGCTCGTGGGTCTTGCCACCGCCCTCATCGACGAGCTCTACCTGCGCACGGTGCGGCAGCGACAGGCGGATGCCGCACCCCGGGCGCCGCGCGAGCCGTTCACGCCGCGCGAGCCGTTCCGCGCGCTCGCCCTCGCCGACTGATCTCCCCGCCCTCACCACCGCGAGACCTCCCGTTTGCACCGCTTTTCGGCCCAAAACGGTGCAAACGGGAGGTCTCGCGACAGGGGTCGGGGTGATAGTTGATAGAAGTCAATCATCGGCGTATAGTTGACTCAGTTCAACCATCCGCGCCGACGGCGCCGCGGCATCCGCACCCGTCTCGAAGGGCCCCCATGTCCGATTCCGAAGCGCCCACGGCCTCCCGTCGGCGCGTGCTCGAAGCCCTCTCCGGGCTGCTCCTGGGCATGTTCGTCTCAATGCTGTCTGCGACAGTCGTCTCGACCGCCCTGCCGGTCATCGTGCACGACCTCGGCGGCGATCAGACCGCGTTCACCTGGGTGGTCACGGCGACGCTGCTCACAACCGCGATCTCCACCCCGATCTGGGGAAAGCTCGCCGACCTGCTCGACCGCAAGGCGCTCATCCAGGTCGCCCTGATCATCTTCGTGCTCGCCACGGCCGCCGCCGGTCTCGCCCACGACGCCGCGTTCCTCATCGCCGCGCGCGCCGTGCAGGGTCTCGGCGCCGGAGGGCTCGCCGCCCTCAGCCAGATCATCATGGCCGACATCATCAGTCCCCGCGAGCGCGGCCGCTACATGGGGCTGTTCGGCGCCGTCATGGCGCTGGCCACGATCGGTGGGCCGCTCCTGGGCGGCGTCATCACCGACGCGTTCGGCTGGCGGTGGAACTTCTACGTCGCCATCCCGTTCGCGATCGCGGCGCTCGTCGTGCTGCAGGCCACGCTCCGCCTCACTCGCGAGCCGCGCAAGGTGCGCATCGACGTGCTCGGCGCGGTGCTGCTGTCGACGGCCGTCTCGCTGCTGCTGATCTGGGTCACCAGCGCCGGCCGCGACTTCGAGTGGTGGAGCCTGCAGACGGTGCTCATGACCGGTGGCGCGCTGCTGGCCGCGCTGCTGTTCGTGATCGCCGAGCTGCGCAGCAGCGAGCCGCTGGTGCCGCTGCACCTGTTCCGCAACCGTACGTTCACGCTGTCGGTGCTGGCGTCGATCGCGACCGGGATCGCCATGTTCGGGGCATCCGTCTTCCTCAGCCAGTACATGCAGATGGCCCGCGGAGCCACACCCACCGAGGCGGGTCTGATGACGATCCCGATGATCGGCGGGCTGCTGGTCTCCTCGATGGTGGTCGGGCAGTTGATCAGCCGGTACGGCCACTGGAAGATCTATCTCGTGATCGGCTCCGTCCTGCTGACGGCGGGCCTCGGGCTGCTGACGACGCTGCACTACGACACCGACTTCGTGCTCGTCTCGGTGTACATGTTCCTGATGGGCGCCGGAGTCGGCATGACGATGCAGAACCTCGTGCTGATCGTGCAGAACACCGCCGACCCGAGCGAGATCGGCGTGGCCAGCTCCGGGGTCACCTTCTTCCGCAGCCTCGGCGGCACCGTCGGGGTGGCGGTCATGGGCGCCGCGCTCGCCACGCGCGTGGGCGACCTGTTCGAGCAGAGCAGGGAGTCGCTCATGAGCGCGATCGCTTCCCTCGGAGCCGAAGGCGCGGAGGTCGCGACCCAACTGCAGTCGGGCACGCTCCCGGCTGTCTCGACGCTTCCGCACGCGGTCCGCGTGGTCGTGGAGGACGTGTACGCGCAGGGCATCTCGCACTCGTTCCTCATCGCGGTGCCGTTCGCCCTGCTGTGCCTCGTGGCGATCCTCTTCCTCCCCAACATCCCGTTGACCCGCATGACCACGCGCGAGCGCGTCACGGCGGGCGAGGCGGATCTTGCGACGGTGTCGGTGCCGGCCGGCATGGACGCGGCCACGGGATCGATCTCGACCGTCCGAGCGGATGCCGAGACCGAGCGGGGCCGAGATGACTGACGTGCGCGACGCGACGCCCGAATCCGTGCGCGAGACGACCGGACCGGAGGAGGCGGTGGGCGGCAGCGGAACCCGCGACGCCGGGCGGGATGAGGCCGTGCAGGAGCTGGAGGCCGAGTTCGGCGCCCTGTTCGCACGCGCGCGCCGGCTGATGGCCGAAGCGGCCGGGGCCATCAGCCCCGGACTGCAGCCGGGCGCGTACAAGGTCTTCACGACGATCGCACGGCGATCGGGGTGCACGCTGTCGGCGCTGGCGGACGAGCTGGGCATCGACAAGGGACAGCTCAGTCGTGCGGTGACGGAGCTGGAGGGCCTCGGCCTGGTGTCTCGAACACCCGCTCCGGACGACCGGCGCGCCCAGCTGCTGTCCCCCACGGCGCACGGCAGCGCCAGACTGGAGGCGGCGCGCGGCGCACGCCGCCGCGCGATGGCGGACAGGCTGTCGACCTGGCCGGTCGAAGACATCCGCGACCTCTCCCGGCTGCTGCGCGCCCTCAGCGGCGGCCTCTAGCGGCACGCTCGCCCGGCACCGGACCCGAGGCCGGGCCGGGTTGCGTCCCGCTTACAGGGCCAGATGCACCATACGGTCGCCTCGGAGGCTGAACCGGCCACTTCGCCCTGTAAGCGGAACCTCCGGCGCTCGTGCCGCGCCCTCGTACTCCCGGCGGCCGCGGCAGTACGGTGGGCGCATGGGTCTTGCGATCATCTCGAACCGGCTGCCCGGGTGATCGCCTCCCTCCTCGCCGGGTTCGGCCTCGGCCTCTCGCTCATCGTCGCGATCGGCGCGCAGAACCTGTTCGTGCTGCGCCAGGGCATCCGCCGCGACCACGCCCTCGTGGTCGCGGCCGTGTGCGCGCTGTCCGACGCCGTGCTCATCGTCGTCGGCGTCTCCGGCCTCGGCGCGCTCCTGCAGGCCCTCCCGTGGCTGATCGACGCGGTGCGCTGGGCCGGGGCGCTCTTCCTCGCCGGCTACGCCGCCCTCGCCGCGCGGCGAGCGTTGCGGCCGTCCGGCGCGGCGCTGCGCGCCGACGACCCCGCGCCTGCGGCCCGCACGCGCCTCGGTCCGGTCGTGCTCACGTGCCTCGCGCTGACCTGGCTCAACCCGCACGTCTACCTCGACACGGTGTTCCTGCTCGGCTCGGTCGCGGCCACCCACGGCGACGGACGCTGGTGGTTCGCGGCGGGGGCGGCTGTGGCATCGGTCGCCTGGTTCTTCGCCCTCGCCGTCGGCGCACGCGGACTCGGCCGCTGGCTCGCGACGCCGCGCGCCTGGCGGATCCTGGACGGGCTCATCGCCGTGGTCATGCTCGCCATCGCCATCTCGCTGGTCCTGCCGCGCTGAGAGCCTGCGAGGATGGGCGCATGAGGCGCGTGCACGTGGTGGTCACCGGCGAGGTTCAGGGCGTGGGATACCGGTACACGATGCAGCACGTGGCGACGGATGCCGGTGTCTCGGGCTGGGTCCGCAACCGCTACGACGGCAGCGTCGAGGCCGAGATCGAGGGCACCGACGACCAGGTCGACCGGGTGCTGGCCTGGACGGCCCGCGGCCCGCGCTGGGGCCGCGTGCGCGAGGCCCGGGTCACCGAGCTCTCCCCCACCGGAGGCAGCGGGTTCGAGGTGCGGCGCGACGCCTGATCCCGACTACTGGTTCGAGAAGGCGGCGTCGAACGATGCCGTGGGCTTGGGCCACAGCAGCGACCGCACGTACTGCACCGCCTGGGCGGCGCCGTGCAGGCGGTCCATGCCGGCATCCTCCCACTCGATCGAGATCGGGCCGGTGTAGCCGATCGCGTCCAGCGCACGGAACGAGTCCTCCCACGGCACGTCGCCGTGACCGGTCGAGACGAAGTCCCAGCCGCGACGCGGATCGCCCCACGCCAGGTGCGAGCCGAGCACGCCGGCGCGGCCGTTGCGGGGGCGCATGCGCGTGTCCTTGCAGTCGACGTGGTAGATCCGGTCCTGGAAGTCCCAGATGAAGCCCACCGGGTCGATGTTCTGCCACATCATGTGCGACGGGTCCCAGTTGAACCCGAAGGCCTCGCGATGGTCGATCGCCTCCAGGGCGCGCACGCTCGTCCAGTAGTCGTACGCGATCTCGTTCGGGTGCACCTCGTGCGCGAACCGCACGCCCTCCGCGTCGAAGACGTCGAGGATCGGGTTCCACCGGTTCGCGAAGTCCTCGTAGCCGGCCTCGATCACCGACGCGGGCACGGGCGGGAACATCGCCACGTACGGCCAGATCGCAGACCCCGTGAAGCCGACGACCGTGTCGACGCCGAGCTTGCGGGCCACGCGCGCGGCGCGCTTCATGTCCTCGGCGGCGCGCTGGCGCACACCCTCGGGGTCTCCGTCCCCCCACACGTAGGGGCGCACGATCGCCTGGTGACGGAAGTCGATCGGCGCGTCGCACACCGCCTGGCCGGCGAGATGGTTCGAGATCGCGAAGACCTTCAACCCGTGCCGATCGAGGATCTCGAGCCGGGACGCGACATAGGCGTCGTCCTCGTCGGCGCGCTTGAGGTCCAGGTGGTCTCCGGATGCCGCGATCTCGAGGCCGTCGTAGCCCCACTCGGCCGCGAGCCTGGCCACCTCCTCGAACGGCAGGTCGGCCCACTGGCCGGTGAACAGCGTCACGGGGTGCGATGCGGTGGTCATGGCAGCTCCTTCGGGGGTTCAGATGGCGGGGACGTCGATCCACGCGCCGGTGCGCGCCGACTCCAGGACCGCGGCGGTCAGCTCGGCCGCCCGCACGCCGTCCGCGAAGGTCGGGAGTCCGTCCGGAGTCTCGCCCGCCGCCGCGGCGTAGGCGTCGGCGATGAAGGCGTTGAAGGCGTCCTGGTAGCCCATCGGGTGGCCCGAGGGCACGATCGAGAGCCCGCGGTCGCCGATCAGACCGGGATCGCGCAGGATCAGCTGCGAGCCGTCGCGCTGCCCGATCCACAGTCGCTCCGGGTCCTCCTGCTCGAAGCGCACGCTGCGCTCGGTGCCGTGGACCTCGAGCACGAGCCCGTTCTTGCGTCCGGGCGCGAGCTGGGTGACCAGGAGCGTGCCGAGCCCGCCGCCGGCCAGCTCGACCACGAGGGCGGCGATGTCCTCGTTGGCGACCGTCGCGCCGTCGCGCTCGGCGTAGACGGTGCGCGTGCGTGCGGACAGCGCGCGGATGCGGTCACCGGTGACGAACTCGAGCAGGTCGCACAGGTGCGACCCGATGTCAGCGAAGGCCCGCGAGGCACCGCCGGCTGCGGCATCCGCCCGCCAGTTGGTCTCGGAGGCCGCCGCCAGCCAGTCCTGCAGGTAGGCCCCGTCGATCGTGAGGATCGTGCCCAACTCTCCCTGCTGCACGAGGGCGCGCGCGTGGCGCACGATCGGGTGGTATCGGTAGACGAAGGGCACCGCGCCGACGACGCCCGCGGCCTCGGCCGCGTCGGCGACGGCACGCGCGTCGGAGACCGTGGTGGCCAGCGGCTTCTCGCACACCACGTGCTTGCCCGCGGCGATCGCGCGCAGCGCCTGGTCGGCGTGCACCGCGTTGGGGGTGCACACGTGCACGACGTCGACGTCGGATGCCGCGATCACCGCATCGACGTCGGGGGCCGCCCGCTCGATGCCGAGCGCCGCGGCGGCGCGCTCCCCCGACTCCGGCGAGGATCCGGCGACGGCGACGAGGCGCCCGCGAGCGGCGCGCACGGCGCGGCTGTGCACGGCGCCCATGAACCCGCCGCCGAGGATGCCGACGCCCGGGCCCGTGCCGCTCACGAGGCCGCTCCTGCCTGCCGCACCGCGCCGGGATCCAGCGTCGCCTCGAAGGGATCGCGGTCGTCGGGGACGAGAGGGATGTCGCCGACCGTGCTCCCCACCTCGACGAACCGGCCGGAGGCGGCCGACTCCTCGATCGCGACGAGCGCGTCGAGCACGTGGTAGCCGAGCTCGCCGGTCGCGATGTGCGGCACCCCTGCGCGGATGGCGCGGGCCATGTCGAGCACCCCGAGGCCTCGGCCGGCCTCGATGCCCACCGAGGGCACCGGATGCCACTCCGGCTCCGCGCTCATCCGCTTCAGGGGCGCGGCGCGCGTGATGCGCACCTCGCCGCCGAAGGTGTTGGGGTCGGGGACGACGAGGGTCCCCTCGGTGCCGGTGATCTCGACCACGCCGGTGCGCGCGAGCGGCGAGTCGAAGCTCAGCACGCTCTGGCTCGTCGCACCCCCCTCGAACTGGGCGATCGCCTGCACGAGGGTGGGCACCTCGACCGGGAACTCCGTGCCGGCGCGATCCCCCACCTGGATGCGGCGCGTGGCGCGGCCCTTCGTGGCGACCGCGGCGACGCGGGCGAGCGGCCCGAGCAGATGCACGAGCGCGGTCAGGTAGTACGGACCCATGTCGAACAGCGGGCCGGCGCCGCGCGCGAAGAGGAACTCCGGGGCGGGGTGGAAGATGTCCGGCCCGATGTACTGCATCGTGGTCTGCGCCGACAGCGGCACCCCGATGTCGCCGCGGAGGATCGCGCGGCGCGCGGTCTGCAGCCCGGGGCCGAGCACCGTGTCCGGTGCGATGCCCACGCGCAGGCCCGCGGCATCCGCCTGCGCCAGCAGACCCCGAGCGCTCTCCCGGTCGACCCCGATCGGCTTCTCGGACCACACGTGCTTGCCGGCGGCGATCGCCGCGGAGCTGACCGGCACGTGCGCCGCGGGGATCGTGAGGTTGACCACGAGCTCCACGTCTGGGTGGCTCAGCACGTCGTCGGGGCCGCCGCTGGCGGCGACGCCGTGCTGGGCCGCGCGTGCGGCGGCGAGTTCGGTGTTGAGGTCCCCCAGGAGCACCACGCGCACGTCGGGGAACGACGTCAGGTTCTCCAGGTAGGTGTTGCTGATCATCCCGGTGCCGATGAAGCCGACTCCGACCGACCCGCCGCTCATCGCACGCCCACCGAACGGAGGTAGGCGGCACTGTCGGCGATGGCCTGGAACAGGTCGCCGTCGTACCGGTCGAACTCGATCGCCGCGTACTCGGCGGCGGGGGCCGCGGCCAGGACCGCTTCAAGGCCGACCTCCCCGGATCCCGCGACGCGCTGGTCGAGCTTGTCGGCGGCGAAGTTCTCCAGATCGAGGAACGGGTCGATGCCGATGATGCCGTCCTTCGCGTGCAGCAGGCGCACGCGGTCGCCGAGGCGGCCGAGGAGGGCCACGACGTCCTGGCCGCCGGTGGCGGCCCAGAACACGTCGACCTCCAGCACCACGCGCGGGTCGAGCAGGCCCATGAACGTCTCGTAGGCGGTGACGCCGTCGAAGCTCTTGTGGAACTCGTGCGAGTGGTTGTGGTATCCGATGCGCAGCCCGCGCTCGGCGGCCTGGTCGACCAGGCCGTTGAGGCGGTCGGCGGTGGCGACCACCTCGTCGCGCGAGTACCAGCGGTCGGGAGCGACCATCGGGTCGATCAGCAGCTCCACACCGACGGTCAGGGCGTCGTCGAAGACCTGCGCGGCCGGCGGCACGTCCACGGTGCTGTCGCCGAAGCCCAGCCGATCGGAGAGGAACGGGGCGTGTCCGCTCGGCGAGCGCAGGCCCGCGGAGTCGAGGGCCGCGCGCAGTTCGGCCGCGCGCCCGAGGAAGCCGAAGGCCTCGACGTTGCGCAGCCCGATGGCCGCGAGCCGGTCGAGGGTTCCGCCCAGATCGGCATCGAGCGCCTCCCTGACCGAGTAGAGCTGAAGGGAGAGTTCAGGGGATGCCATTGCCACCTCGTCGTCGAACACGGCCGTGCGGCCGCGATGATCCTCGAAAAGGCTACACCGACGCCGGGCGCGTCGATGCCGCTCGCGCGCCCCCGCCGACAAGCCCGGGGGCGGCTCCTCGAACACCGCTGCCGCGTCGATGTGCGAGGTGAGATGTCCCGCTTACAGGGTCGTTGACGTCAACACCGCGGCCGGTGCGGGCCCGGTGTCGCCTGGCCCTGTAAGCGGGACAGAATCGCGGGCTGCACGAGGCAGCAGCGCCGGAACGCGAAGGGCCCCGCCGGAGGCGGGGCCCTTCGCGTCGCGTGAGCGATCAGAGCGAGGCGACGTCCAGCGGGATGCCCGGGCCGAACGTCGTCGACACCGCGCCCTTCTGGATGTAGCGGCCCTTGGAACTGGAGGGCTTCAGGCGCACGATCTCCTCGACCGCGGCCTTGAAGTTCTCGTCGAGCTGCTCGGCGGTGAACGAGGCCTTGCCGACGACGAAGTGCACGTTGGCGTGCTTGTCGACGCGGAACTCGATCTTGCCGCCCTTGATCTCCTCCACGGCCTTGGCCGGGTTGGGGGTCACGGTGCCGGTCTTGGGGTTCGGCATGAGGCCGCGGGGACCGAGGACCTTGCCGAGGCGCCCGACCTGACCCATCAGCTCGGGCGTGGAGACGGCCGCGTCGAACGCGGTCCAGCCGCCGGCGACCTTGGCGATCAGCTCGGCGCCGCCGACCTCGTCCGCACCGGCCGCGATCGCGGCCTCGGCGGCCGGGCCGGTCGCGAACACCACCACGCGCGCGGTCTTGCCGGTGCCGTGCGGCAGCATGACGGTGCCGCGCACCATCTGGTCGGCCTTGCGCGGGTCGACCGAGAGCTTGAGGGCGACCTCGACGGTGGAGTCGAACTTCTTCGAGCCCGTCTCCTTCGCGAGGGCCACGGCCTCGGTGGACGTGTAGACCCGGTCGCGGTCGATCTTCGCCGCGGCCGCTTCGTAAACCTTGGACTTTGCCATTGCCTTCTCCCCCTCAGTCCTCGACCGTGATGCCCATGGAACGGGCGGTGCCGGCGATGATCTTCGAGGCGGCCTCGAGGTCGTTCGCGTTCAGGTCGGGCTGCTTGGTCTCCGCGATCTGACGCACCTGCTCCTTCGTGAGCTTGCCGACCTTGGTCGTGTGCGGGGTCTTGGAGCCCTTGGCCACACCCGCGGCCTTCTTGATGAGCTCGGCCGCCGGCGGCGTCTTCAGGATGAACGTGAAGCTGCGGTCCTCGTAGACGGTGATCTCCACCGGGATGACGTTGCCGCGCTGAGTCTCCGTCGCCGCGTTGTACGCCTTGCAGAACTCCATGATGTTGACGCCGTGCTGACCGAGCGCGGGCCCGATCGGCGGCGCCGGGTTGGCGGCGCCGGCTTTGATCTGGAGCTTGATCAGGCCGGTCACCTTCTTCTTCGGTGCCATTCGTGTTTCCTTTCGTCGAGCGGATGCCGCGGCATCCGTTCTCCCGCGGCTCCGGCGTCTCCGGAGGGCGGTGTCGTCCGCGCGCACGCCGAAGCGGCACACAAACCATACGAGTCTACCCCAGGCCGCGGCGCACTTCGCGCCGCGGGGGCGGCCGGCCCTACGATGGGCGCCAGGCCGCCGAGAGAGGAAAGCGCACGTGGACGACGTCGACCTCGGCATCCTCATCATCCCGCTCGTGGCGTGTGTCGCACCGCTGCTGGCGACGCTCGTGCGCCGGGCCGTCATGGTGCCGCTCGTGGTCTTCGAGATCGCCCTCGGGATGCTGGTCGGCCCGGACGGGCTGGGCTGGGTGTCGGAGACCGCGTTCATGACCACGCTGTCGCAGCTGGGCCTGGCGATGCTCTTCTTCATGGCCGGCAACGAGATCGACCCGACCGCGCTGCGCGGGCGCACCGGGCGCCGCAGCATCGCCGGGTGGGCCCTGTCCGCGGCGCTGGCCGTCGCGGCGGCCGCGGTGCTCGGCGACGGCGTGGCATCGGCCGCGATCATCGCGATCGCGCTGACCGGCACGGCGCTGGGGACGATCATGCCGGCCCTGCGCGACAGCGGCATCGCCCGCACCCCGCTCGGGGCGACGATCGGGGCCGCCGGCGCGATCGGCGAGTTCCTCCCCCTCGTCGCGGTGTCGGTGCTCCTCAGCGGGCGGCAGCCGGTGGTCGGCGTGATCGTGCTGTGCCTGTTCGTCGCGATCGCGGCATCCGCGTTCTGGATCGCCTCGCGCGGCCCGCACCAGTGGCTGCGGCGCATGGTCTCGGCGACCCTGCACACGAGCGGGCAGTTCGGGGTCAGGTTCGTCGTGCTGCTCGTGGCCGCACTGGTCTGCCTCGCGCTCGCACTCGGCGTGGACTTCCTCCTCGGCGCGTTCACCGCGGGGATGCTCGCGCGCGTCGTGCTGCAGGACGGCGACCCGGAAGAGCTGCGCGTCATCGAGGCCAAGCTCGACTCGATCGCATTCGGGTTCTTCGTGCCGGTGTTCTTCGTGACGACCGGGATCTCGTTCCCGCTCGCGAGACTCCTGGCCGATCCGGCCACGCTCGTGCTCGTGCCGGTCTTCGCGGGCGTGATGCTGCTCGTGCGCGGCATCCCGGGCCTGCTGGTCCCCGCGCCGGGCACGACCCTGTCCGACCGGCGCACGGCGGCGCTGTTCACCGCCACGACGCTGCCGCTGGTGATCGCGGTCACCCAGATCGGCGCCGATCAGGGGCTGCTCGAGGAGAGCACCGCGGCGGCCATGGTCGGCGGCGCGATGCTCACCGTGCTGTTCTTCCCGCTCCTGGCCCTGCTGGGCCGGCACGACGAGGCGCCCGCAGCGACGACGGATGCCGACGCCCCGTTCCCGTTCGAGGCCCACGAGTAGCGGGCCACCGAGTTCCGGGTTCGTGTGCGCGCCCGGGCCGTCAGGAGGGCTCGGGAACGACCGCCACGCCGAGAGCGCGGGCCGATGCCACCAGACGTGCGTCGAAGGTGGCGAGCGTCGCGCGCTCGCGCAGCGCGGTTTTCAGCACACAGCTGTCCGGCAGCTTCAGCCCGGTGCGCTCGCGCAGCTCGGCGAGCTCGAGGGGGTCGTCGAGCTCGCCGTGAGGCTCGATGCCGAGCTCGGCGAGCGCCGCGGCGACGGCATGACCGCGCTGTGCCCGGATCGCCTGGATGAGGGTCTCGGCCATCGTGAGGCGGTGCGCGACGAGCCGATCGGCCGTATGGGCGCGGAACAACTCCCGCGCCGCGGCGAAGTGGGTGTCGTCGGCGTCGAGGATCGCGATCATGACGCTCGCGTCGAGAACGATCACTCCGCCCAGTCCTCGCGAAGCTCTTCGAGGTACCCGGCCGGATAGAGGCCGCGGAAGGATCCGGCCACCGCATCGATCGCGGCGCTCCGACGGGCCGCCTCCGCCCTGTCCACCTCGGCGAGCACCTCACCGTTCTCGGTGATCAACCGCACGATCAGCCGCGAGCGCGGTTCGCCCGGCCAGCGCTTCTCCGCCGCGTCGAGCGCGCGCGCCACCTCGTCGGTCTCTGTGATCTGGTAGCGGTGACGTGCGGTGGGCATGCCCGAAGTGTACCACCGGACTCTGCGTGCATCACCTGCGCGGGGGTCGTAGACCGATGCCTCGCGTGGGCTGCGGCCCGTCGGCTCAGAGCTTGGTGACCTGGTCGAACGACAGCTCGACCGGCGTCTCGCGCTCGAACAGCGAGACGAGCACGGTGAGCTTGCCGCTCTCGGGCTTGATCTCGCTGATCGTGCCGGGAAGGCCCGCGAACGAGCCTTCCTTGATCGTGATCGTCTCGCCGGTCTCGAAGTCGACCTCGGCGGGGATGGCGCGCGACTGCGTCGCCGAGCCCTTCGCGGCACCGGCCTTGGCGGGCGCGACCTCCTTGACCTCGACGAGCGACTTCAGCATGTTGAAGGCCTCTTCGAAGCGCAGCGGGGTCGGGTTGTGCGCGTTGCCGACGAAGCCGGTGACGCCCGGCGTGTGGCGTACGACCGACCAGGTGTCCTCGTTGAGCTCCATGCGCACGAGCACGTAGCCGGGGATCCGGACGCGCGTGACCATCTTGCGCTGCCCGTTCTTGATCTCGACGACGTCCTCCATCGGGACCTCGATCTGGTAGATGTCCTCCTCGACCTCGAGCGTCGACTTGCGCTGCTCGATGTTGGCCTTGACCTTGCGCTCGAAACCGGCGTAGGAGTGGATGACGTACCACTTGCCCGGGAGCGCACGCAGCTCGGCGCGGAACGCGTCGTACGGGTCCTCGTCGCCCTCCTCGGCGGCGGCGACGATGCCCGCGGCGGCCTCGAAGTCGGAGAGGAAGTCGCCGCCGAGCACGGGCTCGTCGGGCTCGCCGTTGACGTCGGGGCCGTCGTAGGGCGCGACCTCGTCGGCGTCGTGCGCGGCGCGCTCGGCAGCCTCTTCGGCGAGCGCGTCGGTCAGCACCTCGGCGGCTGCCTCGGCCTCGTCCGCATGGTCGATGTTCAGGGCGTCGTTCACGATCGCATCAGCCTCCGGGTCGTCGATGTCGATGTCGTCCAGGTCGGACTCGCCGGTGTCGTCGTCGGCATCCGCGTCGACGACATGCAGGGCGACGTGCTCGGCCGGCTCGACCGATCGCTCCTCCTCGGCGAGGATGTTGCCCTCCTGGGCCTCATCGTCCTCACTGGACTGCTCCGCGGCGGTCGCCCAGTCGACGTCGTCGACGTTTCTCTCAGACACTTGCGTTCTCTTCCATTGCGGCGCGGATGCCGCGATCGACGGCATCCGCGCGGAGTCGTGGGGTGGTCAGGGGGTGGCGCCGGCGGGTACGCCGAAGACGACGGTCGTGACCCAGACGAACAGCACGTCGAGGCCGTAGACGATGGCCATCATCACGACGACGAAGCCGAGCACGACGGCCGTGAACTTCATGAGCTCCTGCCGCGTCGGGGTGACGACCTTGCGGAGCTCGGCGAAGACCTGCCGGATGAACAGCGCGATCCGCTGGAAGAAGTTCGGCTTCTTCTCTCGGACGGCGCCGCCCGCCGCGACGATCTCGCCGTTCGGCTCGTCTTGGACCATCAACCCACCTGTATGACCTTCCGTGTGTCAGCAACCGCTGACGCGCAGGGCGGACAGGAATCGAACCTGCAACCTGCGGTTTTGGAGAC
>NZ_JASGFE010000016.1:0-48590 GCF_047605725.1 Microbacterium sp.
AGGCGGCATCCAGCGTCTCGAAGAAGACCGACTTCGTCGCGGCGGGCCCGGGCGCCGGGTCGAAGCTCGCGAAGGCGGAGGCGCTCGGCGTGCGCGTCATCGACGCAGCCCAGTTCAAGGTGCTGGTCGAGCAAGGGCCGGATGCGCTCGAAGCACTCGATCCGGATGCCGGGTGATCAAGCTCGCGGTGACGGCAGGCTCCGCGGAGCCCGTCGAGGTCTCGTTCCTCGAGCGAGACGCACCGTGGGTGCAGCGCGCTTACGCCACGGGCGTGCCCTGATGGTGCACCAGGCGCCACCTGTCGTCGTCGCGCCGCCAGAGCGAGGTCCGCTCCGCTCGTCGGCCGCTCCGTTCGGACATCCAGCGCGCGAGCACGACGTCATCCGCGACGCGGCGGGTGACGAGCTCGTGGACGTGGATGCGCGGGGCCTCGGATGCCTCGGCCGCGAGACCGGCGAGCGTGTCCGCCTTGCTCCACGCTGACCCGGACGCGCTCACCTCCTCGAAGTCATCCGCCAGAAGTTCCGCCACCCGCGCGGGATCCGATCGGCACTCGGGGGTCTGCAGCTCGCGTTCGAGTGCTGCGACCGCCTCGAGCTCGGCATCCGCGAGCTGAGCCAGACTGCGCCGCACCTCGGCGAGGGTCGCCTGCCGCGCCACGACGAGCACGTCGGATTCCTCGTGCGGAATGAGGTCGACATCGGCCAGCCAGGACGCGACGCGCATCTCCCGCCTCGCGTCCGGGAAGCGGTGCCACAGCCGGCCGATGTCGCCATCTCGGTGCACTTCGTCACGGAACCGGCGGAATGCGCCGCGTCCCTCGAGCGCCCGCATCAGTCGAATTCGCTGCGGCGTGTCGGTCACCGCCGCGGCGAAGTCGACCATGTCCTCGTACTCCTCGGCTGTATCGGCAGCGTCGATCCGGATCCAGTCGTCCGCGATGTCGTCCTGGTCATCGTCCCCGTAGAAGCCGTCGTCGAGGCGGGTGTGCACTTCGCGGGATACCGGGTCGACGTATCCGTCCATCTTGCTGCTGTGCATGATGTCGGCGATGTCGGCGATGTCGAACTCTGACACGTGTCCATCGTGGCGTGTGAAGCGATGCTGCGGAAGCCGGTATCGCCGAGTCGCGTGGAGTGTCGTATGTACGTTCTACTGTTGCTGGCATCGAGAAGGGAACACCCATGACACGCACATCAGACCTCGCGATCCAGGCTTGGCTGGACCAGGAAGACAAGCACACCGCCGACGTGATCCGTGCGCACGGCGTCTACATCCAGTACGTCGGCGGTGATCAGTGCTCGTGCTGCAGCCGGCTCGGCGATGCCACGGACGACGCGCAGCGCGACGAGCAGCCGCCGTTCGCCTATACGGTGGGCCTGTTCGGGATCGGGCATCCCGAGCTGTTGATGGTCGGCGTCGATCCGGGGACGGCGTCGGGGGTCCTGAACGAGGTGGCCGACCGCATACGCGGCGGCAACGACCTCGTGCCCGGCGAGCTGCTGACCTTCGAGGGTTGGACGCATCGCGTTACGGTCGAAGCCGTGCCGAATCCCGGCGAGATCGCGATCGCCGCGAACCGGTTCTACCGGCGCCCGCCCGAGCACTCGGTGCCGCTGCTCCAACTCACGTACGACGACAAGCAGAGGCGGTTCCCCTGGGAGACGGGCTACGCGATCCCGCCATGGATACAGCCGCGTCCGGGAGAGTTCCGCGCATGACTGTGCTACACACGGCTACGCAGAGCTACGATGCTGACATGGCCGACATCCCGGTTCGCGAGCTGCGCAACGACACCGCGGGCGTCCTGCGGCGCGTCGAGGCGGGCGAAGACATCACGATCACCGTGCACGGCCGCCCCGTGGCGCGGCTCGTGCCGGCCCGCGACGACGGCCGGCGTCCGATGCCGCGGGAGGAGTTCGTCGCGTGGCTGAACAAGAAGCAGGCCGACCCTGGCCTGCGCGATCTTCTGCGGGAGCTTGCGAGCGAACTCACCGACGACAAGGATCTCGGCTGGTGAGCGCGCGGTCAGCGGGAGTGCTGGACACGTCGGTGCTGATCGGCCTCGAGGCGGGTCGCCAAGTGGATGTTGCGAGCTTCCCAGATGTGCTGCTCACCACCGTCATTACGCAGGCCGAGATCGAGGTGGGCGTGCTGTCGGCACCCGACGTCGAGGCTCGTTCGGAGCGGCTCGCGACGCTTGAAAAGCTCAGAGGGATGCCGGTCATCCCGGTAACCGCCGACGCTGCCCACCATTGGGCGCGACTGCGCGTATTCCTCGCCGAGAAGGGTCGACGCATGGAGATCAATGACCTCTGGATCGCGGCGATCGCGACGGCCAACGAACTGCCCATTGTGACCCAGGATGCCGACTTCGACGCGCTCGACGGAGTCCCCGGCGTCACGGTGATCCGCGTGTAGGCGTTGCGGGCGATGCCGAGGCAGCATCGCCCGGTCCCCGTAGAATCGTCTGGTGTCTGAAATCACACCCGATCTCGTGCGCCATCTCGGCGTGCTCGCCCGGATCCGGCTCAGCGACGAGGAGGTGGCCCGGCTCACCGGCCAGCTCGACGCGATCGTCGACAACATCGCGAAGGTGTCCGAGGTCGCAACGCCCGACGTCCGCGCGACGAGCCACCCGATCGCCCTGCAGAACGTGTTCCGTCCCGACGTGGTCGGCGACATGCTCACGGCCTCGCAGGTGCTGCAGAACGCGCCGGATGCCGCGGACGACCGCTTCCGCGTGACCGCGATCCTCGGAGAAGAGCAATGACCGACCTCACCCGGCTCACCGCCGCGGAGCTGGCCGCGGCTCTCGCGACCGGTGAGATCTCCAGCGTCGAGGCCACGCGCGCCCACCTCGACCGCATCGCCGCCGTAGACGGGGACGTGCACGCCTTCCTGCACGTGAGCGATCACGCGGTCGAGGTCGCCGCCGGCCTCGACCGCCGCCGCGCCGCCGGCGAGACGCTCGGACCCCTCGCCGGCGTGCCGCTGGCGATCAAGGACGTCCTGGTGACGACCGACATGCCCTCCACCAGCGGCTCGAAGATCCTCGAGGGCTTCCTCTCGCCCTACGACGCGACGGTCGTGGCGCGCGCCCGCGCCGCCGGACTCGTGCCGCTCGGCAAGACCAACATGGACGAGTTCGCGATGGGTTCGTCGACCGAGCACTCCGCGTACGGCCCCACGCACAACCCGTGGGACCTCGACCGCATCCCCGGCGGCTCCGGCGGCGGATCGGCGGCGGCGGTGGCGGCCTTCGAGTCCCCGGTCGCGCTCGGCTCCGACACCGGCGGCTCGATCCGACAGCCCGCGCACGTGACCGGCACCGTCGGCCTCAAGCCCACGTACGGCGCGGTGAGCCGCTACGGCGCGATCGCGCTGGCCTCCAGCCTCGACCAGGTAGGGCCCGTGTCGCGCACGGTCCTCGACGCCGCGCTCGTGCACGACGCGATCGGCGGCCACGACCCGCACGATGCGACCTCGCTGTCGGAGGCCTGGCCGTCGTTCGCGGAGGCCGCGCGGGAGGGTGCACGCGGCGACGTGCTGAAGGGCCTGCGCGTGGGCGTCGTCCGCGAGCTTCCCGACAGCGGCTTCCAGTCGGGCGTCTCGGCATCGTTCCACGCGGCGCTGCAGACGATGGAGGCGCACGGCGCGGAGATCGTGGAGGTGAGCGCCCCGCACTTCGAGTACGGCGTGGCGGCGTATTACCTGATCCTTCCGGCCGAGGCATCCAGCAACCTCGCCAAGTTCGACTCGGTGCGCTTCGGCCTGCGGGTGGAGGTCGCAGGCGGCACCGTGGAGGACGTGATGGCAGCCAGTCGCGAGGCCGGTTTCGGCGACGAGGTCAAGCGCCGCATCATCCTCGGCACCTACGCGCTGTCGGCCGGATACTACGACGCCTACTACGGCAGCGCGCAGAAGGTGCGCACGCTCATCCAGCGCGACTTCGACGCCGCGTTCGCGCAGGTCGACGTCATCGCGACCCCCACCTCGCCCACGACGGCGTTCCGGCTGGGCGAGCGGATCGACGACCCGCTGCAGATGTACCTGAACGACGTCACGACGATCCCGGCGAACCTCGCCGGCATCCCGGGGATCTCGCTCCCCAGCGGACTGGCGGAGGAGGACGGTCTGCCCGTCGGCATCCAGTTCCTCGCCCCGGCCCGCGAGGACGCGCGGCTCTACCGCGTCGGCGCGGCCCTGGAGGCGCTGCTGGTCGATCAGTGGGGCGGTCCGCTGCTGGACCGCGCCCCGGTCCTCGGAGGGAGCCGCTGATGGCCAAGGTCGCGCTGATGGACTTCGACGAGGCGCTCGAACGGTTCGAGCCGGTGCTCGGCTTCGAGGTGCACGTCGAGCTGAACACGCGGACGAAGATGTTCTCCGCCGCGGGCAACCCCGCCCACCCCGCCCACCACGACGCCGCGCCCAACACGCTCGTCGCGCCGGTGGACATGGGACTGCCCGGCTCGCTGCCGGTGGTGAACGAGACCGCCGTGCGCTCCTCGATCAGTCTGGGACTCGCGCTCGGCTGCTCGATCGCGCCCCGCTGCCGTTTCGCGCGGAAGAACTACTTCTACCCGGACCTCGGCAAGAACTACCAGATCTCGCAGTACGACGAGCCGATCGCGTTCGACGGGAAGGTCGACATCGAGCTCGAGGACGGCACCATCGTCGAGGTGCCGATCGAGCGCGCACACATGGAGGAGGATGCCGGCAAGCTCACGCACGTGGGAGGTGCGACCGGCCGCATCCAGGGTGCGGAGTACTCGCTCGTGGACTACAACCGCGCAGGCGTTCCCCTGGTCGAGATCGTGACCAAGCCCATCTTCGGCGCCGAGCACCGTGCACCCGAGGTGGCGAAGGCGTACGTCGCCGCGATCCGCGACATCGTGCGTGCGCTCGGCATCTCGGAGGCGCGCATGGAGCGCGGAAACCTCCGCTGCGACGCGAACGTGTCGTTGCGGCCGCGGGGTCAGGACAAGCTCGGCACGCGCACCGAGACCAAGAACGTCAACTCGATGCGCTCGGTCGAACGCGCCGTGCGCTACGAGATCCAGCGGCAGGCTGCGATCCTCGCCGCGGGCGGCGAGATCGTCCAGGAGACCCGGCACTGGCACGAGGACACCGGGACGACCTCGCCGGGGCGCCCCAAGTCGGATGCCGACGACTACCGCTACTTCCCCGAGCCTGACCTGCTGCCGGTCGCGCCTGCGCTCTCGCTCGTGGAGGAGCTGCGCGCGGCGCTGCCTGAACCGCCCGCGGCGCGCCGTCGCCGGCTCAAGGCGGAGTGGGGCTTCGCCGACATCGACTTCCAGGGCGTCGTCAACGCGGGCCTGCTCAGCGAGGTGGAGGCCACCATCGCCGCCGGGGCGTCGCCCGTCGCCGCGCGCAAGTGGTGGATGAGCGAGATCAGCCGCATCGCGAACGCGCAGGGGGTGGATGCCGCCTCGCTCGTCGAACCGGCATCCGTCGCCGCCCTGCAGGCGCTGATCGACGCAGGGACCCTCACCGACAAGCTCGCCCGCCAGGTGCTGGAGGGCGTCATCGCCGGAGAGGGCACTCCGCAGGAGGTCGTCGATGCTCGGGGACTCGCCGTCGTCTCCGACGACGGCGCCCTCATCGCCGCGATCGACGAGGCGCTGGCGGCTCAGCCGGACGTGCTGGCGAAGATCCGCGACGGCAAGGTGCAGGCCGCCGGCGCCGTCATCGGCGCCGTCATGAAGGCCATGCGTGGACAGGCCGACGCCGCCCGCGTGCGAGAGCTGATCCTGGAGCGTGCCGCGCAGTGACCCGAGCCCTCGCACCCGACCCCGCACCGTACGACGCGCTGCTGATCTGCTCGTTCGGCGGGCCGAATCAGACCGATGACGTGCTGCCGTTCCTGCGCAACGTGACGCGGGGCAAGAACATCCCCGAGGAACGGCTCTTGGCGGTGGGGGAGCACTACTACCATTTCGGCGGGCGCAGCCCGATCAACGGGCAGAACCTCGCGCTTCGCGCCGCGATGGAGACCGAGCTCGCCGCCCGCGGCGTGACGCTTCCCGTCCTTTGGTCCAATCGCAACTGGCATCCGTACACCGTCGACGTGCTGCGCGATGCCGTCGCCTTCGGCGCGCGCCGCATCCTCGTCGTCGTCACGAGCGCCTATGCGTCGTATTCCGGCAGTCGCCAGTATCGGGAGCACCTCGCGGCCGCGGTGGCCGAACTCGCCGTGCCCGGGCTGGAGCTTGACATCGTCCGCCCGTTCTTCAACGAGCCGGGGTTCATCGACGCCAACACCGAGGCGATCGTGGAGGCGGCAGGTCGGCTGCCCGGCGACGGCCCGATGCACGTCGTGTACGTGACGCACTCCATCCCCGACACGATGCAGCGCGCGTCGACCGCGACCGGGCCGGGGTACCGCGAGCAGCACGAGGACGTCCGCGCCACGATCGACGCCCGGCTGCGCGAGACCGTCGCCGTGCCGCTGTCATCGAGCCTGGCCTACTGCTCGCGCTCCGGCGATCCGCGCACGCCGTGGCTGGAGCCCGACGTCTCCGACGAGCTGACCCGGCTGCACGCCGCGGGCGTCGAGCGGGTGGTGATCGCACCGATCGGCTTCATCTCCGACCACATGGAGGTGGCCTTCGACCTCGACATCGAGGCGCTCGAGGCGGCGAGCGAGTTGGGGATGGCGGCCGTGCGGGCCGGAACGGCCGGCACCCGGCCCGCGTTCGTGCGGGGCCTGGTCGACCTGGTGCTCGAGCGTGCCGCGCGCGCACGCGGCGAGTCCGCCGAGCCGGTCACCACCGGAGCGCTCGGAGCGTTCCCCGACGAGGCGCCGCCGGGCAGCTGTCGCATGCGCGAGGGCGAGGTCACCGGCATCCCGGTGCTCGCCGGCACCGAGGACTGAAACGAGAGAAGGGCGAGCAATGACCGACACGATTCCTCCGGTCGACCACTCCGCCGTGGCGGATGCCGTCAACGACGCGACCGCGTTCACGATGTACGCCGTGTTCCAGGGCGCGCCGACCGATGTGGCCGCCGTCCGCGCCGGCCTCGCCGCACTCGACGGGCTGCGCGTGCGCGGCTGGTACGACGTCGCCGGGTTCCGCGCCGACGCCGACCTGATGGCCTGGTGGTGGGCGGAGGACACCGCGACCCTGCAGGCGGCCTATCGCGTGCTCACCGCCGATCCGGGGCTGCTGCCGGTGTGGTCGAACATCGGCGTGCACCGCCCGGCGGAGTTCAACCGCTCGCACGTGCCGGCCTTTCTCGCCGGCGACCAGCCGCGCGGATTCCTGTGCGTGTATCCGTTCGTGCGCGGGCGCGAGTGGTATCTGCTGCCCGACGACGAGCGCCGCGAGCTGCTGCGCGAGCACGGCGCCGCCGCGCGCGACTATCGCGACGTGCTCGCCAACACGGTGGCGGCGTTCGGCCTCGGCGACTACGAGTGGCTGCTCGCGTTCGAGGCCGACGATCTCGTGCGCATCGTGGACCTCATGCGGGAGCTGCGCGCCACCGGCGCCCGACGGCACGTCATCGAGGAGACTCCGTTCTTCACCGGGCCTCGCGTCGAGCTGGAGGCGCTCACCGCCCGCTGACGCGCACCCCGTTCTTCTCGCGAGGGTGCCCGTTCTTCTCACGAGGGTGCCGGTTCTTCTCGCGAGGGTGCCCGTTGACGCGATGTCGGCGGTGTCGCCGACAATGGAGGCATGGGACGCGGTGACGGAAGCGGGCGCCTTGTATCGCCGGCAGACGCCGACGACACCGGCACTCGCATCCTCCACGTCGACATGGACGCCTTCTACGCGGCCGTCGAGGTGCTCGACGATCCGTCCCTGGCCGGCAGGCCGCTCATCGTCGGGGGTCTGGAGGGACGCGGCGTGGTCTCCAGCGCCTCCTACGAGGCGCGCCGGTTCGGGGTGCGTTCGGCGATGGCCGTGGGGCAGGCGCTGCGTCTGTGCCCGAACGCGGTGGTCGTCGTGCCGCACTTCGAGCGCTACGCCGCGCTGTCGCGCGAGATCATGGCCATCTTCCACGAGGTGACCCCGCTCGTGGAGCCGCTGTCGATCGACGAGGCGTTCCTCGACGTCGGCGGCGCGCGCCGGCTGTGGGGGAGTCCGGGACAGATCGCGCGGATACTACGCGCCCGCGTCCGTGAGCGGACCGGGCTCGTGTGCAGCGTGGGGGTGGCCTCGACCAAGCATGTCGCGAAGATCGCATCGACTCTCGCCAAGCCCGACGGCCTGCTCATCGTGAGCGAATCCGACACCGCGGCCTTCCTCGCCGCGCGCCCGGTGCGCGCGCTCTGGGGCGTCGGTCCCAAGGCCGCCGAGGCGCTGGAGGCACGTGGCATCCGCACGGTCGCCGACATCATCGCCACGCCCCGCCCGGTGCTCGATCGCGCCCTCGGCCAGGCGATGGGGGAGCGGATCTCGCAGCTCGCGCGCGGCATAGACCCGCGCGAGGTCGAGACGCACCGGGTGGAGAAGAGCGTGGGCCACGAGGAGACCTTCCTGGAGGACGTCGCCGACCCCGCCGTGCTGCGCACGGAGCTGCGGCGGCTGGGTGACCGGGTGGCGGCGCGGCTGCGCGCGGGTGGCTGGTCGGCCGCGACGATCGCGATCAAGGTGCGCAAGGCCGACTTCACGACGCTGTCCCGATCGCAGACGCTGGCCGAGCCCACGCAGGTCGGCCAGCGCATCGGCGCCGTCGCCATCGAGCTGTTCGAGCGCATCGACCTCGACCAGCCGGTGCGCCTGGTCGGCGTGCGCGGCGAGAACCTGCGCGCCGCCGACGGCTCGCCGCTGGCCCTGTGGGACGACGACGCCGACTGGCGACGCGTCGACGAGGCGCTCGACGACGCGAGCGCGCGGTTCGGCCGCGGGGCGGTCATGCGCGCCAGCGCGCTGGGCGCCCGGCGCGACGTCGAGGCCCTGCCGAGCAGTCCGCGGCTGCCCTTCTCGGGTGGTCACGGCTCCGGCTGACGGATGCCGCCGAGGGGACTAGCGTGGACCCATGCCCAATCTCGCACTCGAACTCGGCAAGCAGACCGCATCGCTCGGCGTCACAAGCGCGTACGGCGAGCAGCAGGACGTCGACGGCGTCCGCATCGTCCCCGTCGCGCTCGCCTGGTCGGGCTTCGGCGCCGGTGAGGACAAGGAAGGCAGCAACGGCGGCGGAGGAGGCGGCGTCTCGATCCCGCTCGGCGCCTACATCCGCCGCGGCGACGATCTGCGCTTCGAGCCGAACCTCGTGTCGCTGGTCGCGGTGGCGATTCCTTTCATCTGGGTCGCCGGCCGTACGCTCAGTCGCATCATCCGTGCGCTCAAGCGCTGACCGCGCCGATGCGGTGACCGCGGCGCTGGGCGCGGCATCCGATACCATCCTGGCCGCGATCGCAGCGTGCGTCGTCGCCGCACCGGTCGTGCTCCTGGACGGACGCAGCGGGGTGGGCAAGAGCTCGCTCGCACGCGACCTGGTCGCGCGGTGGCCGGGCGGGGGAGCCGTGCAACTGGTCGCCCTCGACTCCCTGTATCCGGGCTGGGACGGACTCGACGACGGCGTCGAGGACGCCCGCGAGCACATCCTCGCTCCCCATCGCGCGGGACGTATCGGTGTGTGGCGTCGTTGGGACTGGGTCGCCCACGCGCGTGCCGAGGCGTACGCGGTCGTGCCCGACCTGCCGCTCGTCGTCGAGGGGTCCGGGCTGCTCACCGCAGCTACGGCGCCGCTCGGCGAGGTGCGCGTGTGGCTGGAATCGCCGGAGGACTCCCGCCGCGAGCGCGCGCTCACCCGCGACGGCGACGCCTACCGCCCGCACTGGGCGCGCTGGGCCGCACAGGAACGACGCCACCTGGAGCGCGACGATCCGGTGCGGCACGCCACGCACGTGTTCGACGTGCCGTGATTCTTCGCCTGCGGTTCAGTGCTCGCGGAACTGCGGCCAGCCGGAGCCGGGCCGCTGATGCGAGTTCAGGGCGCCCTTGGCGGCATCCATCGTCGGGTACGTCCCGACCGACGAGGACGCCCCCGCCATCGTGACGGTGTAGCCGTCGTCACCCTTGCGGATCGTCCCGACCACGCCGCTGTCGCCGTAGGCCACCCACAGGCTCGTCGTCTCGGATGTGATCATCTCAGACTCCTTCCGATACCTCGACGCTACGCCGGTGCGGGGACGGATGCCAGGGCTCAATCCTCTGCAGGGCGGACCGGACCGGCGCCGTAGGTCTGGGTCGTCGAGGTGGACTGCCACAGCCGTCGAGCGTGCTTGAGGATCACGTCGCCGAGCGGGATGCCCACCACCGCGTACTGGGCGGCGACGGCAGGTGATCCGGCGTGCGAGACGAGGGCGAGGTCGGCGCTGGCCGCGCGATCCGCGGCATCGATGAGGCCGTCGAGCCACTCGTCGAACCCGTCGCCCAGCGGCTCCTCTGCCGCCTCGGCAGCCGCCGCGAGCCGCCGCAGAGATGGATGGTGAAAGAGAGGGCTTCCCGCTTCGATGCCGAAGCGCTCACGCAGCCGGTCGAGCGTGGATTCCCGCACGGAGGGGGCTGCGGGATCATCGCGCACCGCGTCCTGCGCGGCGGCAAGGACGGCGGTCAACGATCCGCCGTCGAGTGCGGCGACCACATCCTGCAGCCGCGCGATGCTGACGCCGCCCACCGTGACCAGCGTGCGGATGAAGCGGATGCGATCGACGTGGACGGCACCGTAGACGGCTCGATTGGAGGCGATCAACTCTCCCCGCGGCAGGAGACCCGATGAGATGTAGAACTTGATGGTCGATGGGTGGACGCCCGTCACCTCGGATAGCTGACTGATCGTCATGCGCAGAGCGTCTGACTCCATGCGTCCCAGCATGGCATCAGTCAGTAGACAGTGGCACTAACCGTTAGCTACACTATCCATAAATCGGCCTCCCTTCCGATTCCAGGGCCGTCAACTGCGTCCCTTTCTCAGATGAGGAGTCCCCTCTTGGAAGTCTCGATTCGCTCCGCTTCGATCGTCTCCGGCGTCGGTCTCGCGGCGATGGCGGTGATCGCCCCGCTCGGCGTGATGCTCGCCCTCCCCGCCGGCCTCACCGCCGCCGCAGCCTTGGTGGTGCTCCTGGTCGCCGCACTCGACGTCGTCGTCGCCGTAGCCCTCTACCCCGTGCTGTGCTCGGGCGGAACTCTCCTGGCTGCGATCTCCGCTGCCATGCGGCTCGCCTACGCGCCGATCTTCGCGGCAGCCGCGGGCGCACTAGCCTCGGGCGACGTCGACGGCTTTCAGTCCACCTGGGACGCAGGTTTGCTGCTCTTCGGTGCGCACCTCCTGCTCGCAGGCACCGCGACAGTGCGGTCGCGCGATATGCCCACCTGGCTCGGCGCTCTTGTGCTGCTCGCCGGAGTCGGCTACGTCTTCGACGCCTGCCTCGTGCTGCTCGTACCCGACGCGACGCTGAGGTTGGGACAGTTTGTCTTCATCGGCGAGGTCGTGCTGTTCATCTGGTTGTTGGGCTGGGGTGGTCGTGCGCGGAACGAAAAGCACGGCTGAGCGTCGGGGCGATCCTCGACAACTCTCGCTTCGCAACATCCTGCTCACCTGGCTCGCCGCCACTGCCCCCACGGCGATCCTCGTCTGGGGAGTCTGGCCGATACTTCGCGCGGCCACCACCCTGAACCCGGGGATGCTGTTCTGGCTGCTCATGATCTGCGGCATGGTGTGGCAGTTCGTCTTCTCACTGATCCTGCTGCGCCGAGAACTCGGCACCCTGCGTTGGTCGGTCGTCGCCCCGAGGGTCTGGGCGCAACAGCCCCGCGATCCTCGCACCAATGCCCCGAGACCCCGGCTGTGGTGGATGATCGTCCCGATCGCCGCGGCCTTCGCCGCGCTCACTCTCACAGCCGACCTGCTGGTATCGCTCATGGAAGCTGCCGGATTGACCGAACTCAAGGGCGCGGCCATCAGCGGACTGGCCGATCCCGCGTTCACAGGGCAGTGGTGGATCCTTGTCGTGGCACTGGTCAGCTTCGTCTTCAACTATGTGCTGGGCGAGGAGCTCTTCTTCCGAGGGGTGCTGCTGCCGCGAATGCGAGGTGCGTTCGGGCGATGGGACTGGCTCGCGAACGCCATCCTCTTCACCCTTTATCACACCCAGAAGCTCTGGACGCTGCCGGTCGTGCTCCTCACGGCCATGCCCTTCAGTTGGGCCGCCAGGCGGTATCGCACGATCTGGTTCGCGATCGTTCTGCATTCGATCGAGGGCGTCGTCGTGCTCGTGCTGGTGTTCACCGTGGTGAGCGGCCTCGCGTTCTCCTGACGGAGGCCCAGTGCAGCGCGGCCGGCCTCCGTCATGCGACCCGAGCGTTCAAGGTCGGCTGCGATCCGACGGTTGCGTTCGGAAGCCGTTCCGCGGCTTCGTCGAGGCGTGAAGCGTTGGAGGTAGGACTGTTCGTCGTACGCGTGGCGGGTGCTCTCGCTCCACCCGTAGGCGATGCCCTCGACGAGCAGATCGTGGAACGTCACGCTCGGGCGGGTCGACGTCGCGCGCGGCAAACGGACCCAGACGCCGGGATGGGTCACGCCGGCTTCTCCGAGCCACGCCCGCAGTCCGGGCACGTCCGAGAACGCTACGACCTCAAGCCCCTCGTGCATTTCACCCATGCCTCAATTATCCCGAGGGGGCAAGATGGGAGGGAGGGGATCGGAGGTGCCGAAGATGACACGGATGCCGATTTCCCGCGACCGGCCCGGGCTCCACCATGTGGGCAGCCGCGTGTCCCAGGCGCTCGGTCTCCGGGACGAGGAACTGGCGGCGCTCAGCCTCGCACCTCAGCTGCCCACATGGGAGTCGAACCTGCGAGTGGGCGAGTTGGCCTACGACAGCGTTGCGCTGTCCTCGCTCGCAATCGCACTCGCCGGAGCGGACAGAGGCGGTTCACAGGTCGAGTCGTTCACGGTCTCGCCCGATCCTGCACGCGTACAAGCGTCCTTCGGGAGCGAGCGGCTGTTCCGTATCGACGGTGCCGCGCCGCCCATTTGGGCACCGCTCTCCGGATTCTGGCAGGTCGATGACGGCTGGGTTCGCACCCACGGCAACTATCCGCACCACGCGGAACGCCTCACCAGGCTGCTCGGCATCTCATCGGACGCCGAACGCACCGAGGTCGAGGCGGCGATGCTCACCTGGTCGCGCCTCGAGATCGAGAAGAGGGCGGCCGAGGCCGGGGCGCTCGTGCTCGCCGTTCGCACTTCCGCCGAATGGCGGCAGCATCCGCACCACACGGCAGTCGAGGACGGTCCCATCGTCCGATTCGCTTCCGGCGGCGATGCTGCTCCTCGCCCCTGGCTGCCCTTCTCCGGGCGTCCTCTGTCAGGGATCCGGGTTCTCGACCTGACCCGGGTCATCGCCGGTCCCGTCGCGACTCGCGATCTTGCCGTGGCAGGCGCGGACGTCCTGCGCATCGATTCCCCGCGACTTCCCGAATCCCAATCCCAGCACCTCGACACCGGGCACGAGAAGCGAAGCGCGCTTCTCGACCTGGGCGACCCAGGTGGCCATGACACGTTCCAGCGGCTGCTCGAAACAGCCGATGTCGTCGTGCACGGATATCGGCCCGGCGCCCTCGCCCGGTACGGCCTCGACGTCGAGTCCCTCCATCTACGCTTCCCCGGGATCGTCGTCGCGCAGCTCTCTGCGTGGGGAACGGACGGCCCCTGGGGCGAACGCCGTGGGTTCGACAGCCTCGTGCAAGCCGCGACGGGCATTTCCCTCGTCGAGAGCAGGGACGGTGGGACAACACCCGGAGCTTTGCCGGTTCAGGCACTCGACCACTCAGCAGGGCACTTCCTCGCGGCATCCGTTGCCACCGCGCTCCGGGCACAGCGCTCTCACGGCGGCTCGTTCGAGATCGACGTCAACCTGGCGCGCATCGCCCACGAACTGCTCGCCGCCGGCCCGTCCGACCGCTCGAACAAGGCCGGCGACGCCCCCGAGCTTCCGACCGAGTCGCTTTCGCTGAGGGTTGGTGCCGGTGAGAGCCGCTCCGTTGTCACCTGCGCACCACCGCTGCTCGACTTTCCCGGAGCCCCTACCCGATACGTCTCGCCACTGCATCGCTGGGGGAGCGATCGCCCGGAGTGGGCCGACGAGATCACGCAGCGTCGCGGCTAACGCATGCGCCGCGTCTCGTGCGCCCAGATCGCGATCTCGACGCGGTTGCGCGCGCCGAGCTTGGTCATGAGGCTCGCGACGTGGGTCTTCACCGTGCTGAGCGTGATGTAGAGCTCGCCCGCGATCTCGCTGTTGCTCAAGCCGCTCGCGACCTTCACGAGCACCTGTTCCTCGCGTTCGGTGAGCGGCTCGATCGGCTGCGCCGGGGATGCCGCGGGCTCCGACCCGGCGAACGCCTCGAGCAGGCGCACCGTGACGTTGGGTGCGATGAGCGCATCACCGTCGGCCGCGGCTCGGATCGCCTGAGCGAGCAGCTCCGGCCCGGCATCCTTGAGCAGGAAGCCCTTCGCGCCGGCCCGCAGCGCGGCGAACACGTACTCGTCGAGGTCGAACGTCGTGATGATGACGACCGCCAGCGGGTCTTGCACGCCGGGGCCGGCGAGGGCGCGGGTCGCCTCGATGCCGTCGAGACCGGGCATCCGGATGTCGAAGAGGCACACGTCGGGCCGCAGGCTCCGTGCCAGGGCGACCGCCTCGTGGCCGTCGACGGCCTGCCCGACCACCTCGATGTCGGGCTCGGCGCCGAGGATCATGCTGAGCCCGGTGCGCACCAGCTCCTGGTCGTCGGCGACGAGCACGCGAATGGTCATGCTGCCCATCCAACACGAGGCAGCACCGCGGTGACCGCCCACCCACGGCCCGGTGCAGGGCCTGCCTGGCAGGTGCCGCCGAGCAAGGCTGCGCGCTCCATCATGCCGGTGATGCCGAAGCCGGGGTTCGGCGAGGCGGCGACGTCGCCGTCGTCGGTCACGCTGAGGCGAACCCCCCCGGCATCCACGTCGACGACGACGTCGACGCGGGTGACCTGCCTCGCGTGGCGCAACGCGTTGGTCACCGACTCCTGGGCGAGGCGGAAGACGGCCGCTGCCACCGGCGGCGGGATGCTGCCGTCGTCGCCGGAGACCCGCACCGTGACCGTGGCGCCGCCCGGGCGCGTACCCGCGAGGGACTGGATGTCGCGCAGGCGCGGGCTGGGCGCGAGCTCGGCGTCTTCGCCCTGGCGCAGCACGCCCACCATGGAACGCAGCTCGGCCAGGGTGCGCGTCGCCTCCGCCTCGATCACTCGCAGCTCGTCGCGGGCGGCATCCGGATCGCTCGCAGCCATCGCGAGGCCCGCCTGGGCACGGATCGTGATCGCCGAGACGTGGTGAGCGACCGTGTCGTGCAGGTCGCGCGCGAGCTGCTCGCGCTCGAGGGTGCGGATGCGGTCGATCCGCCGCTGCCTCGCGCTCGCCTGCGCGCGCAGCACCGCGCCGAGCACCGACGCCGACAGCAGCACCGCGAATCCGCCCACGAGGACATCGAGCTCCGGGGTGAGCGCGAACGACATCCCGAGCACCGCCAGCAGCAGCGCCGAGCCGAGCAGCAGCTCGCGACCCGACCCCCAGCGGAACAGCGCGTACACGAGGATCAGCACGAACACGCTCGTGTTGAGCGTCGAGTCCGGCAGCAGCAGCTGCGCGGGTGTCGCAACCGTTATCGCGGTCACGAGCATGACGAGCGGTCGGGTGCGTCGCCACAGCACCGTCGGTGCGATTGAAAGCGCCGTGATCACGGAGACCACCGGCTGGGTGAGGTCCGTTCTCAGGATGCCTTCGATGATCGCGAGCGCGACGATCGAGCCCAGCAGCACCCAGTCGCGCCACACCCGACGCGGCGGTGGGGGCACCGCACTCGGTGCACGCCACGCGGAGTGCAGGAGCCCGGTCACCACCTCAGGATACGAGCGCACGGGATACGCGGCGTCGGCACGGAGTACGAGTGCAGGATCGTACTTTCGGCCGGGATGTTCCGGGCCGTTCTCCCGATGCCGCAGGCCCGGGCGGCGGCGAGCATCGAAGTATGACAACCACGACCACCATGACCGCGGCGGTGTACCGCCGCTTCGGCGCACCCGAGGTCGTGCGCCTCGAGCAACTCCCCGTGCCCGTGCCGCAACCCGGCGAGGTGCTCATCCGCGTGCACGCGAGCACGGTGAGCATCGCCGATCACCGGGCACGGACCCGTGATGTCCCGCGCGGGCTCGACCTGATCGCCGCGGCCGCCATCGGCCTGTTCCGGCCCAAGCGCCGTGTGCTGGGCATGGATGCCGCGGGCGTCGTCGAGGCCGTCGGCGGGGGAGTGACCGGTTTCGCCCCCGGCGAGAGGGTGATCGCGATGACGGGCAGCGAATTCGGCGGTCACGCCGAGTACGTGTGCGTGCCCGCGGATGGCGCGATCACCCGTGCTCCCGCCAACCTGACGCACGAGGAGGCCGTCACCCTCGTGTTCGGCGGCATCACCGCCCAGGGCTTCCTGTCGAAGGTCTCGATCCGGCCCGGCACCACAGTGTTGGTCAACGGCGCGTCCGGAGCTGTCGGCACCGCCGTCATCCAGCTTGCGAAGCACCTCGGAGCCCACGTGACCGCTGTCACGAGCGGGCCGAACGCGGAGCTTGTCACCTCGCTCGGCGCCGACCGCGTCATCGACTACACCCGGCAGGACTTCACCGCGAACAACGCCCGGTACGACGTGGTCGTCGACGGCGTGGGCAACGCCGCGTTCGACAGGGTCGAGGCATCCATCAATCCGGGCGGGGCGCTCCTGCTCGTCATCTGCGACCTGCAGGGGATGCTGCGCAGCCGCGGGCAGAGCCGTAGGTCGGGGAAGCTCGTCGCGTGGGACGTCGGCAAACCGGGAGCTGCGGAACTCGCCCAGCTCGTCAGCCTCGCGGAGTCGGGCTGCTACCGGCCGGTGATCGACCGCACCTACGACCTCGCCGACGTCGTCGAAGCGCACCGCTACGTCGACACCGGCCGCAAGCGCGGCAACGTCGTGCTGCGCATCGCACACGCCTGAGACTGGTGAGATCAAAGCCGGATGTCGTTCGCTGAGATCACATTCTCCGAACATCGTGTGCCATCATGCGATGAGCGCCCCCGACAGGATTCGAACCTGTGACCCGCGGATTAGAAGGCCGCCGCTCTATCCACTGAGCTACGGGGGCGTCCGTCCAGCGTAACGCGGCACCACCCGGCGCCGCGTCGGGGGCGGTCGTTAGGATAGGCGCCATGGTGAGCGCCGCGGACAACGACCGTCTCGTGTGGATCGACTGCGAGATGACCGGCCTGGATCTCGAGGTCGACGAGCTGGTCGAGATCGCCGTGATCGTCACCGACTTCGAGCTGCACGCGCTCGACCCCGGCTTCCAGATCGTGATCAAGCCCGACTCGTCGGCGCTGGAGCACATGAATCCGTTCGTCACCAACATGCACGAAGTGTCGGGCCTCCTGGAGCAGATCCCGCACGGCGTGAGCGTGGCCGAGGCCGAATTCGAGGTGCTCGAGTACATCCAGCAGTTCGTCGCCGAGGGCAAGGCGCCGCTCGCGGGCAACACGATCGGCACCGACCGGATGTTCCTCGCGAAGTACATGCCCCGCGTCGACCGCTGGCTGCACTACCGCAACGTCGACGTGTCGAGCATCAAGGAGCTGGCACGGCGCTGGTATCCGCGCGCCTACTTCAATGCGCCCGCGAAGGAGGGCGGCCACCGTGCGCTCGCCGACATCCGCGAGTCGATCCGCGAACTGGCCTACTATCGCGAGGCGGTGTTCGTCGCCGATCCGGGTCCGACCACCGACACGGCGCGTGCGGCCGCCGCCTCCGCCGTGTCGTCGTTCGCATCGGGCCTGTAATAGACTGTGACGGTTGCCCGCTCGCGGGCACATGGTGGGTATAGCTCAGTTGGTAGAGCACCTGGTTGTGGTCCAGGGGGTCGCGGGTTCAAGTCCCGTTACTCACCCCAAATGCAATGGCCCCGGCGGCGGGTCCCGAGAGGAACGAGCGCAGGGCGGCCCAACGATTCTTGTGACGCTTCCGGGATGCCGCATCACGGGGATCGCGGCAGGGCTCCACCTCGTCGTCGAACTCGCCGAGAGCGTCGACGACGCCGCCCTCGCAGACCGTGCGAAAGCGGTCGGGATCGCGGTCCAGCCCCTGTCCGCACTCCGCCACGCCGCGGGAGCGCCGGGCCTCGTGATCGGGTACGGACCCCATCCGCCGGCCAGGACGCCGAATATCACGAGCGTGATCGCCATGAACACGAGTGCGAGCACGACCATCCGAGACACCGCACCATCCGAGGCCGGATTCACGAACATCGGCAAGAACACGAAGAACAAGATCGTCAGCTTCGGGTTCAGCAGGTTCACCAGCACCGCGCTGCCGATCACCCGCCACACCGTCGACGCACCGGCATCCGTCTCCGGCGCGAGCACCCAGAACTCGAAACTCACCCCATCAGCCTGAACGCCCGCATGGTTCTCTGTATAGAGCCAAGGCGCGTCGGTCTTTCCATACCGAATAGAGGTGCCGCACGATGCGGCCGTCGCACTTCGTCGGAGATCAGCCGATCGTCGGAGCCGATCTCGGCGTGTTGCTCCGACGATGTGCAGATCTCCGACGAACAGCGGATTCCGGAGCGGAACCCCTCGCGTTCGAACGCACTCCAAGGGACCGGTCCTCGACGCGAAGTTAAGAGAATTCTTAGCGTTCGCGTAATGATTCACTCACTCAGGCATCTCTCTGGGTAAGGACACCTTGGGGGGTGTCTCCGGGGATGCAGCACTGCACGGTGGGGACCGATGCGCTGCGACCTCGTCACTGGGGGCTTCGCCGAGTGCGAAGCATGACATCTGGGGGAATGATGGCTACTGCTGTCGAAAATCACGATGCGACCGCGCCCGGCGGGGGTCGCCGGCGCCGCTGGGTGCAGAAGGCGCTCGCCACGGCCGCTGCGGTCACACTGGCGCTGACCACCGTCGTGGTCGGCGGCGTCTCCGCCGCATACGCCGACGGCGAGTCGTCGGATGCCGTGGCGCCGCAGTCGATCGTCGTCGCCGACGAGACCGCGCCCGAGGTGCAGGCCGACTCCGTCGCCGCACCGGTCGCGGAGACGACCGAGGCGCCGCTCGCCGAGCCGCCCGCCGCCGCGCCTGAGGCGAGCGACATCGTCGCCGTCGAGAGCGAAGGAGTACCCGCGGTCGATGAGACGGCGCAGCCCGCCGCACCTCCGGTCGCGGCATCCGACACGTCTACCGCACCGGTCGCCACGGAGACGGCCGCGCGCGGCCCGCAGCAGGCCGCGGTGACGATCAGCGGCGCGGCGTTAGCCGACAACGGCGGCAAGCCGCTCGTGGTGGGCCAGTCGATCGCCTTCTCGGCGAACTGGAGCGTGCCGATGGACACGCAGCCGGGCGACTACTTCCAGCTCACGCTGCCGTCGCAGTTCGCTCCGGTCAGCCGCAACGTGTTCCACCTGTTCGAGAACGGCGGCTCGACGGTGCTCGCCGACTGCACGTGGGAGGGCGTCACCGCCACCTGCGTCTTCACCGAGCGCGTCGTGGACATCCACTCCGGCAACATCTGGTTCACGCTCTCCGCGACGGCCGAGACCGACGAGGGTCAGACCGACATCGACTTCCTGCTCGGCGCCGCGACGTTCGGTGTGACCCTGCCGGTCGGCGGCATCACCCCGAAGCCCACGCCCACTCCGGGCACGGGCACCGGTACGAGCACTCCGACCGCGACCAAGGCTCCGGTGAGCGCGTCGAAGTGGGGCTACGCGGACTACGACTCGGGCCGCTTCAACTGGAGCGTCACGATCCCCGCCGCCGGCGGCACTCTCTCGCTCGTCGACACGATCGACGCGAGCGAGGGCTTCGAACTGCACCACTTCATCGCCGACAGCGCGGTGCTCTACAAGAACGTCGTCGACGACGAGGGAATGCTCACCACGTGGGTGAAGGACGCGTCCTTCACGGCGTCGTCGTACACGATCAGCGCCGACGGTCGCACACTGACCATCGACGGTCACGCGCTCGACACGACCGCCGCCTACCGCCTCAACTACAAGACCGAGGCCGACGGAATCCTCTTCACCGGCGACCGCGTGGGCAACACAGTCAGTCTCCGGGGCCAGGACTACACCGCCTCCGCATCGTTCAAAGCGCTGGCCGGCGGTGGTGGTGACCCGTCGGCACTGGGCCGCTTCGCGATCCAGAAGGTCGTGACCGGTGAGCGGGCGTCGGAGGTTCCCACCGACACCGTGTTCCACGTGAAGGCCACGTGGAGCGGCGGCGGTCAGGACATCGACCTGCGCGCCGACGGCACGACGGTCACGTCGCAGCGGGTGCCTGCCGGCACGAAGATCACGCTGAGCGAGGTCGATCTGCCGAGCATCACGGATGTCGTCTGGGGCGCGGCGAAGATCACGGGCGAGGGCGTCGTCGACAACGGCGACGGCACGTTCAGCGTCACTCCGCAGGCCGGCGACGTGCTCAAGCTCGTGCTGACCAACACCGCCACGCCGCGACCGCTGGTGCCGGGTGAGTTCTCGATCGAGAAGCTGCTCGACGGCGCTGCCGCCAGCAAGGTGCCCGCGGGCACGGAGTTCACGGTGTCCTACGTGGTCGGCGATGGTGAGCCGGTGACGGCGACCCTCACCGTGGGTGAGCCGCTCGTGGTCACGGGCGTGCCGGCGGGCTCGACGGTGACCATCACCGAGGTCGATCTCCCGGAGGTCGCCGACGTGGTCTGGGGCGCCCCGGCGTTCCAGGTCGGCGATGGCGAAGCGGCCGAGACGGCCTCTTTCACCGTCGGCGAGGCACAGCAGGTTGAGGTCGTGCTGACCAACACCGCCACGTCCACGCCGACCGTCGTGACCGTCGACCCCGGGAAGCCTGCCGTGCCGTCCGCATCGCAGCCGACCGGGACGCGGCTGGCGATGACCGGGGGTGAGCTGGCGCTGTGGGTCCCGCTCACGGCCCTCGCTCTGCTGGTGTCCGGCATCGTCATGGTCGTGACGTTCCGCCGCACGCAGCCCTGATCCCCCCTCCCGAGGGCCGGGAAGGTGTTCTGCACCTTCCCGGCCCTCACCTCTGCGCTGCGGATCGCGCCGCCGGATAGAATCGCGGTACAGCGTGTGAGCAGGATCTCCCGCTCCGATTCCGAGGACAGCCCGCAATGCAGATGGATGCCGTGGCGTTCGAGGCTCTCGTCGCGGACGAGCTCGATCGACTGCCCGACGACATGGTCGACGGGCTCGACAACGTCGTCTTCGTGGTCGAGGATCGCCCGGAGGACGGCAGTCTCGACCTCTTCGGGCTCTACGACGGCTGGGCCCTGACCGAGCGCGACCACTACGGTCAGGGGGAGCTTCCCGATCGCATCATCGTCTACCGCGACGCGCATCTGCACGCGTGCGACGACCTGGACGAGCTGCGCGACGAGGTGCACACGACCCTCGTGCACGAGATCGCGCACTTCTTCGGCATCGACGACGACCGGCTGCACGAACTGGGGTGGGCGTGATGGTCGGAGCGCTGCCGCGGGAGGACGTGGCATCCGACACGGTCGCCGACCTCGCGGCGCCCTGGCAGACCGTGGTCTGGAACGACCCGGTGAATCTCATGAACTACGTCGTGCACGTCTTCCGCGAGTACTTCGGCTTCTCCGCCGCCGTCGCCACCGAGCGGATGCTGGCCGTGCATCACGACGGCCATGCCGTGGTCGCCGAGGGCGCCCGCGAGCAGATGGAGCTGCACGCGCGTGCGATGCACGACTACGGCCTGTGGGCCACGGTGCGCAGGGCCGAGGCATGACGACGGTCGTCCTGGAGCTGTCGCTCATCGAGGCCGCCCATCTCACCGATCTCGTGGAGCAGTTCGCGGCCCTCGTCGGCGACGGGTCGCACGCCGATCCCGCGGTAGCGCGCTTGACCCCCGACGCCTACACCGACGACGATGACGCGGCGCGCGAGTTCCGTGAGCTCACGGAGAGCGACCTGCTCGCACGTCGGCAGGTCGACGCCGAGGTCGTGCTCGACTCGCTGCGCCCCGGCGGCGACCGCCTCTCCCCGGACGACATCGACCCGGCGCTGGCCGCGGCGACCGTCGCTGTCGTGCTCGACCCGGGGCAGACCGGTGCGTGGCTGCGCACGCTGGCGGCGCTTCGCCTCGTGCTCGCCTCACGCCTCGGCATCGAGCATGAGAGCGACCAGGAGGTCGACGACCCCCGCTTCGGGGTGTACGAGTGGCTGGGCTATCGACTCGACGGGCTGGTGCGCGCGGTCGACGGCTGATCGGCCGCGCGGGGGACCGCCGGCGTGTCGAGCAAGGGCAGCGCGACATGCACGAGCGGTCCGATGAGCACGGCGAACAGCACCGTGCCGATGCCGACCGTGCCGCCCAGGAACCAGCCGGTCACGAGCACGGTGGCCTCGACGACGCATCGCGCCGTCCAGATCGGCCAGCCCAGCCGGGCGTGCAGGCCCGTCATGAGACCGTCACGCGGGCCGGGACCGAAGTGAGCCCCGATGTACAGGCCGGATGCCAGGGCCACCAGCAGCACGCCGGCGAAGAAGGTCGCGCCCTGCCACAGCCAGCCGTCGATCGCGGGCACGACCTCCAGCGTCGCCTGCATGCTCGTGCCCACGAGCAGGATGTTCAACGCCGTGCCGATCCCGGGTCGCTGACGCAACGGCAGCCACAGCAGCAGCACGAGGAAGCCGATCACATTCGTGACCCACCCGATCCCGACACCCGTCTGCTTCGAGACGCCCTCCGCGAAGACGGTCCACGGATCCACACCGATGCCCGCCCGCACCGTGAGAGCGCAGCCGACGCCGTAGAGGCAGAGTCCCAGCAGCAGCTGCACGATCCGACGCGTCATGACTCCATCCCACCGCAGAATTGGCTCTCTCGCAACAGGCCAATTCGGATACAGTGGCCCAATGGACTCCCGCATCTCTGCGCGCGCCCTGGCCGCCGCCCTCGGCGGCTGGCGCACGCGCACCCCCGCGTACGAGGCGCTGGCGGACGGCATCCGACTGCTGTGTCTGGACAACCGGCTCGCACCGCGCACCGCGCTCCCCGCCGAGCGCGAGCTGGCGGCGGTGCTCGGACTGAGCCGGGCCACCGTGACGGCGGCCTATCGGAGTCTGCGCGAGTCGGGTCAGATCGACAGCCTGCGCGGCGCGGGCAGCATCACCCTCCCGCTCCGCCGCCGTGCGGCGAGCACGATCGAGCCCGGCGTCGACGCGATCGATCTGCAGCAGGCGAGTCCGGCCGCATGGCCCGGGCTTGCCGGCGTGATGAGCGAGGTCGCGCAGGATGCCGCGACCCTCGTCGCCCGCGCCGGCTACGACGTCGTCGGCAGCCCAGCGCTGCGCACGGCGATCGCGGAGCGTTACACGTCGTCGGGACTGCCGACCTCGCCCGCGCAGATCATGGTCACGACCGGCGCGCAGAGCGCGATCCACCTGATCGCCGGGGTGTTCCTCCGTCGAGGCGACCGCGCGCTCATCGAGACGCCGACCTACCCGCACGCGGCCGATGCGCTGAGGGCCGCCGGCGCACGACTCGTCGAAGTCCCCGTCACCACCGGCACCGGGTGGGATCTCGACCGCGCCGCACAGGCGCTCGCCCGCACGAGTCCGGCCGTCGCCTACCTCATGCCGCGCTTCCAGAATCCGACCGGGCGCACGATGTCCCGTCGCGACCAGGAGTGCATCGCACTGTCCGCGCAGCGCTCCGGCACGCTGCTCATCGTCGACGACACGACCGCTGACCTCGCGATCGACGCCCCGACCGCCGAGATGCCGTTCGCCGGTCCACTCGCCGAACGCACGCCGATCGTGCGCGTCGGTTCGCTGAGCAAGACCGTGTGGGGCGGGCTCCGCATCGGCTGGATCCGCGCCGAACTCGACGACATCCGCCGCCTCGCCTCGGAGCGTCCTCGGCGAGACCTCGGCACACCCGAGTTCGAGCAGGCGGTCGCCGAGCGGCTGTTCCCGCTTCTGCCCGAGATCGTCGCCCAGCGCTCCGTGCTTCTGCGGGAGGGGCGCGATGCGCTCGTCGGCGCACTCCGTCAGCGGCTGCCGGAGTGGACGGTGCCGTCGGTCGGCGGCGGCGTGTCGCTGTGGGTGGAGCTGGGCGCTCCGTTGAGCGGATCGCTTCTGCTGGCCGCGCGCCCGCACGGCGTACACCTGTCCGCCGGGCCGCGTTTCGCGGCGGTCGGAGGGCACGACCGCCACCTGCGCCTGCCGTTCACCTCGCCCGCCGACGAGCTTCGACGGGCCGTGGACGTGCTCGCCGAAGTCTGGCCCGCGGTGCGCCTCGCGGCGCCCGACCCGACGGCGGCGCCCGAGCCCGCCGCCGCGGTCGTCTGATCACCGGGAGAGCCGAAGACATTCGACGGCCTCCTCCGGTGACCAGAACTCGCCGACCTCGCGGAACGCACCCGTCGAGGCCTGGAAGCGCCACGCGCGGTAGCGGGTCCGCGTGCCATCGTCATGACGCTCGAGGTGGCCGGCGGCGAGACCGTTCGGCCGGAGCACGCGCCATCGGTCCGGTCCGACCGGGAGCAGTCGCGCACCACCGAGCTCGGTCGGCAGGACTGGCGGGGAATCGACGATAGGTACCATGATGACCTCCTGATCATCGAAGTTAGCTTCGACCTCCGACATCCATCGAAGCCTCCTCCACAACCCGCGAATCCCGCGATCTCTCCACTGATCGGGGCTTCGGTGTCCCATGGCGCTGACGCCGCCGTCACAGTGGGGAGTGCTCCGGCCCTCGCCGGGCACGCGAGGGCCGGAGCAGCGGGGATCGTCCCCGCAGCGAAGAGAGGAACCGTCCATGAGCGACCACATCACCGTCATCGGGAACATCGCGACCGAGCCCGAGCGGCGCCAGACCTCGACCGGCGTGCCGGTCATCTCCTTCCGGCTCGCCAGCAGCCAACGGCGCTTCGACGCCCGATCAGGGCAATGGGTCGACGGCGCGACCAACTGGTACACCGTGTCGGCGTTCCGCCGGCTGGCCGAGCACGCGCTCGTCTCCCTGCACAAAGGGCAGCGGATCGTCGTGACCGGCTCGCTCAAGCTCCGCGAGTGGGAGACGAGCACGAAAAAGGGCCTCGAAGCCGAGATCGACGCCGACGGGATCGGCCACGACCTGCTGTGGGGGACGAGCACCTTCCAGCGCGACACCTCCGGCATCGTGGGTGAGAGTCCCCGCTCCGAGCCGACCTCACTCGACGCGGCCAGGCACGATGCGACCGACCCGTTCCGAGTCCCGATCGGAGAGGGCGGCGCCGACGCGTTCCCGAGCGCGATCCCGCAACGCAGCACGGCGACGGTGGGCGCGGGACTCGTGGACGACGACGCGTGGGATGCCCGCCCGCTCGGCAGCGAGGAGCCTGTCGAGGTGCCGTTCTGACTCGACGCCACCGACCGGCGGACTCGGCCATGCACGCCCCGCGGTCTGCGGCATCCGGCGACTAGGCTCGTGCCGTGCCTCGAGGTCCCTCCGTCGCCCCGCTCGGACTGGTCGCGCTCATGGTCGCCGGCGCGCTAGCCGGATGCACCGGCGGTCCGGCCAAGCCCGCGAAGACCGCGCCGGCGTCCCCGCCCGTCGCGACGGCCGAGCCCGCCACGCTCGTCCCCGACGGCACCGCGGAGGACAACCTCCCGCTGTTCGCACAGACGGTGACCTCCGTCGCCGCGACCGGGAGCGTGGAGGGCCGCGCGTACGTCGATGCGCTCGTCGCGGCGGGGTTCGAAAGGGCGGCGATGCAGGTCACTCCAGATCGCACGAGTGTGGACGACCCGGCCGACAGCATCCAATTCTCGGTGCTGTGGCGGGACGAGCAGTGCCTGGTCGGACAGGTGGGCCCCTCCACCCCGACGCCGACCGCCGTCGTACTGCCGAAGCTCCCCGACGGCGGATGCCTCGTCGGTCGCACTCGGCCGATCGACTGGTGACCTCGCGGGGAGAACGGGCACCCTCGCGGGGAGGACGGGCACCCTCGCGGGGAGAACTGGCACCCTCGCGGGGCTGCGTAGACTTGGTCCGTTATGGCTGAGTACATCTACCAGATGGTCCGCGCCCGCAAGGCGGTAGGCGACAAGCTGATCCTCGACGACGTCACCATGGCGTTCCTCCCCGGTGCCAAGATCGGCATGGTCGGGCCGAACGGCGCCGGAAAGTCGACGATCCTGAAGATCATGGCCGGGCTCGACCAGCCCTCCAACGGCGAGGCGAAGCTCTCGCCGGGCTTCACCGTCGGCATCCTCATGCAGGAGCCCGAGCTCGACGAGTCGAAGACCGTGCTGGAGAACGTGCAGGAGGGCGTCGGCGAGATCAAGGCCAAGGTCGACCGGTTCAACGAGATCTCGGCCCTCATGGCCGACCCCGACGCCGACTTCGACACGCTGCTGGCCGAGATGGGCACGCTCCAGGAGGACATCGACACCGCCGACGCGTGGGACCTCGACTCGCAGCTCGAGCAGGCGATGGATGCCCTGCGCACCCCGCCCGGCGACGCATCGGTCGCGAACCTCTCCGGCGGCGAGAAGCGCCGCGTGGCGCTGACGAAGCTCCTGCTGCAGAAGCCCGACCTGCTGCTGCTCGACGAGCCGACCAACCACCTGGATGCCGAGAGCGTCCTGTGGCTGGAGCAGCACCTGCAGAAGTACCCCGGCGCCGTCATCGCGATCACCCACGACCGGTACTTCCTCGACAACGTCGCCGAGTGGATCGCCGAGGTCGACCGCGGCCGGCTGATCGGCTACGAGGGCAACTACTCGACCTACCTGGAGAAGAAGGCCGAGCGCCTCGCCGTCCAGGGCCGCAAGGACGCCAAGCTCGCCAAGCGCCTCGCCGAGGAGCTGGAGTGGGTGCGCTCGAACGCGAAGGGGCGCCAGGCGAAGTCGAAGGCCCGTCTCGCGCGCTACGAGGAGATGGCGGCCGAGGCCGAGCGCACGCGCAAGCTCGACTTCGAAGAGATCCAGATCCCGCCGGGCCCGCGCCTGGGCAGCATCGTCATCGAGGCCAAGAAGCTGAAGAAGGGCTTCGACGGACGCTCGCTCATCGACGGGCTGAGCTTCAGCCTGCCGCCGAACGGCATCGTGGGCGTCATCGGCCCGAATGGCGTCGGCAAGACGACGCTGTTCAAGACCATCGTCGGCCTCGAACCGCTCGACGGGGGCGACCTCAAGATCGGCGAGACGGTCAAGATCAGCTACGTCGACCAATCGCGCGCGAACATCGACCCGCAGAAGACGCTGTGGGAGGTCGTGTCCGACGGCCTGGACATCATCACGGTCGGCAAGACCGAGATTCCGTCGCGGGCATATGTCTCGAAGTTCGGCTTCAAGGGGCCCGACCAGCAGAAGAAGGCGGGCGTGCTGTCGGGGGGCGAGCGCAATCGCCTGAACCTCGCGCTGACCCTCAAGGAGGGCGGCAACCTGCTGCTGCTCGACGAGCCGACCAACGACCTCGACGTCGAGACGCTCCAGTCGCTGGAGAACGCGCTCCTGGAGTTCCCCGGCTGCGCCGTCGTCATCACCCACGACCGCTGGTTCCTCGATCGCATCGCGACGCACATCCTCGCCTATGAGGGCACCGACGACGAGCCCGACCGCTGGCACTGGTTCGAGGGCAACTTCGAGGCGTACGAGCAGAACAAGATCGAGCGGCTGGGTCCGGATGCCGCCAAGCCGCACCGCTCCACGTACCGGAAGCTCACGCGTGACTGACGAGCAGACCGGGGCCGCCACCGGCGGCATCCGCCTGCACGTCCCCATCCACCTCAGATGGGGAGACCTCGACGCGTTCAACCACGTCAACAACGTGGCGATGCTCAAGCTCCTGGAGGAGGCGCGCGTGCGCGCCCTCTGGAAGGACGAGAGGGCAGAGGCCTTCCCGACCGCCGTCATCTCGGTCGAGGGCGCGGAGGGCCTGGGCACCCTGATCGCGCGGCAGGAGATCGAGTACCTGCTCCCGGTGCCGTACCAGCGCGAGCCGCTGGACATCCAGCTCTGGTTCGCCCGCATGGGCGGGGCGAGCGTCGAGGTCTGCTACGAGGTGCACAGCCCCGTCGGGGCGGAGCCGGCCGAGCTCTACGTGCGCGCCAACGCGGTCTTCGTGCTCGTCGACCTCACCACCGGGCGTCCGGTGCGGCTGCCCGAGCACGTGCGCTCCGCGTGGGCGCCGTATCTCGGCGCACCGGTCGCGTTCTCGCACCGTCACTGACGCCGCCGCGCGTCAGGCCACGCGCACCATGACCTCCTGCGCGACGCTGACGAGCAGTCGCCCCGCGCGGTCGAAGATGCGCCCGGTCGAAAGGCCGCGTCCGCCGCCCGCGCTCGGAGACTCCTGCACATACAGCATCCACTCGTCGGGCCGGCCGTCGCGATGCCACCACATGGCATGGTCGAGGCTCGCAACCTTCAGCCCCGGCGTCGCCCACGGGATGCCGTGGGCGCGCAGGATCGGCTCCTGGAGCGTCATGTCGCTGAGGTAGGCGAGCACCGCACGGTGCAGCGCGGCGTGGTCGGGAAGTCGCGCACGCGTGCGCATCCACACCGCCTGCGCGGGTCGCGGCTCGCCTTCGACGCGAAGATACAGAGGCGAGTCGATGTGTCGGAGCTCGGCCGGACGATCGGCCATGACGTGCCGGAACAGAGGGTGGTCCTCCGGGAGGTCGGGCACGGAGTCGACGACGTCATCGGGCTCGGGCACGTCGGGCATGGGCACCGCGTGCTCTAGGCCTTCGTCGCCGACCTGGAACGAGGCGATCATCGAGAAGATCGGCACGCCGTGCTGGAACGCCTGCGTGCGCCGGCGCGAGAATGACCGGCCGTCGTGGATGCGGTCGACCGCGAACGTCACATCGAGCGTGTCATCTCCGGGCCTCAGGAAGTAGCCGTGCATCGAGTGCGGGCGGCGTCCGTCGGGCACCGTGCGCGTGGCGGCGACGAGCGACTGCGCCAGCACCTGACCGCCGAACACGCGGCGAAACGGCATCCGCTGCGAACGCCCCGTGAAGATGTCCTCGGTGGTGCGCGCGGCGGTGTCGTCCAGATCGAGCACGCCGATCAGTCGGTCCACCGCGCGGACGGCGGGGGAGCGCTCGGCACCGGTCTGCGTCATGAGCGCCCCCAGATGTCGTCAGACGGCGTCACGTCGGCGCCGCGTTGGTAGTTTAGGTCGGATGCCGGCTCGACTGCTCTTCCCTGATCCGCGCGCGGCGAGCGATGCACTGACCTTCGCCTCGCGTGCCGCGCGCACCGGCGACGGCGCGCTTCGCCTGCAGGCATCGGGTGGCGTGCTTCGGCTCAGCGCGGGCCCGCTGGCCCCGCAGGGACTGCTCGATCCCACGCCGACGGTGCTGGGCATGCGCGCGGTCGGGGTCGACCCCGAGCTGGTGTGCGACCTGGTGGTCGATGCCACACGCCTGGTCGCGACCGTCGGCGACCCGACCTCGGTCGACCTTCCCGAGTCGGCGGTCACGGCCGCCTGGGCCGGGATCTCCCCGCCGCGTACCGGGTGGACCCGCACAGCCTCGCTGCTGTCCGATCGGTTGCGCGAGGCCGCTGACCGCGGGGTGGCAGACGTCGCCCGGGCGGTGCCGGTCGATGCGGGCGAGGATGCCGTGCGCGCGGTGCGCGCGGCGGTGTGGAGCGTTCCGGTGGACGAGCTCGTCGGCCTTCCCGCCGGTGTCGCCTTCGCGGCCCTGAGTCTCGGCTTTCTCGGCGACCGTGAACAGGTGCGCGTGCTCCGCTCGGGAGCCTGGACGCGGCTGAGCCTGCGGCGAGGGCACGTGCTGCACAAGGGGCCGACACGCACGGGACTGACCGCCGTGCGCACCACCGGGCGGGGCGACGTGCGAGGATGACGCCGTGACGGTGATCGGAAACGCGGTGTATGTCGACGGACACCGGGCGGCGACGCCCAAGAGCCTGGACGAGACCTTCGAGACACTGCGCTCCGAGCCGGGGGGCTTCGCCTGGATCGGGCTCTACCGTCCCGATGCCACCGAGCTCGACGTCGTGGCGCACGAGTTCGACCTGCACGATCTCGCCGTCGAAGACGCCGTGCGCGGCCACCAGCGCGCGAAGATCGATCGATACGGCGACCACCGCTTCCTCGTGCTCAGACCCGCACGCTACCTCGACAGTGAGGAGCGGGTGGAGTTCGGCGAGATCCACCTGTTCGTCGGCGAGGACTTCGTCATCGCGGTGCGCCACGCCGAGACGCCGAACCTCGCCCGTATCCGTGCCCGCCTGGAGCACGAGCCCGAGCTGCTGGCGCGCGGGCCGCTGAGCGTCTGCTACGCGATCCTCGACCAGGTCGTGGACGAGTACGAACCGGTCGTCGCGGGGCTGGAGAACGACATCGATGAGATCGAGGACCAGCTCTTCAGCGGCGACGACGCCGTCGCACGGCGCATCTACGACCTCTCCGGCGAGGTGATGGACTTCCAGCGCGCGGTGCGTCCGCTCGTCGGGATGATCTCGGTCCTGCGCGCGGGCCTGGCAGACAAGGCGGCGGTGGATGCCGACACGCTGGGGGACGCGGCGGCGCTCGAGCTGCGGCGGTCGCTGCGCGACGTGCTCGACCACGTCATCCGGGTGAACGAGAAGGTGGACGAGTTCCGCCAGACGCTGCAGAACGCCCTCACCGTGCACACGACCCTTGTCGCCCAGGTGCAGAACGAGAAGATGCAGCGGCTCACCGAGACGAGCCTGGCCCAGACCGAGCAGGCCAAGAAGATCTCCAGCTGGGCGGCGATCATCTTCGCGCCGTCGCTGATCACCGGGATCTACGGCATGAACTTCGCGGTCATGCCCGAGCTGCGCTCCCCGTGGGGCTACCCGCTGGCCCTCATCGCGATGGGGGCGTTCGCCTTCACGCTCTACCGCGTCTTCAAAGCGAAGAGCTGGCTCTGACCGGCGTGCTCGGGCTGCCTGCGGGGCCGATCCCGCCCGGTTCGAACGTGTTCACCATCGCGTACGCCGCGCGCTGCAAGTAGTCCCACATCGTCGCGTCGTGCAGGGGAGCCAGGGCGAGCTCGTCGAGGGCCGCCCGCATGTGAGTGAGCCACCGGTCCCGCGCGGCGGGGTCGATGTGGAACGCGGCGTGCCGCATCCGGAGCCTGGGATGCCCGCGGCTCCGGCTGTACGTCGTCGGTCCGCCCCAGTACTGCTCCAGGAACAGGCACAGGCGCTCCGCGGCCGGACCCAGATCCTCCTCCGGGTACATGGCCCGCAAGGGGTCGTCGGCGGCGACACCGCGGTAGAAGGCCGCCACGAGTCGCACGAACGTGTCGTGCCCGCCGATCTCGTCGTAGAAGCTCAGCGGCGCGGCATCCGGCTCGCTCACGTCGTCGACCCGCTCTTCGACTCGTCTTCGGACGAGGACGGCTCGGCGGCATCCGTGTCGGCGGCCTGGAGATCGATCGCCTCGGGATGCCGCTTGGACTTGGCCTTCTTGCGGCCGCGCTTCTTCGGCTTCCAGACGACCTTCTCCTCGCCGACGGGCACCGGCGTGGGCCGGGTCTTCGGCGGGTTCGCGCCGCGCACGCGCTGCGCGCTCTCCAGCCCGGAGAGCGTGATCGAGCTGAGTTGAGGCAGGGTCAGGCCGAGCTCGTCGATCGCGTGCTTGAGCCGCATGCGCAGCTCGCGCGCGACGTCCTCCTTCGCCCCGGCGCGCGTCTTCATGACGAGCCTGATGACCAGGGCGTCACCCGAGACAGACTCCAGTCCCCAGATCTCCGGCTGCTCCAGAACTCGGCTGCGCCACTTCTCCTCCTCGGCGAGGCTCCGAGCCGCTTCCAGCATCGATTCCTCGACCTCCTCGATCGGGGCGTCGGCCGGCACGGCGAGGTCGATGATCACCCGCGACCAGCCCATGGACATGTTCCCGATCCGCAGGATCTCGCCATTGCGCACATACCAGAGCGTGCCGTTCACATCGCGGACGTGGGTGATGCGGACGCTCACGTACTCGACCACGCCGGTGGCCAGTCCCAGGTCGACGACGTCGCCGATGCCGACCTGGTCCTCGGCGACGATGAAGATGCCGTTGAGCACGTCGCGCACGATGTTCTGCGCCCCGAAGCCCAGACCCGCGCCGATCGCGGCGGTCAGCAGGGTGAACGAGCCGATCACGTCGGAGTTGATCGTGTAGACGATGAGGATCAGCGCGATGATCACGATCGTCACGTTCGCGATGTTCTGCAGGATCGAGCCGAGCGTGCGCGTGCGCTGCACGATGCGCACCTGAGCGAGCGGGGAGTGCTCCATCGCGCGGGTGTCGAGCACTTCGGCGCGGTTCTTGGCGCCCGTGACGATGCGTCTGACCACGCGACGGATCAGGAGCTTGAGCAGCCACGCCACGAGGAAGGCACCGACGATGATCGAGGCCACGGCGAGGCTCTTGGCCCCGACCACGATGAGGACGTCGAGCGCCCGGTCCCAGAACGGCGCGGGGGTCGCTGCGGTCAGAGGAATGATGTTCATCGCTCCCGATCCTAGGTGCGATCGATCGGCGGGCGCTGGGCGTGGCGGGCGGGGCGGCTCAACCGAGCTCGTCGAGCCTGACGACCCCGTGCCGATGGGCGAGGATGACCGCCTCCACCCGGTCGCGCGCTCCGAGCTTGGCGAGGACCCGCCCGACGTGGGTCTTGACCGTGGACTCGCTGAGGAACAGGTCCCGCGCGATCTCCGCGTTGTTGCGGCCGCGGCCGATCGCGGCGAACACCTCGCGCTCGCGCTCGGTGAGTGCGGCGGTGAGCTCCGATGCCGCGGGCCGTGTCGCCGGCGCGAGGCCACTGCGTCGGATGACCTCGCGGGTGACGCGCGGGGAGAGCACGGCATCGCCGCGCTCGACGGCGCGGACGGCAGCGACCAGGTCGTCGCGACGCGCGTCCTTCAGCAGGAACCCGGACGCACCGGCATCCAGCGCGCCGAACGCGTACTCGTCGAGGTCGAAGGTCGTCAGCACGAGCACACGGGTCGCGGGTCGGGCCGCCACGATGCGGGCGGTGGCCTCGATGCCGTCCAGCCGTGGCATCCGCACGTCCATGAGTACGACTTCCGGCGCGAGCCGCTCCGCCTCCTCGACCGCCGCGAGGCCATCGCCCGCCTCGCCGACGACCTCGATGTCGGACTCGGCCTCCAGCACGAGCCGGAAGCCGACGCGGATGAGCTCTTGGTCGTCGACGAGCAGCACGCGGATCACGCGGCCTCACCGTCCTCCGGCCGCGGTTCCAGCGGCAGGCGGGCGTGCAGCGCCCACTCGCCGGCGCCGCGGGGACCGACCTCCAAGGTGCCGCCGACGTGGGCGACCCGCTCGCGCAGTCCCCGGATGCCGTAGCCGCCCTCCCGGCTCGTCCCGGGCGCACCGTCGTTGCGGATGGCGATGTGGACGCCATCCGGCTCATAGGCGATCGCGACGTCGATGCCGGTAGCGCGCGGGGCGTGGCGCATGGCGTTGGTGAGTCCCTCCTGGACGGTGCGGGTCAGGGCGAGCCGTACCGGGGCGGGCAGCTCCGCCTCACCGCTGGTCGACAGCGTCACCGGGAAGCCGGCGGCGCGTGCGGCAGCCACGGTGTCGGCGATCGCGTCGTCGCCGAGCGGGGCGAGTGGCGCGCGCGGCGCGTCGTCGTGGCCGTCGCGCAGCACGCCGAGCATCGTCCGCATCTGGGTGAGGGCCCCGCGCCCGGTCTCGGCGATCTGCCCGGTCGCCGCCCGCGCGCGAGCGGGATCGGCGGTCGCGGTTGCTCCTTCTGCCAGGGCGACCATCACCGTCAGGTTGTGCGCGACGATGTCGTGCAGCTCGCGGGCGATGCGTGCCCGTTCGGCGGCGGCGGCGAGCTGGGCCTGCTGGTCCCGTTCCACGAGCAGCTGTCTGGACCGGTCGATCACCGCCGCGAGGTAACGCTTGCGGTTTCCGACGTTGACTCCGATCAGGGCCCCCACGAGTGCGGTGACAGCCCCGTCGAGGCCGGCGTTGGTGGCGAGATTGACCGCCACGGCACCGGTCGTCGCCGCCACCGCCGCCACCACTGCCACCGCTCCGACCGACACGCCGTAGCCGATCCAGCACGCGCGGTTCGAGCGGTAGACGGCGAGGGAGTACACCGCGACCGCGAGCGCGGGGCTGAGTGAGCTCACCGGGACGAACACGAACAGGAGCTGGCCGGTCGTTGCGAGGGCGAGGGGCAGCAGCGGAATGCGGCGGCGGACCAGGAGCGCGGCGCACGTGGCCACGGCGAGCACGGCGATCCAGGCCGTCGCCGCCACCGTGGGCGCGTCGGTCGTGACCCCGGTGCTTGTGGGCGTGCCGTACCGGACGGAGGCGGCGAGCGTGCCGGAGGACATCGTGAGACACAGGAGCGCGACGATGACGTCGGCTGCACGCGGATGCCGCGCCCAGAACTGCCGGATGAGCCCGGGCGGACGCGGCAGCAGCAGCTCCGCGTCCGCCTGAGGCGGAGCGGAGCTGCTGCTGCGACGGCGTCGGGGCACGGCTCGACTCTACGGCTACGCGTCGCGCGTGCGCAGGACGGCCCAGCCGGCGCCGAGGCCCACGACCGCCCACGCGAGGAGGGCGAGCACCTCCGGCCAGAGGTCGTCCCGGCCGCCCGGCGTGGTGATGGCCGCGGCGGCGTTCATCGGCAGGTAGCGCCCGAGGTCGACGATCCACCGCCACGACTGCCCGAACATCGAGAAGATGCTCACCACGACCGGGGCGACGAACAGCAGGCCCACGGTGGCGGCGATCGCGCCGGCGCCGTTGCGGATGACGAAGCCGAAGCTCAGCCCGATGAGGGCGAACACCATCATCGACAGCATGCCGAACGCGAGCGGGAGGATCGAGACCGTGGCATCCGACCAGTCGATCTGCGTCGACAGGATGGGGGCGGTCGCGGCGATCGCGATGGCGTCGCCGACGAGAGTGGCGACGGCCAGGACGGCCGCGATGACCAGCGCCTTCGCCGCGAGCACCGCGCCGCGCCGCGGCTCAGCGGCCAGGGTGGAGCGGATCATGCCGGTCGAGTACTCGCCGGTGACGGCGATGGCTCCGAGGATGCCGGCGACGAGCATCGTGAACTGCAGCGGCATGACGATCGTCATCACCGCCGGGAAGCCGGCGTCCGCGTCGGAGAGCGCCGCCGCCATGAGGAGCGAGATGCCGACCGAGAGCGCGACGGCGATGCCGAGCGACCACCACGTGGAGCGGAGCGTGGCGAGCTTGATCCACTCGCTGCGCAGCACCCGGCCGAAGCTCAGGCGCGCGGTGGACGGGGCGACGATGGTCGAACGCGCCGGGGCGGGGGCGGTGAGGGTGCTCATGAGATCTCCTTGGTCTTGTACTCGACGGCCTGTCCGGTGAGGGCGAGGTAGGCCTCTTCGAGCGATCCGGTCGAGGGGGTCAGCTCGTGGAGCGCAATGCCGCGGGCCGCGGCGACGTCGCCGATGACGGATGCCGCCACGCCTTCGACGCACATCGTGTCGGCGGCGGTGGTGACGATGGTGACGTCGGGCGCGGTGAGCGCCTGGGCGAGCTCGGTCGCGCGCGGGCTGCGCACGACGACGCGGCTCGTGGTCCAGGCGCGCACGATGTCGCTCAGCGGCGCGTCGGCCAGGACCTGTCCTCGGCCGAGCACGATCAGGTGGTCGGCGGTCTGTGCCATCTCGCTCATGAGATGGCTCGACAGCAGCACGGTCCGTCCGGATGCCGCCTGCTGGCGGACGAACTGGCGCACCCACCGCACGCCCTCGGGGTCGAGGCCGTTGACCGGCTCGTCGAGGATGAGCGTGTGCGGGTCGCCGAGGAGGGCCGAGGCGATGCCGAGCCGCTGCCCCATGCCGAGCGAGAACGTGCCCGCGCGCTTGGCGGCCACCGAGGAGATGCCGGTCAGCTCGATCACCTCATCGACGCGGCTGCGCGGGATGCCGTGGGTCGCCGCCATCGCGCGCAGGTGGTTGCGTGCGCTGCGTCCGGTGTGCACGGCCTTGGCGTCCAGCAGCACGCCGACCTCGGTGAGGGGCGCGCGCATCTTCGCGTACTCGGTGCCGCCGACGGTCGCCCGGCCCGCCGTGGGGCGATCGAGGCCGACGATCAGGCGCATGGTGGTGGACTTGCCGGCGCCGTTCGGGCCGAGGAAGCCGGTCACCATGCCGGGGCGGACGGTGAAGGACACGTCCGACACCGCGTTGTGGTCTCCGTACCTCTTCGTGAGGTTCTCTGCAACGATCATGGCACCGACGCTACGGAGCGCCGATATGGTCGCGCGTCCACCCGGAGTCCCGAAGCCGTGCCGCCGCGTAGTACCCAGGTACCGTCAGGCGCGCCCTGTCGCCGCCGCCGCCTAGGCCCGTCTCGCCGCCGCCTACCCCCGCGAAACCTCCCGTCTGCACCGCTTTCCGCCCCAGAACGGTGCACTCCTGAGGTCTCGCGAGAAGCTCGTCCGCACCCGAGCACGGCGAGGACTACTCGGCGTCGCGCTCCTGCACGGCGAGGGCACGCTCGACGCCGGCGAGGTTCTCGTGCACGAGGCGGCGCAGCGCCGGCGGCGCATCGGGGTGCGCCGCCAGCCATGCCCGGGTCGCGTCACGCAGCGCGAGATCGGCCAGCGGCGCGGGGAACAGCCCCACGATCAGGTAGTTCGCGATCTGGTACGTGCGGTCGTCCCACACCGGCAACAGCATGTCGAAGTAGTCGTCGACGAACTCGCGCAGCAGCTCTCTCGTCGCGGGGTGCACGAACCCGAGCGCGGCCGAGCGGACGACGGTGTTCGGCAGCGCCGCTCGGTCCACGAGCGACGACCACGCGGCGCGCTTGGCCTCCCGCGTCGGGAGGGCCGCCTTGGCCTGCGCGGCGAACTCGCCGCCCTTGGCCGTGTTGTCGGCCTCGTGCGCGGCGTCGATGTCGGCCTCGGTGACCAGGCCCCCCGCGGCGAGCGAGACCAGCAGCGACCACGACAGGTCGGTGTCGATCTCAAGGCCCTCCAGGCGCACAGTGCCCTCGCGCAGTTCCCGCACCCGCTCCCACTGCGCCGGCGTGGCCGCGGCCGCCGCGAACACCGTGACGAACTGCAACTGCGCGTCGCTGCCCGGTTCCGCCGCCAGCGCGAGCTCCCACAGCGCGTCCGCGACCCGCTCGCGCGTCGCGTCACGGCGCTCCGGTGCGACATAGGAGTTCGCGACCAGCAGGAGTTGTCCGAGCGTGGTCCGCAGGGTGGTCGACTCCGTCTCGGCGCCGATGTTGCCGAGGACGAGGTCGACGTAGTCGGATGCCGCCGACTCGCCGTCGCGCGTCTGATCCCACGCCGCGCCCCACACGAGCGAGCGCGCGAGGGGGTCCGTGATCTTGCCCAGGTGCGCGATCGCGGTCTGCAGCGACCGGTCGTCGAGGCGGATCTTCGCGTAGGCGAGGTCCTCGTCGTTGAGGAGCACCAGGTCGGGACGGCCGTGATACTTCAGCTGCGGCACCTCGGTGAGGTCGCCGTCGACGTCGAGCTCGACGTGGTGCGTGCGCACGAGGGCGCCGTCCCGCAGGTTGTACAGACCCACGCCGAGCCGGTGCGGGCGGATGGTGGGGTAGTCGGCCGGGGCGGTCTGCACGATCGCGAAGCGCGTGATCTGGCCCGCGGCATCCGTCGCGATCACGGGCGAGAGGGTGTTGACCCCCGCCGTCTCGAGCCACTTCTTCGACCACGTTGCGAGCTCCCGGCCGCTCGTGGTCTCCAGCTCGGCGAGCAGGTCGCCGAGCTCGGTGTTCGACCACGCGTGCTTGGCGAAATACGCCGAGACGCCCGCGAAGAAGGCATCGATGCCGACCCACGCGGCCAGCTGCTTGAGCACCGAGCCGCCCTTGGCGTAGGTGATGCCGTCGAAGTTGACCTGCACGTCCTCGAGGTCGTTGATCTCGGCGACGATCGGATGCGTGGAGGGGAGCTGATCCTGGCGGTACGCCCAGGTCTTCTCCATCGCGTTGAAGGTCGTCCACGCCTCGGTCCACTCGGTGGCCTCGGCGGTCGCGATCGTCGAGGCCCACTCGGCGAACGACTCGTTGAGCCACAGGTCGTTCCACCAGCGCATCGTGACCAGGTCGCCGAACCACATGTGCGCGAGCTCGTGCAGGATCGTGACGACGCGGCGCTCCTTGACGGCATCGGTCACCTTGCTGCGGAACACGTACGTCTCGGTGAAGGTGACCGCGCCGGCGTTCTCCATCGCCCCGGCGTTGAACTCCGGCACGAACAGCTGGTCGTACTTCTCGAACGGGTAGGCGACGCCGAACTTCTCCTCGTAATAGGCGAAGCCCTTGCGCGTGATGTCGAAGACGTAGTCCGCGTCGAGGTGCTGCCACAGGCTCTTTCGGGCGTAGACGCCGAGCGGGATGACGCGACCCGACGAACTGGTCAGCTCGGCGAACGTCGCCTCGTAGGGCCCGGCGATGAGCGCCGTGATGTACGAGGAGATCGGCGGGGTGGGGGCGAAGCGCCACGTCGCGGTGCCGTCGCCGTGCCTGGTCGGCTCGGGGGTGGGGGAGTTGGAGACGACCTGCCAGGGCTCGGGCGCGGTCACCGTGAACTGGAACGCCGCCTTCAGGTCGGGCTGCTCGAACACCGCGAACACCCGTCGCGAGTCGGGCACCTCGAACTGCGAGTACAGGTAGACCTCGCCGTCGACCGGATCGACGAACCGGTGCAGGCCTTCGCCGCTGTTGGTGTAGAGGCAGTCGGCCTCGACGACGAGCTCGTTGTCGGCGGCGAGGCCTTCCAGCGCGATGCGCGAGTCGGCGAACACGGCCGAGGGGTCGAGCGCACGGCCGTTGAGCGTGACCTCGTGCACGTCGCGCGCGACCAGATCGATGAACGTCGAGGCCCCCGCGGTCGCGGAGAAGCGCACGATCGAGCGGGAGCGGAACACCTCGGGCCCGATCGTGAGGTCGAGCGAGATGTCGTACGACGCGGTGTCGACGATCGCGCGGCGCTCCTGCGCCTCGCGGCGGGTGAGGTTCTGTCCAGGCACTGATGCTCCCGTGGATGAGGGTGGATGCCGCACGAAGGCGTGGCCGGCGCCGACGACAACCCCCCTAGCCTAAGCGTTCCCCCGCTCGCGACGAACGTGGCTGCGACCGCAAGGAGCCTGCGCCGACGCGCTGGAACCCGCACGCTCGTGCTCCCTAGGATGGGGGCATGCGCATCCACATCGCGACCGATCACGCCGGCCTGGAGTTCTCGACGCAGCTGCTGCACCACCTCACCGAGGCGGGGCACGACGTCGTCGATCACGGTCCCGTCGAGTACGACCCGCTCGATGACTACCCCGCCTTCTGCATCCGCGCCGCCGACGCCGTCGTGCGCGACCAGGCCGCGGGCGTCGCCGCGCTCGGCGTCGTGTTCGGCGGCTCCGGCAACGGGGAGCAGATCGCCGCCAACAAGGTGCAGGGCATCCGCGCCGCTCTCGTATGGAACCTCGCCACCGCGGAGCTCGCCCGCGAGCACAACGACGCGAACGTCATCGCGATCGGTGCCCGTCAGCACACGTTCGAGGAGGCCGTGTCGTTCATCGACCGGTTCATCGAGACGCCGTTCTCGCACGACGAGCGGCACGTCCGCCGCATCCGCCAGATCGCCGCCTACGAGGCGCACGGCACGCTCGCGCCCGACCCTCGCGCGCACTGATGCCCGAGGGGCACTCGGTACATCGGATCGCGCGCCAATTCGACCGGAACTTCGTCGGGCGCCAGGTCGCGGCATCCAGCCCCCAGGGCCGCTTCGCGGAGGGCGCCTCGGTCATCGACGGCCGTGCCGCGGTCGATGTGCGTGCCGTCGGCAAGCAGATGTTCCTGGAGTTCGACGACGAGCTCTGGCTGCGCGTGCACCTGGGCATGTACGGCGCGTGGGACTTCGCCGGCGAGATCCTCGTCGACCCGACGATCGCGTCGGCGAACGGTCGCATGGGGCAGACCAATCAGCGTGGCACCGATCTCGACCGTGTGATGGATGCCGCGGGGGAGAACTCGCTGACCTCGATCGGGGCTCCGCGGCGCACCCGGGTGCACGTGCGCATGAGCGAGCAGACCACGGGCCTGGCCGACGAGGGCGACGCGTGGCCGCCGCCGGTGGTCGGACAGGTGCGCCTGCGCCTGCTCACCGAGAGCACGTGCGCGGACCTGCGCGGACCCACCGCGTGCCAGCTGCAGACGCCGGACGAGATGCTCGCGACGATCGCAGGGCTCGGCCCCGACCCGCTCGTGGACGATCCGGCCGAGGGGGAGGAGCGCTTCACCGCGACCGTCCGCCGCAAGCCGACCCCGATCGGGCTGCTGCTCATGGACCAGTCCGTGGTCAGCGGCATCGGCAACGTCTACCGCGCCGAGCTGCTCTTCCGAGCCGGGCTCGACCCGCACACGCCCGGCCGCGACGTGCGCGAGGAGGTCGTTCGCGAACTGTGGCGCGACTGGGTGCGGCTGCTGCGCATCGGCGTCGAGACCGGCCAGATGATGACCATGGACGGACTCGATCCCGAGGCCTACCGCCGCGCGATGGCCAGCCGCGACGACCGCCACTGGGTGTACCACCGCGCCGGGCTGCCGTGCCGCGTGTGCGGCACCGCGGTCGTCCTGGAGGAGATGGGCGCCCGCAAGCTCTACTGGTGCCCGCGATGCCAGCGCTGACCCCCGCGAGGGTGCCCCTTCCCCCCGCGAGGGTGCCCCTTCCCCCCGCGAGGGTGCCAGTTGCGGCGGCGAGCCGGGCGACGGGATGCCGACGATGAGCCTGGCTCGCGGCGAGCGCGTCGACGTCATCGCCGACGCGCGGCTCACCGGTGCCGATCGGATCGATCCGTTCGGCACCGCCGCGGTCGATGTCCACCTCACTGATGGCCGCATCGCGGACATCGCCCCGGTCGGTGCGCTGCCGCGCCGCGGTGCAGTGCTCGACGCCGGCGGGTCCTGGCTCATCCCCGGACTGTGGGACCACCACGTGCACACCGTGCAGTGGGCGCTCGAGGCGCAGCGCGTGCCGCTGCGGCAGGCGGAGTCGGCCGCGCACGCCGCCGCTGTGATGGGCGCCGCCCCGGTCCTCGGCGACGGGCGACGGGTTGGTGCCGGCTTCCGCGACGCGCTCTGGCCCGATGAGCCCGACCTCGCCACGCTGGACGAGACCACCGGCGAGGTGCCGACCTACCTCATCAACGCCGACGTGCACAGCGTGTGGCTCAACTCCGCGGCACTCCGACGCGAGGCGATGCCCGTCGAGGGCACCGGGCTCCTCCGCGAAGGGCCCGCGTTCGAGATCTCCCGCAGGCTCAACGCCGTCGACTCCGCCCTCGCCGACGCGGCGGTGTTCGCGGCGCTTCAGGATGCGGCATCCCGAGGCGTCGTCGGCATCGTCGACCTCGATATGGCCTGGAATGCCGAGGCGTGGAACCGGCGGCTCGCGGCGGGGTTCGACACCACGCGCATCTCGTTCGGCGTCTACCCGCCGCACCTCGACCGTGCGATCGCGGAGGGACTGGAGACCGGCGACGCGATCGACCCGGCCGGGCTCGTACGTATGGGGCCGCTCAAGATCATCAGCGACGGGTCGCTCGGCACACGCACGGCCGCGTGCTCGCACGCCTACGTGGGGGCCCCGCACAACCGCGGCGTGCTCACGGTCGAGCCCGCCGAGCTGATCGAGCTCATGACCCGGGCGACCGGCGGAGGGCTGGCGTGCGCGGTGCACGCGATCGGCGACGTCGCCGTCACCCACGCGCTCGACGCGTTCGGCCTCGTCGCCGCGCACGGCACGATCGAGCACGCGCAGCTGGTCGCCCACGCCGATCTACCGCGGTTCGCGCGGCTGGGCGTGGGTGCCAGCGTGCAGCCGGAGCACGCGCTAGACGACCGCGACCTGTCCGACATGGAATGGGCGGCCCAGACCGCGCGCGCCTATCCGCTCCGAGCGCTGGCCGACGCCGGTGCGAACCTCCTGTTCGGCTCCGACGCTCCGGTCGCGCCCCTGGAACCGTGGGCGGCGATGGCATCCGCGGTGCACCGGACGCGCGACGGCCGTACCGCGTGGCATCCCGAGGAGACGCTGGATGCCGCGACCGCTCTGGCCGCGTCCACGGAGGGCGGCTCGCACGCCGGCAGCGCACTGGAACCAGGGATGACCGCCGACCTCGTCGTGTGCGAGCACGACCCGCTCACCGCCACCGAGCAGCAGCTGCGCGCGATGCGGATCGCCGCGACCATGATCGCGGGCCGCCTGACGCACGTGGGGTAGTCGCGCGACGACGAGGCCCCCGGGTCTCGCGATCGGGGGCCTCGTCTGCTGGAAGTCCTACTCGGCCAGGTGGGCGAAGAGGAACCAGCGGTCCTTCTCCAGTCCGGCCTTGATCTCGATGGCGACGTCCTGGCTCGTGAGGTCGGTCTCGTCGAGCCCGTCGATGGCGGCCTGGACGTCGGCGATCACGGCATCCATGTCGTCGATGATCGCGCGGATCTCGGTCTGCCACGGCGCGAAGCCCGCGGGGACCGTGGTCGGAGCGACCTTCTCGGCGACGACCGAGACGCGGGCGTCGATCGGCAGCCCGAGGGCCACGATGCGCTCCGCGGCCAGGTCGGCGAAGCCCTGCGCGTTGCTCACGAGGGTGTCGATGAGCTCGTGGATCGCGATGAAGTTGGCGCCGCGCACGTTCCAGTGCGCCTGCTTCCCGTTGACGGCCAGAGCCTGCAGCCCCAGCACGACCGGGGTGAGGAACTGCGCCGTGCTGGCGGCGGCCTCGGGGCCCGCGGCGGTGGCGGCGATCGTCTGCGTCTTGGTCATTTTCTCTGTGCCTCCGATTTCGGCAGATGTTCCCTGCCTGCATCCAACGGTACTCGGCTCGAAGCATTCCGCAAGCAAGACAAGCCTGGGCTTACACCGCGGAATCACGCGGGATATCGTCGCTGTATGACCATCGCCGCCGGTGCCTCCGTCCTGCCCGTCCACGGTCGTTCGCCGCAGGTCCCGGCATCCGCGTTCATCGCCGACGGGGCACGCGTGGTCGGCGACGTCGTGCTGGGGGAGCACGCCTCGGTCTGGTACAACGCGGTGCTGCGCGCCGAGGCCGCCACCATCACCGTGGGCGCCCGCAGCAACCTGCAGGACGGCGTCGCGGTGCACGTCGACAGCGGCTTCCCGGTGACGATCGGCGAGGACGTGTCGGTCGGCCACAACGCGGTCGTGCATGGCTGCACGATCGCCGACGGCGCGCTGGTCGGCATGGGCGCGGTCGTGCTCAACGGCGCGGTGATCGGTGCGGGGAGCCTCGTGGCCGGGGGAGCGGTCGTGCTCGCAGGCACGGAGGTGCCCGCGGGCTCGCTCGTGGCGGGCGTGCCCGCGAAGGTTCGGCGCATGCTCACCGACGAGGAGCGCGAGGGCATCCGGCGCAACGCCGAGAACTACCTCGGGCATCTGGCGGCCCACGCCGACGCCGTCGGGTGAGGCGCGGCCGTGATCGATTCGCCGCCGCGCCCCGAGCGGGTACTGTGGAGGGCGCATGCGCGCGATGAAGCAGACTCTGGCTGTTGTAGCCGTCGCCGCGTTGGTCGTACCCGTGACCTCCGCAGCCTTCGCCGCAGGGCCCGACAGCGGTCTTGCGGCATCCGCCGCCGCGCCCGCCCAACGGCCGGCCGCTCAGACGCTCGTCGTGGCGGCCTCCAGCGGGCCGGTGCTTGAGCGCGGCTCGTACAGCGTCGAGGTCGTCGCGCCGCTCCCGGTCGCAGCCGCTGAGTCCGGGAGCACCGCTGCGGGCTCGGCTGCGGCGGCTGAGTCGTTCGCCGCGCCTGCGCAGTCCTACTCGGGGGAGAACGTCGTCGCGTACGCGTCGGAGTTCGTCGGCAAGGTGCCCTACGGCACCGGGAACGATCCGAACGACTCCTTCTCGTGCGACGGTTACGTCCAGTACGTGTTCAAGGCCTTCGGCATCGAGTTGCCGCGCGGTGCCAACCACCAGGCCGCGCTGGGCGTGCAGATCCCGCAGTCCGAGGCCCGCGCCGGCGACCTGCTGTGGTGGCCCGACACGCACATCGCGATCTACGACGGCAACGGCGGCATGCTCGACTCGCCCTACGAGGGACTGATGGTCCGGCACCGAGACGACTTGTGGGACAGCCCGATCTTCATCCGGCTCGGCTGACGGCACCCGACACCCGGGCTCGTGTGCTCCGGTGTTGTCGGCACATCGTCGGAAATCGGCGCTTCGTCGGACCCTCCGCCGGCGTGTCGCTCCGACGAACGGCAGATCTCCGACGCACTGCAGCGACTCCCGCCGTCGCCGCTGCGCGTACGCTGACGAGGAGACAGGCCGAGGGGGTCGACATGCGCATCGAGTCACTGGCGCCGGGCGAGATCTTCGTCTTCGGCTCGAACTCCTACGGAGCGCACGGCGGCGGAGCCGCGCGGTTCGCCTATGACAGGTTCGGTGCCGTGTGGGGGCAGGCCGAGGGCCTGCAGGGCCGGTCCTACGGGATCGACACCATGTCGGGGCCGGTGGTCTTCGAGGAGCAGGCGGCGCGGTTCGTGCGGTTCGCCGTCGAACACCCGGAGCTGCGGTTCCTGGTGACCGAAGTGGGCTGCGGCATCGCCGGGTACGCCTCCGAAGACGTGGCCGACTTCTTCGCCGGCGCGCCGGACAACGTCGTGCTGCCCGACTCATTCGTGCGCGTCCTGGAGCGCGGCGCGGAACGCTGACCTCTGTTCCGGGTCGCCTGGCGGATCGGGTCGCCTGCCTTCGGCGGCACGTCGGAGCTTTGGAGGGGATGACGGGAATCGGCCACTCCGCCTCTCCACCCGCCGGCTGCGCCGGCGCGCGGAGCCTCGGGCGGAGCGGGACCCCCCGAAGCGGGTCGGTTCGGACGGCATTCGCACCAAAGCTCCGCCGCGCCTGCCTTCGGCGACACGTCGGAGCTTGGAGGGGATGACGGGAATCGAACCCGCACTACCAGTTTGGAAGACTGGGACTCTACCATTGAGCTACATCCCCGCAGCGGCATGGCCGCGGCACCCGCAAGTCTACTGGACCGCCGGTGCGCCCCCGACTGCGACGCCCGCGACGCTCAGCGCGACCAACGTGCGGCGCGCCGACTTCCCTCGCACGCACAGAGGTCCACAGACCCCGCGGTCTCTGGGGGAATGCGGCCCGAACCAAGGCTGGATCTCGTCCCAGGGCGCTGAGAAGCCCCTATTCCCGACGTCTGGCCTTCGTGCGGGCAGCATTGCGCGGCGCACCCGACGACGTCGCCTCTGCACGGGTCCTCAACTGCCCGACGACGAGGTCGGCTAGACTTGCCCCGGCCGTTTTACGGCGCACGGTTTCGTGCGCGCCCGGGGCGTAGCTCAGCTTGGTAGAGCGCCCGCTTTGGGAGCGGGAGGCCGCAGGTTCAAATCCTGTCGCCCCGACCACGGCATCCCAAGACCCCAGACCTTCCCGAACCGCGCATGGGTGCGGCCGAATACGAGGAGAACGAACAGGCATGGTCACCAGCACCGTCGAGAAGCTCAGCCCGACCCGGGTCAAGCTCCGCATCACGGTCACCCCGGACGAGCTCAAGCCGAGCATCGCCCACGCGTACGAGCACATCGCCAAGGACGTGCAGGTCCCCGGCTTCCGCAAGGGCAAGGTCCCCGCGCCGATCATCGATCAGCGCATCGGTCGCGGCGTCGTGCTCGAGCACGCCGTCAGCGACGGACTCGATGGGTTCTACCGCGCTGCGATCCTCGAGCACGAGGTCCGCGCCCTCGGCCGCCCGTCGGCGGACATCGTCGAATGGCCGAGCGAGAAGGACTTCTCCGGCGACCTTCAGGTCGAGGTCGAGGTCGACGTGCGGCCCGACTTCGAGCTGCCCGCGCTCGACGGCCTGACGCTGGAGATCCCGGCCGCCGAGGTAGACGACGCGGCGGTGGATGCCGAGCTCGACCGCCTGCGCGCCCGCTTCGGCACGCTCGTGACCGTCGACCGTCCGGCGGCAGCCGGAGACTTCGTCGAGCTCGACCTCGTCGCCACGATCGACGGCGCCGAGATCGACCGCGCCGAGGGCGTGTCGTACGAGATCGGGTCCGGCGAGCTGCTCGAGGGCATCGATGAGGCCGTCGACTCGCTCACGGCCGGCGAGGACACCACGTTCCGCTCCACCCTCATCGGCGGCGACCACGCCGGCGAGGAGGCCGAGGTGGCCGTCACGGTGACCGCGGTCAAGGAGCGCGAGCTGCCCGAGGTCGACGACGACTTTGCGCAGATGGCGAGCGAGTTCGACACGATCGGGGAACTGCGCGAGAGCCTCATCGAGCGCGTCGCTCAGCAGGCCGCGTTCGGGCAGGGTGCGGCCGCGCGCGAGAAGCTCGTCGAGACGCTGCTGGATCAGGTCGACATCCCCGTGCCCGACCAGCTGGTCGAGGACGAGGTCCACGCCCACCTCGAGGGCGAGGGTCGCCTCGATGACGACGAGCACCGCGCCGAGGTCGCCGAGGCGAGCCGCACGCAGTTCCGCACCCAGATGATCCTCGACAAGATCGTCGAGCAGCACGACGTGCAGGTCTCGCAGGAGGAGCTCACCCAGTACCTCATCCAGTCCGCGGCGCAGTACGGCATGGCGCCGCAGGAATTCCTCCAGGCGGTGCAGCAGGGCAACCAGCTGCCGGTGATGGTCGGCGAGGTCGCACGCAACAAGGCGCTCGCGATCGCGCTCGGCAAGGTCACCGTGGTCGACACGGCGGGCAAGCCCGTCGACCTCTCCGGGTTCATCGCGGTCGAGGGCGAGGAGCCCGTGACCGACGAGGAGGAGGTCGTCGAGGAGGCGCAGGAGATCGCGGATGCCGCCGCCGAGGCCGACGCGATCATCGCGGCCGAGGAGGCTCCCGCCGAGCAGGCGCCGAAGAAGAAGGCCCCCGCCCGCAAGCCGGCGGCGAAGAAGACGAAGGCGGCCGACGCCGAGTAGGCGATCTGTCCCGGGCGAGGGGGTGGATGCCGCGGCATCCACCCCCTCGCTCTGCCCAGGGCGAACATGCGCGGGTCGTTCCCGACGCGCGGGTAGATTCGATCCGACGAAACCGGAACGGGAGCATTCATGGCTGAACCACTTGTCGCGACGAGCGTCTTCGACAGGCTGCTGAAGGACCGCATCATCTGGCTGGGTTCGGAGGTGCGCGACGAGAACGCCAACGAGATCTGCGCCAAGATCCTGCTGCTGGCCGCCGAGGACTCGCACAAGGACATCTACCTCTACATCAACTCGCCCGGCGGCTCGATCACCGCGGGCATGGCGATCTACGACACGATGCAGTTCGTGCCGAACGACATCGTGACCGTCGGCATCGGCATGGCCGCCTCGATGGGCCAGCTGCTGCTCACCAGCGGCACCAAGGGCAAGCGCTACATCACCCCGAACGCCCGAGTGCTGCTGCACCAGCCGCACGGCGGCTTCGGCGGCACGGCCAGCGACATCCAGACCCAGGCGCAGCTGATCCTCGACATGAAGAAGCGCCTCGCCGAGATCACCGCCGGACAGACCGGCAAGACCGTCGAACAGATCAACGCCGACGGCGACCGCGACCGCTGGTTCAACGCGGAGGAGGCGCTCGAGTACGGCTTCGTCGACCACATCCGCGAGCACGCCGCGGACGTGCACGGCGGCGGCGGAACCGACCAGTGACCCCGCGAAGGAGAGAGAACCACATGAACGTCCCCCCCTTTGGCGGCATCGCGCACCAGGGCATTCAGGCCCCCGGCAGCCGCTACATCCTGCCGCAGTTCGAGGAGCGCACGGCCTACGGGTACAAGCGCCAGGACCCGTACAACAAGCTCTTCGAGGACCGCGTGATCTTCCTGGGCGTCCAGGTCGACGATGCCTCCGCCGACGACGTCATGGCGCAGCTGCTCGTGCTGGAGAGCCAGGACCCCGACCGCGACATCGTGATGTACATCAACTCGCCGGGCGGCTCCTTCACGGCCATGACCGCGATCTACGACACGATGCAGTACGTCTCGCCGCAGATCCAGACCGTGGTCCTCGGGCAGGCCGCCTCCGCGGCATCCGTTCTACTGGCCGCCGGCGCGCCCGGCAAGCGCCTCGCGCTGCCGAACGCCCGCATCCTGATGCACCAGCCCGCGGTCGGCGAGTCCGGTCACGGGCAGGCGTCCGACATCGAGATCCAGGCGGCCGAGATCCTGCGCATGCGCACGTGGCTGGAGGACACCATGGCCCGCCACACGAAGAAGACCGCCGCCGAGGTGCACAAGGACATCGATCGCGACAAGATCCTGTCGGCCACCGAAGCCCTCGACTACGGCATCGTCGACCAGGTGCTCACCTCGCGCAAGCGCGGTCCCCAGGCGGCGCTGACGGCCTGAGGATCCGTCGCGACAAGGTCATCCGTTGCCAATCCGCCGGATGTCGGTGTCAGCGATTAGGCTCAGAGGGCAGCACCCGACCCGCGACGAGGAGGAGCGCCATGGCACGCATCGGTGAGAGCGCCGACCTGTTCAAGTGCTCCTTCTGCGGCAAGAGCCAGA
>NZ_JASGFE010000017.1:0-47684 GCF_047605725.1 Microbacterium sp.
GGGACGCGGGCGCGCGGCAGCGCGGCAGCGCGGGGACGGGGGCGCGGCGACGCGCGCGGGCCGCGCTACAGGGACTCGATGATCTCGCGCATGAGCGCGGCGGCGGCCGACGGCGTCTTGCCCACGCGCACCCCGGCGGCCTCCAGCGCCTCCTTCTTGGCCTGCGCGGTGCCCGCCGAACCGGACACGATCGCGCCGGCATGACCCATCGTCTTGCCCTCGGGCGCGGTGAAGCCGGCCACGTAACCGACGACGGGCTTGGTGACGTTCGCCTTGATGTACTCGGCCGCGCGCTCCTCGGCATCCCCGCCGATCTCGCCGATCATCACGATCGCCTTCGTGTCGGGGTCGGCCTCGAACGCGGCGAGCGCGTCGATGTGCGTCGTGCCGATGACCGGGTCGCCGCCGATGCCGATCGCGGTCGAGAAGCCGAGGTCGCGCAGCTCGAACATCATCTGATACGTGAGCGTCCCCGACTTCGACACCAGGCCGATCGGGCCGGTACCGGTGATGTTGGCGGGCGTGATGCCCACCAGCGCCTCGCCCGGCGTGATGATGCCCGGGCAGTTCGGGCCGATGATGCGGGTCTTATTGCCCTTCGCGGTCGCGTACGCCCACGCCTCGGCGGTGTCGCCCACCGGCACGCCCTCGGTGATCACGACCAGGAGCGGGATCTCCGCGTCGATGGCCTCGACCATGGCATCCTTCGTGAAAGCCGCCGGGACGAACGCGATCGACACGTCCGCGCCGGTGGAGGCCATCGCCTCCGCGACCGACCCGAACACGGGCAGCTCGACCTCCGCGCCGTCGAGGTCGCGGTGCAGCACGGTCGTGCCCGCCTTGCGCGCGTTGACGCCGCCGACGATCTGGGTGCCCGCCTTCAGCATGAGCGCGGTGTGCTTGGTGCCCTCGCCGCCGGTGATGCCCTGGACGATGACCTTGGAGTCCTTGTTGAGGAAGATCGACATGTCTGTGGTTCCTTGTCCGGGTTCAGGCGTTCGCGAGCTCGGCGGCCTTGTCGGCGCCCTCGTCCATGGTCTCGGCGAGCGTCACGAGCGGATGGTTCGCCTCCTGCAAGATGCGGCGGCCGTCTTCGACGCGGTTGCCGTCGAGGCGGACGACGAGAGGCTTGGATGCCGTGGCCCCCAGCTCCGCAAGGGCGCCGACGATGCCCGTGGCGACGGCGTCGCACGCCGTGATGCCGCCGAACACGTTGACGAACACGCTCTTGACCTGCGGGTCACCGAGGATCACGTCCAGTCCCGCGGCCATGACCTCGGCCGACGCCCCGCCGCCGATGTCGAGGAAGTTCGCCGGCTTGACGCCGCCGTGGTTCTCGCCGGCGTAGGCGACGACGTCGAGCGTGGACATCACGAGCCCGGCACCGTTGCCGATGACCCCGACCTCGCCGTCGAGCTTGACGTAGTTGAGGTCGTGGGCCTTCGCCTTGGCCTCGAGCGGGTCGGTCGCGCCCTTGTCCTCCAGCAGCGCGTGTCCGGGGTGGCGGAACTGCGCGTTGTCGTCGAGCGACACCTTGCCGTCGAGGGCGATGACCTCTCCCTCCTCGGTCTGCACGAGCGGGTTGACCTCGACGAGCGTGGCATCCTCCCCCCGGTAGACCTGGAAGAGCGTCACGAACACGTCGGCGACCTTGGGCGCGAGCTCGTCGTCGAAGCCCGCGGCCTGAGCGATCTCGAGCGCCTTCGCGGCGTCGATGCCGGTGAGCGGGTCGACCTCGACGCGGGCGAGCGCCTCGGGCTTCTCGACCGCGAGCTGCTCGATCTCCATGCCGCCCTCGACCGAGCACAGCGACAGGTATGAGCGGTTCGCGCGGTCCAGCAGCACCGAGAAGTAGAACTCGCGGGCGATGCGGGCGCCCGCGGCGACCATGACCCGCTTGACGACGTGGCCCTTGATGTCGAGCCCGAGGATCGCCTTCGCCGCCTCGTACGCCTCGTCGGGGTTCTTCGCGACCTTGACGCCGCCGGCCTTGCCCCGGCCGCCGGTCTTGACCTGGGCCTTGACGACGACCACGCCACCGAGCTGCTCGGCCGCGGCCTTCGCCTCCTCGGGGGTGTCCGCGACGAGGCCGGCGAGCACCGGCACCTCGTACTTCTCGAAGAGGTCTCGTGCCTGGTACTCGTAAAGGTCCACGTGCCGTCCTTCGCTGGGTGCGAGCGAGAGCGCCGCCGTCGGCGCCGGATTCATCGGGGGTGTCGACGATGTCGACCGAGTCACCAGCCTACTACCGACGCCGCTCGCGCTTCGCGGGCGCCGCCCGCCGTCTCGGCACCACGGCTAGGCTCGACCCGAGATGAGTGAGACCGCCGGTTCGTCCCGTAACGCCGTCGTCGCAGCGGCCCTCGACCTGTTCGACGCGCAGGGGTTCGAGGCGACGTCGGTGGATCAGATCGCGCAGGCAGCCGGAGTGTCACGCTCGACGTTCTTCCGGCAGTTCGGCGGCAAGGACGACGTCGTCTTCGCCGACCACGAGCTGCTGCTCGACGAGCTGCGCGGGTTCCTCGCCGAGCCGCACGACGATCCGTGGCAGGCGGTGTGCGCGGCATCCGTGCGCGTCTTCCGCCATTTCGCCGCCGACCCGGACCTCGCGCGTCGCCGCTACGCGGTGGTCCGGCGCGTGCCGTCGCTGCGCGACCGCGAGATCATCGCCGCCTCGCGCTACGAGCGGCTCTTCGACGAGTATCTGCGCGGCGCGCTGCCGGGCATCGACCCGCTCGACGCGGTGGCCTTCGCCGCGACGGTGACCGCGGTGCACAACCACGTGCTGCGGCGCCTGCTGCGCGGGGGCAAGCGGGTTCCGGTCTCGGTGCTGGCCTCCGCCTACGACGACGTGCTGCGGCGGTTCGGCGTGCACGCCGACGGGGCGCCCGCATCCGACGACGACGTGGTGATCGCGGTCTTCCCACGCCGCATGCCGGCCGCCGAGGTCGCCCGCCGCCTCCGCAACCAGCTCGATTGAGCCCGCGGGCGGTCCCGGTCTCAGGCCTACGGCCCCGGTCTCAGCCCGAAGTCGTCCCGCTTACAGGGCGAAACGGCTGTTTCGCCCTGTAAGCGGGGTCTGCGTGCGGATTCGCCCTGTAAGCGGGACACGGACGCGCCCTGACCTCTGCCGCGACGCCCCCTCTGCGCCAGAATCTGACATCAAGTCTCATAAGCTGCGGAATTCAGTGTCAACAGTTACCCTGTCGGCATGACTCTTCCCGGCGATGCCGTCCCCCGCTACGACGTCTCCGCGCGCCTGGGCACGGACTACTACGCCGTCTTCGCCGATGTGGCCGGAGACGACCTCGCGGTATGGCGACGCGCGCAGTCGTTCGTCGACGAGGTTGGGGGTCGCATGCATGCCGCGTGGGACGCGGCGGAGTACCCCCTCGACCTGGTTCGCCGACTGGGCGAGCTCGACCTGCTGGTCGACGGCGTGCAGCATCCCGCCGTCACGTCGTTCTCGCCGCTGGCCGCGGGCCTGGTGACGATGGAGATCTCGCGCGGCGATGGCTCGCTCGGCACGGTCGTGGCCGTGCAGGGCGGGCTGGCGCTGCGCACCCTCGCGCTGTACGGCAGTGCCGCGCAGCAGGCGCGCTGGCTCGTCCCGGTCGCGCGCGCAGAGGTCCTGGCGGCCTTCGCCCTCACCGAGCCCGACCACGGCTCCGACTCCGTGTCGCTGGAGACCGTCGCCCGGCGCGGGGGCGACGAGTGGGTGCTGCGCGGGGCCAAGAAGTGGATCGGGAACGGCGCGTCCGGCGGCATCACGCTCGTGTGGGCGCGCGTCGACGACGCCTCCGCCCCGGACCACGGCCAGGTCCGCTGCTTCCTCGTCGAGCAGTCCGCCCCGGGCTACACGGGCACCGTCATCGCCGGCAAGGGATCGCTCCGCGGCATCCACCAGGCCCACATCGCCCTCGACGACGTGCGCCTGCCGGCGGATGCCGTCCTGCCCGGATCGCACACCTTCAAGGATGCCTCGACCGTGCTCTACGCCACCCGCTCCGGCGTCGCGTGGTCGGCCCTCGGGCACGCGACCGCCTGTTACGAGGCGGCGCTGCAGTACGCGCAGCAGCGCACCCAGTTCGGCCGGCCGCTCGCGAAGTTCCAGATGGTGCAGGAGCGGCTCGCGCAGATGCTCGAGGAGCTGACCGGCATGCAGCTGTACTGCCGACACCTCGCCGACCTGGAGACGGCCGGCGGGCTTCGCCCGACCCAGGCCTCGCTCGCGAAATACCACAACACACGCGCGGCGCGGCGGATCGCCTCGACGGCCCGCGACCTGCTCGGCGGCAACGGCATCCTGCTGGAGCACGGCGTCATGCAGCACCTCGCCGACATCGAGGCGATCCACACGTACGAGGGCACGGAGTCGATTCAGGCGCTCCTCATCGGTCGCGACATCACCGGGATGAGCGCGTTCGTCTGATCCGCGCGCGGAGCTGGGTGCTCGTCCGACGGCCGCGCCGCCCCTTCCAGCCGCTCACTTGGCGCATCCTGCCGCCCCCGGCGCGAAACGCGACCATACGCGCCAACCAAGACCCGGGCCCCGGTCAGCGCGCCCGCAGCGACGCCACGAGCGCGTCGATGAACCTCTCGCACGCGGCGATCTGGTCGAGCTCGATGAACTCGTCGGGCGCGTGCGCCTGGGCGATCTCACCCGGCCCGCAGACGACGGTGGGGATGCCGGCACGATCGAACAGCCCGGCCTCGGTGCCGTAGGTGACCTTGCCGTCTGACGGGATGCCGCCCCACGAGGCGGCCTGCGCGACGATCGAGGCATCCGCGGCCGTGTCGACGCCCGGCACCGAGGCGAGCACCGTGAGCTCCACCCCGGCCTCGGGATGCCGCTGCGCCGCGGCCGCGGCGATCCGCTGCGCCTGCGCGCGGAACCGCCCGATCGTGGCGTCGAGGTCCACCGCGGCGAGCGCGCGGAACTCGAAGGTCAGCGTGCAGTCCGCGGGGATCGTGTTCACCGCGATGCCGCCGTCGATGCGGTTGACGGTCGCCGTCGTGTACGGCACGACGTAGGCGTCGTCGAACGGCCCGCTCTGGCGGAACTCGGCCGCGACCTCCTCGACGAAGTGCACGAACTCGGCGGCGAGCGCGATCGCGTTGACGCCGTCGGGGGTGAGCGAGGAGTGCGCCGCGACACCGCGGACGTCGACGCGGATCACGGTGATCGACTTGTGCCCGCGCACGACGCGCATGCCGGTGGGCTCGCCGACGATGCAACCGCGCGGGCGGATGCCGGCATCCGTCATCGCCTGCACGAGGTCGGCGGCGCCGAAGCAGCCGACCTCCTCGTCGTACGAGAGCGCGAGGTGGAGGGGCTCGGCCAGCGGCATCGCCGCGATCGCCGGGAGCCGGGAGAGCACCACGCCGACGAACGACTTCATGTCGCACGCCCCGCGACCGTACAGCCGGCCGTCGCGCACCTCCGCGGCGAACGGGTCGCTCGACCACGCCTGCCCGTCCACCGGTACGACGTCGGTGTGGCCGGACAGCACGATGCCGCCATCGACCGCACCGTCCGCGGCGGGGAACGTCGCGAACAGGTTCGCCTTGGCGCCGGTCTCGTCGAGCACGAGCGTGGCATCCACCCCCACCCCCGCCAGAAGCGCCGCCGCGTGCTCGATGAGCGGAAGGTTGCTGTCGCGGCTGGTCGTGTCGAACGCGATCAGCCGGCGGACGTGCTCGAGCGTGGCCTCAGCGGGAGTGGACGACACGGGTCCTCCTCGGATCGGGGCGGGTGGGTGCCCACCGATCGTCGCACGGATGCCGCGTCTCTGGGCCCCGGCGCGCACCCGGGGCAGGATGGTCGCATGGCGTACGAGATCCCCGCCCCCATGCTCGCGAAGTCGGTGCCGGGCGTGCCGGACCCGGCCGGCACGCCCGGAGGGCTCGCGTTCGAGCCGAAGTGGGACGGCTTCCGCGCCCTGGTGGCGTGGGACGGGGAGAGGGTGGAGATCGGCTCCCGAGGCGCGAAGCCGCTCACGCGCTACTTCCCCGAGCTCGTCGATGCGTTCGCGCGCCTGCTCCCCGAGCCGTGTCTCCTGGACGGCGAGATCGTCGTGCCGGTCGAGCGCGACGGCCGCCGACGGCTCGACTGGGAGTCGCTGTCGCAGCGCATCCATCCGGCAGCCTCCCGCGTCGCCCTGCTGGCGGAGCAGACGCCGGCGATGTTCATCGCCTTCGACCTGCTCGCCCGCGGCGGACGCGACCTGCAGCCCGAGCCGTTCCGGGTGCGCCGGGCGGAGCTGGAGGACCTGGTCGGCGGGATGCCGCATCCGATCTCGCTCACCCGCACGACGACCGACGCCGAGCTCGCCCGGCGCTGGCTCGCCGAGTTCGAGGGCGCCGGCCTCGACGGCGTCGTGGCCAAGCCCCTCGACGAGCCGTACGCGCCGGGCAGGCGCACGATGTTCAAGGTCAAGCACGCCCGCACCGCCGACGTGGTCGCGCTCGGCTATCGCATCCACAAGTCCGGCACGGGCCTCGGATCGCTCCTGGTCGGCCTGTACGGCCGGGACGGCACGCTGCACAGCGTCGGCGGCGTCGCCGCCTGGAGCAACCGGCGCCGGCTCGAGCTCGTCGACGAGCTCGAGCCGCTCGTCGAGCGCGACGCCGAGGGCGAGGCGCTGCGCGGGGAGGGCGAGAGGTCCCGCTTCCAGTCCGCGCGCGCCGACTCGTCGTTCGTCGCGCTGCGTCCCGAGCGCGTGCTCGAGGTGCGCTACGACCAGCTCGAGGGCCGGCGCTTCCGCCACACGGTGCAGTTCGAGCGTTGGCGGCCCGACCGCGATCCGCGCTCATGCACGTACGAGCAGCTGGAGACCGTGGCCGCCTACGACCTCGCCGACGTGCTGGCGTAGCAGCGGGCGGCGCGCCGCCCGCCAGGCCGGCACCTCCGCCGTCAGCGGCGGCGCAGGTACATGCGCGCGCTCCAGCCGTCGAGCTCCAGCTCGGCGGCGTCGAGGACGGCCGGTGCGGCGTCGTTGGCCAGCAGCAGCTGCGCCCCCACCCACTCCTCCCCCACCGTCACGCAGCGAGGCTCACGGCCGAGGACGGCCACCACGAGCATCGACTCGTCGGCATCCTCACGCACGTACGCCCAGATGTCCGGGTCGTCCTCGAACAGCGGCCGGAAGTCGCCGTCGGCGAAGACTCTCCGCTCGTGCCGCAGGCGGATCAGCGCGCGGTAGTGCGCGAACACCGAGGCGGGGTCGCCGACCTGCGCGGCGGCGTTGAGCCACACATGGTTGGGGTTGACCGGCAGCCACGGGTCGCCGGTGGTGAAGCCGGCATGCCGACCGGCATCCCACTGCATCGGCGTGCGGGCGTTGTCACGGCTGATCTTCGCGAGCCCGGTCAGAGCGGCATCCCGATCCAGCCCCCGCTCGAGCACGCTCGCGTAGTAGCGCACCGCCTCCGGATCGCGATGCTCCTCGCCGCGACGGAACGGGTAGTTGGTCATGCCGAGCTCTTCGCCCTGGTAGACGTAGGGGGTCCCGCGCATCCCGTGCAGTACGGTGGCCAGCGCCGTGGCCGACCGCTGCCACCACTCGGGGTCGTCGTCGCCGAAGCGCGATACCGCGCGCGGCTGGTCGTGGTTGTTCCAGTACAGGCTGTTCCAGCCGACGTCGGCCAGCTCGCGCTGCCAGCGGAACAGCGTCTCCTTGAGGGCGAGCCGATCGAGCCCCAGGTAGTCGAACTTGTTGTACCGGCTCTGATCGAGCTGCACGTGCTCGAACTGGAAGACCATGTCCAGCTCGCCACGGTCGGCGCCGGTGTACAGCCGGGCCTGCTCGGCGGTCACGCCGGGCATCTCCCCCACGGTGAGGAAGGAGCCGTCGCGCCCGGAGAAGACCTCGCGGGTCATCTCGGCGAGGTACTCGTGCACGTGCGGGCCGTCGGCGAACAGCTGGAACGCGTTCACGACGCTCGCCCCGGTCGGATTCGGCGCGTCCGGCAGCCCTTCTGCCTTGGAGATGAAGTTGATCACGTCCATCCGGAACCCGTCCACGCCGCGGTCGAGCCACCATCGCATCAGCTCGTGCACGGCGGCGCGCACCGCGGGGTTCTCCCAGTTCAGGTCGGGCTGCTTCACGTCGAACAGGTGCAGGTAGTACTGACCGGATGCCTCGTCCCATTCCCACACGGATCCGCCGAAGAACGAGCCCCAATTGTTCGGCTCGCCGCCGTCGCGCGGATCGCGCCACACGTACCAGTCGCGCTTCGGGTCGTCGCGCGACGAGCGCGCGGCCTGGAACCACGGGTGCTCGTCGGAGGTGTGGTTGACCACGAGGTCCATGACCAGCCGCATGCCCCGTGCGTGCAGCGCGGCGATGAGCTCGTCGAGGTCGGCGAGCTTGCCGAACAGTGGGTCGATGTCGCGGTAGTCGCTGATGTCGTAGCCGAAGTCCGCCTGCGGGGAGCGGTAGACGGGCGAGAGCCACACCACGTCCACACCGAGGTCCTCGAGGTGGTCCAGCCGGTCGATGATGCCGCGGAGGTCCCCGACGCCGTCGCCGTTCGAGTCCGCGAAGCTCCGCGGGTAGATCTGGTAGACGACGGCGGAGGTCCACCACGGGCTCTGGGGGGCGTGCATCCGATCATCCTCGCAGAGGCCGGCTCAGTCTCCGATCTTTCGCGCCCTGCTCGGCTGCACGCGCGGCGGCTCGCCGGGCATCTTGGGGAACTCGGGCGGGAACGGCAGCTCTCCGAGCCCCGCGTCGAGGTCGCGCCGCCACCATTCCAGGAGCGTGTCGATGCGTCCCGGTGCGTCCTGGATCCCGGCCCACGGGTCGCCGACGGATGCCAGCCGCTCGGGCACCGTGCGCACCGTGAACGCGGCCGGATCGACGCCCGCCGCCAGCTCGTCCCACGTGATCGGCGTGGCCACGGTCGCTGCGGGAAGGGCGCGCGGACTGTACGCGCCCGCCATCGTGCGATCGCGGTTGGCCTGGTTGAAGTCGACGAAGATGCGCTCCCCGCGCTCCTCCTTCCACCAGTTCATCGTGACGCGGTCGGGCAGCCGGCGCTCCAGCTCCCGCCCCGCGGCGATCACGGCGTGCCGCACGTCGAGGAACTCGTGGGTCGGCTCGATGGGGCAGAACACGTGGATGCCGCGGTTGCCGCTCGTCTTCAGGAACGCGGTCAGGCCCGCCTCCGCGAGCACCTCGCGCAGCGCGGGAGCCACGGCTGCGGCATCCGCGAAATCCGTGCCCGGCTGGGGGTCGAGGTCGATGCGCAGCTCGACCGGGTTGTCGACGTCGGCGGCGAGCGAGGCCCACGGGTGGAACACGACGGTGTTCATCTGGACCGCCCACACGATCGCGGCGGGCTCGTCGAGCACGACCTGCGGATGCCGCCGCCCGCTGTTGTACGTGCACATGACCTGTCCGACGTAGCCGGGCGCGCCGCGCGGCGGGTTCTTGGAGAAGAACCTCTCGCCGTCGACGGTGTCGGGGAACCGCTCCAGCGACACCGGGCGGTGGCCGTTCGCGGACAGGAAGGGGTCGGCGACCGCGACGACGTACTCTGCGAGCTCGTGCTTGGTGATGCCCGGCTCGGGCCAGATCACCCGGTTCGGGCTGGACAGGCCCACCTCGCGGTCGCCGTCCGGACCGGGGACCGTCACCGTGATGCGCTCCGACGCCATGCGACCGACCCTACGCGACCCCGCCGACACGTGGTGTGCTGTGGGCTCCTCCCGCCGCGCCTGTGGTGGTCCTGTTGGCTCTCCTCCCGCCGCGCCTGAGGTGGTCCCGCGGGCTCCTCCCGCCGCGCCTGAGGTGTGCTGTTGGCGACACCTTCCTGCTCGGCCGTACCGCCACGACCGTGCTTTCGAGGGTCTCGGATGCCGTGGGCGCCAACTTCCTGTGATGGCGCTACATATCTGTGGCGCCATTGCAGGGGACTGGCGCCCTCACCGGTCCGACCGCCCCTGACGCCTGAGTGCAGGGTTCGGCAAGCCCGAGGGGAGCACTGCGAGCTGGTGCCTCCCTACTCGTCGCCGTTCGGTGTGTCCTCGGGGGCGAGCCGCGCACGCTGCGCCTCGGCATCCGCCGCGCACGCCTGATCGCCGAGCCGCTCGCACGCGTCGCGGAGTGCCGTCCACGTGACCGCCGAGTCGGGTGAGAGTTCGAGAGCACGCTCGAGGCTCACGCGCGCGGACGCGGGGTCGCCGTCAAGAAGCGATGCCACCCCGAGCGTGTGGTGGATGCGAGGGTCGGCCGGCGAGAGCCGCGCAGCCTCGCCGAGCCGGTCACGCGCGAGGGCGTAGTCGGCGCGGTCGAGTGCGACAACGCCGGCCGCATACTGCGCCTGGGCCGATAACGGCAGCCACTCGAGCGTCCGCTCGGCCCACTCCTCGGCGGGATCCGCGGCGCCGGCGAGGCCGTTCTCGACGGCGGCACCGAGCGACTGGGTGGCGAGCAGAGCGACGTCGGCATCCCAGGGGCGCAGCGACTGCGCGGTGTCGAACGACGCGAGTGCCCGATCGAGGTCGCCGCTCATGACGGCACGGCGCGCATCGAGCAGGGCGGCATCCGCGACCGTGCACGCGAGGAGGAACGCCAGCCACAATGCCCCCACCGCCGTCGCCGTCATCCGCCAGACACGGGAGCCCGAACGCGGCGCCGAGGCGACGAGCAGCCCGACGAGCATCGCCAAGGGCGTGAGTGTCGTAGCCGAAGTCAGATGTGTCAGCAAGGCGGCGCCAGCCGCGGGAACAGCAATGAGCGCCCCGATGAGAAGGTCACGTCGTGGACCGGATGCCTCACGGCAGCGCCGCACGCCGATAGCCACGACGGCACCGGCGAGCCCGAGCGCGATGACGAGCCCGACGCACCCGCCGGCCAGTCCCGCCTGGATGAGGATGTTGTGCGGCGAGTCGAGCACTGCGCCGACCTCGGCGCGGGTGAACCACTCGTCACCAAAGCGGGGCGTGATCGCGTCGGCGAAGCCGCTCGGGCCGACGCCGAGCCACGGCCGCGTCAGCAGGAGCCCCCACGCGTCGTCCCACATGTAGAAGCGATCCGCGATCGTCTGCTGCGCGAAGCCGCCGGGCCCGAACAGCCGGTCACGTGTGAGCGGCACGGCGAGCGCCGTCGCGGCCACGATGGCCACCACACCGGCCGCGACAAGCGCATCGCGGCCGCGGCGGCGCGACGAGAGGATCAGGCGCACGACGAGGGCGATGACGACTATCGCGACAGCGAGCAGGCCCGCGCGCGACGCCGAGGTGGCGACCGAGACGACGCCCGCGATCGCGCCCGCGATCGGCCACAGCGGCACCGATCCCGTGCGTCTCCAGGTTCCGAGCACCACCGAGCCGAGCACGCCGACGAAGATCGCACCCAAGATGCCCTGATCGGTGGCGTTGCCCGCGAGCGACCCGGGACGCGCCAGGTCGCTCTCCAGCGGTCGGAGTCCGAAGCTTTCCAGGACGGCGACGCCGCCGAGCAAGACGGATGCCACCGACATCGCGTTCGCGGCATGCCGATACCCGCTCGTGGGCGCGGCGGGCCCGAGCAGACGCGCGCCCAGCCAACCGGCCACCACGAGCACCGGCAGGGTGACGAGCCCCTCGTAACGCGGGGCGCGCCCGAACAGCTGACTGAGCGGGGCCGGCCCACCGAGCGCAGCGACGCAGAGCACGAGGGAGACCGCGGCGATCGCGGCGACGAGCCAGAGCGGGAGGCGCCCGTTCGGACGGCCCCACACCGCAAGAAGTGCCGCGATGACCACGCACAGGAGGGTGGGCCATCCCCACCGGTCGTTCAGCCCCGGCAGCACCGCGATCGGGGCCAGGCACAGCAGCCACAGCGCAGCGACGTCGAGACGGCGCAGCTTTCCGGGCGCGGTGGAGTCCGACACCCCACGCTGCGCGCCGTAGGGCTTGACGCCGGAACCGCGCTGACCCGCACGCGCCGGAGCGGGGCGGACAGCGTGTGCCGTCCGCCCCGCCCGACGCTTGCGTGACGGCGTCAGCCGAGCACCCGCCGACGCCGCGCGAGCACGAGGCCCGCCGCGACCATCATGAGACCCAGCGAGAGCACCAGCGTCGACAGCTCGCCACCGGTGCGCGCAAGACCACCAGCCGTGGAGCCTGCCGCGGTCGAGCTGCTGCCGGTCGAACCCGTACCACCCGAAACCAGTGCGTCCTCGTAGACCTCGAGCGGGGCACTGCCGACGAGCCCGGACGTCAGCCCTGTCGCGACGACGTCGTGCTGACCCAGCTCTGCAGCGGCGGGAACGGTGACCGTCACGGTGAACGCACCCTCATCGTCTGCCACCACCGTGGTCAGGTCGATCGGGTCGGAGTGCAGCTGGAGCAGCACATCCTCGCCGGGGATGAAGTGCTCACCGGTGACGACGATCTCCTCACCGCGCTGCGCACGAGGCGTAGACACCGTGACCGAGGGCGGCACCGTACCGACCACGACCGTGCGCTCGGCCGACTCGTAGCCCGGTTTGGTCGCCGAGACCGTGACACTGAGTTCCGCGCCGACCAGGGTCGCGTCGGGGGTGAACCGGTCGCCGGTCGCACCCTCGATGGGCTCGCCGTCCGCCAGCCACTGATACGAGAGCTCGACCGGAGCCGGGCCCCACTCGCTCGCATCGACGACGACCTCGCGGCCGACACCCAGCGTTCCGGTGACCTTGGGGTCGCTCACGGCGAGGATGCCGGGAGCCACCGGCACTGTCGGCGCACTGACCTCGGTCGCCGGAGTGTAGCCAGGCTTCGTGCCGGTGACGGCGACCGTGACCGTCTGGCCGACGTGTGCGGCACCCGGCGTGAACGTCTCACCGGTCGCACCGTCGACGGGCGTGCCGCCGACCGACCACTGGTACGACAGCTCGACCGGAGCCGGACCCCACTCGCCGGCGTCGACCGTGAGCGGCTCGCCGACCCGCGGCGTGCCGGAGATCACCGGCACCTCAGTGGTCAGCGTGGCCAGCGCCACGGGGCCGACGGGTGCGGACGTGGCCGATGCCGGACTGTAGCCCGACTTCGTGCCGCGCACGGTGACCGTGACGGTCTTGCCCGCGGCATCGGCTCCCAGCGTCAGCGTCGCCTCGGTGGCGCCCGCAAGCGGAGCGCCGTCGAGCAGCCACTGATAGGCGAGCGTGACTGGTGCAGGGCCCCATGTGCCGGGCGCCGCGGTCAGCGTCTCGCCCACGGTCGGCGTGCCGTCGATCGACGGCGTGCCCACCGTGAGGTCGAGGAGCGGCGCCGCGGTGATCGGGCCGATCGGAGCGCTCGTGGCGGATGCCGGTGTGTAGCCGCTCTTGGAGCCGGTGACCGTCACGGTGATGCTCTTGCCGACCTCGGCGTCGCCGGTGACGAACGTCGAACCCGTGGCCGCGACCACGGGAACGCCGTCGGCGTTCCACTGGTAAGCGAGCGTCACATCGCCGGGGGTCCAGCTGCCGGGCGCCGCCGTGAGCGTGCTGCCCGAGACGGTCGAGCCGCTGATCGTCGGCGTTCCGGGTGTCACCGGCGGCAGCGGCGCTGCCGTCACGGGGCCGACCGGAGCGCTTGTCGCCGTCGCGCTCGTGTATCCGGGTCGCGAGCCGGTGACGCGCACCGAGATGTTCGCACCCTCCTGCGCCGCCGTCAGGGTGAGTGTGGAGCCCGTCTCGCCCTCGATCGGCGTGCCGTCCGCGAGCCACTCGTACGTGAGCTCGACCGGATCCGGAGACCAGGTGCCCGGCGTCGCCGTGAGCGTCTGCCCGACCTGCGTCGTGCCTGAGATGGACGGCGTCCCCGGGACCACGGACGGTATGGCGCACTCGGCGGTCAAGAAGGCATCGATCCCGCTCTGCGTCTCACCGGACGCGAGCTCGAACGAGTCCGCGGCGTCGAGCGACAGCTCGCCGTCCCAGTACTGCGTGCAGTGCCCCGGATACTCGAACCCGACCGTGTACGTGCCAGCAGGTAGCAACGCGGCAAGGAACGTGTAGTCGCCCCAGGCCGTGATTCTGGTCGCCATGGTCCATGCCGACCCGCTCCATCGGTAGGCCGCAGCCTCGATCGGCTCGATGCCACCCCAGGGGTACTCGATGGTGCTCGCGATGGGGCTCGCAGCGGTGACGTACCCGTTGATATGCACACCTTCTACGAGCGACGCGTCGATGCCGGTCCGATTCTCGCCCGACGCCAGCTCGACCGGTGTCGCGGTGCTCCAGTCGACCTGGTCGTCCCAGTACTCCCCAATGAACCCAGACGTCCACGAATGGAACGAGATCTTGTAGTCGCTCGCTGCGAGTCCCTCGATCAGGTACGTGCCATCGGCGGCGGTCGTTGCAGAGCCCGCCGAGAGGCTTCCGACCGCACTCACATAGACGCCCTCCACCGGCGCACCGGTGTCCTCGCGTGTCACACGACCGCTGATCGAACCGGTGGCGTCGGCGAGCGGTGTGACGGCGAGAGAGCCGACGGCCGGCGCCTCGTCCGCAGGGGCATCCGCCGCCTGCGACTGCGCGTCCTCTGCCGACACGACCACTTCAGACTCGTCCGCAACAACGGGCTCGTCCGCGACGACAGGCTCATCTACAACCACGGCGATGAGAGTCACGTCGACACCGGTGCGCGCCTCACCGCTGGCCAGCGTGACCGCCTCGGCTCCGTCGAGCGACGTCGCGGCGGGCCAGAACGTCGGCTCGTAGGCCGGTGCGGCGCTGATCGAGACGCGGTAGTCGCCGGGTTCGAGACCCGAGACGGTGTAGCCGCCGGTCGATCCCGACGATGTCGCGGCGGCCTCGGCTCCGTCGGCTGTCAGCACGACGACGCTGGCGTCTGCGATGCCGGTGCCCGTAGCGGCATCCGTCACCACCCCCGAGATCGATGCGGTCGCCGTCGATTCTTCAACCGGCGCGGCCGATGCTGCCACAGCACCCGACCCCACCAGCGCAAATGTGGCGACGACCGCGGCAACCGCACGCGTCCATCGCCAGCCCCTGGACTGAACTCCCATGTTCCTGCTTCCCCGTACGGAGGCAGGAACGATCACACATCCCCCTGCCCCGGATAGATGTATACCTGCTCATGTATAGTGCACCACTGACTCATAGCGCTAGTTCAGCTTTCTAGCATTCAATCTGTTGGTTAAGGTTGTCCATCGGTTGCCCGATGCGCATGCATGCATGCGATCATCGGATCATGCTCTCTCCGCGCGCCGCGCCGACGCCGCACCGTCGCCGCACCGTCATCACGCTCGTGGCCTGCGGGCTCGCTCTCGCCGTCGTCGGTGTGGTCTGGATGCTCTCGAACCAGGCGTCGCACTCGCGCCTGAGTGAGCCGGCCTGGCCCACGACGGGGACCTCCGCGCTCTCGATCGGCACGACCACTGTCGGCTCACCGGGGAGCGACGAAGCACGCCCGATCGCGAGCCTCACGAAGCTCGTCACCGCGCTCGTCGCCCTCGACGCCGCGCCGCTCGAACCCGATCAATCGGGGCCGTCGTTCTTGCTGACCGACGCCGACGCCGGCTACGCACTGGCGGAACAGGCCCGCGACGGCTCCAGCGTGGCCGTGCTCCCGGGACAGGTGCTCACCGAGCGTCAATTCCTCGAATACGTCCTCGTGGCGTCGTCCAACAACCACGCCACGTCGCTGGTCACCCACCTGTTCGGTGACGAGCAGGCCTATCTCGCGGCCGCACGTCGCTGGCTCGATGAACATCGGCTGTCGCACATCCAGATCGCCGACGCCTCTGGCATGTCGCCCGACAACCGCGCCTCCGCGCGCGACCTGATCACCCTCGGCCGTCTCGCCGCCGCCACCCCGGCGATCGCGGAGCTCGCCGCCCGCCCGATGACGATCTCACCGATCGGCGAGCCCCTTCCCAACACCAACGACCTCCTCGGCACACTCGGCATCACGGGCCTGAAGACGGGGCACACCACCGAAGCGGGGTATACGGCACTGTTCACGGCGCCCGTCGGAGGCGAGCAGCTCATCGGCGTCGTCCTCGGCGCACCGTCCGACACCCAGCGGACAACCGACGTCACCCGGCTCATCGCCCACGTGCGCGCACAACGCGCTGGATAGATTGGCCGCTTGAGCATGTTTACATGCTCAAGTGAGGGTGCCGCCGCGTTCAGGCTGGAGCGATGGCAGCGTCCAGCCCGCACGATACGTGGACGCCGTACGTGCGCGAGCTCGGCATCGCGCTCAGCCGCGCACGGGCGCGGCGCGGACTCTCGCAGGAGCGGGTCGCCGCCGCGGCCGGCCTCTCGGCGTTCACCTACCGCAAGCTGGAGAAGGGCGAGTCCAACCCGGGAACGCCCGCCAACCCGCGGCTTCGCACCCTCGTCTCCCTCGCCGAGGTGCTGGGCGTTCCCGTCGCAGCGCTCCTGCCTCCTGATCCGGATGGCGTCGCGCCAGGGCGGTGATTTCCCGCCCGGGCGCGGTCCGGGCCATGTCGTACCTCCGTGCTGGAATAGCCGTACCGACGTGCCCATCGGATCACCCCGAGGTCGCCCTCCGTGGCGACGCATGGAGGAGCCACGGCATGAGAGAACACGGCCCACGCGCAGCCGCCGCGCATGCCCCACCGTCGTGCGGCCATGACTGGTGCGCGACCGCGCACGGCACCACGACCCATCCCGACGACGAGGATCATCGAAGCCACGGCATCCTCGCTCCCGCGATCGTCCGCGCCAGGGAGTCTCGCTGGCTCGAGACCGAGGTGGAGATCGGGCTCCTCCGGCGCCGGCACGATGCCGAGTGCTGGCTCGTGATCGAGGACGGCGCCGACGTGCACCTGGAGGTCACCCTCGACACCGCGCGGGCCCTGGTTCGGACTGTGCTGCGCGACCCGGCACTGCGCGCGGCGCTCCACCGCCCCTCCTCCGAACCCCAGCCTTCATAAAGGAGACGATCAGTGATCGATCACAACCCTCACAGCGCCGGCGATGCATGCGACGACCCGGTCACCGCGCAGCTCAATGTGACGATCGACCGCGATCCTGCCCAGCAGGAGAGCCTCGACTGGGCCGACCTCTCGGCCTCACGGCTCGCGGTCCTCGACGACGAATAGTAGACCGACCAGATGCTCGAGCTCCCAGCGCCGCGCTCAGTTCACCTCGACGGTGCGCTCGCGGTCCCAGTCCTCGCTCCAGCCGAGCCGGTCGAAGAGCCGGTCGAGCACGAGGGCGGTGAAGCCCCAGACGAGGTGGTCCCGCCCGTTCGGCGACACGACGAAGCCCGGTCCGCGCCACGTCTGGCCGTCACGGCGGAACACCGTGGTGCGCCGATGCCCCGGGTCGAGCAGGTCCGCCACCGGAACCCGGAAGACCTCGACCGACTCGGCCAGGTCGACGGCCGCGACGACCGTGGGGCGGGTCCACCAGCCGAGCACCGGCGTGACGAGGTACCCCGAGACCGGGATGGGAACGGGGTCGAGCGGCCCGAGCACGTCCACACCGGCCGGGTCGAGCCCGGTCTCCTCCTGCGCCTCGCGCAGCGCCGCGGCGACCGCGCCGTCGTCGCCCGGGTCGACGCCTCCGCCCGGGAACGCGACCTGACCGGCGTGCGCGCGCAGCGTCTCGGCCCGCGCGAGCAACAGCACATCGAGGTCGCGCGAGACGGCGCGCGCCTGCGCCGCACGGTCGCTCGGGCGGTCATCGAGCACGCCGAACAGCACCAGCACGGCGGCGGCGCGAGCGGATGCCGCATCCACCGCCCCGCGTGCGATCGGCCACGGGCCGAGCGGCCCGCCGGCAGCCGCGAGTCGCTCCAGCTGCGCACGCGCGGACGCGGCATCCGGTCGGATCATCACCCGTCGAGGCTATCCCTCACTCACGACCCCCGGACGCGTAGACCGCAGAAGAGCAGCGCCCTACCCGAGGGCCGCGCGTACGTCCGTCTTCGAGAAGTCGTCGCCGACGAAGAGCAGTTCCTCATTCGAGGCGATCGCAAGGGCGTAGCTGTAGCAGTCTCCGAGATTGAGACGGGCGGGATGCCCGCTGCCGCGCCCGTAGTCGCGGTAGGCCTGCTGCGCGATCTGCGCTTGCTCGGCATCGAGAGGCGCCGTCTCGACGCCCCATTCCTTCAGCCTGCGGCCAACGATCGCGTGCAGCTCCGGACGCTTGTAGCGCACGAGCACGCCGGTGAGTTCTACGAGCGTCGCCGCCGATACAGCGAGACGCCGGGCGGCGGCGATCTTCGCCGCAATCCTCTCGGCATCCGCCTCTCCGTCGATCACGGCGACGATCGCCGACGTGTCGAGGATCATCGTGGCAGACCCCACTCGTCGTACATGTCGTCGTCGATCTGCTGTCGCGTCGGACCGCCGGATGCCAGCTCGCGAAGCTGAATCAGATCGCGAAGCACGCGTTCACGACGGGCATCGCTCTTCGTCAGCTCTCGCTCGAGCTTCTCTCGCACGGCCACTTCGAGCGCGCTGACCTGACTCGTGCCCAGCACGCCCGCCAGCTCACGGGTCAGTTCGAGCACCGTGGGATTCTTGATGCTGAGACTCATGGTGTAAGGATACCCCAAGGCATACACCTCGATACCCTCGCCGTCGGCGTTGCCGCTGCGGCGCTCCCCCCGACATCCACTCGACCTGGCAGTCGTTGACGCCCGGCGCGCATGCACGCGACCACAACTGCCAACCCGAGCAGCAGAAGCGCCCCGAGGTCAGAGCTTCTCGATCGGCGCGATCTTGATCAGGAGCTTCTTGGCTCCGACCTTGTCGAACCGCACGTGCGCGATGCGCTTCGCGCCCTCTCCGGTGACGGCATCCACGCGGCCCTCGCCGAAGTCGTCGTGACGGATGCGGTCGCCCGCGGCCAGCTCGAGATCGCCGTTGTCGCGCACCCTGGCCGGCACCCGGTTGGGGAACTGGGCGACGGGCCGGTCACGGCGCGGCAGCGGCACGAGGTCGTCGCCGTACCTCCTCGGCCCCGCGGCGCCGCCGAATCCGCCCGGCCGGCGGGCGTTGAGCGCGCGCGACTGCGTGCCGCCGCGCGAGTTGACATCTCCCGGCGACTGGCGCCACTGGATGAGCTCGGCGGGGATCTCCTGCAGGAAGCGGCTGGGCATGGCCACCGAGACCTCGCCGAACTGCGCGCGGGTCATCGCGAGCGACAGGTACAGGCGCTTGCGCGCCCGCGTGATGCCGACGTAGAACAGCCGCCGCTCCTCCTGCGGACCGCCCGGCTCCCCCGCCGAGATGCGGTGCGGGATGAGGTCCTCCTCGACACCGGTGACGAACACGGCGTCGTATTCGAGGCCTTTGGCGGTGTGCATCGTCATGAGCGAGACGGAGCCCGACGCGTCGTCGAGGTCGTCGGCATCCGACACGAGCGCGACCTCGGTGAGGAAGTCGAGGATCGTCCCGTCGGGGTTGTTCCGCGCGAACTCGCGCGTGACGGCGACCAGCTCGTCGAGGTTCTCCAGCCGCGCCTCGTCCTGCGGGTCCTTGCTGCGGCGGAGCGCGGCGAGGTAGCCGCTCTTGTTCAGCAGCACGACGAGCCCGTCGGCGACCGCGGTCGGCGGCGCCAGCTCTCCGGAACCCGGCAGCATGAGCTCGGATGCCTCGGCCAGCACCGCGTCGAGCTGCGCGATCGCCGCCTGGATCTTCGGCCCCACCCCGAGCGCCGACGCGTTCGCGAGCGCGGCGCGGAACGTGATGCCCTGATCGGCGGCGTAACGGGCGATCGCGGTCTCTGTGACCTCGCCGATGCCGCGGCGCGGCCGGTTGAGGATGCGCCGCACGGCCAGCTCGTCGGCCGGGTTGGCCACCGCGACGAGGTAGGCGAGAGCGTCTTTGATCTCGGCCCGCTCGTAGAATCTCGTGCCGCCCATGATCTTGTACGGCACCGCCGAGCGGATGAGGATCTCCTCCAGCGCGCGGGACTGCGAGTTCGTGCGGTAGAACACCGCCATCTGGCTGTAGTCGACACCGCTGCGGTGCAGCGCCCCGACCTCGTCGGCGACGAACTGGGCCTCGTCGTGCTGCGAGTAGCCGGTGAAGCCGACGATGGGCTCCCCCGCGCCGACATCGGTCCACAGCTTCTTGTCCTTGCGGTCGAAGTTGCCCGCGATGACGGCGTTCGCCGCCGACAGGATGTTCTGCGTCGACCGGTAGTTCTGCTCCAGCAGCACGACCTTCGCCCCCGGAAAATCGCGCTCGAACTCGGTGATGTTGCGGATGTCGGCACCGCGGAACGCATAGATCGACTGATCGGAGTCGCCGACGACGGTGAGGGATGCCGCATCCTCCGCGGCCGGCTCGGGCTCGAAGATCATCATGCCGCCGCTGGCGGCGATGGGCGCAGTCGCGCCCGGTGGACGGGTCAGCTCGCGAATGAGCGCGTACTGCGCGTGGTTGGTGTCCTGGTACTCGTCGACCAGGATGTGCCGGAAGCGCCGCCGGTACACGTCGGCGACCTGGGGGAACGCGCGGAACAGGTACACGGTCTGGGCGATGAGGTCGTCGAAGTCGAATGCGTTCGCCTTCTGCAGGGCGCGCTGGTAGTCGGCGAACAGCTCGACGAACATGCGCTCCGCGGGATCTGACAGGTTGGCCTGTCGGGCGTAGGACTCGGCATCGGCCAGCTCGTTCTTGAGCTTGGAGATGCGGCTCTGCACGCTCGCCGGGGTGAGCCCGAACGCGTCGGCCTCGTGCTCTTTGACGAGCCGCTTGACGAGCGCACGCGAGTCGCCGGAGTCGTAGATCGTGAAGTTCCTGGTGAACCCGAACTGCTCGGCCTCGCGGCGCAGGATCCGCACGCACGCGGAGTGGAACGTCGAGATCCACATGCCGCGCGCGCTGTCGCCGACCAGCTGCTGCACCCGCTCGCGCATCTCTCCCGCGGCCTTGTTCGTGAACGTGATCGCGAGGATCTGGCTCGGCCACGCCTCCCTCCTCCGCAGCAGCGACGCGATGCGGTGGGTGAGCACGCGGGTCTTGCCCGACCCTGCTCCCGCGACGATGAGCAGCGCCTGCCCGCGGTAGGTGACCGCCTCGCGCTGCGGCGGGTTCAGCCCCTCGAGCAGGTCGGCGTCGGGGCGCGCGGCCGGAATCGGCACGAGCGCAGGGGTGTCGGTCATGGCCCCCCAAGTCTAGGTCGACCCGCCGACACCGGCCCCCGGCATCCCCGCCCCCCGCCCCTTGCCCCGCGCGCCCGCCCGCACCCCTTGCCCGCCCGCACCCCTTGCCCCCGCGCGCCCGCCCGCCCTTCCCGCTGCGTGTTCGCCCTCACGAGCGCGCGAGTCACTGCCCAAACGCCGAGTCACTGCCCTGCAGCGCAGTGACTCGCGCACAAGGCAGTGACTCGGCAAGAAAAGTCAGTGCGAACGGCCGCATGCGGATCAGGTCACCGCACCAGCTCCAGGGCGATCTCGACCATGCCGTTGAACGCGGTCTGGCGCTCCAGCGGAGTGGTCTGGGCGTGGGTCAGCAGGTGGTCGCTGACGGTGAAGATGCCGAGCGCATCGACGCCCGCGGCCGCGGCGTTGGCGAACAGTCCCGCCGACTCCATCTCGACCGCGAGGATGCCGAGCCTGCGCCACGGGTCCAGCGCCGCGGCATCCGCGTTGTAGAACACATCCGACGACAGCACGTTGCCCACGTGCGTGCGCTGGCCGAGCGCGTCGGCGGCGCGCGCGGCGGCCTCCAGCAGCCGGAAGGACGACAGAGGTGCGAACGTGCCGCGCACGCCGAACTGCTGCACGTACGCCGAGTCGGTCGACGCGCCCTGCGCGAGCACGACGTCGTAGAGCTCCATGCCCTCCTGCAGCGCCCCGCAGCTGCCCACGCGGATGAGGTTCTTCACGCCGAAGAAGTGGATGAGCTCGTACGTGTACAGCGAGATGGACGGGATCCCCATGCCGGTGCCCATCACCGACACCGGGGCGCCGCGATACGTGCCAGTGAAGCCCAGCATGTTTCGCACCTCGTTGAACTGCCGTACGTCGTCGAGATACGTCTCGGCGATGAACTTCGCCCTGAGCGGGTCGCCGGGGAGCAGGATCGTCTCGGCGATCTCCACCCCCTTGGGGTCGATGTGCGCGGTGCTGCTGGTACTCATCGGGGACTCCGTGGGTTCGGGATGCCGGTCGTTCGAGCGATCGGCCTCGTGTCGGGGCGGTGGGGCTAGAACCCGAGCGCGGCGGTGACGTCTGCGCGGATGCGCTCGAGCCGTTCCGCGGCGGCGGCGCGCGGCACGACGCCGTCCTCGCAGGGAAGGACGACCTCGAGATAGCACTTGAGCTTCGGCTCGGTGCCCGACGGGCGCACGATGACGCGGTCGTCGGCCTCGGTGAGGTACAGCAGGCCGTCGGTCGGCCCCAGCTCGGGACTCCCCTTGGCGAGGTCGCGCGCCTCGACGACGGGGGATCCCGCGAGCGACGGGATGCCGTCGGCGCGCAGCCGCGCCATGCCGTCCGCGATGAGCGACAGGTCCGACACGCGGAAGCTCAGCGGCGCCGACGCGAAGAAGCCGTGTGCGCGCGCGAGGTCGTCGAGCAGGTCCTCGACGGTCTTCCCCTGGCTCTTGAGGTCATGCACGAGGGTCGCCACGCGGATCGCCGCGCCCACGCCGTCCTTGTCGTGCACGGCATCCGGGTCGGTGCAGTAGCCGATCGCCTCTTCGTAGCCGAATCGGATGCCGGGGGTCCGGGCGATCCACTTGAAGCCGGTCAGGGTGGCCGCGTGCTTCAGCCCGTGCGCCGCGGCGATGCGACTGAGCAGGCGCCCCGAGACGATCGAGTTGGCCAGCGCGTCGCCGGAGCGGCTGTCGTCGGCGGCGGCCTGCTCGCCGAGCACGGCGCCGATCTCGTCGCCGGTGAGCTGACGCCACGTGCCGTCGGTGAGCGGAACGGCCATCGAGCAGCGATCGGCGTCCGGGTCGAGCGCGATCACGACGTCGGCGTCGATGCGGCGGGCGAGCTCCAGCGCCAGGTCGATCGCGCCGGGCTCCTCCGGGTTGGGGAAGGCCACCGTCGGGAAGTCGGGGTCGGGCTCGGCCTGCTCGGGCACGAGGTGCACGTCGGCGAAGCCCGCCGCGTGCAGCGCCCGCTCGCACGTCGCGCCGCCCACGCCGTGCATCGGCGTGAGGACGATGCGGATGCCGGAGGGCTCGGTCGTGCCGCGCCGCGACGAGACCCGGTCGACGTACGCGTCGACGACCGCCTGGTCGACCTGCTGGATGCCCTCGGCCGAGCGCGGCACCTCGTCGGCGGGCGGGGCCGCCGCGATGCGGGCCGCGATCTCGGCATCCGCGGGGGGAACGATCTGGACGCCGCGACCGTCTTCGTCGGCGGCGCGGCCGCCCAGATACACCTTGTAGCCGTTGTCGGCGGGAGGGTTGTGCGAGGCGGTCACCATGATGCCGCACTCGCAGTCCAGCGCCCGCACAGTGTAGGCCGTGACGGGCGTCGGCAGCTTCTTAGGGAGGGCGAGCACCTCGGCGCCCGCCGCGGTCAGCACCTCGCACGCCGCATCCATGAACTCGTCGGATCCGTACCGCGCGTCGCAGCCGACGACGACCCGCGCGCCCGGGCCGATCGTGTCGGCGAGGTAGGCGGCGACACCCGCCGTCGCGCGGGTGACGACGGCGACGTTCATGCGCGACTCGCCGGCGCCGACGGCCGCTCTGAGGCCCGCCGTGCCGAACATCAGCGGACCGCTGAAGCGCGACGCGAGGTCTGCGAGCGCCGCCTCGTCGCCCTGCTCGGCGCGATCGGCGATCTCGGACAGCTCGGCCCGGGTCGCGGCATCCGGGTCGTGCGCGATCCACTCACGTGCCTGCGCGATGACGTCGGCCATGGCGCTCACCCCTCGAATCCGGCGAGGATCGCCGCCGACGAGGAGAGCCCCAGGCGAGTGGCGCCCGCGGCGATCATCGCGCGCGCGGCCTCGGCGTCGCGGATGCCGCCGGACGCCTTGACGCCCAGCCGGCCGCCGACGGTGCGGGCCATGAGCTCGACCGCGTGGACGCTCGCGCCCCCCGCGGGGTGGAAGCCGGTCGAGGTCTTCACGAAGTCGGCGCCGGCGGCCTCGGATGCCTTGCAGCAGCCGACGATCTGGTCGTCGGTGAGCGCGGCCGACTCGATGATGACCTTCAGCACGACCGGGGCCGGACACGCCTCGCGCACCGCGCGGATCTCGGCCTCGACGGCGTCGTAGTCGCCGGTGACCGCGCCTGCGAGGTTGATGACCATGTCGACCTCGTCGGCACCGCGGGCGACCGAGTCGGCCGCCTCGGCGGCCTTGATCCGGGGCTGGTGGGCACCCGAGGGGAAGCCGCACACCGTGGCCACGAGAAGCCCCTCCGGCGTCTCGACCGGGAGCATGCTGGGCGAGACGCACACGGAGTAGACGCCCAGTTCGGCACCCTCCGCGATCAGGGCCCGCACGTCGTCGGCCGTGGCCGAGGGCTTGAGCAGCGTGTGGTCGATCATCGCCGCGACATCGTTCCGGTCCATCGCATCCTTCTTCGCAGACGGGGTGGAACCGAACCGCGGCGTGCGGGCTGCGTCGGCCACCGGTGAACAACCGTTTCCTCAGCGGGAACGTCGTGCCCACACTACCCGGCGCCGCACCGCAGCTCGAGGGACCGCTCGGTCTGATGACCCGCGGCCCGAACCGCGACACAATGGACGCGTGCGCACGCTGCTGAACCTCATCTGGCTGATCCTCGCGGGCTTCTGGCTCTTCCTCGGGTACCTGGGCGCAGGGATCGTGCTGTGCATCCTGATCATCACGATCCCGTGGGGCATCGCCTCCTTCCGCATCGGCGTCTACGCGCTGTGGCCGTTCGGCCGCACGATCGTGGACAAGCCCACGGCCGGCACGATGTCGTTCCTCGGCAACGTGATCTGGGTGATCCTGGCCGGGTGGTGGCTGGCGCTCGGACACATCGCCTCGGGCATCGCGCTGTGCGTCACGATCATCGGCATCCCCCTCGGCATCGCCGACTTCAAGATGGTGCCGATCTCCCTCATGCCCCTCGGCAAGGACATCGTCCCCACCGGCGGCGCCTTCGACGCCGCGCGGCGCTGAGCCCCCGGCATCCGCCCGAGCCCCTGCCCCTGCCCCTGCCCGCCCGCGCCCCTGCCCCTGCCCGCCCGCCCGGGCCCCTGCCCGCGCGCACGAACTTCGGAGTCTCACGCGAACTTCGGAGGATTTCGGCGAAATCCTCCGAAGTCGGTGCGACTCTCCGCAGTTCGTGGGGGCCCAGAAGCGCACCCCGCGCCGTCACCGGGCGACACATCCCGAAACCACAGGTCATACACAGCCCACGAGTCGGATGCCGGGGCTAGCGTGAAGTCATCGCGGCGATCCGGGCGGTCCCGGGCACCGGCTCATACCCGGGAGCGTTGCGGGTTCGACTCCCGCCGTCGCGTCCACTCCCCGGGCCCTCCCGGCGCGCCGGGCCCTCCCGGCGCCGCCCCGTGCGGCGCGACGCCCCGTGCGGCGCGCTCGCCCCGTGCGGCACGCTCGCCCCCCTCTCCGCCGAGACTGCACTGGTGCGCCGAGACTGCATGCCCAGCCTGCAGTCTCGGTGCACGGTTGCAGTCTCGCGGGTGTGGAGGGGCGAGCGGGGGCGACGGGCGAACGCTCAGGCGATGCGGGTGCCCGGCGGCGGGGTGCGCGCGGGTGTGCGGGTGCGCGCCCAGCCGCCCCAGAGGAGCCCCGCCGCGACGACCACCTGGATCCCGAGACCGACGAACCAGCTCGGCACGGTCTCGGCGACGACCTCGGCGGGAGTGCGCGGCTCCTCGGACACCGGATCGCACTCGTCCCACGCCGTCTCCAGCGGCGGCGGCAGCTGCGCGTAGCGCACGCCGGCCTTCAGCTGACCGAACAGGTCGATCGGGTTGCCGTGCTCGTCGTACTGCGTCGGGGTCGCGTCGGCGAGGATGACGAACGGGTTGGCGGCCAGCATCCACCACACGCGGTCGAAACGCGGCACGCGGTACGTGCTCGTCTCCCACTGCCCGCAGAGCATCAGCTGCGGCTCGTCCCAGCAGTCCGCCGAGCCGTCGCGGCAGAGCGGCGCCCCCGTGTCGGGGTCGTACTCCGCCATGCGGTTCTTGGCGACGACCTCGCTGGTCGCGCTCGCCCCGCCCAGCCCGAAGGCGATCACCGTACCGACCACGAATGCCGCGACGACGAGATACGTCGTCGCCACCGAGAACAGCGGGCGGGCGAGGATGCCGCTGAGCCCGACCCCGATGCCGGCCACCACGCCGATCTCCACGACGAGCACGACGATCGACACCAGCACCGTCCCGACCTGCACGCCGCCGCCGAGCATCGCCACCAGCAGGAACGGCACGGCCACCACGACGAACGCGAGCCCGGTGATCCACGCCGCGAGGAGCTTTCCGAGCAGGATCTCGCCGGTCGTGGCGAGGGTCACCTGCACCGGGGCGAGGGTCGCGGCATCCCGATCCCCGTTGATCGAGTTGCCGCTGAGGGTGGGCGAGACCAGCACCGCCAGCAGCAGCGTCAGGTAGACGACGGTCGAGTACACCCCCGGCCCGCGGTCGTCGATGTACCCGAAGGAGAGGAAGGCGAGCACGGTGACCACGATCAGCAGCAGCGCGAACACGCCCAGCAGCACGTACCACGACACGGTGCGCACGCGTTGGGTCAGCTCGAGGCGAGCGATCGTCCAGAGCCGGTCCGGGTTCATCGCGGGCCCCCCTCGAGGTCGAGGAACGTGTGTTCGAGCAGGCCCGTCGCCGCGGAGAACTCGACCACGGGAAGGCCCGCGCGCACGAGCGCGGCCAGTGCCGTGGCCGCCGCCGCATCGGAGGCGAACGACAGCAGCAGCTCCCGTCGATCGACGCGCACGTCCGCGGGCGGCACGCCGAGAGCGGATGCCACGTCCGCCGCCGCCGCGTCCGGCTCCCGATCCGCGATCCTGATGCGCCACACGCGCTCGCGCCCGGCCGCGGCCGCGACGCGGTCGGCGCTCACGGTCGCACCCGCGACGAGGAACACGGCGTCGTCGACCACCTCCTCCAGTTCGGCGAGGATGTGGCTGGAGATGAGGATCGTGCGCCCCTCGCCGGCGAGCCGGCGCAGCAGCACCCGCAGGTCGACGCGCGCCTGCGGGTCGAGGCCGGAGGCCGGCTCGTCCAGCAGCAGCACCCGGGGGTCGTGCACGAGCGCGCGGGCGAGCCCGAGTCGCTGCTTCTGCCCCCGCGACAGCACGCGCGCGGGCGCGTCGGCGAGGTCGTCGAGGCCGACCGACTGCAGCAGCACCGCGGCCCGGGCCCGCGCGGACTCCTTGTCGAGCCCGTAGAGCCGCCCGGTCGTGACGATCGTCTCGCGGGCCGTGAGCGAGGGCCAGGCACCGAGCGCGTCGGGCATCCACCCCAGGCGCGCGCGGGCGCCGGCGGGATCGACGACCGGATCGATGCCGTCGACGCGCAGCTCACCGGCATCCGGTGCGAGCAACGAGGCGAGCATGAGCAGCAGCGTGGTCTTGCCCGAGCCGTTCGGACCGATCAGGCCCGTGACCGCGCCGGGCCGGGCGTCCAGGCTCACATCGCGCACGGCGTGCACGTTCCCGAACGAGCGGCGGACGTTGCGGGCGCTGATGCCGGACATGCCTCCAACCTAGGCGGCATCCGCCCGACATTGTTCTTAAGAAAGGCGCCGTCGGGAACGCCGTTCGGCTAACGTGCACCGGGTTCGCCCACCGAGAGACGAGACATGCACGCACAGCCCGACACCCGCCGCCCCTCCGCCCTCCGCAAGGTCATCGCCTCGGCGGCGATGGGACAGTTCGTGGAGTGGTACGACTTCGTGATCTACGCCTATTCCGCGGCGATCATCGCGAAGCTTTTCTTCCCGAACGACGATCCGGTCGCCAGCGTGCTGTCGGTGTTCGGCGTATACGCGGTCGGCTTCCTGATGCGGCCGCTGGGCGGCATCTTCTTCGGCCTGATCGGCGACCGCATCGGGCGCCGCCGCCTGCTGGTGATCGTCATCCTGACGATGGGCCTGGCGACCATGGCGATCGGCGTGCTGCCGACCTATGCGCAGGTCGGCGTCCTCGCTCCGATCCTGCTCGTCGCGTGTCGCATGGTGCAGGGGTTCTCGGCGGCCGGCGAGACGGTCGGCTCGAACGCCTTCGTGGCCGAGCACGCACCGCCGCGGCGTCGCGGGCTCTACGTGAGCTTCACCTACTCGTTCTCCACGGTGCCCTCGGTCGTCGCGGCCCTGTTCGTGCTGCTGCTGACCACCGTGCTCCCCGCCGAGACCTACGAGTCCTGGGGCTGGCGGATCGCGTTCCTCGCCGGCGGCCCGATGGCCCTCATCGGCCTCTACATCCGCACCAAGGTGGACGAGTCGCCGGTCTTCGAGGCCGCGCAGGCTGCCAAGAAGGCGCGCGCGGCCACCGGTGCCGGCACGCGCACGTCGACCCGGAGCTCGGTGGCCCGCGTGCTCGCGCTCGCCGCGCTGTCGAGCCTGGCCTTCTACACGCTGAGCGGGTACTTCGTCACGTTCCTCACGACCGGGGCGAACCTGCCCAGCGGCGACGCGCTGCTGAGCAACGGCATCGCCCTCGTGTTCGCGTTCGTCAGCTTCTGGGTCGGCGGCGCCCTGTCCGACCGGTTCGGCCGGCGCCCGGTGCTGATCGGGGCCATCATCGCCACGATCGTGCTCTACCTGCCGGCGCTGTCGCTGGCCGGGGTCGGAACCTTCTGGGCGGCCCTGGGCGGACAGATCGTCATCGCGCTCGTGTTCGGCGTGTACTGGGGCGCGTTCGGCATCACGGTGATCGAGCTCTTCCCCACCCGCAACCGCCTGAGCGGCGCGACCATCAGCTGGAACGTGGCCTACACGATCTTCGGGGGGACCGCGCCGCTCCTGTCGACCTGGCTGATCCAGCAGACCGGCTCCCTGATCGCGCCGGGCATCTACATGATCTCGATCGCGGTGATCGTGCTGCTGATCGTGTGGCGGATGCCGGAGACCGCCGGCTCGGATCTGCTCCACGCCGACGACCGCGCTCCCGAGGAGCTCGCGAGCGCCTGACCGCCCGCCGCGTCACCTGCGGAAGAGCGACACCCCCAGGTCGGGGTGGTCGACGAACACCCCGTCGACACCGGCATCCGCGATGATGCGCCACTCGTCCTCATAGCGCCCCCACGCGCTCTTCGGACCGAGGCGGCGGAACTCGGGCAGCAGGAACATGTTCTCCGGGCGGCAGGTCCACGTGTAGACGCGCAGCCCGCGCTCGTGCGCGTCGGTCACGACGCGCGACGGACCGGTCGCGCGGCCGAGCCGGTCGGGGGCGAGGATCATGCGCTTGTCGAGGCTGATCCCGTCCATGCGGCCGGCCAGCGCGTCAAGACCCGCGGGCGAGGCGAACCAGGCGTACGACGGACCGTCGTCGCCCAGATCGTGCGGGTGCCCCGCCGCCTCCAGCAGGAACACGAACGACGCGCGGATGCCGTCATCGCGCACCCGGTCGAGCACGGTGGGCTCGAAGGACTCGATCACGAGCGACGGGTCGCCATCCCATCCGCTCTCGCGCAGCTGCGCGGCCACGAGCGCGGCGAGGTCGAAACCGAGGGCAGTGAACAGGCTCGCATGCTTGAGCTCCACCACGACGCCGATCTCGCGGCCCTGCTCGATCGAGGCCGTGCGCACGAGGTCGAGCACGTCCCGCAGCCGCAGCGGCGGCTCGTCGCCGTCGAACGCGGCGCTGGAGGGTCGCACGTGCGGCAGCCGCTCACGGCAGCGCAGCGTGGCCAGCTCGGCCCACGTGAAGTCCTCCGTGAACCAGCCGGTCGTCGAGGCCCCGTCGACGGTCTTCGTCGCGCGGCGTCCCGCGAACTCGGGCCGGTCCGCCACGTCGGTCGTGGAGCCGATCTCGTTCTCGTGCCGCACCACCAGCACGCCGTCGGCGCTGACGACCACGTCGGGCTCGACCGCGTCCACGCCGAGGGCGAGGGCGAGCGCGTACGACGAGCGGGTGTGCTCCGGGCGGTACCCCGGCGCGCCGCGGTGACCGATCACGAGAGGATGCCGCCGCCGCATTCATCTAGGCTACCGGCCGTTTTCTTGGCGCTCTCCCAGCGGCGCCCACCTCCTGCGGGGGCAGATCCGTTACTCTGGGACACACAGCACCGCGCTGTGCATCGACTTTGGAGTGTGATAGCTCATGGCCGCGGGTAATTTCGCGTTCAACAACCCGGCGTTCCAGGAACGACGACCGGGCTTGACCCCGCCCCCTGCGCAGCAGGCGGGCACCCAGACCCAGTACGCGACGACGGCCCACCAGGGCATCGACGCCGCGACGAGCGCGCAGCTGGAGGGCATGTACGCCGCTCCCCCGGCCGGCTCGATCGACACCGGGCGCATGACCGTCGAGGACACCGTCCACAAGACGCTCGCCCTGTTCGCGGTCCTGGTCGTCACAGCCGCGGTCGGCTGGCTGTGGACGATGTCGACGGTCGCCACCGCCGGGGCGCCGACGATGATGCCGTGGATCATCGGCATGATCGGCGGCTTCGGCCTCGCGATGGCCGTCACCTTCACCTCGCGCAAGAAGGTGCGCCCGGGGCTCATCCTCGGCTACGCGGCGTTCGAGGGCCTGTTCGTCGGCGGCATCTCGGGCTTCTTCGAGTTCATCTGGCCGGGGGTGGTCATCCAGGCCGTCCTCGCGACCCTCGCCGTGGTCGGGGCGACCCTGGCGCTGTTCGCCAACGGCAAGGTGCGCGTCAGCGCCCGCGCGAACAAGATCTTCATGGTCGCGATCGTCGGCTACATGATCTTCGGTCTGCTGAACCTCGTGCTCATGTGGACCGGTGTCGCACCCGGCGCGTTCGGCCTCTACAGCCAGACGTTCATGGGCATCCCGCTGGGTCTGGTCATCGGCGTGGTCGTGGTCATCATGGCCGCCTACTCGCTCGTGCAGGACTTCGACCTGGTCCAGCAGGGCGTGCGCAACGGCGCGCCGCGCGAGATGGGCTGGATCGGCGGCTTCGGCATCATGGTCACGGTGGTGTGGCTGTACGTCGAGATCCTGCGGATCCTCGCGATCCTGCGCGGCGACAACTGACCTCAGCGCCTCCCGAAGGGGCCGTCCGGCATCGCGCCGGGCGGCCCCTTCGTCCCCGCGACGCCCGGCATCGCCCTTCTTCCGGCGAGACGTGACGTCGCGTTACGGGCTGATCGCGTTTCGCGATGATCTTTGTGAAGGTGGGTCAACCGCACGGTTCGTGCACCGTCCACACGGACGCTGCCGCCCCAGACCCCAGGCTCGGAGAATCATCATGCCCACCCTTCTCATCGTCGCTCTCGTCGGGCTTTTCGGTCAGCTGGTCGACGGCAGCCTCGGCATGGCGTTCGGCGTCACCGCGACCACGTTCCTCATCGCCTTGACGACGATGTCCCCCGCCGTCATCAGCGCGACCATCCACCTGGCGGAGATCGGCACGAGCTTCGTCTCCGGCCTGTCGCATTGGCGCTTCGGCAACGTGGACTGGAAGGTCGTCGCCCGGATCGGCATCCCCGGCGCCATCGGCGCGTTCCTCGGTGCGACAGTGATCTCGAACCTCTCCACCGACTTCGCGAAGCCGCTGATGTCGACGATCCTCCTGCTCCTGGGCGTCTACGTGCTGGTCAGGTTCACCTTCCGCGGCATCGACACGAAGAATCTCGGCAAGCCGCTGAAGTCCCGGTTCCTGTCCCCGCTCGGGGTGTTCGCCGGCTTCATCGACGCCACCGGTGGCGGCGGGTGGGGGCCGGTGGGCACACCGGCGCTGCTCGCCTCCGGTCGCATGGAGCCGCGCAAGGTGGTCGGCACCATCGACACGTCCGAGTTCCTCATCGCGCTCGCGGCTTCCATCGGGTTCCTGGCCAACCTCGGCGGCGAGGGCATCGACTTCGCGTATGCGGGCTTCATCCTCCTGGGCGGCGCCATCGCCGCACCGTTCGCGGCCTACATCGTGAGGCACCTGCCCCCGCGGCTGCTGGGTGCGACCGTCGGCGGTCTGATCATCTTCACGAACGTTCGGACGCTGATCGGGTCGAGCGTGCTCGACTTCGGCCCCACCGCGACGTGGGTCGCCTACGCGGTGGTCATCGCGATCTGGGTCGGGGCGTTCGTCTACTCGTTCCGCGAGTGGCGACTGGAGGCGAACCTGGAGTCCGCCGACGCGATCAGCGAGCTCGCCAAGCGGAATGCCGCCGCAGCGCACGGCGGGACCGTGGTCTGACCTCGGATCGGTCGCAGCTCGGCCGCGTGCCCCGTCGGGCACGCGGCCGGCGTCACTCCCACTCGATGGTGCCGGGAGGCTTCGAGGTCACATCGAGCACGACGCGGTTGACGTCGCGCACCTCGTTGGTGATGCGGTTCGAGATGCGTGCCAGCGCGTCGTAGGGCAGCCGGGTCCAGTCCGCGGTCATGGCGTCTTCGCTGGAGACCGGCCGCAGAACGATCGGATGCCCGTACGTGCGGCCGTCGCCCTGCACGCCCACCGAGCGCACCTCGGCCAGCAGCACGACCGGGCACTGCCAGATCTCGGCATCCAGGCCCGCCCTGGTCAGCTCGTCGCGGGCGATGGCGTCGGCCTCGCGCAGGATCTCCAGGCGATCGGCGGTGACGGCGCCGACGATGCGGATGCCGAGTCCCGGACCCGGAAAGGGCTGACGCCCGACGATCGCCTCCGGCAGCCCGAGCTGGCGCCCGATCGCGCGCACCTCGTCTTTGAAGAGTGTGCGCAGCGGCTCGACGAGCTCGAACTGCAGGTCGTCGGGGAGCCCGCCGACGTTGTGGTGGCTCTTGATGTTCGCCGTTCCCGCTCCGCCGCCGGATTCCACGACGTCGGGGTAGAGCGTCCCCTGCACGAGGAAGCGGATCGGCTCGCCGCCCGCCGCCGCCTCGGCCACCAGGTCGCGCTCGGCCGCCTCGAAGGTGCGGATGAACTCGCGGCCGATGATCTTGCGCTTCTGCTCGGGGTCGCTCACGCCGGCGAGCGCGGTGAGGAACTGCTCGCGCGCGTCGATCGTGACGAGGCGGATGCCGGTGGCGGCGACGTAGTCGTGCTCGACCTGCTCCCGCTCGCCCTTGCGCAGCAGGCCGTGGTCGACGAACACGCACACGAGCTGGTCGCCCACGGCCTCGTGGACCAGGGCCGCGGCGACGGCGGAGTCGACCCCGCCGGAGAGCCCGCAGATCACGCGCGCGGAGCCGACCTGCTCGCGGATGCGGGCGACCTGCTCGGCGATGACGTTGCCGCTGTTCCAGTCGGCGGGAAGGCCCGCAGCACCGTGCAGGAAGTTCTCGATGACCCGCTGCCCGTAGTCCGAGTGCTTCACCTCGGGGTGCCACTGCACCCCGTAGAAGCACCTCTCGGAGTCGCCGAACGCCGCGACCGGCGTCGCGGCGGTCGCCGCGAGCACCTCGAACCCCTCGGGGGCGCGGGAGACCTGGTCGCCGTGGCTCATCCAGACGGTCTGCGCGTCCGGCTGCCCGCCCAGCAGCACGCCGCCGTCGCCGGTGATCGCGGCATCCGTCGCCCCGTACTCGCGCAGCCCGGTGTTGGCGACCTCGCCGCCCAGCTGCTGGGCCATCACCTGGAAGCCGTAGCAGATGCCCAGGGTCGGCACGCCGAGCCCGAGCACTCCGGGATCGAGCGTGGGAGCGCCCGGCTCGTACACCGACGACGGACCGCCGGAGAGGATGATCGCGACCGGCTGCTTCGCCGCGATGTCGGCGGCGGAGGCGGTGTGCGGCACGATCTCGCTGTAGACGCCGGCCTCGCGCACGCGCCGCGCGATGAGCTGCGCGTACTGCGCGCCGAAGTCGACCACCAGGACGGGTCGCTGGGCGGTCTCGGTCTGGGTGGTCACCGGGCGGCCTCCGGGGCGGCGTGGACGGATGCCGCGGCCTCGCGCTGCGCGAGATACGCCCGCACCTCGCGGCCGACGCGGGCCTCCATGATGAACGACAGGAACGGGACGATGCCGCCGAGGGCCAGGAGCAGGAAGCGCGGGAATCCCCAGCGCATGAGGCTCCACACCCGGAAGCAGGCGAAGAGGTATACGACGTAGAACCAGCCGTGGGCGACGAGGATGCCGAGCGACAGGTTGGCCCCGTCGCCGGTGGACTCGGTGCCGTGCGGGCCCTCGACGACGGGCGCGAACCACAGCGGGCCGCCCGATCCGCCGGCGAACAGCTCGTAGCCGAGACCGTATTTGACCCACATCTCAGCGCACAGCAGCAGCAGCATGGTGCCGGTGATCACCGAGGCGATCTGGTAGAACCGCAGGGCCCCGCGGATCGCCGGAAACGAGGCGAGCTTGGGCTGGGGCATGGCGTCCAGTCTAGTCGGCGGGCCGCGTGCAAGAATCGGCCGGTAGGCGACATATCCCCCTCGAGCGGACCGGCGGGCCGCCGAGAGGAGCGCCATGAACCGGGACGGAGCATGGTTCACGGCCGAGGTCGCAACGCACCTTGACGCGGTCTACCGCTACTTCGTCCGCCGTTCACCGCGGCAGGACCTCGGCCGGCGACGCGGATGCTGGTGCGACCCCGACGTGGACTCCGCCGACCGGCCCTCCGGAACCGCCGGCGGCCGGTTCCGCCATCCCCTGGCACATCGGCGAGCACACCATCGTCTCGGTGCGGCTCGGGCTGACGACGGTCGCGGGACACGGTTACCAGCGCTACGTCGTGCCGGCGTACGAGTTCACCGACAGCACCGGCAACACGTGGAGCATGATCGCGCTGGACGAGTCCGGTCTCGACCTGACCGCGCCGTCGTTCGGCATCGCCGTGTGGTGACCGCGCCCGCGCCCACACCCACCTAACATCCGCGAGACTCCAGCCGTGCACCGAGACTGCATGCCCAGCGTGCTGTCTCGGTGCACCGGTGAAGTCTCGCGGGGACGGGCGGGTCACGCCGGGCCGGGGGCGGCGGCCTCCAGGTCCTCGACCTCCCGGGTCCAGGCGTCGCGCGCGAGCCGGTACCACATGTAGAACGCGAAGCCTGCGAACACCGCCCACTCGAGGGCGTAGAAGATGTTGAGCCAGTTGACGCCCGAGCCCTCGTCGGGCGGCGGCGAGTGGATGGCCGTCAACCCGCCGAAGGGCTCCGCCGACGTGAGGTACGGACGGTACACGTCCAACCCCGCGATATCGTGCCAGCGGCTCAGGAGCATCGCCGGCGACATGCGGGTCAGCTCGGTCACCGGCCCGCCCCGAGGCGGCATCGCCGGGCCCTCGTCCGAGATCACGCGACCGGTGAGGGTCACCTCCTGCGGCGGGTCGGCGTCGAGAGCGGATGCCGCGGCATCCGCCTGCGCGCGGTCGTCGGTCCAGCCGACCGCGACGGCGAGAGAGGTCGGTGTCTCGGTGCCGGCCACCCGGAACTGCCCGGTCACCCAATAGCCCTGCACTCCGTCGTTGAAGCGCGACGAGACCACGAGGAAGTCGCCCGGCACGAACGAGCCCGCGACCTCGACCTTCTGCCCCACGAGGGGCCCCGCGAGGTATTCGCCCGGGGCGACGACGTCGGCGATCGGACGCACCGTCTCGGTCGCGCCCGGCGGCGCGGCCGACGTGTCGACCGCACGGCTGAGCTGCCACTGCCCGAGCCACGCGAACAGCGCCGCGACGGCGAGCGCGAACACGAGCATCCCGAGCCACCACGGCCGCAGCATGACCTCGCGCAGGGTCGGCGGGAAGACCTCGGGACCGGTCGAGCTCATCTCAGCCGGCGGTGTACGGGGCGACGACGACCTCGACGCGCTGGAACTCCTTGAGGTCGGAGTACCCGGTCGTCGCCATCGACTTGCGCAGCGCCCCGATCAGATTCGCGGTGCCGTCGGCGACCGGCGCGGGCCCGTACAGCACCGCGTCGAGGTCGGCCACCCGCTCGACCGCGACCCGGCGGCCGCGCGGGAGCTCGGCGTGGTGCGCCTCCGGTCCCCAGTGGTAGCCGCCGCCGGGGGCGTCGGTCGCCCGGGCGAGCGCGACGCCGAGCATGACGGCATCCGCCCCCATCGCGAGCGCCTTGACGATGTCGCCCGATGTGCCCACACCGCCGTCGGCGATGACGTGCACGTAGCGGCCGCCCGACTCGTCGAGGTAGTCGCGACGGGCGCCGGCGACGTCGGCGACGGCTGTCGCCATCGGAGCGTGGACACCGAGGGTCGCCCTGGTGGTGGATGCCGCGCCCCCGCCGAACCCGACGAGCACACCGGCCGCGCCGGTGCGCATGAGGTGGAGGGCAGCGGTGTAGGTCGCCGCGCCCCCGACGATCACCGGCACGTCGAGGTCGTAGATGAACTTCTTGAGGTTCAGCGGCCGGTCGACGCTGGAGACGTGCTCGGCCGAGACCGTGGTGCCGCGGATCACGAACACGTCGACGCCGGCGGCCACGACCGTCTCGTAGAGCTCCTGGGTGCGCTGCGGGGTGAGGGCGCCCGCGACGGTGACCCCCGCCGCGCGGATCTCGGCGAGCCGTTCGCGCACGAGCTCGGGCTTGATCGGCTCGGCGTAGAGCTCCTGCATCCGTCGCGTCGCCTCGCCGTCGGCGAGCGAGGAGATCTCGGCCAGCAGCGCCTCGGGGTCGTCGTAGCGCGTCCACAGGCCCTCCAGGTCGAGCACGCCGAGGCCGCCGAGCCGGCCGAGCGCGATCGCCGTGCGCGGGCTCATCACGGAGTCCATCGGAGCGCCCAGGACCGGGATCTGGAACTGGAAGGCGTCGATCGACCAGGCCGTCGAGACGTCCTCGGGGTTGCGCGTGCGCCGCGAGGGGACGACCGCGATGTCGTCGAACGCATACGCCCGGCGGGCGCGCTTGGCGCGGCCGAGCTCGATCTCCATGGTCACGCGCTCCAGCCTACCCGGGTCGTCCGCGGGCCTCCGGGGTCCCGTGCGTGGCCCCGGCAACGGCCCCCGGCCCCCGCCCAGCCCCGGCCCCCGGCCCGGCCCCCGGCCCACGAAGTTCGGAGAGTCGCGCGAAGTTCGGAGGATCTCGACCGAATCCTCCGAAGTACGCGCGATACTCCGCAGTTCGTGCAGGCAGGGCGGGCGGATGCCAGGAGCCGCGGCACGCCGGGGCACGTCAAGCGGCACGCCGAGGCACGTCACGCGGCACGCCGGGGCACGTCAGGCGGCGCCCCGCCCCGGCCCACGGCCCCCGCCCCGCCTCAGCCCCAGCCCCGGTCCCCGGCCCCAGCCCCGGACCCGGGCTCGGCCTCGGCCCCCGGCACCGGCCCCCGGCCCCCAGCCCCGGCCCCAGTCCCGGCCCCCCGGCATCCAAAGTTCGGAGAGTCGCGCGAAGTTCGGAGGATCTCGGCCGAATCCTCCGAAGTACGCGCGATACTCCGCAGTTCGTGCAGGCAGGGCGGGCGGATGCCGGGAGCCGCGGCGCCCGGGGCACGTCAGGCAGCACGCCGAGGCACGTCAGGCGGCACGCCGGGGCACGTCAGGCAGTGCGCCGGGGCACGTCAGGCGGCGAGGTGCAGGCCTTCGGCGACGGCGCGCAGGATGGTCCGCTCCACCGCCGGCCAGTCATGCACGAGCTGTGCGTAGGTGAAGCGCAGCACGGTGTAGCCGCGCAGCCGCAGCTCGGCGTCGTGCGCGACGTCGCGCGTGCGCTGCGCGCTCGTGGAGTGGAACTCGTACCCGTCGGTCTGCACGACCAGCCGATCGCCCACGAGCACATCGACGGGATGGCCGGCGAGCCACACCTGCTGCCTGACGCGCAGGCCCCAGCGGCGCAGCGGCGCCACCAGGATGGTCTCCAGGCCCGAGTCGGACAGGCCCGTGACCGACTCGGCCAGCTCACGGGCGGCCCGAGTGCGCCACTGCACGGCCCGCAGCGCCTCGGGGGCGAGCCGTTCCGTGCGCGCCGCCGACTCCCACAGCACGAGGGCGACGTCGCGGGGCTGGCAGACCGCGATGTGCGCGAGCGCGTCGAGCACGGGCGCGACCAGCACCCGGCCGGCCGGCGTCGCGACCGGCTTCGTCCAGTGCAGCACACCGTTCCACTCCGCACCCAGCCGCGCCGCGCCCGCACTCGGAGCCAGCTGCAGGTGCAGCTCGTCGCCCACGCTCTCCGGCATCCACCATCGCCGCCGCCGCGCGAGCGAGACGCACGTCACCCGACCGCCTGCGCGGGCTGCCGTCACCAGATCGGCGGATGCCTCGGGCAGCGCCGCCCACGCGCGCCGGAGCATGCGCGCCCCGCCATCGCGCACCAGTCCGCGCAGCACGCCGACCGCGAACCCGGCGCGGAGGATGTCGTCGCGATGCGCGATGCCTTCGCGCGCGACGAGCCAGCGGTGCAGGTCGTCGACGGTCTTGATCGGTCTGGCCATGCCGATACTCTGCGTGATCGAGGCGCTCCGTGGGCGCCACCGCCGCGAAATGTGGACAACCCGACCCGATTCCCCGGCTGTGGAGGAGTCCTCGAGGCCCCGCCCCCGGCATCCGACGTTCGGAGAGTCGCGCGAAGTTCGGAGGATCTGGGCCGAATCCTCCGAAGTACGCGCAATTCTCCGCAGTTCGTGAGGGGGGTGGATGCCGGGACTCAGCGCCCCCGGTAGTTCGGCGCCTCGACCACGATCTGCACATCGTGCGGGTGCGACTCCTTGAGTCCCGCCGGGGTGATACGCACGAACCTGCCGCGCTCCTTGAGCTCGTCGATCGTGCGGGCCCCGACGTAGAACATCGACTGCCGCAGTCCGCCGACGAGCTGGTACGCGACGGCCGACACCGGTCCGCGGTAGGCCACCTGGCCCTCGATGCCCTCGGGGATCAGCTTGTCGTCACTGGGCACATCGGCCTGGAAGTAACGGTCCTTCGAGTACGACGTGCGCTTGCCGCGGGTCTGCAGCGCCCCGAGCGACCCCATGCCGCGGTACTGCTTGTACTGCTTGCCGCCGACGAAGACGACCTCGCCCGGGCTCTCGTCGGTGCCGGCGAACAGCGACCCGATCATGACGGCATCCGCGCCCGCGACGAGCGCCTTGGCGATGTCGCCCGAGTACTGCAGCCCGCCGTCGGCGATGACCGGCACGCCGGCCTCGCGCGCGGCCAGCGACGCCTCGTACACGGCGGTGACCTGCGGCACGCCGACGCCGGCGACCACGCGCGTCGTGCAGATCGAGCCGGGACCCACGCCCACCTTGACGGCGTCGACCCCGGCGTCGATGAGCGCCTGCGCGCCCGCGCGGGTGGCGACGTTGCCGCCGACCACGTCGATGTGCGCGAAGCTCGCGTCGGCCTTCAGGCGCCGCACGATGTCGATGACCCCGGCGGACTGGCCGTTGGCGGTGTCGACCACGAGCACGTCGACGCCGGCGTCGCGCAGCGCCTCGGCCCGCTCCCACGCGTCGCCGAAGAAGCCGATCGCCGCGCCCACGCGCAACCGCCCCTGATCGTCCTTGGTGGCGAGGGGGTACTTCTCGCTCTTGTCGAAGTCCTTGATCGTGATGAGCCCCGCGAGCCTGCCGTCGTCGTCGATGAGCGGCAGCTTCTCCACGCGGTGGCGCGCGAACAGCGCGATGACCTCGTTCGCGCCGATGCCCACCCGGCCGGTGACCAGGCCCTCGCTGGTCATGACATCGCGCACGCGCGTGGTCTCGCGTTCGAAGCCCGACACGAAGCGCATGTCGCGGTTGGTGATGATGCCCATGAGCCGGCCGTCGGCGTCGATCACCGGCAGGCCCGAGATGCGGTACGTCGCGCACAGGGCGTCGACCTCGTCGATCGTGGCATCCGGCGTCGTCGTGATCGGGTCGGTGATCATGCCCGACTCGCTGCGCTTGACCCGGTCGACCATCGCGGCCTGCTCGGCGATGGACAGGTTCCGGTGGATGATGCCGAGCCCGCCCTCGCGCGCGATCGCGATCGCCATGCGCGCCTCGGTCACGGTGTCCATGGCGCTGGAGACCAAGGGCGTGGCCACCGTGATGCGGCGGGTCACGCGCGACGACGTGTCGGCCTCGGAGGGGATGACGTCGGTGCGCCCGGGAAGGAGCAGGACGTCGTCGTAGGTCAGTCCGACGAAACCGAACGGGTCGTTGTGCTCCATATGATCTCCTGCGCGCTCGGCGCGTTGCTCTGGTCGACGACGGCCGGCGCGCGAGGGTGCGCCGTACTCCATTCTAAGCCAGCGGGCCGGTCCGGCATTCCACTCTGCGACCCGGTTTCAGCATGCGTGAGACGCCGTCGCACCCTATGATGTTCACAACGATTGCGCATCGAACGCCGCGGCGGCGTGCTGCTCGCCGCCGCGCATGGTGTCCTGAAGTGCACACGCCGACAACGCCGCCCGAGTGGGCCGCTCACCCGAAACACGAGTGACACAATGAGCGCCTATCGTCCTGGCAACGACGTCAGAACCTGAAGGATCGCAGTGACGACAATCGCACGATCGAACGTCCACCGCTCCCGCGCCTGGGCGGGAGCGGTGCTGCTGGCGCTGGTCGCCCTGCTCGCGCTTCTCGCACCCGCTCCGGCGCAGGCTGCGGCTGTCACGTGCACGCCCGACGAGACCACCGGCTGCATCCAGGGCACGATCCGCACGAGCGAGGGCGACGCCGCCGTCGGCGTGGAGATCACACTGACCACGCCGGGCGGCGACGAGGAGTCGGTCGAGACCGACGACACCGGGCGCTGGGTCTTCGCCGTCACCGAGCAGGGCACGTACGAGCTGTCCCTCGATGAGGAGTCCCTTCCGGACGGTCAGTTCATCGTCGGCGAGACCACCCGCACGGTCAGCGCCGGTCCGCACAACAACATCTCGCAGGCGTTCCGCCTCAGCGACACGGAGGGCGGCGAGACCGCCTCGGGCTCCTCGTTCTCGTGGTCGCGCTTCTGGCAGCAGTTCGCCTCCGGCATCCGCCTCGGCCTCATGATCGCGCTGGCATCGATCGGTCTCTCGCTCGTGTTCGGCACCACCGGGCTGTCGAACTTCGCCCAGGGCGAGCAGGTGACCCTGGGCGGCCTGCTGGCCTACACCTTCGCGAACGTGCTCGACATGAACCTCTGGGTGGCGGGGCTGCTCGCGGTGATCCTGTGCGCGGCGACCGGCTGGTTGCAGGATGCCATCGTCTGGAACCCGCTTCGGCGCAGACGCCTGAGCCTCACGCAGATGATGATCGTCTCGATCGGGCTGTCGGTGGCGATGGCGTACCTGTTCCAGATGATCTACGGGGCCGGCACCGTGCGCATCGACACCTCCTCGCCGCAGAGCGTGATCATCGCCGGCATCCGCCTCACGGTGCAGTCCTACGTCGCCATGGCGATCGCCGTCGTCGTCCTGGTCGGCGTCGGGCTCATCCTGCTCTACACGCGCGTGGGACGTGCCACCCGCGCCATCGCCGACAACGCGGCGCTGGCCTCGGCGTCGGGGATCGACGTCGACCGCGTCATCCGGCTCGTCTGGACGGTCTCGGCAGGACTGGCCGGCCTCGCGGGGGTGCTGCTCGGACTCGTGCTCAACGGCATCAGCTGGTTCACCGGCGGGCAGATGCTGCTGCTCATCTTCGCCGCCGTCACGCTGGGCGGACTCGGCACCGCATTCGGGGCGCTGGCCGGCTCGATGATCATCGGCCTGGTGGTCGAGCTCACCAACATCTGGCTGCCGGGCGATTTCAAATACGCCACGGCGCTGCTGGCGCTCATCCTGATCCTGTTGTTCCGACCACAGGGCATCTTCGGCCGCGGCGAGCGAGTGGGATAGGGGAGCGTCATGGACTTCTGGATGCAACTGCTCAAGCTGCTCGCCGAGACCGCGCTCTCGCCCACCACCGCCGCCTTCGCGCTCGCGGCCATCGGGTTGAACGTCCACTTCGGGTTCACCGGGCTGATCAACATGGGCCAGGCCGGCTTCATGCTCATCGGCGCCTACGGATTCGCGATCCCCGCGATGAACGGCATGGGGTTCTGGCCGGCCCTGCTCATCTCGATGATCGCGTGCACGCTGTTCGCGCTGGTCCTCGGCATCCCCACGCTGCGGCTGCGGGGAGACTATCTGGCGATCGTGACCATCAGCGCCGCCGAGATCGTGCGGATGGTCGGCCGGTCCAGCCTGCTCACGAACGTCACCGGCGGCGCCAACGGCATCCCCGGCGGACAGTACCGCGAGGCGTTCAGCGCCCTGTCCTTCCTCCCGCCCGGAAAGACCACGTTCCTGTGGTTCAGCTACCAGAACACCGGCGTGAACGACTGGTGGACCCGCCTGGTCGCCTGGTCGCTCGTCGCGTTGGCCTGCCTGTTCGTGTGGCTGGCCATGCGCAGCCCGTGGGGGCGCGTACTCAAGGGCATCCGGGAGGACGAGGATGCCGTGCGGAGCCTCGGCAAGAACGCCTTCGCGTTCAAGATGCAGGCGCTCGTGATCGGCGGACTGCTCGGGGGCCTGGGCGGCATCATCATGACGATGCCCGCCTCGGTGCAGCCGGACGGGCTCGGCAGACCCACGACGTTCTGGGTGTGGACGATCCTTCTCCTGGGCGGCGCCGTCACCGTCTTCGGGCCGGTGCTCGGCTCGGTCGTCTTCCTCTGCGTGCGGCTGTTCATCGTGCAGGTCGCCGGGGAGTTCGTGCCCGACACGATCCTCAACACGCAGCAGACCGAGCAGTTCGCCTGGGTGCTCGTGGGCATCGCCCTCATGCTGATCGTGATCTTCCGGCCACAGGGCATCCTCGGAAACAAGAAGGAGCTGTCCTTCAATGTCTGACCGATCGACCGCCTCGCCGCTGAAGAACCAGCCCGGCTACCCCTACGACCGCACCCTGCTGCGCGCTGCCATCGAGCGCGTGGACCGCTCCCCCGGGTCGGCCAAGCCCGACCCGATCCTGGTCGTCGACAACATCGTCCGGCAGTTCGGCGGTCTCACGGCCGTCGACGTCGACCACCTCGAGGTCCAGCGCGGGGCGATCACGGCGCTCATCGGCCCGAACGGGGCGGGCAAGACGACGTTCTTCAACCTCATCACCGGGTTCGACAAGCCCTCCTCGGCGCCGGGGCTGTTCTCGCGCGGCCGCGCGGGCACGGCCCGCTGGGAGTTCGACGGCACGCCGATGGCCAACACCGGGGCATCCAAGGTCGCGCGCGCCGGGATGGTCCGCACGTTCCAGCTGACCAAGTCGCTCACGCGCCTCACGGTGCTGCAGAACATGATGATCGGCGCGAACGCGCAACCGGGCGAGAACCTCTTCGTCGGCCTCGTGAAACCGCTGTGGGACGCGCGCGAGAAGGAGATCAGCGAGAAGGCGATGTCGCTGCTGCACCGCTTCAAGCTGTACGAGAAGCGCAACGACCTCGCCGGAGAGCTGTCCGGCGGACAGCGCAAGCTGCTCGAGATGGCGCGGGCGCTCATGAGCGACCCGAAGATGATCATGCTCGACGAGCCGATGGCCGGCGTGAACCCCGCGCTCACCCAGTCGCTGCTCGATCACATCATGGCCCTGCGGGACGAGGGCACGACCGTGCTCTTCGTGGAGCACGACATGCACATGGTGCGCCACATCTCGGACTGGGTGGTCGTGATGGCGCAGGGCCGCGTCATCGCAGAGGGACTCCCGCAGACCGTCATGAGCGACCAGGCCGTGGTCGACGCCTACCTCGGCGCCCACCACGACACCGATCTCGGCGACGACGCCGCACTCGACACCGACTTCCTCAAGACGGTCGAGGCCGAGGCGGAGGCAGAGGCAGAGGCTGCGGCCGGCGCCAAGGGAGAAGACGATGACAGGTGACCCGGGCCGGCCGCTGGTGAAGGCGGACAACGTCGTGGCGGGGTACCTCCCCGGCGTCAACATCCTCAACGGGTGCACCCTCGAGGCCTACCCCGGTGAGCTGATCGGCATCATCGGTCCGAACGGCGCCGGCAAGTCGACCCTGCTGAAGGCGCTGTTCGGCCTGGTCAACATCCGTTCCGGCACCGTCACTCTCGACGGCGAGGACATCACCAATCAGCGCGCGGACAAGCTCGTGCGCACCGGGGTGGGATTCGTGCCGCAGACCAACAACGTCTTCCCGGGGCTCACCATCGAGGAGAACCTGCAGATGGGGATGTACCTGCGCCCGAAGGACTTCGCGACGCGGCGCGACCAGATCTGGGAGCTGTTCCCCGTGCTCGCCGAGCGTCGCAGGCAGCGAGCCGGCTCGCTCTCCGGCGGCGAGCGCCAATCCGTCGCCATGGCGCGCGCGCTCATGATGGACCCCAAGGTGCTGCTGCTGGACGAGCCGAGCGCGGGACTGTCGCCGGTGCGCCAGGACGAGACCTTCATCCGCACCCGTGAGATCAACAAGACCGGCGTCACGATCATCATGGTCGAGCAGAACGCGCGGCGCTGCCTGCAGATCTGCGACCGGGGCTACGTGCTCGACCAGGGGCGCAACGCCTACGAGGGCAAGGGCCGCGCGCTCGCGAAAGACCCGAAGGTCATCGAGCTGTACCTCGGCACGCTCGCCGACGACGTCGCCTGAACCGGACACGCAAGAGGGGGCGGATGCCACGGCATCCGCCCCCTCCGCGTCACACGGTCACTCTGCGACGTCGACATCCATCTCGACGGAGCTGTACCAGACCGGCTTGTTGTCCGCGTCGTACTTGTAGACGCTGATCTGCGCCGACGACGGGTCGTTCTGCTCGTTGAACGGCCCGATGGCCGACTTCGCCTGGTAGGCGATGTCCTCACCGGCATCCAGCAGCGCCTTGCACGAGGCGAAGTCCTCGCACTCCTCGCCGCCGTCGGCACCCGAGACGGCCGCCAGGTTGGCCTGGATCGTCGCCGCGTCGGTGCCGCCGCCCTTCTGCGCGGCAAGAGCCGTGAGGGTGACCGCGTCGTACGACTCGAGCGAGTACGAGTAGTCGGTCAGGTCGGCGCCCGCCACCGTCTTGTAGTAGTCGTTCAGACGCGTGCGGAACGCGTCGTCCGGGTAGTAGCCGGGGATCGTTCCCTGCGCGCCCTCCAGGGTGCCCGCGTCGAACACGCCCGCGTAGCTGGCGGTGTTGCCGTCCGAGAAGTACAGCTTGGTCATGTCCCAGCCCTGCGCCTGCAGCTCGGGGATGATCTTCTTGGTCTCGTCGAACGCGAGCACGACGATCGCGTCGGGCTCCGAGTCGATGGCCGCCGTCACCTCGGACGAGAAGGTCTCCTGTCCCGGAGGGAACTCGGTGCCGTCGCCGGAGGCGCCGTAGGTGATCTCCCCGCCGCCGTCGGTGACCGTCGCCTCCACCTGGTCGCGCAGGCCCGTGCCGTACGGGTCGTTGAAGACCAGGAACGCGATCTTGGTGTTGCCGTCGCTGAGGATCAGGTTCCCCAGCGCCGGCCCCTGAACGCGGTCCGGCGGTGCGGTGCGGAAGTAGTAGCTCGAGTAGCCCGACAGCGCGTCGGCGGTGTTCGCGGGCGAGATCTGCACGCGGCACGCTTCCATGATCGTGTCGATGAAGTTCAGCGTCACCCCGGAGGACTCCGCGCCGAGCGCCATCTGCGCGTCCGACGAGACGATCTCGTTCGCCGAGGCCGTCGACACCGACATGTCGGCAGCACCGCCGGAGTCGGTGACCGGGTCGACCACGACGGGCTGGTCGAGCACGCCCCCCGCCGCGTTGATGTCCTGGATCGCGAGGCCGGAGCCGGCGACCGCGGGCGGGTTGAGGTAGGCGAGGTTGCCGGTCTGCGGCAGGATCGTCGCGATCTGCAGCGGGCCGGTGCTCGGGTCTCCCGCCGTGCAGCCCGCGGCCGGATCGGCCTTGACCGACTCCGTCGCCTCGGCGGTCGCTTCCCCTCCGCCGCTCGATCCGGCACAGCCGACGAGGACGAGAGCGCTGGCACCGACCATGGCGATGCCGCCGATGACCCGTGCAGCGCGTGAACGTGTGACGCTCATATTGCTCCTTGTGTGAATGGACCCGGAACGGCGTCGGAGCGCCGCCCCCCAGTTGGCATCCAACCTAAACCGAACAGGTGCTCTCCGACGGTCGCTGATTGTTAACGACCGGTAACGGAATCGAATCGTTACCTCGACCGCGCGTGTCGGACCGAATCCACCGTCAGGACGACCAGTGCGAGCCACACCAGAGCGAATCCGACCCAGCGCGGAGCCGACATCGGCTCGCCCAGCAGCCAGACCCCGGTGACGAACTGCATCATGGGCGTCAGGAACTGCAGCATGCCGATGAGCGTCAGCGGCGCGCGTCGCGTCGCGGCGGCGAACAGCAGCAGCGGCAGCGCTGTGGCGGCACCGCTGCACACGAGCAGCACGGTGTGCGCCGTGCTCACCTGCCCCATGGTCAAGCCCGCGGTCGCCGCCACCACGACCAACTGCGCCACAGCTACCGGCGTGAGCCAGAGCGATTCGAGGGTGAGACCGCTTACGGCATCCACCGATGGGCCGATCTGCTTCTTCACAAGGCCGTAGAGACCGAAGCTCGCCGCCAGGCTGAGGGCGATCCAGGGGAACGAGCCGTAGCCGACCACGATCACCACGACCGCGACCCCCGCGATGGCGACCGCGACCCACTGCGCCGCGCGCAGGCGTTCTTTGAGCACCAGCACGCCCAGCAGCACGGTGAAGATCGGGTTGATGAAGTACCCGAGACTCGTCTCCAGCACCCGGCCGGTGAGCGTCCCGATGACGAACACCTGCCAGTTGACGTAGATCAGGATGCCGGCCAGCACCGTCCAGCCGGCCAGCCTGCGGTTGCGCAGGATCGTGACAAGTCGCGCCCACGTGCCGGTGACGGTCAGCAGCAGCGCACAGACCACGAGTGAGAGCACGATTCGCCAGGCCACGAGCTCCCACGGGCCCGTCGGCGCCAGTGCCAGGAAGTACAGCGGCAGGAACCCCCACAGCAGGTACGCCGAGAAGGCGAAGATCCCGCCGAGCGTGTGCTCACGGGCGGGATCCGGCGGGTTCACTCATCCAGCCTAGGGTCGGCCTCGGGCCGTCGGCGCCGCGGAAGGTCGCCGGCTCGCAGGCGATCCCGGTCGGTGCCGGCTCGTGGGATGCCGAGAGGGTCCGGATGCCGTGGCATCCGGACCCTCTCCGGGGACTGTCGCAGCGTCAGCGGACGACGACGGCGAGCACGTCGCGCGCCGACAGCACGAGGTACTCGTCCGCACCGAACTTGACCTCGGTGCCGCCGTACTTGCTGTAGATCACGCGGTCGCCGACGGCGACGTCGAGCGGGACGCGGTTGCCGTTGTCGTCGATGCGACCCGGGCCCACCGCGATGACCTCGCCCTCCTGGGGCTTCTCCTTCGCGGTGTCGGGGATGACCAGGCCACTGGCGGTGGTCTGCTCTGCCTCGACCTGCTTGATGACGATGCGGTCCTCGAGCGGCTTGATGGAAACCGACACGGTCTACCTCTTTCTTGCTTCAAGACTCGTTAGCACCCACATGCCGAGAGTGCTAAAGCAAGTCTAGGGGGCCATTGGCACTCACGCAACGCGAGTGCCAATCGGTGGCCTCCGCTCGGCCCTGAGCAATGACTGTTGGCGACACCTTCCTGCGTTGGCGTCGCCCCGGCTCTCGTGGGCGCTACTTTCCTGCTTTGGCCCTATGAAACATGTGGCGCCATCGCAGAGAACTGGCGCCGAACCGCGCCAGCCCGCGGGGCCGCGGGGCCGCGGGGCCGCGGGGCCGCGGGCTAGGTGTTCTATGCAGCGAGGTTGGTGACGGTGTGGTGGGGGCAGCGGCTGGTGGGTGG
>NZ_JASGFE010000018.1:0-46454 GCF_047605725.1 Microbacterium sp.
CCACCCATCAGCCGCTGCCCCCACCACACCGTCACCAACCTCGCTGCATAGAACAGCTAGCGGGGGCGGACGCCAACTCTCTCCCTGCCATTCACTTGCCCCAGATGTACGTCGAACGATGGTCCCGGCGTACATCTAAGGCAAGTGAACAGGGGCGGATGCCGGGGATCAGAGCGCCGTCGCCCGCAGCAGCAGCGCGTGCTCCGGGCGCAGCACGGGCAGCGGCATCCCCACCTCGGCGAGGAACCGCCCGCTCGCGGTCAGCGCCCCCTCGGTCCACCACGCCGGCGGCACGATCTGCACGAACGCATCGTGCTGCTCCTGGGGCGCCGAAGCCGAGGGCGACGGCAGCAGCGCCTCGACGCGGTAGACCCGGTCGGGGTCGAGGCCGGGAAGGCCGACGCGACCCGGGGTCTCGGACACGAGCGTCCCGAGCGCGACGGCGGCATACAGCGCGTCCGCGCCGTCCTGCGCGACGACGCCGTGCAGCGTGAGGTTCGGCTCGGCGAGGTCGGCGTTCACGCGGATGCCGGAGTGCAGCAGTGCGCGATGCTCCTTGTACAGCGCAATCGCCCGGGCGAGGACCTCGCGCTCGTGCGGGGTGGCATCGCGCACGTCCCACTCGATGCCGAAGTGCCCGAACAGCGCGGTGATCGCGCGGAAGGAGATGTCGTGCACGCGGCCGGTGGTGTGCGAGCGGGTCGGACCGACATGCGAGCCCACCAGCTCGGGCGGCAGCACCGCCTGGGTCCACCGCTGGATCGTCTGGCGCTCCAGCGCGTCGTTGCAGTCCGAAGCCCACACGCGATCCGTGCGGGCCAGGATGCCGAGATCGACCCGTGCCCCACCGGACGAGCACGACTCGATCTCCACGCCCGGGTGCGCCGCGCGCAGCGCGTCGAGCAGCCGGTACACGGCGAGGGTCTGCGCGTGCACCGAGCGGCGCCCGGCGTGGCCGAGCTCGGCATGGTCGCGGTTCTGGTCCCACTTCAGGTAGGCGATGTCGTTCTCGCGCAGCAGCGCGTCGAGCCGGTCGAACACGTACCGCCACGCGTCGGGGTTCACGAGATCGATGACGTGCTGATGCCGCCACTGCCGCGGCAGCCGCCCCGACGGCCCGGCGATCCAGTCCGGGTGCGCACGGGCGAGGTCGGAGTCGAGGCTGATCATCTCGGGCTCCACCCACAGCCCGAACTCCATGCCGCGCGCGGTGACCGCGTCGATCAGGGGCGTGAGCCCGTCGGGCCATTGCGCCTCGTCGACGTACCAGTCGCCGAGGGCGGTGCGGTCGTCGCGGCGCCCGCGGAACCAGCCGTCGTCGAGCACGAACCGTTCCACACCCAGCGCCGCGGCGGCATCTGCCAGCTCGACCAGCGGCTCCGGCCGATGGTCGAAGTAGACCGCCTCCCACGTGTTCAGCACCACCGGCCGCACGCGACCGGAGACCGTGTCCACGTGGCCGGGGCGGGAGCGGAACCAGCAGTAGAAGGCATCCGTCACCCCGTCCAGGCCCCGATCCGAGTACGCCGCATACAGGGTCGGCGTGCGATAGGACTCCCCCGGCGCGAGCACGAGCTCGCCCGAGCCGAGGAGCTCGGCCGCGCCCAGCAGACGCCTGCCGCCGGGGGCCGCGTCGAGGTACTGCTCGTGGTCGCCCGACCACGCGAGGTGCGTCGCCCACACCCGCCCCGACCGGTTGCCGAAGCCGGTGGTGCCGACGGCGACCAGCAGCGACGAGTCGTGCCCGGTGCGGCCGTGCCGGCCGGTGCGCACCCACGTCCCCTCGCGCACCCGCTGGCGCTGCGGGTGGGCCTCGCGGCACCAGCGGCCGGTGAGGTCGAGCAGCTCGGCCGCCTCGGGCGGCACCGGCAGCGCGAGGTCGAGCCCGTCCAGCGCGTAGTCGCCGGCGCCGGTGTTGCGCAGCGTGTGCGCGACCTCGAGCAGTCCGCCGTCGTGCAGAGCGAGCTCGCTCGTGACCTCGATCCCGGCATCCGGGTCGGCCTGCACGATGCGGATGCCGCGATCGCCGACCTGCGCGGCCGAGACCACGCGCAGCGCCGGCGAGAAGTCGAGACCGGTCTCGGCGCGGTGCCCGCGCAGCCCAGGCCTGCCGAGCCAGCCCGACGAGGCCTGCGGCACGAGGCCGACGACCACCGGGGAGTCGAAGGCGGAGTGCGGCACCGGCGGGCCCAGCACGCCGAGGTCGGGGAGCACCGCACCGAGGTCGGCGCCCCAGTGCACGATCTCGGCCTCGCCTCCGGTGACCGCGATCAGCAGGCTCGTGCCGGCGGCACGCAGGTGTATCGGTTGCATGGCTCTCATCGTCTCGCGCATTCAGGCGGGGCGCGGATCTGCCGCACCCCGCCTGAACTCAGCACGCGCGATTACTCGAACAGTGCGTTGACCTGCTCGTTCGCCGCGGTCAGCGAGTCCGCGTCTGCTTGGCCGGCGAGCACGGCGTCCATCGCGGGCTTCATGATGCCGTCGATCTTGGCGGCGTTCTCGGTGATCGGGAACAGGAACGTGGTCTTGTCGGCGACCTGCTGCGTGAACGGCGTCACGTCGATTCCCTTGTCCGCGAACGCCTTGGCGGCGATCTCGGTCGAGGTCAGGATCGCCGGGAACACCACGGACTTCTCGGCGACGACGTCCTGGCACGCGGCGGAGCCGAGGTAGGCGACCCACTCCGCGGCGGCCTCGGGCTGCTTCGTGCCCACCCAGATCGAGTCGGCGAGACCGTTGAACATCGACGACCGCTTACCCTCGGGTCCGACCGGGGTCGGAGCGATGCCGACCTCGACGCCGTCGTAGCCCGTGTAGGTGTTGATCATCCACGATCCGTTGGAGTTGATCGCCGCCTTGCCCGCGCCGAAGTTGTCGTTGACCGACGCGCCGACAGTGGTCTCGAGCTTGGGCATGTAGCCCTTGTCGATGAGCCCCGCCCACCAGGTGATGGTGTCCTGGAAGCGCTCGTCGTCGTAGTTGTAGTGGGTGCCCCACGGGTTCGTGTCCGTGTGGGTCCAGCCGGTGGTGCCGGTGAGGAACGACCACTGCGTCTGGCCCATGCCCTGCCCGGAGTCCTGGAGCCCCAGGCCGTACACCGCGACGTTGTCCTTGTCGAACCCTGCCTCGTCGCCGCGCTTGCCGTTCTTGTCGACGGTCAGGTGTGCGATGACGTCCTCGTAGGTGCCGCCGTCATCCGGGTTCCAGGTGAGGCTGGCCATCTGCTCGTCGGTGATTCCCGCCTCGGCGGTCATGGCCTTGTTGTAGAACAGCGCGACCGTGTCCCAGTCCTTCGGAAGGCCGTAACGCTCGCCGTCCTGGCCGACCCACAGGTCGGCGAGGCCCTCGGCATACTGGTCGAGATCGATGCCCTCGTCGTCGAGTGCGAGAAGCTGGTCGGTCTTGACGAAGTCCGGATACTTCGCGAGGTGATCGGTGAACACATCCGGCGCTGTGCCCGAGGCCATCCCGTTGGTGAGCTTGCTCCAGTAGTCGTCCCAGCCGGTCTGGGTGACCTTGACGGTGATGTCGGGGTTCGCCTCGTTGAAATCCGCAGCGCACTGCTCGTAGGCGGGAAGCTGGTTGGCGTCCCACAGCCAATAGTTGAGCGTTCCGTCGGAGCTCTCCCCGCCGCCCCCGCCGCTGCAGGAGGTGAGGGCGAGGGCGGCGACCGCGGCGGCCGCGGTGACGCCGAGTACTCTTCTTTTCATCTTGGGTCCTTTCGAGACGATGTCGTGCAGTAGGGGTCTACTTCGTGCCGTTGAAGCCGATGGAGTTGACGATGCGCTTGCCGAAGGCGAAGAACAGCAGCAGCACCGGCAGCGCGGACACGAGCGTGGCGGCCATGAGGCCCGACCAGTCCGGCGCGCCCTGCGGGGACTGAGATTTGAACACGCCGAGGCCGACGGTGAGCACCCGGGTGTTCTCGTCAGAGACCAGCAGCGGCCAGAAGTACTCGTTCCACTGGCCCATGAAGGTCAGCAGGGCCAGCGTCGCCAGAGGGGCTGCCGCGTTCGGGAGCACGATCTGGAAGAAGATGCGCCAGTGGCGGGCGCCGTCGAGCATCGCGGCCTCCTCGACCTCGCGCGACATGTTCAGGAAGAACTGACGCATGAAGAAGATCGCGAAGGGCGTCATGAACAGGTACGGCAGCATCAGACCCCACATCGAGCCGAGCATGCCGAGGTTGCGCACCAGGAGGAAGTTCGGCAGCGCCGTGAAGATCGGCGGCACCAGCACCGTGGCGAGGAACAGACCGAACACCTTGTCGCGGTGCTTCCAGCGCAGGCGGGCGAATGCATAGGCCGCCATCGAGCTGAAGAACACGGCCCCCGCCGTCGTGACGCTCGCGAAGATCGCGGAGTTCAGCAGGAACTGCCAGAAGTTGATCGCGGCGCCCGAGCCGCCCTGCGCGATGGCCTCCTCCGTCGACTGCATGCCGAACACGCGGGCGTAGGCGCCGAAATTGAGCTCCACCGGCAGCAGGCTCGCCGAGTTCGACGCGAGCGCGCTGTTCAGAGACAAAGACGTGCGGAGCACCCAGTAGAACGGCAGGATGCTCACCGCGATGGCGAGAGCGAGAAACACCCAGCCGAGCACGAACTGCCAGTTGACGGGCTTGCGCGGTCGGCGCCCTTGCGTGACGAGCGCTGTTGTCGTAGTCATTGCACGTCTCCTCGTTCAGTCCAGGTCTGATTCGTTGCCGCGGAGGAACTTCATCTGCAGGAAGGCGACGATCGCGAGAATGATGAACAGGATGACGGCGAGTGCCGACCCGTAGCCGAACTCCTGCTCCGTGAACGCCTTCTGGAAGATGTAGTACTGCATCACGCGGCTGGCGTTGACCGGGCCGCCCTGGGTGGTGACGGCGACCGTGTCGAACACCTGGAACGAGCCGGTCACCGTGAGCACGAGCACCAGGGCGAGCACCGGCCGCAGCAGCGGCAGGGTGATGCGCCAGAAGGTCTGGATGGGGTTCGCGCCATCGAGGTTCGCCGCCTCGTACACGGTGTTCGGAATGGCCTGGAGCCCCGCGAAGATGAGCAGGGCCGTGTAGCCCATGTGCCGCCACGTGTTGATGAGCGCCTGGGTGGGGATCGCCCACTCCTGGCTGCCGAAGAAGGCGACGCGGGGCAGGCCCATCCACTCGATGAACTGGTTGACGATGCCGATCTGGTAGTCGAGCATCCAGAACCACAGCAGCGCGGCGATCACGTTCGCCATCAGGTACGGCATGAGCAGGGTGCCGCGCACGAACGTCGACTTGGCGACGCGGTGCATCAGCAGCGCGAGCCCGAGCGCGAGCGCGGTCTGCAGGATGATGTTGATGAGCACGTACTGGACGGTGACGCCCAGCGCGTTCCAGAAGAGCGGATCCTTCGCGATGCGGGCGTAGTTCTCGGGACCGACCCACTCCGGGTCGCCGAGGATGCTGTACTCCGTGAAGCTCAGGTACAGACCCCGAACCGTCGGCACGATGTAGAAGAGCACCAGTCCCAGCACGGCCGGCGCGATGAACACGAGCGCGACTTTGAGATCGCCCGTACTGCGCCGCCGGCGCGGCTTGGTGCCAGGGCTCGCGCTCGCGGCCACGGCGAGTGTGTTTGCCATTCCAATACTCCGTTGTGTTGTAGCGGACAGACCAGAAGTTACACGAGTAACAGCCTCCGGGACAAGAGTCGTTATCGGGTCGTGTTGTTCGGGCGGATGCGGTAGATCCGCGCGCAGGGCTCTGCCGAGCCCGGCTCCAGCACGATCGAGCCGCTCCCGCGGTCGTGCACGCCCCAGCATCCGAGCACACGGGGAAAGAGCTCGTCGAGATGCTCGGCCGCGGCGTCGTCGCCCAGTTCCAGCGGAATCTGCGCGTCGGCTGCACCCCGGTGCCACACGTACAGGAGGTCCTGCCCGGGCGCGGTCAGCCGCAGTGCGATCGCATCGCCGTACCACTGCGGCAGGCCCGCCGGCCACCGCGGCACGCACCGCGCGATGCCCGCCCGTACGCTGCGGTACACGGCCGCGGCATCCTGCACCAGCGCGAGCTGGCGGTCGTCCATGCCGTCGAGGAAGCCGGACAGGTAGAGCCGGCCGGCAAGACCGGTCACGAGCGTGAAGACGATCTGCTCGTCGGTCATCGGCGGCTGCGGATAGGCCCAGTTCGCGCTCTGCTCGGGGAGGATCTGCAGCGGGGCGCCGGCGGCGATGGGCGGGTAGTGCACCGGGTCGACCTGGTCGGAAGTCGATTGCAGGTCGAACAGCTCCAGCATCGCGAAGTCGGCGCGCATCGCGCCCGAGGCGCAGTTCTCGAACACGACGGACGGGTGCCGCTTCTGGAGCGCACGCACCCACTCCAGGTGCGCGCGGTTGTGCGCCAGCAGCCCGGCGCCGCCCGAGAACGCACCGTCGACGCCGGCGCCCGGAGTGACGTTGTCGTCGAGCTTGAAGTAGTCCACGGCGAACTCGGCGACGAGCGCGTCGAACGCGTCGTCGAGATGAGCGCGGGCGGCCGGATGCCGGAAATCGAGGAAGTAGCGGTCGTGCTCGCGCACGCGCACGCCGTGCCGGTGCAGGAACGCCCCCTCCGGCAGGCGCTCGGCCACGGGGCTGTGCACCCCGACGACCGCAGGCTCCAGCCAGAGCCCGACCTTCATGCCGGCAGCGCGGATCGCGGCCACCACGCGGGCCAGCCCGCCGTCGGGGAAACGGCTCACCGACGGCCGCCATTCGCCCACCGTGGGCCACCAGTCGTGCGCGCCGCTGTCGTCGTACCAGCCCGCGTCGATGCAGAAGCACTCGGCGCCCGCCCGGCCGGCGGCGGCGATCAGCGGCAGCAGGCGCGCCGTGGTCGGGTCGCCGTTCAGCGTGTTCATGTAGTCGTTGAAGACGAGCAGGCCCGTCGGATCGGCGGTGCGCGCCCGCCGCAGCCAGCGTCGGTGGCGCGTGAGCTCGGCCGCCGCGCCCTCGAATCCGCCGTCGGAGAAGACGATCGAGGCGGGCACGGTCGTGAACGTCTCGCCGGGGGCCAGTCGCTGCGCCCACTGGTGGTCGAGATCCTCGGGGCCGAGCAGCAGCAGGGCGACGGAGTCCTCTCCGTCGCGCACGTCGTCGACCTCCCAGCGCCAGCCGCCGTTGTGCTCGACCTGCCACGCGACGGCCTGCCCGCTGCCCTCGTTCGCGAGCATGCCGGTGGGCAGCGCCCGCGCGGTGGTCCAGGTCGAGGTGCCGATGCGCTCGACCGCGCCGCGGCCGGGCTGATCGTGCGCGGCGGAGCCGAACTCGCCGAGCGTGCGCTGCCCCCACAGCGGCTCGGCGCTCCAGCGGTTCTCGGCGAGTTGCTCCCCCGTGCCGGTGTAGAGGGTCAGCGCCCGGGTGTCCTCCCCGGGGCGCACGAGCGAGCCGAGCGCGAGCGAGGTCACCGCCTCGACGACGAGGGGCTCGTCGCCGTCGTTGCGGAGCTCGCTGAACGCGCGGATGCCGTGGTGCTCCGGCCCCGCGAGCAGGGTGGTCTCCACGACCGCCCCCGAGCGGGGGTCGCGCTGGCGGATGCGGAGGCGCTCGGCATCCCCCACCCGATCGGCGACGTGGTCGAGGTGACGCAGCCGTGCGCCGGCGGCGGTGTTGGTGAAGCGGGTGGTCGTGCGGGCGCGGCCGTCGCCTGCGAGCATGAGCTCCACGAGCGGTTGCGCGGCCCCCGTGCGCACGGCCGACTCGCCGTCGAGCCCGTATCCGCTCAGCACGACCGGATGGCGCGCGGCATGGGTGAACACGAGCTCGAGCCGGCCCGGACGCCAGCGGAACTCGTGCGAGCGCTCGTCGGGCGCCACCGCCCCCGCCCACGTGGATGGCGTGTCCGACTTCTCCCGCACCGCGGACCTCCTCGTCCTCCGGTCGTGCCGATGACGCACGACGTCCTCGCACACTAGAGCCGGATGGACCGCGTCCGCAACCATCGTGTTGACTCGTGTAACCGGCCGATGAAAGACTCGTCACATGACATCTGCCACTGCCTTCTCTCTGGGCATCGTCGGCGCCGGACAGTTCTCCGGCCAGTTCTCCAAGCTCTTCCACGCGCACCCGCTCGTATCCGACGTGTATGTCACCGACCTGCTGCCCGAGCGCGCCGCCGCGCTCGTGGAGCGGCAGCAGCTGGCGGGCACGTTCGACTCGTTCGAGGCCATGCTCGACAGTGATGTCGACGCGATCGCGATCTTCACACAGCGGTGGACCCACGGCCCCCTCGTGGTGCGGGCGCTGCGCGCGGGCAAGCACGTCTACTCGGCCGTTCCGATGGCCGTGACCGCCGACGAGATCGCCGCGATCATCGACGCCGTGCGCGAGACGGGGCTCACCTACATGATGGGCGAGACCAGCTACTACAACCCCGCCACGGTGTTCGCTCGTGCGCGCGTGTCCGAAGGCGCATTCGGGCGCGTCTTCTACGCCGAGGGCGACTACGTGCACGACATGGACCTCGGCTTCTACGCCGCGTACCAGTACAGCGGCGGCGAGCACTGGCAGCGCACGGCCAGCTACCCCCCGATGCTCTATCCGACCCACTCGGTGGGCGGGGTGCTGGGCGCCATCGGCGGCCACGCCGTGAGCGTCAGCTGCATCGGCGTGCGCGACGACCGCGGCGACGGGGTGTTCGACCGCGAGATCAGCATGTTCGACAACGACTTCTCCAACGCGACTGCGCTGTTCGAGCTGTCCGGCGGCGGCTCGATGCGCATCAACGAGTTCCGCCGCGTGGGCTACCCCTCGCACATCCGCGAGAGCCGCTTCCGCTACTTCGGCACCGAGGGCAGCTTCGAGCAGACCGCGGTCTCGGCGCTGTGGCAGGACCGCACCGGCGTCACCGACGTCACCGAACAGGTCGAGACCAAGCCGAGCATGGACCTCGACGACCCCTCGCTCGCCGACGTGGACCCCGCCCTGCGCGACGCGTTCGTCTCAGGCCTCGCGCCGGTGCACGACGCGACCCGCCTGCCCGAGGAGCTGCAGGGCCTGCCCAACGGCCACGAGGGCAGTCACCACTTCCTCGTCGACGACTTCGCCGTGGCCGTCGCCACCGGCTCGCTGCCGCCGGTGAACGCGTGGGTGGCGGCGCGCTACACGCTCCCCGGCATCGCCGCGCACGAGTCCGCGCTGCGCGGCGGCGAGCGCATCGAGGTGCCCGACTTCGGCGACGCGCCGGCCGCGGGGAGCTGACGGCGCGCCTCGCCGTGGCCCGCTCCCGCTCGCATCCGGGTTCCGCCCACCGTGCGCTCACTAGGATGGCACGCGTGCCGCATCCGACCCCAGCCAAACCCGCGGCAACCCGCAACGACGTCGCCCGGCTCGCCGGGGTGAGCGCGGCCGTCGTGAGCTACGTGGTCAACGGGTCGAAGCGGGTCTCGCCGACGACCGAGACGCGCGTGCGCGAGGCCATCGCGATGCTCGGCTACCGGCCCAACCGCGCCGCGCGGGCGCTGCGACTGGGCTCGAGCGAGACGCTCGGCATGGTCGTGCCCGACTCGACCAACCCGTTCTTCGCGACACTCGCCCACGCCGTGGAGCAGGCCGCCGCCGAGCGCGGCTACGACCTGCTGGTGGCCAACTCGGACGGCTCCGTCGCGATGGAGCGGCGCCATCTCGACAACCTCGCCACGCGGCAGGTCGACGGCGTGTTCGTGTGCAGCTCGATCGTCGAGCCCGACCTGCGCGCGCTCGAGCAGGCCGACATCCCCTCCGTGCTGCTCAACCAGTACGTCGCCGCCCCGGGCGTCGACTCGGTGAGCGTGGACCTCAAGCGCGGCTCTGCCCTTGCCGTCGAGCACCTCGCCGAGCACGGCCACCGCACGATCGGGCTCGTGATCGGAACCAACAGCGACAACACCGTGGACGCGCGGGAGGTCGGCTGGCACGAGACGATCGCAAGACTCGGGCTGTCTGCGGGCACGGTCTTCCGGCATCCGTTCAGCAGATCGGGAGGGTACGACGCGGGTCGCTGGCTGCTCCACAGCGCGGTGCGCCCCTCGGCACTGTTCGTGGGGTCGGATCGCCAGGCCGTCGGCGTGCTCAAGGCACTGCACGAGGCGGGCGTGCGGGTGCCGGAGGACATCGCGATCATCTCGTTCGACGGTTCGGAGGATGCCGAGTTCAGCTGGCCGCCGCTGTCGAGCGTGGCCCAGCCGATCGATGAGATGGCTCACGCCGCCGTGACCGCTCTGATCGACGGCGAGGGTGAGAAGCACCACCTCGTGTTCGAGCCGACGCTGATCCGCCGCGCCTCGTGCGGGTGCCCGTCCGCCTGACCGGTAGCCTGACGCGCCGGCATCCCCTCCGGCCGCTCCCCTTCGCGGGGCCCCTGGCGCGTGGCTACTGCGCGCGGCCCGTACCGAGCAACGCGGTCGAGGGGAGAGTCAGGGTCTGCATGCCGGTCAGGTCCTCGTAGGCGGCACGCATCGCCCGCCGGACGTCTCCGCTCTGGCGCAGATAGGTCGCCCGATCGTGAGCAGCACAGGGGCCCGGCGGGTCGTCACGCGAGCCAGCTCGGCGACGGCCGCGCGAGGCTTCGGAACGTGATTCACCACGAAGTTCGCCCCGACCGCGGCCAGTGCGGACGCCACCGTTCCCGTGCCGGTGCCGACATCCACGGCGCGAGCGCCCGGTACCGAAGCTCCCTCGCTGCGCTCGATCAGGAATGGCACCGTTCCCGCGCAGAGCCTCGCGAACGAGAGATCGTATGCAGAGGCCATTCCCGCCCAGTCGACTGCCAACACCCCACGCTATCGAGCCGAGCAATCGACTGTCCCGCCCGGTGCATGAGAACCACTGCCGACGGTGCCGACCGTCCCCGCCGGTGCCCTCACGGTGTGCCACTTGACCGGAACTCCGCACGGTCATGCGGCGGGCCGGAATCGTTTCGGGGGTGGGTGGATGCCTGCCCAGGCGTATCGCAGTGCGAGTCGTGGTTTCAGGATGATCGGGTTCCCTGTGCCGTGGGGTGGGTGGAGGAGGAAGTCGCCGGGGCCGTCGCGGGTGATCCGCCATCCGCCGTTGTGGAGCGCCATGTGATGAAACCGGCAGAGAAGAACGCCCCGGTCGACATCGGTCTTGCCGCCCTCGGAATGGTGGTCGATGTGGTGCGCTTCGCAGTACGAGGCGGGCCGGTCGCAGCCTTTCCACCGGCATCCTCCGTCCCGGATAGCGAGCGCGATCTTCTGCTTCGGGGTGAACAGGCGTGCTTCGCGGCCGAGGTAGAGCGGGTTCCCGTCCCGGTCGATCCGGAGCTCGGTGGTCCCGGTGTCGCAGGCGTGCTGCGCGATGAGCCACGCGGGCAGAGCGGTCAGCTCGTCCTCGGTGACGCCGACGGCCGGGCGTCCTGCGAGGGACTCGGCGCGGGCCTGCTCGGTGATCACGACGCGCACTCCGGCCTGTTTCGTGCCGAACACGGTGGTCGCGTCGGCGAGGATACCAGCGCGGAAGATGTCGATGAGCAGGTCGTAGGTGAGCTGGTCGTTCGTGCGGGGGTCTGCGGTGAGGTCCTCGGCTGCGGCTTTCTCGGCTGGGTCGACGAACCGGGGGCCGCCGCGGCGGGGCCGCATTGCCGCATCGATGGCGGATTGGATCCAGAGGTAGGCCTCGTCGTCGAAGCTGACCGAGCCGCGCTTGCGGCCGTCGGCGTCGGTCCACATCCGGAACGACCTGCCCTCGAACCGCTCGTCGAACCGCCGCTGCGCGCCCTCCGGGTCCGGGTGGTCCCGGACCGTGCGGGCGGTGCGCGCGAGTTCCTCCACGGTGCGTTCCCGGGCCTCCGCGATCAGTTCCACTGCGGCCAGCGACCACGCCTCCGCGGCTTCCGCGACGGATTCCCGGTCGCCCGGCACCGGGTCGCCCAGCCCGCGGATGATCGCGTCGTGCTGCGCGGACGTGATCGCCCCGCCCAGCAGGGCATCGCTCAGCGGCGCATGCCACGGGAGGCCGGGATCCGGCTCCGCCCCGGCATCCGCTCCCACGTCACCCTCGGTGTCGCCCTCGGCGTCACTGCCGGATGCTTGGCCGTCGCCGTGTGAGGTGGCGAGCGCCTCCCCGAGCCGCACCTGCTTCGCGGCGTCCGCGGTTCTCAACCGGTGCATCAGCTCGGGCGTTGCGACGACATCCGATGATACTGTGAAACTGTGAAGAATGTGACGGTCGCGGTTCCTGACGAGGTGTATCGGCGCGCCCGTGTGCGCGCGGCCGAGCAGGGCACGTCCGTGAGTGCCCTGGTGACCCGCTACCTGCGCACGCTGGCGGAGGAGGATGCCGAGTTCGCCCGCCTCGCCGACCTGCAGCGCCGGACGATCGAAGCAATCGGAACCTTCCGTGCCAGCGATCGGGTGAGCCGCGAGGACGTGCACGCCCGTGCGATTCGTTGACACGAACGTCCTCCTGTACGCGATCTCGCGCGACCCGGCGGAGAGGACGAAGGCTGACATCGCCGCCGCCATCCTCGAGCACGCGGACATCGCACTGTCGACGCAGGTCCTGCAGGAGTTCTACGTGCAGGCGACGAGAGCCACACGGGCCGACCGGATCACGCACGAACAGGCATCCGCTCTGATCGAGTCGTTCACTCGGTTCCCGGTGCGCGACGTCACCCTGCGGATCGTGCGGAATGCCCTGGCCACGCGTGAGCGTTTCGGGCTCGCTTACTGGGATGCCGCGATCATCGAGGCAGCACGATCGCTCGGCTGCACCGAGGTGCTGTCCGAGGATCTCTCGCACGGGCAGGACTACGCGGGCGTCGTCGTGATCGACCCGTTCCGCGACGGCGCGAACTGACGCGCCCCGGGGGCGGTCAGACCAGAGCCCAGCCGGCGGCGGCGAGCCGCTGCTCGACGCGCGCGACATCCGTCTCGGACGGGAGCTCGCCGAGCACCTTCGTCATCAGCACCTGCGCATCGATCCGCGAGGCGTGCGGAGCGGCATCCGTCCCCCGTTGCGAGATCAGCGCGTCGGCGACCTCGCGCACCTCGTCGTCGCTCAGGCGCCGACGCAACAGCGCGAGAAGGGGTGCGTAGTCGACGGGCGGCACACCCTCGGGGTAGCCCCGGCGGAGCCAGGCCAGCACCCGCTCGACCGGACCGGGCTCGACGCCAGGCGCGGCCGGCGTCTCATCCGGCTCGGCGACGAGGCGCTGCAGGCCCCCGCTGAGCGGCCAGCCGACCGCGGCGAGCCGCGCGGCGACCGCCCTCACCTCGTCCTCGCGCGGAGGCTCCGAGGTGACCCGTTCGATCGCCGCATGGATGTCGGACTTGCGCACCGAGTCGGTGCTCAGCTCCTCGAGCTCGGCGATCACATCGTCGAACTTGGCCTCGCTGAGAGTGCGTCGCAGCAGCGCCAGCAGCGGGAAGTAGTCCTTCGGCGGGACGCCCTCGGGGTAGCCGACGCGCAGCCAGCGCAGCACCGACGAGATCACTCCTTCGGCCATGTCAGACTCCGAACAGCGAGATGCCGAGGTAGTGGTCCAGGCTGTGGCGGGTGATCCAGAGGACACCCGCGACGACCGCCGCGATCACGATCAGGAAGAGGACGTTCCCGGTCGCGGTCAGCACGGGGCGACGAGCCACCTGCACGCCGTCGGAGGCCTCACCGGCACCGGCGGCACGCAGCCGGATGCCCAGGGCGAACAGGGCGGGCAGTCCGGCCCCGAAGAGCAGTCCCACGCCGAGCACGCGCAGGGCCGCCAGGAGGATCTCAGCGAAGTCGATGTCCATGTCGTCCTTCTCTCTTGCTTCTCTGACGCTAGCTCACACCGCCGACGCGGTGACCGCGGCCTCGGTCTTGGGGACCACCGAGCCGTCCCACTCCGCGTTGACGTTCGAGGAGTCGACGCGCTGCGCGCGGCTGCGCAGGTACATGTACGACGCCAGGCCCACCAGGATCGCGAACACGGCGAGCGCCCCGGTCAGTCCGCCGATGCCGTTCGCAATGACGTAGCACGCCGCGCCGACGATGCCTGCCGCGGGAAGCGTCGTGAGCCACGCCGTGACCATGCGCAGCGCGACGTTCCAGCGCACCTGCGCACCGGGCTTGCCGACCCCCGAGCCGAGGATCGACCCGGTCGCCACGTGCGTGGTCGACAGCGCCATGCCCATCGAGCTCGACGTGAGGATGATCGCGGCGGACGATGCCTCGGCCGCCATGCCCTGGGGAGACTCGATCTCGACGAGCCCCTTGCCGAGGGTGCGGATGATGCGCCAGCCGCCGAGGTAGGTCCCGAGAGCGATCGCGAGGCCGCAGACGACGATGATCCACACCGGCAGCCCGTCCTCGACGATGCCGTCGACGGTCAGCGAGCCGTGCGCGATGAGCGCGAGGGCGATGACGCCCATGGTCTTCTGCGCGTCGCCGGTGCCATGGGCGAGCGAGACGAGGGATGCCGTGCCGATCTGGCCCCAGCGGAAGCCGCTGTCGCGGCGCTTGTGCGACACGCGCCTGGCGATCGCGTAGACCAGCGCCGTGCCCGCTGCGGCCACGACGCCCGCGATGACGGGGGCGAAGAGGGCGGGGATGACGATCTTGGTCGCGATGCCGGCCCAGTTGATCGTCGCGGCCCCCGCGATTCCCGCGCCGATGAGGCCGCCGAACAGCGCGTGCGACGAGCTGCTCGGCAGGCCCAGCAGCCACGTGAGCAGGTTCCAGAGGATGCCGCCGACCAGCCCCGCGAAGATGATCGTCATCGCCGTCTGCGCGGTCAGTCCGTCGACGAGGTCTCCGGTGTCGGTCTGGATCTTCAGGACGTCCTTGGTGATGGTCGCTGCGACCTCGACCGACAGGAACGCGCCGACGAGGTTCAGGATCGCCGAGATCGTGACCGCCATCTTCGGCTTGAGCGCCCCGGTGGCGATCGAGGTCGCCATGGCGTTGCCGGTGTCGTGGAAGCCGTTCGTGAAATCGAACGCAAGGGCTGTGACGATCACGAGGATCAGGATGAGAAGCTCCCCACTCATGCTCCGAGTCTCGCAGCGCGATGGACCGGAACAGCCCGGATCAGCGAGACTTCTCACCCTGTTCACCGAGTGTTCATCAGGACCGGGCGGAGCACCCCCGGCATCCGGTCGGCGCCCCCTCCGGACCCCCTCCGCCCCCACCAGGCCCCCGGCCCTTCGAGTCACTGCTCTGCACGCGAGTCACTGCCCTCCAGCGCAGTGACTCGGCGTTAAGGCAGTGACTCGGAAGCGAGAGCAGTGACTCGACGAGGGGCAGGAGGGGCGGGCGGGGCAGGATGCCAGACAGCGGGCGGGATGCCGGAGGCCGGGCGGGAGGGGGATGCCGGGGCGGATCAGCCTGTGGCGGCCGTGAGCCACGAGACCACGACGTCGCCGATCTGTGCGCGGAGGTGGTCGCGGCGCGCCGGGTCGCCGAGGTCGACGCCGAACAGGAACCCGAACGTGTGGCGGTTGGCGACCTGGAAGACGCAGTAGGCGCTGATGAGCAGGTGGACATCCAGCGCGTCGAGGTCGGTACGGAACACGCCGGCCTCACGACCGCGCTCCAGCAGCTGCTCCAGCAGACCCAGGGCCGGCCGGTTGAGCTCGCGCAGGGCGTCCAGCTTCTCGATGAAGACGCCGCGGTGGACGTTCTCGATCATGACCAGGCGCACGAAGTCGCCATGGGCGAGGTGGTGGTCGTAGGTCAGCTCGGCGAGGCGGCGCACGGCCTGCACGGGGTCGAGTCCGCCGACGTCGAGCGACTGCTCCGCATCACGGATGCCGCGATACGCGCGCTCCAGGACGGCCAGATACAGCCGCTCCTTTCCGCCGAAGTAGTAGTAGATCATCCGCTTGGTGGTGCGTGTGCGTTCGGCGATGTCGTCGACGGCGGTGCCGGAGAATCCGGTGTCGGCGAAGGCGGCCGTGGCCACGGCCAGGATCTCCTCACGCGTGCGGGTAGCGTCGCGCCGGCCCCCCTCGTTCCTCATCCCACCATCCTCGCCGCGGACAGGCTTTCGCTCGGGAGGGCGCGCGCGCCGCCCATTACCGTTGGGCAGCCAGTCGCACCGGCGCGTTCGTGGCGCCGTAGCCCTCGTACCCGCCCTGCCGCTCGACGATCTCGAAGAAGACGCCGCCCACCGTCGGCGTGTAGAAGTGGACGAACGCGCCGCGCGCGTCCCGGTCGTACAGCAGGTCGAGGTCGCGCAGCTCGCCGAGCAGGTCGTCATCGAGCGCGAACCGGGCGGCCAGGTCGTCGTAGTAGTTGCCCGGGATGGGGAGGAACCGCAGACCCCGTTCCCGCGCCCGCCGCGCCACGGCACGGGCGTCGTCCACGCGGATCGCGACGTGCCGGTCGACGGCCGGGGCAGACGGCGGCGCCACGTTCATGGCGAGGCGGACCGCGCCGTCGGCGGAGCGCATCGCCTGGCTGCGGACGAGCCCGTGCGGACCGGCGAGCTCGGTGACCGGCTCGGGCTCCAGCGAGAGGATGCTGGTGTTGAACAGCACGGCCTCGTCGAACTGATGCCACGCGTACCCGACGTTCAGATGGTCGATGATGCCGTCGAGGAGGGCCGGAGTCGCGGCATCCGCCCGCTCGCCGAACTCCGCCAGCCACGAGCCGCCGCCCACGCGATCGTTCCAGTACACCTCCGTGCCGTCCGGGGCGGCCACCGCGCGCAGCCGCTGCTCGCCGGCCGAGGTGAGCCGGAACGCCTCCGGAGCGCCGATCGCGAGCGCGCGCCGCATGGCCGCCTCGGCGTCGTCGACGAGGAAGCCGAAGCCCGCCAGCCGTGGGCGCTCCTCGCGCGCCTGCTCATTGAGCACGACTCGCGCGGCACCGGCCTGCCACAGCCGCACCGTCTTGCTCCGGTGCCCCCCGCCGTAGGCGAAGCCGAGCTGGTCGAGAATGCGGTCGACGTCCGCAAGGTCGCTGCCTGCGATCTCGACGAAGTCCACTCCGCGCGGGTGCTGCGGAGCCTCCACGCGGTCCAGCTCCCAGCCGCCCGCCGCGGCGGTGCGGTCGGCCAGCCAGTTCAGCGACCGGCGGGCGTGCCGCGCGGTGCCGGCGACGTCGGTCTGCCGGAAGACGTCGTTGAACACCTCCAGCGAGAGCGGGCCGGCGTAGCCCGCGCGGCGCACGTGGGTGAGGAAGCCGACCAGGTCGAAGTCCCCCTCCCCCGGGAAGAGCCGGTGGTGCCGGCTCCACGAGAGCACGTCGAGATCGAGCGCCGGGGCGTCTGCCAGTTGCAGGAAGAACAGCTTCCGGGCATCCATCCCCTCGATCGCGGCCGGATCGTGACCGCGCGAGAGGATGTGGAAGCTGTCCAGGCACAGCCCCAGATTCGGCCGGTCGGCGCGCTGCACGAGCCGCCACGCGTGGCGGTAGTCGTCGACGAAGCGGCCCCACGCGAGGGCCTCGTACGCGATGCGGATGCCGTGCGCCGCCGCCGCGTCGGCGAGCATGCCCAGCTGCGCGCCGGCCCGGTCGTCGTCGTCGACTGTCGCGGTGGCGACGTTGCTGCACAGCAGCACCAGGTCGGTGCCCAGCCGCGCCATGAGGTCGAACTTCGCCTCGGCGCGGCGCAGGTTCGCCGCGAAGGTCTCGTCGTCGACGCCCTCGACGTCGCGCAGCGGCTGGTACATGTCGATCGACAGCCCGAGCCGCGCGCACAGCGCGCGGATCTCCTCCGGCGACTCAAAGGCGCAGACGAGGTCGGCCTCCATGATCTCCACGCCGTCGAAGCCGGCCGCCGCGATGGCGTGGAGCTTCTGGGTCAGGCTGCCGGAGAGGCAGACCGTGGCGATGGAGGTGCGCATGGAGGCCGACCCGTTCAGCCGCGCGCTGCCGGGATGACGCGGATGCCGAGGGTGTCGGTGGGCACGTCCTTGGTCTCGCGCGCGGTCAGGGCCGAGAGCGAGGCGATCACGGCCACGACGGCGGTGAAGCCGGCGATGACGATCCAGCCGCCCTCCTGCACGCCGCCGAGCCCGGCGACGATCGCCGGGGCGAACCCGGCGAGGAGGAACCCGAGCTGGGTGCCCAGGGCGAGGCCCGAGAACCGCACGCGGGCGCTGAACATCTCGCCGTAGAACGACGGCCACACCGCGTTGGCGGCCGCGTACCCGCACGAGAACGTCACCACCGCGAGCGCGAACGTGAGGATCGTGTTGTCGCTCGACATCGACAGCATGTAGAAGGGCATGAACACCGCCGACGACAGCGCGCCGTAGATGAACACCGGCCGGCGGCCGATGCGGTCGGCGAGCTTCGCGAACTGCGGCTGGGTGAACAGCGCCACGAAGTTGGCCGCGACCACGAGCCACAGCGTGAGGCCCTGATCGAGGCCGACCACCACGCCGTACGCGAGGGCGAGGTTCGTGAACACCGTCGAGATCGCCGCGACGAACGCGCACAGGATGACGCGCAGGACGTCTCGCCAGTAGTCGCGCAGGAGCGGGATCAGCGGCAGCTTCTCGATCTTGCCGCTCGCCTTCGCCTCTTCGAACGCAGGCGGCTCGTGGAGCGTGCGCCGGATGAAGAACGTGATGAGCACGACCACCGCGCTCAGCCAGAACGGGATGCGCCAGCCCCAGCTGTACTTGATGTCATCGGGGAGCGAGACCACCGGGATGAAGACCATCGCCGCGAGGATCTGTCCGCCCTGGGTGCCTGTGAGCGTCCACGACGTGAAGAACGCGCGACGGTTGTCGGGAGCGTGCTCCAGGGTCAGCGACGACGCCCCGGCCTGCTCGCCGGCCGCGGAGATGCCCTGGGCGAGGCGCGCCAGCACCAGCAGGCCCGGCGAGAGCCACCCGACCTGTTCGAAGGTGGGGAGGCATCCGATCACGAACGTCGCCCCGCCCATCAGCAGCAGCGTAAACATCAGCACCTTCTGCGGTCCGATGCGGTCGCCGAAGTGGCCGAGGATCACCGCCCCGATCGGGCGCGCGACGTAGGCGAAGCCGAAGGTCGCCAGCGACATCACCAGGGCGGCGTCGTCGCCGCTCGGGAAGAAGATGTGCGGGAAGATCAGCGCCGACGCCGAGGCGAAGATGAAGAAGTCGTAGTATTCGACGGCGCTGCCCATGAAGCTGGCCAGTGCCGCCTTGCCCGGGGTCTTCCCCGGTTCCTGTGCGGACATCATCGGTGCACGTTCTCCTTGCTCTCAGTGGACGCCTCGTCGTCTGTGACGAGGCGCTGGAAATGCCGAAGCATACGATCGAGGTCCGGCTGGATGCCGGTGATGAGCCGGAACGCGTGCGCGGCCTGGAAGACCGCCATGCGCCCGCCGTCGAGGGTGACGCAGCCGCGCTCCCGCGCCTCGCGCAGCAGCTGCGTCTCGCGCGGGCGGTAGACGACCTCGGACACCCATTGGCCGGGCCGCAGCAGCGCCGTCTCGAAGGGCGTGCCGGGATGGTGGTGCATGCCCTGCGGCGTGCAGTTGACGACGCCGTCACAGGCCCGGACGATGCCGGGCAGCTCGCGCGGGTCGGCGAGCGCGTCGACGACGGTGCGGTGCCGACGGGACAGCTGGTCGGCCAGCGCAACGGCGCGAGCGGGCTCGAGGTCGACGATCGTGAGGCGGCGCACCCCGATGCGCAGGAGAGCGTCGGCCACCGCCGAGCCCGCCCCGCCCGCACCGAACTGCAGGACGGCGCCGATCTCGGCATCGGGCAGCCCGGCGCGGAAGGCGTGCTCGTACCCGGTCGTGTCGGTGTTGTGGCCGATGCGGCCGTCGGGACCGAACAGCACGGTGTTGACCGCCCCGAGGGATGCCGCGACCGGGTCGAGCCGGTCCAGCAGGGGCAGCACGGCCTGTTTGCACGGATAGGTGATGTTCAGGGCGCTGAAGCCGAGGCGCTCGGCCCAGTCGAGGATCTCGGGCAGCGCGTCGGGCGAGAGCCCCCTGGCCGTCAGATCGATCGGCTCGTACACGTAGGCGAGCCCATGGGCGCGCCCCTCCTCCATGTGCAGCGGAGGGGTGAGGGATCCGGTCACGCCCGCGCCGACGAGCCCCACGAGATAGGGAGAGGTGGATGCCACGACACGCCTTCGTCCGGGATCGGGAGGCGCCTGCCCCCTAATGTACTAACCAGTACGTCCATCATTGCGGCATCCGTACCCGCTGTCAACCACCCGCCCCCGCCACCCGGCCCCCCGGACCCTCGCCCGCCCCCCGCCCGCGCCCCCCCTCATCCCGCGAGACTTCATCCGTGCACCGAGACTGCACGCCCAGCACGCAGTCTCGGTGCACCAGTGAAGTCTCGCGGACACACGGGGCGGACCGGGGGGACCGGGGGACCGGGGCGGGCGGGGGCGGGGTCAGCGCTCGAGCACGACGGCGAGGCCCTGGCCGACGCCGATGCAGATCGCGGCGACGGCCACGCCTCCGCCGCGGCGGCGCAGCTCGTGCGCGGCGTGCCCGACGATGCGGCCGCCGGAGGCGCCGAGCGGATGCCCGATCGCGATCGCCCCGCCATGGACGTTGACCCGCTCGGGATCGAGGTCGGGCCAGAGCCGCAGGCACGCCAGCGACTGGGCTGCGAACGCCTCGTTCAGCTCGACGAGGTCGACATCCGCCCACGTCCGCCCCGCCCGGGCGAGCGCCCGGTTCGCCGCCTCGACCGGCGCGACGCCGAACACGTCCGGATCGTTCCCCGCGACGCCCCGGCCGGCGACGCGGGCCAAGGGCTCGGCATCCACCGCCCCTTCCGCCCCGAGGAGCACCGCCGACGCCCCGTCGGACAGCGGCGAGGAGTTCCCCGCCGTGACCGAGCCGTCGGCGGCGAAGGCCGGTGGGAGCCCGCCCAGCACCTCCGGGGTCGTCTCGGCGCGGATCCCCTCGTCGCGGTCGAGCTCGTGCCCCGGCACCTGCACGATCTCGCCGGCATAGGCGCCGTCCGCCCACGCCTGAGCGGCCAGCCGGTGGCTGCGCGCGGCGAATGCGTCCTGCTCCTCGCGCGAGATGCCGAACATCCCGGCCAGCTTCTCGGCGCTCTCGCCGTTGGAGATCGTCCACTGCGCCGGCAGCGCCGGGTTGACCATGCGCCAGCCGATCGATGTGTTCCACAGCGTCTGGTTGGCCGCCGGGAACGGGCGCGGGGACTTCTCCACCACGAACGGCGCCCGGGTCATCGACTCGACGCCGCCGGCCAGCACGATCCCGGCATCCCCCGCCTCGATCGCCCGGCTCCCCTGGATGACGGCCTCGACCGACGATCCGCACAGCCTGTTGACGGTCACACCCGGCACGGTCGTCGGGAACCCGGCCAGCAGCGCCCCGAACCGTGCGACGTCGCGGTTGTCCTCGCCGGCCTGGTTCGCGGCGCCGAAGATCACGTCGTCGACGCGGGCGGGTGGGATGCCGGTGCGCTCCACCACCGCGCGCATCACGAGGGCGGCGAGGTCGTCGGGGCGCACCGCGGCGAACGCGCGGCCGTGACGGCCGAACGGCGTGCGCACCGCGTCGTAGACGTAGCTCGCGGTCATCGTGAACCCTCCTCTGCATCGACAGACTCGGCGCCGGTCACGAAACGCAGCCCGGTGAGCCGCTCCAGCTCCGCGACGGTGTTGCCGGCGAGCAGCTCCCGCACCGCGAAGCCCTCATCGGTGACGTCGAAGATCGCGCGATCGGTGTAGACGCGCGAGACGCAGCCGACCCCGGTGAGGGGGTACGTGCACGCCGCGACGAGCTTGGGCTCGCCCTGCCTGGTGAGGAGGTCGGTCATCACGTAGACCTCCTTGGCGCCGATGGCGAGGTCCATCGCGCCGCCGACCGCCGGGATCGCCCCCGGCTCGCCGGTGGACCAGTTCGCGAGGTCCCCGTGCTCGGACACCTGGAACGCGCCCAGCACGCACACGTCGAGGTGGCCGCCGCGCATCATGCCGAACGAGTCGGCGTGGTGGAAGAACGAGGCGCCGGTGAGCGCCGTCACGGCCTGCTTGCCGGCGTTGATGAGGTCCGGGTCGACGCTGCCCGCGGCCGGCGCCGGACCCATGCCGAGCATGCCGTTCTCGGTGTGCAGGATGATCTCGCGCCCCGCGGGCAGCTCGTCGGCCACGAGGGTCGGCGCGCCGATCCCGAGGTTCACGACGGCGCCGTCGGGGATGTCCTCGGCGATGCGGCGCGCCAGCTCGCGCCGGGCCAGGCGCGCGGTCATCGCGCCGCTCCTGCGACGGCGGATGCCGCGGCATCCGCGTCCGCGAGGACATTGCCCTCCAGGTCGACGCCGCCGACGAACGCGCCGCCGCGCAGCCAGGCCCGCTCGCCCACCGCGACGACACGGTCCACGAAGATCCCCGGGGTGGCGATGGCCTCGGGATCCAGCGCCCCGAGAGGGACGAGCTCGTCGACCTGCGCGACGGTGCGCGCCGCGGCCGAGGCCATGATCGGACCGAAGTTGCGCGAGGTCGCGCGGTAGACGAGGTTGCCCCAGCGGTCGGCACGCAGGGCGCTGATGAGGGCGACGTCGGCGTGGATCGGGTACTCCAGCACATACCGGCGCCCGTCGATGACGCGCTCCTCCTTGCCCTCGGCCAGGAGCGTGCCGACCCCGGTGGGCGAGAAGAACGCACCGATGCCCGCACCGGCGGCCCGGATGCGCTCGGCGAGGTTCCCCTGCGGCACGAGCTCCAGCTCGATGCGGCCCTCGCGGTAGAGCCGGTCGAACACCCACGAGTCGGACTGTCGCGGGAAGGAGCACACGATCTTCCGCACCCGTCCGGCGGCCAGCAGCGCGGCGAGCCCGAGGTCGCCGTTGCCGGCGTTGTTGCTCACGATCGTGAGGTCGCTCGCGCCCTGCGCGATGAGCGCGTCGATGAGCTCCACGGGCTGTCCCGCCCGGCCGAAGCCGCCGATCATGACGGTCGCCCCGTCCGCGATGCCCGCGACGGCGTCGGCGACGGATGCCACGGCCTTGTCGATCATGCCTCGTTCCCTTCCCGGGTCGAGGCACCGGTGTCGGCGGTGCCGGCAGCACCCGAGTCGGCCGCCCCGGTGCCGGCAGCTTCCGCATCGACGTGCGCGCCCGCCCCGACCAGCGCTCCGGCGTCGGCGAGCACCGCGCTCGCGAGCCGGAACGCCGTGTTGGCGGCGGGGACCCCGCAGTACAGCCCGGCCTGCAGGATCACCTCCTCGATCTCGGCGACCGTCAGTCCGTTGCGCAGGGCCGCACGCACGTGCAGCTCGAACTCCTCGTGGTGGCCGAGCGCGATCATCGCGGTGAGCACCGCGATCGAGCGCGCCCTGCGGTCAAGGCCCGGCCGCGACCAGATGTCCCCCCACGCGACGCGCGTGATGAAGTCCTGGAATCCCGCGGTGAAAGGGGTCGTGTTCGCCACGGCCCGGTCGACGTGGGCGTCGGAGAGCACCTCCCGCCGCACCGCCATGCCGCGCTCGTAGCGCTCCCGGTCGTTGAACCCGGCATCCGGCTCCTCGTTCACGGGGCCACCTCCTCGAAGAATGCGCGCAGCGCGGCGGCGACCGCCGCCGGCTGCTCGGCGGGCGGCTGGTGCGCGGCCGCCTCGATCATGAGCTTGCGTGCACCCGGCACCCCGGCGACGAGCTCGTCCTGGCGCTCCTCGGGGGCGACCTCGTCGAGGCATCCGCCCATCGCGAGCACCGGAGTGCGCAGCTCGCCCAGCCGCGCCCGCACATCGTAGGTCGCGAGCGCCTCGGCGCACCGCGCGTACCCCTCGTCGCTGGTGTCCTGCAGGGCGTGCAGCACGCGGCCGACCATGGCAGGGTCACGGCCGATGGATGCCGGCGCGAACCACCGCGCGGCCGACTCGGTCACGAGGGCCGAGGTCGACCGCTCCCGCACGAAGCGGGCGCGCTCCCGCCAGAGATCCGGCGTGCCGAGCGAGGCAGCGGACGCGACGCTCGCGACGGCGGCGACCAGCTCAGGATGCCGCAGCGCCAGCTCCAGCCCGAGCGCGCCGCCGATCGAGACCCCGGCGTACCGCAGGCCGGACGCGACCGGAGCCGCGCGCGCGACGGCGTCGGCGAGCTCGGCCATCGTGAACGGCGCACCGGGCACGGGGGCCTCGCCGTGGCCAGGCAGCGTGAGGAGCGACACCCGGTACCGCACGGCGAGCACCGGGACCACGCGCTCCCAGATGAGCGGGCCGGTGCCGAGCGAGTGGGCGAGCACGACGACCGGCGCGCCGGCGGGTCCGGCGGGCGCCGTCAGCGCGATCTCGGGTCGTGGCATGTCTGGGCTCCGCGGGGTTCAGCGCTCGAACGGGTCGGGGCGAGCAGGCTCCGCGGCGCACCCGGCCCCCGGGTCGGCCGCGGACGGCGACCGCACGGCGAGCGCCACGATCTCTGCGGCAAGGCCCGTGTACCCGGCGGGGTCGAGCAGGTCGTCGAGGCCGGGGACGTCGGCACGTTCCGGCAGCCCCCGAAGGACGGTGCCGAGGTCCTCACCGCGGCGGACGGCGGCGACGATCTCCGCGACGCCGGCCGGGCCGATGAACGGGCCCAGGGCGATCGAGAGCCGCTCTGCCAGCACGAGCCCGCCGGCGAGGGCGAGGTTGCGGCGCACCGCGGCGGCATCCACCCCCAAGCCCTCGGCCAGCGCCGCGCCGTGGGCGGCCGCTCCGGCGGTCACGCGCAGCAGCTCGCGCAGGGCCGGCCACTCCGCGTGCCACGCGCCGTCGGGGCGCTCGTCGACGGCGAGGGCGGATGCCGTGTGCAGCGTCGCGGCCAGGTGCGGCGCGCGGATCGCCGCGGAGCGGATCAGCACCGAGCGCACCGGGTTGCTCTTGTGCGGCATGGCCGACGAGCCGCCGCCTGCGCCCTCGGCGAGCTCGCCGATCTCGGTACGACTGCCCGTCGCCACATCGGCCGCGAGCTTGCCGAGGGCATCGACGGCTTGGACCAGCGCGTCGCCGAGCTCGGTGACCGGCCACCGCGCGGTGTGCCACGGGGCGTCGGGCGTCGCGAGGCCGAGCTGCCCGGCGAACGCGGCCGGCAGCGCCGCGGCGGCCTCGGCGCCGGCGAGCTCGACGAACGAGGCGAGGGTCCCGGCGGCACCGCCCAGCTGGGCGGGGAGCTGGGCGGCCGCCGCCTCCAGCCGCTGCCGGGCGCGGCGGATGCCCCGCAGCCACCCCGCCGCGCGCAGGCCGATCGTCGTCGGCACCGCGTGCTGGGTGAGGGTGCGGGCCGCGGCGACCTCGTCACGGTGGGCGTCGGCGAAACGCGCGAGAGCGGTCTCGGCATCCGTCAGCGACCTCACGATGCCGGTGCACGCGCGCCGCGCGACCAGCATGAGGGCGGAGTCGAGGACGTCCTGGCTCGTCGCACCCCGATGCACCCACGGCGCCGCGTGGGCGGGAACCCCGGCGCGCAGCAGACCGACGAGCGGGATCACGGGGTTGCCGCCCGCCGGAGCGGCCGCCACGAGCTCCGCCAGCGGGAGCGCTGCGTCCGGCACCTCGCACAGCTCCCCGGGGCCGCGCCAGCCGAGGGCGGCGGAGACGGCATCCGTCGTCTCGTGCGGCACGGCGCCGACCTCGGCCCACGCGCGCGTGAGCGCGACCTCCGCGGTCACGAGCGCGCGGAGCACCTGCGCGTCGCCGAGCGCCCCGTCGTGACCGGCGGTGACCGGCGACAGCAGGCCCGTGTCGGCGAACGGCACCCCGGCGGCGTGATCAGTAGGCAAGGAACACGGTCTCCTTCTCGCCCTGCAGCCGGAGATCGTGCACCAGGTGCCCCTCCGGAGTGCGGCGTGCGATCAGTGTCGCACGCTCTCCGGCGTCCAGCGTCGACAGCAGCGGATCGGCGGCGAGGGCCGCCTCGTCCTCGGGCAGGTAGATGCGGGTGTGCAGCTTGTCGGGAAGTCCGCGGGCGAACACGATCACCGCGAAGAACGGGGCCTCGCCGGCCACCGATCCGGGGTTGCGGGTCCAGAACTCGTAGCGGCCCTCGTCGGTCGTGAACGCACGGCCGAACCCGGTGAAGGTGTGGTCGTCGCGGCGGAACGAGCCGCGCGCCCGCGGCACGGTGCCGTCGCGGTCGGCGCCGAAGATCTCGACCATGCAGTCCGGGATCGGCGCCCCGGCGCCGTCGAAGACCGCACCGGAGAGCAGGATCGCACCGGGCGAGTGCGGGAAGGCGACCTCGTGCTTCTTCGGGTAGGTCGTGCCGTAGGCGAAGAACGGGCCGACGGTCTGGCCGGCGGTCGGCTCCAGCGTGCGCGCGGGCACCCGGCCGGTCATTGCTCGTCCTCCGGCTCGAACCACGTGGCATCCGGCCCGTCGACGACGATGTCGAACCGGTAGCCCATCGAGAACTCCGGCACGGTGAGGTCGTGGTCGTAGACGCCGATGAGCCGGTCGCGGTCGGCCTGCTCGCGGATCGTGTTGTAGATCGGGTCGAGCGGGAAGAGCGGATCGCCCGGGAAGTACATCTGCGTCACGAGGCGCTGAGTGAACGAGCGGCCGAACACCGAGAAGTGGATGTGCGCGGGCCGCCACGCGTTCACGTGGTTCTTCCACGGGTACGGGCCCGGCTTGATCGTCGTGAAGGAGTACTCCCCGCGATCGTTCGTGATCGTGCGGCCCGCGCCGGTGAAGTTCGGATCGAGGGGGGCGGGATGCTGATCGCGCTGGTGGATGTACCGGCCGGCGGCGTTGGCCTGCCAGATCTCGACGAGCTGGTCGCGCAACGGGCGGCCCCACGAGTCGAGCAGGCGTCCGGTCACCGTGATGCGCTCGCCCAGCGGCTCCCCCGCGTGCTGCAGCGTCAGGTCGGACTCGATCGCCGCGACGTCGCGCTGCCCGAACGCGGGCGAGCACAGCTCGATCGTCTCGGGGTCGACCAGCCGTGGACTCTTGGTCGGATGGCGCAGGATGCTGGAGCGGTACGGCGGGAAGTCGTACATCGTGCGCGGCAGGCGCTCCCCCGCGGCGACGCGGCGGGCGTAGTCGGCGTGCAGCTCGGCGGTCTCGGCGTCGATCTGCGCCTGCGACGCCTGGTCGGGCGCCGCGAGCAGCGACTCGGGGGCGGGGGCTGCTGCCGACGGGGCTGCTGCCGACGGGGCTGCTGCCGACGGGGCCGCGGTCCCGGCGTGGCCTGCCGCGGGGGCCGGGGCTGCTGCGGGTGCTCCCATGGGCGTCTCCTCTGACGGTCGGCCCGGCTCGGGCGGTCGGGCGGGCCGACTCCCAGTGTCCCGGCTGCGACCTCGCAGAGGTGCGTTATCCCATTGAATGGGATGCCGTGGCATCCTGTCCCCATGGCGAACTCACGCAGCGGCGAGTCGATGACCGAGCGGATCGTGCGCGTGCTCGACACCTTCGCGGGTGACCGCACCGCCCAGACGGCGGCCGAGATCGGCCGCCGTGCCGGGCTGCCCGCCTCGACGGCGCACCGCGTGGTCGCCGACCTCGTGCGGTCGGGACTGCTCGAGCGCGACACGGACCACCGCGTGCGGCTCGGCATGCGGCTGTGGGAGCTGGCGCTGCACGGCTCGGCCGTGCTGCGCCTGCGCCGCGTCGCGCTGCCGCACATGGATCAGGTGCAGTCGGCGATCCGCCAGCACACCCAGCTCGCGGTGCTCGAAGACGACGAGGCGCTCATCGTGGAGCGCCTCTCGCACCCGGAGGCGACCGAGAACGTGACCCGCATCACCGGGCGCCTGCCGCTGCGCTCGTCCTCCGCGGGGCTCGTGCTGCTCGCCCACGCCGATCCGCCGCTGCGCGAGCGCGTGCTCGCCGGCTCGCCGCCCGCGCAGCGGCCCGCCCTGGCCCGTGTGCTGGGCGGGATCCGGCGGGCGGGGCATGTCGTCGCGCCGGGGCTGGTGGATGCCGGGGCGACCGGCGTCGCGGTCCCCATCCGCGACGCCGGCGCCGTGGTGGCCGCCCTGTCGGTGGTGCTCCCCCGCACCGAGTCGTCGGACGACTCGGTGCGGGCGCTGCGCGCCGCGGCGCGCGCGATCGAGGCCGAGCTGCGCGCGAGCCGCCGACAGGGCTCGAGCTGAGCGACCGGGCGCCCGAGTGCGAGCCGCATTATGTCCGTACATTCTGTCAACGCGTTAGGCTGGGGTGACCACCCACGGCACGGAGGAGCGGCGGACGATGGCTGCGCAAGAACTGGGCATCGGGCTCGTCTCGGTGGGCTGGATGGGCAGGCTCCACTCACGCGCGTACCTGGCCGCCCGCCACCACTTCCCCGAGCTGCCCGTGCGCGCCCGGCTCGTCGTGGCGGCCGACCCCGACCAGGGCGGCCGCGAGCACGCCGTGGCGGCCCTCGGCTACGAACGCGCCGCCGCCGACTACCGCGAGGTGCTCGCCGACCCGGCCGTGGCGGCGGTGTCGATCTGCGCGCCCAACTTCCTGCACCGCGAGATCGCGCTGGCGGCGGCCGCCGCGGGCAAGCCCTTCTGGATCGAGAAGCCGATGGGCCGCAGCGCCGCGGAGTCGCGCGACATCGCACGGGCGGCGGCGGATGCCGGGGTCGTCACCGCCGTCGGCTTCAACTACCGGCACGCACCCGCGGTGGCGCGTGCGCGGCAGCTCGTCCGCAGCGGCGCGCTCGGCACGATCACGAACGTGCGCGTGAGCCTGCTGGCCGACTACTCGTCCGATCCGCTCGGCGCGCTCACCTGGCGCTTCCTGCGGGCACGAGCCGGCTCCGGGGTCTTCGGCGACCTGCTCTCGCACGGCATCGACCTCGCGCAGTTCGTCGTCGGACGTATCGAGTCGGTGTCGGCGCTCACCGAGACCTTCGTCCGCGAGCGTCCACTGCCGGCATCCGGCGCGGCCAGCCACTTCAGCGCCGGGGTCGCCGGCGACCCCACCGGCACGGTCGAGAACGAGGACTACGCCGCGATGCTCGCCCGGTTCGCATCCGGCGCGGTGGGCGTCTTCGAGTCCAGCCGCATCGCGATCGGGCCGCGCTCCGAGTACGGACTCGAGGTGTACGGCACGCGCGGGTCGCTGCGGTGGGGCTTCCAGCGCCTGAACGAGCTGGAGCTCGCCGACGACCGGTCGGGCTACCGCACGATCATGGCCGGCCCCGACTTCGGCGAGTTCGCGCGCTTCCAACCCGGGGCCGGGACGAGCATGGGCTTCGACGACCTGAAGACGATCGAGGCGGCGCTGTTCCTGCGCTCGATCGCGGAGGGCCGCCAACTGGCCCCGTCCGCAGCCGACGGCTGGGCGACGGCCGAGGTGGCGGATGCCGCGCTGTCGAGCGCCGCATCGGGCGGCTGGACTCCGGTGCCCACCGTCACCGGCCCCACCACCTACGACGCCTGACCGTCCGGCCCCTGGGCCCGCGAGCGACGGTGACCGGAGCCATGCCTCCGCCTCGCCGGCGAGCAAACCTGGCGCATTCCGCCGCCGCACGCGCTCCCGGCGACGATATGGGCCAGGTGAAGGATGCCGACCGGCCCCTGCTCCTCGCGCAGCCGGAGGCGGCGCGGCAACACGCAGGCCCCGTCCCCGACGAGTCGGGAGCGGGGCCTCGTGCCGGTGTGCGAGCGGCTACCGCTTGTGCACCGGCAGGAAGATGGCACCGGTGGTGACGTCCTCCTCCAGCTGCTCGAGCGAGCGTCCGCGCGTCTCGGGGACCATCTTGAAGATGAACAGGAACGAGACGATGTTCACGACCGCGAAGAGCACGAACAATCCCATGCCCACCGCACCGACGATCGACGGCACGAGCAGGGCGAGGATCGCGTTGGCGGTCCACAGCACGAACACCGAGACGCCCATGCCGATGCCGCGCATGTGCAGCGGGAAGATCTCGGACAGGTACACCCACGTCGCGATGTTCAGGAAGGTCTGGATCGAACCGATCATGATCATGATCAGCACCAGGAACGCCCACGGGCGGATCGGGTTGCCCTCGGGGAACAGGAGCATCATGCAGATCGCGATCAGGATGTGCGAGATCGCCGTCATCCCGTAGCCCCACAGGAAGTTGGTGCGACGGTTGATGCGGTCCATGAGCGCGAGCGCGACGAATCCGCCGAGCACGGCGATCACGCCCGGGGCGATGTTCACCCAGCCGATCATGTCCTCGCTGAAGCCCGACTCGGCGAGCATGCGCTGGCCGTAGTACATGATCGCGTTCACGCCGGTGAACTGCTGCGCGATGCCCAGACCGCAGGCGATGAGGAGGATGACGAGCAGGCTCTTGTTCTTGAGGACCGCCTTGAACCCGAGCTGCTGGCCCTCGACCTCGTGCTCCTCCTCGGCGACGTGCTCCACCTCGGCGAGCTCCGCGTCCGCCCGCTCCTTCGAGCGGATCGTGAGCAGGACCGTGCGGGCCTGCTCGTGCTTGCCCTTTTCGACGAGCCAGCGCGGCGACTCCGGCATGCGCAGCATGCCGAAGAAGAGGAAGATCGCCGGCAGCGCACAGATGGAGAACATCACGCGCCACAGGCCCGGCGTGTCCAGACCCATCACGGCGGCGATGATGGCGTTGACCACGAACGCGGCGAGCTGGCCGACGACGATCATCAGCTCGTTGCGGCCCGCGAGGGAACCACGGATCTCGTACGGCGCGAGCTCAGCGAGATAGACCGGCACGACGGCGGACGCACCGCCGACCGCGAGCCCCAGGGTGATGCGTCCGGTGATCAGCATCCCGTAGCCGAAGTCGGTGTGCGTGCCGAACTCGGGGCCGCCGGGGGAGGTGACGACCATCAGCGTGCCGCAGAAGAACAGCACCGCGAGGATGATGATGGTCGGACGCCGGCCGAGCTTGTCGGCGAGGCGACCTGCGATCATCGCGCCGAAGGCGGCCGCGAAGACCAGCGAGCTGATGACGATGCCCACCTGCAGATCGGTGAGGCCGAGCTCGTGCTCCATGGGGCGCTCGGCGCCGTTGGCGACACCCGTGTCGTAGCCGAACAGCAGACCGCCGAAGGTCGCGACCAGCGCCACCAGCCCCAGTCTCTTGGTGTGCGGCCCGGGTGTGAGCGGGGGAAGCTTCGCTTCACTGGCTGATACGCCGTGTGACATATCTGACTCCTTTGTCGTGCGTATGAGGGGAAGGCGCTGACCCTGACGCACGTCTGTCAGCCCCGCTGGATAGTACCAAATGTCCTGACATTTGTACAACTCTCCGACGTCGCGAGACACTGCCTCCCCCGGCATCCTCCACCCGCACCCACCCACGCGAGTCACTGCCTCCCCACGCGAGTCACTACCTCCAGCGCGAGTCACTGCCTCCCCACGCGAGTCACTGCCTCCGGCGCGAGTCACTGTGCTGGAGGGCAGTGACTCGGCGTTAGAGCAGTGACTCGGCGGGGGCTGCGGTGGGGCGGGGGCGGATGCCGGGGTCAGAGGGCGCGGCGGAGGATGCGCGCCAGCGCCCAGCCCGACACGACGCCCAGCCCGCACACGAGCACCATCATCCCGCCGCCCAGGATCCACCCGCCGGAGAGGCTGCGCAGCGCCCCGAGCGCGAACGCGAGCGCCGCCGCGGCGAGATACCCGACGCCCTGCATGAAGCCGCTCAGCCGCGCGGTCTCCGCCGGGTCGCGCCCGAGCACGCCCACAAGCGTCAGGCAGAGGGAGAACAAGCCCTGGCCGAGCCCGACGAGGGTGACGCCGACGAGCGGGACCCCGGCCGGCATCCCCGCCGTCAGCAGCGCGTAACCGACCACGGCGCTGCCGGCGGCGAGGATCGCGACGGGCCCGCTCAGCCTGATCCGGGGGGCGACGAGCCACGGCACGGCGAGCGCCACGGGGATGCCGAGCCCGGCGAACAGCGACAGCATGAGCGCCGCCTGCACCTCGTCGACGCCGAACTGCTCGCGCACCATCACCGGGATCCACGCGAACGACGTATAGCCGATCGTCGAGGACACCCCGAACAGCCCCGCGAGGGCACAGGCCCGGGCATCCGGTCTCCACCGCGGCATCCGGCATGCGTCGCGGCGAGTCTCGCTCCGCGCGCCGCCCCGCACGGCGAGGAGCACCACCGGCGTCAGGCAGGCCACCGGCAGCACCGCCCACAGCCCCATCGCGAGGCGCCATCCCGCCTCGGCGGCCACGACCGGCTCGACGAGGGGCGGCAGCATCGCGCTCACGCCGAGCAGACTCGTGTACAGCGCCGTCGCCGCGCCGATCCGGTGCGGGAGATGACGCTTGACGAGCGCGGGCAGGAGCACGTTGCCGATTCCCATGCCCAGCAGCGCCAGGGCGCCGCCGGCCGCCAGCGTCACGAGGTCGCCCCCGACCGCCCGCAGCGCCGACCCTGCCATCGCGAGCACGAGCGCCCCGGCGGCCAGTCCCGCGCCGCGCGGCGCGATCCACGGCGCGAGCACGAGGCCCGCGAGGGCGAACATGATCGGCGGCAGCATGCCGAGCAGGCCCAGCGTCGTCGGCGACAGCGGGATGTCCACGTCGATCCACGTGACGATCGGCGCGACGCTCGACGGGGCCGTGCGCAGGTTGATCGCGAGAGCGGCGACGGCGACGAAGGCCAGCACGGCGTCGCCGCGCCGGATGCCGGGCGGCGAGACGGTTCGACGCGACGTGTTCGTCATGACCCCGTTCTTCCCGGCCTGTGGCCACGCAACGCCCGCACACCGACCCGTTCGAACCTACCAGCGCACACGGCGGCCGAGGACGTCGCCCGCGCGCTCGACGACGAGTGACCTCGGTGCTGCGCGTCGGCGCCAGTTCCCTGTCATGGCGCTACATATCTGTGGCGCAGTCGCAGGGAACTGGCGCCGCTGAAAAGGAACCTGGCGCCCTTGCAGGAAGGTGGCACCAACGGGCGAGAGAAGAGCGGATGCCGGGGGGAGAGCGGATGCCGGCCGCACAGGGCGCCGGCTCAGCCGATACGCCGCAGGTCAGCCGATGAGCTCGCGCAGCCGCGCGAGCTGGAAGCGCGACACCTCGTCGGCGGCCTCGTCCTCGGCGAACACGTTCGAGACGATCAGCGCATCCTCGCGATCGAGGTAGCCGATCTGCCGCAGCACGCCGAACAGCTCGTCCCAGTCGACGTCGCCGTCGCCGATGCGCAGGTGCTGGTGCACGCGCGACGGATTGCCCGGCGGGTTCGAGATGTAGCGCAGCCCGTGCGAGCGGCGGTGGTCGAACGAGTCCGCCGTGTAGACCGCACCGAGACGGTCGCCGATCTCCGGCAGCAGGGTCGTGGCCCGGTCGCCGTAGTGGAAGGTGTGGGATGCCACATAGACGAAGCCGATCGCAGACGAGTTCAGCCCGCGCAGCACGCGCCACGCCTCCAGTCCGTCCTCGACGAAATCGTCCGGGTGCGGATCGACGTTCAGCCGCAGGCCCTCGGACTCGATGCGCGGCAGCAGCTCCTCCATCGACCGGTAGAACGCGTCCTCGGAGTCCTCGGAGCGCTCCGGACGGCCGGAGAACTCGGTGTTGATCACCGGCACCTCAAGCTCCACGGCGAGCTCGATGATGCGCGTGAAATTGCGCACCGCGGCCTCGCGCTGCGGCTCGTCCGGCCATGAGATCCGCTGCACGGGGAGGATCGCGGGGATCGAGACCCCGGCATCCCGCGCCGCCTTCTTCAGCGTCGCCACGAGGGCGTCGTCGGCCTTCGGGTAGCGGAAGAACGGCGAGAAGTCGGGGTGCGGCGTGAGCTGCAGGTGTTCGTAGCCGAGCCGCGCGGCGACCTCGGGGAACTCCAGCAGCGCGAAGTCGTGGTGGAAGGGGGTGGGGTCCAGGGCGATGCGCACCATCGGGCAGTCTCCGGGTTCTCGGGTGCGGGCTCAGCGGTAGAAGGAGGGGCGGTCGGGGGCCTCGACCGGCACCACGCCGCCGTGGTGCAGCGCCTCCAGTCCCGCCTCGCAGCACAGGGCGGCCAGGTACCCGTCCCACGCGTTCGGTCCGTCGACGAGGCGCCCGTCGCGCACCGCGTTCACCCAGCGCTGGATCTGCGTGTCGTAGGCGGCGGCGAAGCGCGTCGTGAACGAGACGTGCTCGTCGATCGCGAACCGGCCGTCGCGCCACGACTGCAGCCCCGACGGCTCGCCGATGCGTGCGATGCCCCGCTCGAACACGGCCTCGGTCGCGACCTGGTAGCCGAACTGCGCGCTCACGTTCATCTCGACGTCGACGAGCACGCCGTTCTCCAGCTCCATGAGCACGAGGATGGGCTCGCGCAGGTGCTCCGGCGACAGCGCGTTGCGCCGGGCGTATCTGACCTCGACCGACGTGACGCGCGCGCCGCCCAGCCACGGCACGACGTCGAACTCGTGCACGACGGAGTCGTAGATGAGCATGTCCTGCACGTACGACTCCGGCACCGACGGGTTGCGGTGCGCGCAGTGCAGCATCATGAGCGCGCCCGACTCCCCCGAGGCCACCAGCGCACGCAGCGCCTCGTAACCGGCGTCGAAGCGGCGCATGAAGCCGACCTGGATGTGCGGACGGTCCAGCTCCAGCTCGCGCTGCACGATCTCCCACGACGAGGCTGACGCGTCGGTCAGCGGCTTCTCGCACAGGATCGGCAGGCGCGCCTCCAGCGCGGGATAGAGCACCGGCGCATGGAACGGACCGGGCGTGGCGATGAGCACGGCATCCACCGCGTCGGCGGCGATGGCGTCCTCGATGCGGGTGAAGGCCGCGGCACCGGGCGCGTCGGCCGCCGCGGCGGCGGCGCGCCCGGCGTCGGGCTCGACGATCGCCGAGACGACGGCGCCCGAGATGCGGTTCGTGATGCGCTGCACGTGGTCGGCGCCCATGCGGCCGGCGCCGACGATGCCGACGCGGAGGTCTTCAGTCATGGTCTCCCCTGTTCGAGATGTGGATGCCGTCACCGCAGGCGGGCCAGGTGCGTGCAGCCGAAGATGTGCTCGCGCGTGCGCGTGGCGATCGGGAAGGGCCGATCGAGCTCGCACCCGTACATGTCCTGCTCGACGATCGCGAAGATGTCCGGGTCGATCGCCGCGACCGCCTCGATCACCGGGCCGAGATCGGGGATGCCGCCGGGCGGCTCGATCATGATGCCCTCGGCGACGGCATCCGCGAACGGCACGTCGTTCTTGAGCACGTCGAACAGCAGCGACGGGTCGACCTGTTTGAGGTGCAGGTAGCCGATGCGGTCGGGGCGCTCCTCGACGAGCTTCACGCTGTCCCCGCCGTAGTAGGCGAAGTGGCCGGTGTCCAGGCACAGGTTCGTGTACCGCGGGTCGGTCTCGTCGAGGAAGCGCAGCACCTCGCGCGTGGTGCCGATGTGGCTGTCGGCGTGCGAGTGGAACTGCTGCTTCACGCCGAACTCCTCCAGGAGCGCCTTGCCGAGCCGGTCGTGACCGGCGGCGAGCTTCGCCCACTGCGCGTCGGTGAGCGTGCGCGCCTCGAGCACCTCGCTCGTGGCGTCGCTGCGCCACAGGTCGGGGATGACGACGAGGTGCTCGGCCCCGAGCTTCGAGGCAAGGCCGGCGACCTTCAGCGCCTGGTCCCACGCCCGCTGCCACTGGTCGTCGCCCTTGTGGAAGCCGGTGAAGACGGTGCCGGCCGACAGCTTCAGGCCGCGCGTGCCGAGCTCGTCCTCCAGCTGGTGCGGGTCGGTCGGGAGGTACCCGTACGGGCCGAGCTCGATCCAGGTGTACCCGGCCCGCACGACCTCGTCGAGGAAGCGCTGCCACGGCACCTGGCGCGGGTCGTCGGGAAACCACACGCCCCACGAGTCGGGGGCCGTGCCGATGCGCAGACCCGGGTTCGACGCAGAAGACGTGGCTGCCATGGCTTCCTCTCGATGCCGCACCGGCGCGATCTTTGATAAGACAATATGCCCATCCTAGGCTCTGCGGCGGGCGGGGCCAAGCCGTTTCGCACGCGTTCGGGCGGGGCGAGGTCGGGGCTTGGGCGGGGGCGCGGCCGGGTTGCTTGGCGCACTTTGTCGCCGGGGTCTCCGTTCGCGACAAGATGCGCCAAGTCACGGGAGGCGCGCTACACAAACCTGGCGCGTTCTGCCGCGGAATCCCGCGTCCGCGACAACATGCGCCAAGTCACCGGGGAAGGGATGCCACCGGCCGGCCGCCGGCCGGCCACCGGCCCCGGCGCGCGGCTCACCCCAGCAGCGGGCGCTGGGCGGCCACCTGCTCCTCGTACTCGGCGCGGGCGCGGAGGGTGGCATCCAGCGTAGAGACCTCGGCGACGGGCACGTCCCACCAGCCGGCGCCGTCGGGCGCGTAGATCAGCGGGTCGCTCTCGATGTGGATGAACGTCGACCGGTCGGATGCCTTCGCCTCGGCGATCGCCGCCTTCAGGGTATCGACGGCACCGGCTCCGGGCACGATCTCCACGACGTCCATGCCGTAGCTGCGCGCGTTCATCGCGAGGTCGACCGGCAGCACCCTGCCGCTCTGGAAGTTTCGGGCATCGGGGTCGTACTCGCGGTACCACGTGCCGAAGCGCTCCGACCCGACGGTCTCGGAGAGGTGCCCGATCGAGGCGTAGCCGTGGTTCTGCACGAGGATCACGATGAGCTTGATGCCCTCGGCGACCGCGGTCACCAGCTCGGAGTTCAGCATGAGGTACGAGCCGTCGCCGACCATCACCACGACGTCGCGGTCGTCGCCCATGGCCAGCAGCCCCCGCTTGGCGCCCAGGCCCCCGGCGATCTCGTAGCCCATGCACGAGTACGCGTACTCGACGTGGTAGCCCAGCGGATCGCGCACGCGCCACAGCTTGTGCAGGTCGCCCGGGAGCGACCCCGCCGCCTGCACGATGACATCCTCGGGCGCGGTCGCCGACTGCACCGCGCCGATGATCTCCGGCTGACCGGGAAGCGTCAGGCCCGAGGGGGCGAAGGCCTCGTCCACGGCGGCATTCCACTGGGCCTTCTCGCGCGCGATGCGCTCGGCGTACTCGGCCGAGACGCGGTGCCCCGCCAGCTCCGCCGACAAGGCCACGAGCGTCTCGCGCGCATCGGCGACGACCGGCAGCTGCGACCCGTGCTTGTACGCGTCGAAGGACGCCACGTTGACGTTCACGAACACGACGCCCGGGTCCTGGAACGCCGTGCGCGAGGCGGTCGTGAAGTCGCTGTAGCGGGTGCCGATGCCGATCACGACGTCGGCCTCGGCGGCCAGGCGGTTCGCGGCGAGGGTGCCGGTCGCCCCGATCGCCCCGACGTACTGCGGGTGATCCCACGGCAGCGACCCGCCGCCGGCCTGCGAGGTGCCGACCGGGATGCCGGTGGCCTCCACGAACGCACGCAGCTCGTGCTCGGCGGAGGAGTACAGCACTCCCCCGCCCGCGACCACGAGCGGACGCTTCGCCCCCCGGATCGCGGCGACGGCGCGCCCCAGCGGCCCGCGCTCGGGGAGCGGCCGACGCAGGTGCCACTCGCGGTCCTGCAGGAACTCGACCGGCACGTCGATCGCCTCGGCCTGCACGTCCTCGGGGAGGGCGATCGTGACCGCGCCGGTGTCGGCGGGGTCGGTGAGCACGCGCATCGCGCCGAGCGCGATCGAGAACAGCTGCTCGGGCCGCTGCACGCGGTCGAAGAAGCGCGACAGCGGACGGAAGGCGTCGTTGACGGTGAGACCGATGTCCCAGGGCTGCTCCAGCTGCTGCAGCACGGGGTCGGCCACGCGCGTGGCGAAGGTGTCGCTGGGAAGCAGCAGCGCCGGCATGCGGTTCGTCGTCGCCAGCGCGGCCCCGGTGAGGAGGTTCGTCGCACCCGGCCCGACCGAGGCCGCCGAGGCGAAGGTCGCGCGGCGCCGGTGCATGCGCGCGTAGCCGACCGACTGGTGCACCATGGCCTGCTCGTTGCGCGCCTGGTAGTAAGGCATGAGGTCGGGCTGCTCCACGTTGAGCTGCTTGAGCGCCTGGCCGATGCCGGCGACGTTGCCGTGGCCGAAGATGCCGAAGACGCCGGGGATCGTGCGCTCCCGGAGGTCGCCGTCGACGGTCCACTGGTGGGCGAGGAACTCGATGAGCGCCTGCCCGACGGTCATCCGTCTCGTCTGTGCCATCTCAATCTCCTTCTGCCGTGTAGGGCAACCGGTCGTCGAACTCCTGCCCGGCCCACGTGTCGCGCACCCACGCGTGGGCGGGGTCGTCGCTGATGAGCCACACCCGCTCCGGATCGGGGCCGGCCATGACGTTCAGGTAGTAGAGGTCGTAGCCGGGGGCGGCCACGGCCGGGCCGTGGTAGCCGTACGGCACGAGCGCGATGTCGCCGGTGCGAACCATCGCGTCGATGTCGATCTCGCCGGCCGGCGACGAGTAGGTCGAGAACATGCCGAAGGCGGATGCCGCGGCATCCGCCCGCCCGCCGACCCGCGCGGGCGCGGCCTCGAAGTAATAGATCTCCTCGAGCCGCGACTCGTGGCCGGGCACGTGCTCGTCGTGCTTGTGCGGCGGGTAGGACGACCAGTTCTCGGCCGGGGTGATCACCTCGCACACGATGAGGCGCGCCGCGTCGAGGGCGGCGGGCGTGCCGAAGTTGTGCACCTGACGGCTGGAGGCCCCCGCGCCGCGCAGCTCGACCGGGGTCTCGGCGGCGGCGAGGTGGCGGGTCGGTCGCACCTCGGTCGTCGGCGAGGTGGCCACGGCGACACGGCCGGTGCCCGCGATCGTCGCGGTCGCGGCGGCGGAGAGGTACAGCACGTCGGTGGGGCCGTCGAACACCGACGCCCGGCCGGCGAGCACGGTCCGGGCGGCCTCGCCCGCCTCGGTGTGCGTCACCGCGAACGAGCCGGCCAGCGGAACGACGATGCGCTCCACGCCGGTGCCGTCCAGGGCCAGCTCATCGCCGGGGGCGAGCACGCCGACCCGGATGCCGGTGTGCTCCCACCCCGGCGTCGCCGCGTCGACGACGCTCTCCCAGCCGTCGCGGGCGAGCGCGCCGCGACGGTGGAACCAGCGGGTGTCGGTCATTGTCGTTCCTTCGCGCCGCGGGCGCGGGCGTCGTCCCGATCCGGTCGTGGCGGGGACGACGCGCCGCCCGGGTCAGTGATTCTGCGGGAAGCCGAGGTTGATTCCGCCGTGGGTGGCCGGGTCGAGCCAGCGGCTGGTGATCGCCTTCTCGCGCGTGAAGAAGTCGAACCCGTGCGCGCCGTAGGCCTTCGCGTCGCCGAACAGCGAGTTCTTCCAGCCGCCGAAGGAGTGGTAGGCCACCGGCACCGGGATCGGCACGTTGATGCCGATCATGCCGACCTGGATCTCGTGCTGGAAGCGCCGGGCGGCGCCGCCGTCGTTCGTGAAGATCGCGGTGCCGTTGCCGAACGCGCCGGAGTTGATCAGGTCGACGCCCTCGGCGAAGGTCGACACGCGCACGATCGACAGCACCGGGCCGAAGATCTCCTCGCGGTAGGCGCGCGAGCTGGTCGGCACCTTGTCCAGCAGCGTCGGGCCGAACCAGAAGCCGTCCTCGTGGCCTTCGACCGTGAACCCGCGTCCGTCCACGACGATCTCGGCGCCGTCGGCCTCGGCGATGTCGACGTAGGAGCTCACCTTGTCGCGGTGCACGCCGCTGATGAGCGGCCCCATGTCGGGCTCGCCGTTCGCGTCTCCTGCGCCGTTGCCGATGCGCAGGCGCTCGATCCGCTCGGTGATCTTCGCGATGAGCTCGTCGGCGACCGGCTCGACGGCCAGCACCACCGAGATCGCCATGCAGCGCTCGCCCGCCGCACCGTAGCCGGCGTTGACCGCCTGGTCGGCGACGAGGTCCAGATCGGCATCGGGCAGCACGAGCATGTGGTTCTTCGCGCCGCCCAGCGCCTGCACGCGCTTGCCGTGGCGGGATGCCGTCTCGTAGATGTACTGCGCGATGGGCGTGGACCCCACGAACGAGATCGACTGCACGTCGGGGCTCGTGAGCAGCCCGTCGACGGCGAGCTTGTCGCCCTGCAGCACCGTGAAGACGCCGTCGGGCAGGCCCGCCTCCTTCCACAGCTCGGCGATCCACAGCGACGCCGAGGGATCCTTCTCGCTGGGCTTGAGGACCACCGCGTTTCCCGCGGCGATCGCGATGGGGAAGAACCACATCGGCACCATGGCGGGGAAGTTGAACGGGCTGATCACACCCACCACGCCCAGGGGCTGCTTGAGCGAGTACACGTCGATGCCGGTGGAGACGTTCTCGGAGTAGGCGCCCTTGATCAGGCTCGGAAAGCCGGTGGCGAGGTCGACGACCTCCTGGCCGCGCAGCACCTCGCCCATCGCGTCGGAGAGCACCTTGCCATGCTCGGCGGTGATGATCGCGGCGAGCTCCTTCTTGCGGGCGTTGAGCAGCTCGCGGAAGGCGAACAGCACGGTCTGGCGCTTGGCGATCGAGAAGCCGCTCCACAGCTGGAAGCCGCGCTTCGCGGAGGCGATCGCCTCGGCGATCTCGGCCTCGTCCGCGAGCGCGACGTGCGCCGAGACGGCGCCGGTGGCGGGATTGTGGACGGGTGCGGTGCGTCCGCCTGGCGTATGGCGGACGGCGCCGTCGATCCAGTGTCCGATGATCCGGGGGGTCTCTGTGCTCATGGGGTGCTCCTCGTTGCAGGTCGGTGGGTCGTCGCGCACGGTCTACAGCTCACGATGGACGAGCCTGGCAGCGATGTCCACGGCGGCGGCGACGTCGCCATCGGGAGGGTACAGCAGAGTGCGGCCGACGGTGAGTCCGCGCACGCCCGGCAGGGCCAGCGCGCCCTCCCATGCGGCGAACGTCTCGTCGGGGTCCACGCCGGGGTCACCGCCCAGCAGCAGCGTCGGCATGGTCGTGGCCGCCATCACGCGCTCCATGTCTTCGACGACCGGGAGCTTCATCCAGGTGCAGGCGCTGTCCGCGCCCAGACCCGCCGCGATCGCGACGGAGAGGACGACGGCATCCGTCGACAGGTCGTTGACGATGCGCCCGTCCTGCCACGTGCTCATGAACGGCTCGAGCATGATCGGCAGCTCGGCCGCCGCGGCGGCGGTGACCGCGCGGGCGGTCGACTCCAGCGTGGCCGCGGTGGCCGGGTCGGACAGGTTGATCCGCACCAGGGCCTTCGCGAGGTCGAGACCGGCCCGCGCCATCGCCGCGACGTCGTAGGCGGTGTAGCGGTCGTCCATCTCGAAGGCGGCGCCGCGCAGGCCCCCGCGGTTCATCGAGCCGACCACGATCTTGTCTTCGAGCAGGCCCAGCCCGGCGAGGTCGTCGACGATGTCGGGCGTGCCCAGCACGCCATCGACCCCGGGGCGGGACAGGGCGATCGCGAGCCGCTCCAGCAGCTCGTAGCGATCGGCCATCGCGATGGGGTCGGCGCCCACGGCGAGCGCACCGCGGGCGGGGTGGTCGGCCGCGACGATGAACAGGCGCCCGTCGCCGCGCAGGAGCTCGCGCCGGCGACGGGTGCGGAGCGCCTCGCGCAGCGCGCCGGGGCGGGCGGCACGCAGCTCGCGCAGCCGCGCGAAGTCGGCGGGCTGCAGGAGTGGTGCGCTCATGTCAGGCTCCCTTCGCGAGGATCTCGTCGACCTCGTGCTCGGACGGCATCGCGGTGGAGCATTCGATGCGCGTCGCGACGATCGCCCCGGCCACGTTGGCGAATCGGAGGATGCGCTCCAGACCCCAGCCTTGCAGGAGGCCATGGCACAGCGCGCCTCCGAACGCGTCGCCGGCGCCGAGGCCGTTGACGACGTCGACGAAGTGCGGCGGGACGACCACGTGCTCGTCGGCGGTCTTGGCGAGCACGCCGCGCGGGCCCTGCTTGACGATGGCGATCTCCACGCCCCGCTCCAGCAGGGCGTCGGCGGCGCGCTCGGGCTCGATCTCGCCGACCGCGACCTCGCACTCCTCGCGGTTGCCCACCGCGACGGTCGCGTGCGCCAGCGCGCGGTCGATCTGCGCTCTCGCGTCGTGCGGGCTCTCCCAGAACATCGGGCGGTAGTCGAGGTCGAGAATCGTGTGCCGCACCCGGCCGCGCGCCTCCAGCGCCGCGAACTGCGTGCCCCGGCTCGGCTCCCGGCTGAGTCCGGTGACCGTCGACCACAGGATCGCCGACTCACGCACGGCGGCCTCGTCGAGCTGGTCGAGCGAGATCTCCAGGTCGGGGGCCTTGGGCTCGCGGTAGAAGTACAGCGGGAAGTCGTCGGGCGGGAAGATCTCGCAGAAGGTGACGGGGGTCTTGTAGGTGGCATCCGTCACGACGTAACGGTTGTCCACGCCCAGGCGGGTGAGCTCGGCCAGCAGGTAGCGGCCGAACGGGTCGTCGCCCACGCGGGAGACGAGGGCTGCGACGTGCCCGTAGCGGGCGGCGGCGACCGACACGTTGGCGGCGCTGCCGCCGAGGTACTTGCCGAACGAGCTGACCGCCTCCAGCCCGACGCCGATCTGGAGCGGATACACGTCGACGCCGAGGCGGCCGATCACCAGGATCTCCGGGATTCGTGTGGTGTTCGTCATCCTCTGCCCGCACACCTCTCCGGCGCACCGTCGTGGTACGCGCGTATTTGTCCTAACAATATCACAGCGAAAGCGACCTGCAACCGGACATCGATGCCCCCGGGACCCCTGGGACGACGGCGAGAGCGCCACTAGTATTGTCCCGACAATAGGCGGATTGCGCGCGAGTTCGCCGGCGGGGAGAATGCGATGCCGACGAACGAGCCGGTCTGGCCCGACCACCTGTTCGCCGACCTCGACCGTACCGGGCCCGTCCCGCTCTACTATCAGGTCTCGCAGCGACTGGAACAGGCCATCCGCAGCGGCGAGGTGCCCACCGGGGTCAGGCTGGAGAACGAGATCGCCATCGGCGAGCGGCTCGGGCTGTCCCGCCCCACCGTCCGCCGCGCGATCCAGGAGCTCGTCGACAAAGGGCTGCTCGTGCGGCGCCGCGGCGTCGGCACCCAGGTCGTACGGGGACAGGTCACCCGCCCGGTCGAGCTCACGAGCCTCTACGAAGACCTGAAGAACACGCACCACGAGCCCGCCACACGCGTGCTCTCGCTCGAGGTGGTTCCGGCGACCGATGCCGTCGCAGAGCGCCTCGGCATCGCCCCCGGCACGCCCGTCGTGCACATGCGGCGCCAGCGCAGCACCGACGGCGCGCCGGTGGCCGTGCTGGAGAACTACCTGCCGGAGGAGTTCGCCGACGTCACGACCGAGCAGCTCCAGCAGCGCGGCCTCTACCAGCTCCTGCGCGGCCGCGGCATCGCCATCCGCATCGCCCATCAGCGCATCGGCGCCCGCCGCGCCCACGACGACGAGGGGGAGCTGCTCGGGATCGACCCCGACGGCCCCGTGCTCACGATGGAGCGCGTCGCCTACGACGCCTCCGGCCACGCCATCGAGTACGGCGCGCACTGCTACCGGCCCGACAGCTACAGCTTCGAGACCACGCTCGTGGCGAAGTAGCCCGCGCGGCGGATGCCGCGCCGCGGCACCGGTCCTGGCATCCGCCCCCACCCTGCCGCGAGACCTCCCGACTGCAACGTTTTGAGGCGAAAAACGGTGCAAACGGGAGGTCTCGCGAGCGCAGAGCCGCCGACTCAGGACTCCGAGGGCACCTTGGGCAGCTCAGGACCGTGGTTCCAGGCCAGGATCGCCGGCTGCTCGCGGTAGAAGCCGAGCACCGAGACCGAGCCGGCATCCAGGGTGATCATCGCGCCGAAACGCGGGGCGAGGCGCAGGAACACCGCGGTCAGGATGCGCAGGTAGTGCCCGTGGGCGATGAGGGCGACGTCGCCCTCCGCGAGCGCGGGCATGACGCGCGTGAGCACGCGGGAGGCGCGCGCCGCGACCTCCTCGACCGTCTCGCCGGGGGTCTCGCCGCGGATCACGCCGTGCGTGAACGCCGTCCAGTTGTAGCCGAGCTCGGCGCGGATCTCCCTCGTCGTGCGACCCTCGTACCCGCCGTAGTCCCACTCCACGAGCAAGGGGTCGATATCCGCGCGCAGCCCGGCGAGCTCGGCCGTGCGACGCGCCCGCTGCAGCGGCGAACTGAGCGTGAGCACGAAGTCGTAGCCGCTGACCAGCGCGCCCGCGCCGCGCGCCAGCTCCTCGCCGTGCTCGGTCAGCGGGATGTCGGTGAGGCCCGTATGCTTGCCCGTCTTCGACCACTCCGTCTCGCCGTGCCGCAGGAGCACGAGCTTTCCAGAGGGGTTGTCGGGCGCCGGACGGTCGGGAAGCGGATCAACACTGGTCACGCAACTCACCGTACCGCTCGCGCGGGTCCGGCGGAACGATCACCCGCCCGGCATGAACTGTCACGGTCGGCGTGGTCTGGTCGGCGCAGTCCGCTCGGCGCTTCACCTGTGACCAGCCTTCGCTTGGTCGCGAGACCGCCCGTTTGCAACGTTTTGGCGCTCAAAACGTTGCAAACGGGAGGTCTCGCGATGCGTAGGCCGCGGCGCACACCACGGCGGCGGCGGCCGACCAGGCCTGCGGGCGGCACGAGGCGGGGTAGGGCGCCGGTGAGCGCGCCTCACCGGCGCCGTCTCCGGAGTGCAGCTCCGGCACCCGGTAGCCGAAACGCTCCGCCGCCTCGACGAGCTGCTCCGCGACCCGGCGCGCCTGCTCAGCCAGGCCCGCCCGCGCCATCCCGTGCACGGCGATCGCGCTGTCGTGGGTCCATACGCTCCCGCGGTGGTAGCCGAGAGGCCAGAAGCCGGCCGCTCCCGTCGAGAGGGTGCGGATGCCGAAGCCCGAGGACAACCCGGGCCCGAGCAGCAGCTCGGCGCAATGGAGCTCCTCGTCCGGATCGAGGATGCCGGTGCCGATGAGGTGCCCGATGTTGCTCGTGAGCGTGTCGACCGGCCTGCCCTCAGCGTCCAACGCGACAGCCGGATAGGTCCCCTCCGGGGTGCTCACCCAGTACGCGGCGCGGAAGCGTTCCCGCAGCGATGCCGCCCAGTCGCGCAGCTCCGCCGCGCCGGTCTCGCCGAGCCGGTCGAGGAGGTCGGCGCCCCGCACGGCGGCCTCGTAGGCGTAGCCCTGCACCTCGCACAGCGCGATCGGCCCCTGGGCGAGCGTGCCGTCGCGCCACTGGATCGAATCGCCGGAGTCCTTCCACCCCTGGTTCGCCAGCCCCCGGCCGCTCTCGTCGACGTAGTCGACGAAGCCGTGCCGCGAAGCCCCCTGTCCAGTAAGCCAGCCGAGCGCGGCCCGGAGCGCCGACAGGAGCCCGCGCACCTCGGCCAGCGGCATCCCGGCGTCGGCCGCGTCGGCAAGCAGGCACACCCACAACGGGGTGGCGTCGACCGTGCCGTAGTACAGCGGCGGGAGCCGCACGGCCTCGCTGGGCAGCTCGAGCGGCTCACTGCGCAACTCGTGCGGGATCTTCCCCGGCGCCTCCGCGGTGACCGGGTCGACACGAGTGCCCTGCAGCCGCGCGAGCACGCGCAGGGTCGAGGCGGCCACCGCAGGCGCGAGCGGCAGCGCGAGCCGCGCCGTCCACAGCGAGTCGCGCCCGAACAGGGTGAGGAACCACGGCGCGCCGGCCGCGAAGAACGCGTCCGTCTCGCCGGGGAGTGTCAGCCGCAGCGCGCCGAGGTCGTCGCTGGCGCAGGCGAGCCACCGCCGCAGCCGCGGATCCGCCGCCGAGGTCGCGACCTCGGGCCATGGCGATGCCGCCCCCGCGACCACGAGCCGCGGGTCGGAGAGACGCACGCGGACGCCGAACGACGCGCGTCCGCGTGGAGGCACCCGAAAGGGCCAGGAGACGACGACCTCACCACCCTGACGTCGCACCTGCGCATCCGGCGCCTCCACGTGAAAGCCTGCCTCCCCTGAGCGCACGACGTCGCCGTCGAGCGTCCATGGGCGGGCCTCGGCGATGCCCGCCTTCACCTCGTGCATCACGCAGAAGTCCGGGGCGATCCGCACGGTCAGCACACCGGAGATCCGCACCGGTCGCGCCGAGCGGATCTCCAGCCCCTCCACGACCTCGCCGTCGGCCACTCGGCGCGTGCGCACAAGCCGCACGAGCGGATCGGGCAGCTCGTCGTCGAGGTGGCGGAGCACACCGTCGAAGCGCACCTCCGCCGCCTCGGCGGCGGTGTGGCAGATCGCCTCCGCCTTCGCCCCGTCGACCTCGACCCGGAGCGCGCCGATGTGCCGTACGTCCCCGTGGTAGACACCGTGCACGGGCGCGTCGCCGAGGTCCCCGCACGCGCCGGACCACACCTGGGTGGGGGCGTGGAGGGCGATCACGGCGTCGTGCAGGAGCGGCTGACGAGCGGCGGTCATTCCTTGACGGCTCCTTCGCTGACGTTCATGATCTTGCGCTGGAAGACGAAGAAGATCACCGCGACCGGGACCGTCATGATCGCGGCGGCGGCGAGCTTGATCGGAAACTGGTTGCCCGCGGCGAGCTGCCCGCTCGCGAGGGCGGCGACACCCTTGGTGAGCGTGGTGAGCTCGGGCGACTGCGTCGAGATGATGAAGTGGCTCAGCTCGTTCCACGACCCCTGGAAGGACAGGATGACGATCGTCACGAGCGCGGGACGGGCCATCGGGAGCACGATCGACCAGAATACGCGGAACGTCCCGGCCCCATCGATACGCGCCTGTTCCTCGACGGATGCCGGGATCGACTCGAAGAAGTTCTTCATGATGAACACCCCCGCCGCGT
>NZ_JASGFE010000019.1:0-44320 GCF_047605725.1 Microbacterium sp.
TCCGCGAGGGTGCCCGTTCCGCTCGCGAGGGTGCTGGTTGCTTCCGCGAGGGTGCTCGTTTGCGGGGTGCGGGGAGGTGGCACCCTCGCGCGGGGAGGTGGCACCCTCGCGCGGGGAGGTGGCACCCTCGGGCGGGGAGGTGGCACCCTCGGGCGGGGGCGGGGCGCCCGCGGCGCGGCATCCGCGGGCCGAGCGTCTCGGGCGGTTAGGGTGGGGCGATGCTCGGAAGACTGTGCTCCAAGGTGGGCTGCGCCCGCGAGGCCGTGGCGACGCTCACCTACGACTACGGCGACCAGATGGCGGCCATCGGGCCCCTCGGCAGGCAGGACGATCCGCACGCGCACGACCTGTGCGCCATCCACACCGACCGGCTCTCGGTGCCCAAGGGCTGGATCATCGTGCGGCACGAGACGATGCGCGTCTGAGCCCACGAGACGTCCCGGGTCGGGGCCCGCATGACACAATGAGCGGATGCCGACCCCCGCAGCATCCGCCTTCGATTTCGTCGTCGCCGACCTGACTCTCGCCGAGGCGGGCCGTCACCAGATCCGGCTGGCCGAGCACGAGATGCCGGGGCTCATGGCCCTGCGCGAGGAGTTCGGCCCGACGCAGCCGCTGCGCGGGGCCCGCATCGCCGGGTCGCTGCATATGACGGTGCAGACGGCGGTGCTCATCGAGACGCTCGTCGCCCTCGGCGCGCAGGTGCGCTGGGCCAGCTGCAACATCTTCTCGACGCAGGACGATGCCGCCGCGGCGGTCGTGGTGGGGCCCACCGGCACCGTGGCGGCTCCCGCGGGCGTGCCGGTGTTCGCGTTCAAGGGCGAGACGCTCCAGGAGTACTGGCGGCTCGCCGACCGGATCTTCGACTGGTCGGCGGAGGGCGCAGACGGCCCGAACCTCATCCTCGACGACGGCGGGGATGCCACGCTGCTCGTGCACCGGGGCGTCGCGTTCGAGGCTGCGGGTGCGGTGCCGGATGCCGCGGCGGGCGATCCGGAGGAGTACCGCATCGTCCTGGACACGCTGCGGGCGAGCCTGGAGCGCGACCCGCAGCGCTTCACGCGGATCGCGGCGGGCCTCATCGGAGTGACCGAGGAGACGACGACCGGGGTGCACCGGCTCTACGAGCTGGCGGCATCCGGGTCGCTGTTGTTCCCCGCGATCAACGTCAACGACTCCGTGACCAAGTCGAAGTTCGACAACACCTACGGCATCCGCCATTCGCTCCCCGATGGGCTCAACCGCGCCACCGACGTGCTCCTGGGCGGGAAGACCGCGTTCGTGGCGGGCTACGGCGATGTCGGCAAGGGGGCCGCGGAGGCCCTCCGTGGCCAGGGCGCGCGAGTGATCGTCGGCGAGGTGGACCCGATCTGCGCGCTGCAGGCGGCCATGGACGGCTTCCGGGTCGCGCGACTGGAGTCCGTGGTCGGCGAGGTGGACCTCGTCATCACCGGCACCGGGAACACGCAGGTCGTGACCGTCGAGCACCTCCTCGGGCTCAAGCACCTCGCGATCGTCGGGAACGTCGGCCACTTCGACGACGAGATCGACGTCGCGGGCCTTGCGGCGCTCCCCGGCGCGGAGAAGGTCGAGATCAAGCCGCAGGTGCACGAGTGGCGGCTGCCGAACGGGCGCAGCGTGCTCGTGCTCAGCGAGGGGCGGCTGATGAACCTGGGGAACGCGACGGGGCATCCGTCGTTCGTCATGAGCGCGTCGTTCACGAACCAGGTGCTCGCCCAGCTCGAGCTGTTCACGCGGGCGGACGCGTACCCGGTGGGAGTGCACACGCTCCCGAAGATCCTCGACGAGAAGGTCGCGCGGCTCCACCTCGACGCGCTGGGGGTCGAGCTGACGTCGCTGTCGGCCCTGCAGGCCGCATACCTGGGCGTTCCCGTCGAGGGCCCCTACAAGCTCGACCACTACCGCTACTGAGCCGCGCCCCGGCTCCACCTTCGCCCTGTCGGTGACACCTTCCTGCTTCGGCCCCTACGAATATGTGGCGCCATCGCAGGGAAGTGGCGCCGACACCGGATGCCGGGGGTCTGCCGGCGCGGCGCGGGGAACCGGCGCGGCGCGGGGCCGGGAACCGCGCTCAGCGGCGCGGGAATCCGCGCGGCGCGCCGTCGCCGGGGCCGATCAGCGCCGCGACCCGGGCGGTCTCGCGCTCCAGGGCGGCGAGTTCCCGGCCGCGCCGGACGGCCACGACGGCGCGCACGAAGGTCTCCGGGTCGGCAACCGGCAGGGGTGAGACGAACGGCGCGACATCGGCGGCGATGGCGGCCGCCGCGCGGGCGCGGGCGGCGGGGACGAGCGCTTCGGCGGAGCGCACGAACCGGGCCGCGCGCCGGGCCACCCGATCGGGCAGGCGCGCTACGTCGGCCACCCCGGCCCAGCCGGCGAGGGCGGGCGGCACTCCGCCGGGCGGCGGGGGCAGCCGGGGTGCCCGCGTGCGCTCGGCGTAGGTGCCGGCGAGGAGGTCGCCGAGCCGTTGCGCCCGGGGCGAGAAGATCGCGACGATGCCGGCGAGGGCCCCGAGGGTGAACCAGATCTCCAGCACGCCGGTCAGCGCGCGGATGAGCGAATGCCGGAAGCCTGCGGCCCCGCCGTCGGTGCGGACGATGCGCGCGCCGACGGCGAGTCTGCCCAGGCTCCGGCCGTGCGTGACCGTCTCGACGACGGCGGGGAGGATGACCAGGACGAGCACGACCGTCGCGATCGTGAGGATCGGCGACAGCCCGGCGACCTCGACGCCGAACCCGGTCACCCAGCCGGCGACGATCCAGCACAGCAGGAGCAGCAGCACCGCCGCCAGCGCGTCGAGGGCGGTGCCCAGCGCGCGCAGGAAGAAGCCCACCGGCTGCACGTCGAGCGCGACGGCCTCGCCGGTGAGGATCTCGTCCTGCCGAAGCTGCACGGCGGGGCCCGGGGGGGACATGCGTACAGTTAACCAAATGGATCTCGACGCGCTCACCGAAGCCCGTCGCGCCGAGTGGGCGCGGCTGGACGAGCTGTCGCGGCTGCGCCGGCCCGCGGGCGCCGAGGTCGACGAGCTCGTCGCGCGCTACCGCTCGGCCTCTGCCGATCTCGCCGACATGAAGACCTCCGCGGGGCGGAGCCCGCAGGCCGACCACCTCTCCACGCTGCTCTCGCGGGCCCGGTTGCGCCTGACCGGTGTCCCGGAGAACGTGCTGCGGCAGCTGCCGCGGTTCTTCGAGCTGCAGCTGCCGGCGGCACTGTACCGGCTGCGCTGGACGACGCTGACGATCGCGCTCGCGTTCGCGGGTGCGGCGGCGCTCGTGGCCGGCTGGATCTCGACCGACCCCGCGGCCCTGGCGAGCCTGGGCTCCGCGGCGGAGCTGTCCCACTACGCCGAGAGCTCCTTCACGGAGTACTACAGCGAGAACCCCGCCGCGGTCTTCGCCGGCACCGTGTGGACGAACAACGCGTGGATCGCCGCGCAGTGCGTGATGTTCGGCGTCACCGGGTTCTGGCCCGTCATGGTGCTGATCCAGAACGCGGTCGGGGTCGGGGCCGCCGCCGCGGTGCTGTTCGCACACGGGCGCGGCGACGTGTTCCTGCTCTACATCGCCCCGCACGGCCAGCTCGAGCTCACGTGCGTGTTCGTGGCCGCGGCGGCCGGTCTGCACATCTTCTGGGCGGTCGTCGCGCCCGGCGCGTCGTCGCGGACGGCGGCGCTGGCGGCGGCGGGTCGCTCGCTCGCGACGGTCGCGGTGGGCCTCGTGCTGGCCCTGGCCCTCGCCGGAGCGGTCGAGGGGTTCGTCACGCCGCAGCCGTGGCCGTGGCCGGTCAAGATCGGGCTCGGCACGCTCGCCCTCGCGGTCTTCCTCGGTTACATGCTCGTGCTCGGCCGCCGTGCCTCCGCGCGCGGCGAGACCGGCGATCTCACCGAGTACGAGGCGGGCACCCCCGTCCTGGTGGCCGGCTGAGCGGCTACAGACGCCCGGCGGCCTTGAGGGCCAGGTACCGGTCGGCGACGGCGGGGGGCAGCTCGTCCGCGGGAGCGGCGATCGCCTCGGCGCCGGCCCGGCGCACCGCCGCGGCGACGCTGTCGGCGTCTCTGAGCGCGCGCTCCTGCGCCGCCTCGCGGTAGACGTCGTGCGCCGTGCGGTGCTCCGGCGGTGCGGATGCCGCGTCCGCGGCCGTCCCGACCAGTACCCGCGTGCGCCGCGTCAGGGCCGGCAGCGAACCCAGGAATCCGCGGGCGGCCTCGGGCGCGTCCTGGGCGGTCAGGAGAACCACCAGCGAGGGCCGCGAGGTCAGCGCGCGCACCTGGGCGAACGCGGCATCCCAGTCGGTGTCGATGAGCTGCGGCTCGACCGGGGCCATCGCGTCCACGAGCGCGGGCAGGAGCGCTGCCCCTTCCACGCCGGTCACGCGGGCGCGCAGCGCCCGGTCGAACATCACGAGGTGCACGTGGTCGCCGGCGCGAGCGGCGAGAGCGGCCAGCAGCAGTGCGGCCTCCATCGCGGCATCCAGTCGCACCCCGTCGCCCACGCGCGCGGCGGCGGTGCGGCCGGTGTCCACGACGATCACGACCTGACGGTCGCGCTCGGGTCGCCACGTGCGCAGCATCGTCGTGGTCGCCCGGGCGGTCGCCCGCCAGTCGATCGAGCGCACGTCGTCGCCGCGCACGTACTCGCGCAGGCTGTCGAACTCGGTGCCCTGTCCGCGCACCTGCAGGCTCGTGTTGCCGTCGAGCTCGCGCAGCCGGGCCAGGCGCGAGGGAAGGTGCCGCCGCGCCGTGAACGGCGGCAGCACCCGGAGTGCACCGGGGGCGTCGAGGCGGGCCTGACGCCCGGCGAGCCCGGCCGGCCCCAGCGTGCGCACGGCGACGAAGGCGCTGCGCAGCTCGCCGCGCCGGCGCGGCCGGAGCCCCATCGGCACGGCCCGTCGCTCTCCGGGAGGCAGGTCGATGACCTCCCGCGCGGCGCCGGCCCCGGCGGTGGGCTGCCAGCCGTCGCGCACGGTCCCGCGCACGCGCCGCGCGCCGCGGTTGTGCAGCAGCAGCACGGCCTCGACGCTCTGGTGCAGGAGCACCCGGCCGGGCAGCTCGCGCCGCACCTCGATCGCCCGCGGGTCTCCGGCCGCCGCCGCGTCGGCCGCCGCCGCGAGCAGGCACAGCACGAGCCAGCCGCCGGCGACCGCCCAGGGCGGCAGCACGGAGGCCAGCAGCACGATCGGGATCGTGCCGAGGGCGACGAGGAGGGCGAGGCGCCCGGTGACGACCATGCGGCGACCTAGATCGGCACGCGGGTCTGCTGCAGCACCGAGGCGAGGATGGCGTCGACGCTCACGCCCTCGATCTCGGCATCCGGCCGCAGTCGCAGGCGGTGCCGCCACGTCGGCACGAGCATCGTCTGCACGTGGTCGGGGGTGATCGCGGGGTATCCGCCCAGCCACGCCCACGCCTTCGCGGTGGCCAGCAGCGCCGTCGCCGCGCGCGGGCTCGCGCCCAGCTGCACCGACGGCGAGTCGCGCGTGGCGCGGGCGAGGTCGACGACATAGCCGAGCACGTCGTCGGCGACGGCGACGGCGGATGCCTCGTCCTGGGCCGCGCGGATGAGCTCGGCGTCGACCACCGTCTCCAGGCCCGCCGCACCCAGGTCGCGTGCGGTGAAGCCGTCGGCGTGCCGGCGCAGCACGGCGATCTCGTCGCCACGCTCGGGCACGTCGATCCTGAGCTTGAGGAGGAAGCGGTCGAGCTGGGCCTCGGGCAGCGCGTAGGTGCCCTCGTGCTCGACCGGGTTCTGCGTCGCGGCGACCAGGAACGGCTCGGGGAGTGTCCGCGAGATGCCGTCCGCGGACACCTGGCGCTCCTCCATCGCCTCCAGGAGGGCGGCCTGGGTCTTCGGCGGCGTGCGGTTGATCTCGTCTGCCAGCAGCACGTTGGTGAACACCGGGCCCGGGCGGAACTCGAGCTCGCCGGCGCGCGCGTCGTACACGAGCGAGCCGGTGACATCGCCCGGCATGAGGTCGGGTGTGAACTGGATGCGGGTGGTCTCCAGCCCGATGGCGCGGCTGAACGCGCGCACCAACAGCGTCTTCGCGACGCCCGGCACGCCCTCCAGCAGCACGTGGCCGCGGGCCAGCAGGGCGATCAGCAGGCCCGTGACCGCCCCGTCCTGGCCGACGACGGCCTTGGCGACCTCCTGGCGGACGCGGTGCATCGCATCGCGCGGCGACTCGCTCATGGTGTGTTCCTCTCGGGGATGGTGGGATGCAGGGTGCGGGCGGCGGCGGACTCCAGGTCGCGCAGCCGGTCGGCGAGGTCGACGAGCTCGCGGTCGGTGCGCGGGACCGCGCCGTAGAGCACGTCCCGCACGGCGGCGCGGTCGGCGCCGAGGAGGGCGGCGACGGCATCCGCGATCTCGTCGACGTCCGCGGCCGGTCCGAGGCCCACGAGGCGAGCGAGGCGGCGCAGCGCCCCGATGCGCAGTTGGTCGATCGCGTGCGCGGCGTCGCCGGACCGCGCGTACAGACGCGCCCGGCCCTCGGTGGTCTCGCTCGCGCGCACGGTCACCGGCAGGCTCTCGCGCACGAGGGGGCCGAGGCGGCGGCCGCGCCACACCGCCGCGACGACGGCCGCGCATGCCAGCAGGGCGATCGCGGGGGTCACCCAGGCGGGCGTGACCTCGCCGAGGGCGACCTCGCCGGGCGGGCGGTCGCCGTCGAAGAGGGACGGCAGGTACCACACGACGCGGGAGTGGCGGCCGAGCAGGTTCGCGCCCAGCGCGGCCGCGCCGTCGCGCGTCAGCGCGGCGTTGGTGAACAGCGCCGTGCCGTCCACGGCGACCGCGCGCCGGTTCCCGTCATCGCGCACCAGCAGCCCGTGGCCGCCGCCGGAGGGATAGCACGCGAGCAGGTCGGCGCCGGCGGCGAACACCGTGCCGGGGGAGATCGCCCCGGCACGGCGCGCCTCGGCGAGCGTGCAATCCGGCTCGGCGAGGCCGTCGCCGCTGCCGGCCGGGAGCGCGCCGTCGAACAGGAGCCGCAGGTCCCGTGCGCGCGGCTCGACCAGCACGAGGTCCTGCGCCCGTGCGGCAAGCTCCGAGACGGCGTCGTCGGAGAGCGGGCCGGTGTCGCCGATGACGAGCGTGTCGGCCCCCGCGTCCAGCGCGTCGTCGACCTCGCTGCGGTCGCGGGCGACGGTCACCTCCACGCCGTGGGCGCGGAGCACCTGCACGAGGGCGCGGCTGCCGTCCGGTCCCGCCGCCTCGGGATCGAGCAGGCCCCGTGCGGGGAGCTGGTCGATCCCGAGGATCACCGCCGCGGCGATCCCTCCCGCCGCCAGCGCCGCGCCGATGGCGAGCCATCCGAGCGCGCGGCGGCGCCGGGTCGCGGGGGCGAGGGCGGTCATGCCGGCACGACCTGGTCGAAGACGGGGACGGATGCCGCGATCCGCGCGTCGAGGTCGGCCACCGCGCGGTACGCCTCGGCCGTGCCGCGCCGACGCAGGTAGCGGACGTCGTCGAACGCATCGGCCGCGCGCTCGAGCGCGACCGCCTCGGCCGGGAAGGCGGCGGCCGCCGTGCGGGCGAAGCGGTGCACGGTCGCCCCCGGCTCGGGGGCGACGACCGTCCGTTCGGCCAGGGCTCGTGCCAGGGCGCGCATGCGGAGGACGATCGCCTCCTCCCACTGCGCGCGGTCGGCGCGGGCGTCGGCGGCGCGCCGCAGCTCGTCGGCCGAACGCGTCTCGACCTCGCCGAACAGCTCGGGCGCCGCGTGCGAGCGGGCGACGGCGCGCGGGCGGCCCCAGATCCAGAAGGCGAGCACGATGAGCACGAGCACGACGGCCGCGACGATCACCGCCGACCACGGGCCGAAGGCATCCGGGGGCGTCCCCTGGAACAGCGAGGCGAAGAAGTCGCCGACCGCGCGCGCTGCGCGATCGAACCCGGTGGGCTCCGCCTCGCGGTAGATCGGGTCGGCCAGCTCGCGCCGTGCCCACGCGCGCCCCTCGTCGCCGTCGGGGACGAGGGGCGGCGGCGCGAGCGGGACGATCACCGCGTCCCCGGAGCCGTCCACTCGGTGGCGGCGGGCGGATCCGGCGGGGTCTGCGTCGGCACGGGCTGCGCGGCCGGTTCTGCGGGAGCGGACGGCGTCGCGGGCACCCCGGCCGGGGCGGGGCGGGCCCAGCGCGGTGCGGTCTCGCGGCCGATGTGCAGGCGGTAGGGGTCGGGCAGCTCGGTCTGGCCGGCGTCGCGCCGGTCGACGTACGCGAGCAGGTCGAGATCGAGCCCCTCGCGACGCATGCGGCAGTCGGCATAGATCAGAGCGGATGCCGTGGACTGCACGATCAGCCCGATCGACTGGATCAGCATCATGACGATCTCGGTGAGCACCGCCCCGACGACGATGCCGATGAGCGCGGTGGCGTCGGGCTCGCCGGTGGGTGCGAAGATCGTCGACAGCCCGGTCGTCAGGAACATGAACGGGACGTTCGCGACCTGCGTCAGCACGCCGAACACGAGCGTGATGACCACGACGATCCCGAGGATCGGCCAGAACCGCCCGCGGGTGAGGGTCCAGGAGCGGGCGATGCCGGTGGTGATGCCGGCCCCCTCCAGCACGATGACCGACGGGACGAGGAGGAGCTTGACGCTCAGCCACAGCAGCAGCGGCACCGCCACGATCAGCACGACCACGACGATCAGCACGGCCCAGGCGCCCGCGGCGACGGCCACCGCCACGACGACGGCGGTCACCGCGCCCAGCGCCACGGTGCCGATGAGGGTCACCAGCAGCGTGTAGCCGACGAGGCGGCCGGCGACCGGGCGCACGCGCGCCCACAGCGCACGCAGGGTCTGCTTCTCGGCGACGATCGCGTGGGCCACCTCGCCGACCACGACGCCCTGGACGAGGATGCCGAGCGCGGAGGCGGCCAGCGACAGCACGATGCCGACGATCGAGGTCAGGGCGATGGCGCCGGCCATGACGGTCTCGAAGTCCTCGGTGCCGGGCTGGAGCGTCGCCAGGCGGGCGAAGGAGAACACGCCGGCGGCGACGATGCCCGCTGCCGCCACGATCGTCCCGACGGTCTGGACGACCAGCGCGAAGCCCAGCAGCACCCGGGGGTTCTGCCGCAGGGCGACGAAGGAGCGGCCGAGGATGGTGCCGAACGTCAGCGGATGCAGCGGGACGATCCCGGGGCGCGCGGCCGGGGTCCACGTGGGAAAGGCCGTCACGAGCACCCTCCAGGAACGGTCGACGGGGAGTGGTCCTATCGTGTCACACGCCGGCGGATCGGGCCGCCGACCAGGGCGTCCGTTACTGTGGGAGTGCGCGCATCCGGAGCGCGCCGGCCACGCGCCACCCACGAAGGACCCCTATCGGCACATGAGCTCCCGCATCCTGGTCGTCGACGACGACACCGCTCTGGCAGAGATGATCGGCATCGTGCTGCGCACGGAGGGATTCGACACGCTCTTCTGCGCCGACGGCGCCCAGGCCGTGGCGGTGTGGCGGGCCGAGCACCCCGATCTGATCCTGCTCGACCTCATGCTCCCGGGCATGGACGGGATCGAGATCTGCACGCGCGTGCGGGCGGAGTCCGGCGTTCCGATCATCATGCTGACCGCGCGCACCGACACCGCCGATGTCGTGCGCGGGCTGGAGTCGGGGGCCGACGACTACATCGTCAAGCCCTTCAACCCGAAGGAGCTGGTCGCCCGTATCCGCACCCGTCTGCGCCCCTCGGCGGCGCAGACGGCCGACGTGCTGCGGATCGGCGATCTGACCGTCGACGTCGCGGCGCACGAGATCCGTCGCGGCGACGCCAAGATCGCGCTCACTCCGCTGGAGTTCGAGCTGCTGGTGGCCCTCGCCTCCAAGCCGCAGCAGGTGTTCAGCCGCGAGATGCTGCTGGAGCAGGTGTGGGGCTATCACTACAAGGCCGACACGCGCCTCGTGAACGTGCACGTGCAGCGACTGCGCGCGAAGATCGAGCTCGACCCGGACATACCCGCGATCGTGACGACCGTGCGCGGCGTCGGCTACCGCGCGGGCGCGGCGGTGTGAGCGCGATGCCGTGACCACCGCGACCCGCGCCGTCGTCACCGGCACCCACGCTGTCGTGCCGGCCTGGCGGGACTGGCGGTCCTGGCTCGAACGGCTCGTGCACGCCTGGCGCCGCTCGATGCGCTTCCGCACGCTCGCGCTCACGCTGGGGCTGACGGCGCTGACGATCCTCGTCTCATTCGTCTGGATGGCCCTGGCCATCCAGAACGACCTCTTCGAGTCGCGTACCCAGCAGCTGCTCGTCGAGGCGCAGCGGGCCACGGCATCCGCGCAGAAGACTCTCGACGCCGCCGAGGTGGAAGGCGACGGGGTCGCCGTGCAGAACCTCATGGAGACGGTGCGGCTGTCGATCCAGCGGCAGTCGTCGACGGACATGATCGCGGCGTTCCGGATCTCCGCCGAGCCGGAGCCGCTCGCTCCGCAGGACTTCGAGCAGGGCGATCTCACCGCGAGCATGCTCACCGCGGGGCTGCGCGACGCGGTGCGCTCCGGGTCCGACCTGCAGTGGTGGCAGTCGGTCGGCATCCCCCAGGACGGCGCCGAGGTGCCCGGCATCGTGGTCGGTCAGCAGATCGTGGTGCCCGAGGTGGGTGCGTACGAGCTCTACCTCGGCTACGACCTCGGCTCCGAGGCGCAGACCCTGCAGTTCGTGCAGCTGACCCTGTGGGGTGCGGGGCTCGTGCTGGTCGCACTGATCGGAGCCATCCTGTGGTTCGTGCTGCGCTCGGTGACCGTGCCGATCGCGCAGGCTGCGGACACGAGCGCGCAGCTGGCCGCCGGCGACCTCGCGGTGCGGCTGCCGATCCGCGGCGAGGACGAGTTCGCGCGCCTGAGCCGCTCGTTCAACGCGATGGCCGACAGCATCTCGGCCCAGATCAAGGAGCTCGCCGCGCTCTCGCTCGTGCAGCAGCGTTTCGTCTCCGACGTCTCCCACGAGCTGCGCACGCCGCTGACGACGATCCGGCTCGCCGCCGACATGTTCAACGACCGGCGGGGCGAGTTCGACCCGGCCACCGCGCGTGCGGCCGAGCTGCTGCACGCGCAGGTGCAGCGCTTCGAGGTGCTGTTGGCGGACCTCCTGGAGATCAGCCGCTACGACGCGGGCTCGGTGCAGCTGGAGCTGGAGCCGACCAGTCTCGCCCAGCTCGCGGAGGACGTCATCGAGTCGATGCGACCGCTGGCCGAGCAGCACGGCACCGACCTGCGACTGGTCGCCCCCGGCGGGTACTCCCTCGTGGAGATGGACCCGCGGCGCGTGCGCCGCATCGTGCGCAATCTCCTCGGCAACGCGATCGAGCACGGGGAGGGGCGGCCGGTCGTCGTGACCGTGGACAGCGACCGCACGGCTGTGGCGCTGGGGGTGCGCGATTCGGGCCTGGGCATGAGCGCGAGCGACGCCGAGCGCGTCTTCGACCGGTTCTGGCGAGCCGATCCGTCGCGCACGCGCACGATCGGGGGCACGGGCCTCGGGCTGTCGATCGCGCTCGGCGACGCGAAGCTGCACGGCGGCGCGCTCACGGTGTGGTCGGAGCCGGGCCGCGGCACCCACGTCGTGCTCACCCTTCCGCGCCGGGCCGGGGCGCCGCTCGGGCCGACGCTGCCGCTGCGCGCCGGCCCCGACGTCGACGAGCTCTCCGCCCTCGGGAGCACTCAGCCCATCGACGTGCCGGAGGCGGGGCAGTGAGCGCGGTCGCGGCGGCTCGCCGGCTGCGCGCGCGGGCGGGCGCGCTCCTGGCGCTCGTGCTCGTGGCGGTGCTCACGGCGTGCGCGGGTCTGCCCGTGACAGGACCGGTCAACCCGGGTCGTGCGCTGGAGGAGGATGCCGCCCTCCCCGACTTCGCCTTCGTCCCCGACTCGCCGTCGCCCGGGGCCACGCCGCAGCAGATCGTGGAGGGGTTCATCGCGGCCGGCTCCGGTCCGCGCGGCAACTGGCAGACCGCCCAGGAGTATCTCGCGCCGGCCTTCCGGGCGCAGTGGAAGCCGAGGGCGGGCGTGGTCGTGGATCTTCCCGGCGACCGCGCCTACCGCGAGACGGCGACGGATGCCATCACCCTCACGGTGCGGCCGGAGGCGACCGTCGACGAGACCGGCGCCTATTCGGTCGCCGCCGGCGGCGACATCCAGCTGGCGTTCCGGCTCGCGAAGCAGTCCGACGGTCAGTGGCGCATCACCGAGGCGCCGGACGGCATCGTGCTCGACCGCAACCGGTTCCAGTCGGTGTTCCGCAGCTACTCGCTGATGTACTTCGATCCGACCTGGACGTATCTGGTGCCCGATCAGCGGTGGTTCCCGGTCACCAACCCGGCGACCTACGTCGCCGAGGCGCTCATCCACGGCGCGCCGAGCCCCTGGTTGGAGGCGTCGGTGGTCACGGCCTTCCCCGAGAACCTCGAGCTCTCCCAGCAGGCGGTGCCGGTGCGCTCCGGGATCGCGCAGGTCTCGGTCTCGCACGCGGCTCTGGCGGTGGAGCCGGAGATGCTCTCGCGAATGCAGGCCCAGCTGGAGCAGAGCCTCGCCTCGGTCGGCATTCTGGGGGCGCAGCTGCTCGTCGACGACCAGCCGCTGACGGCGACCGCGGCCGCGGTGCTCTCCACGCGCGTGGACGCGCGTCCACTCGTGGAGACCGCGGCGGGGTTCGGGTTCCTCTCCGGCACGGAGCTGCAGTCCGTCGGCGCGCTGTCATCGCAGATCGAGGGCGCGGATGCCGTCGCGGTGCAGGTGTCGGCCGATTTCACTCTCGCCGCGGTGCTGGACGTCTCCGGACGGGTGCTGCGGGTGGAGGGGAGCCGGCAGCCGGTCGTCGTGGACGAGCGGGCCGGGCTGATCGCGCCGACGCTGGACCCGCAGGGCTTCGTCTGGTCGGTGCCGGCCGGCCAACCCGCGTCGGTCGTCGCCTACGGCGCGGACGGGGGAGCGCATACGGTGGCACAGGCCTGGCCGGGCGCGGTGCGCATCACCGCGATGCAGGTCTCCCGCGACGGCACGCGCGTGGCCGCGCTCGTGCGCGACGGACAGCGGTCGGTCCTGTGGGTGGCCGGTGTCGTGCGCGACGACGACGGTGCGCCCACCGCGCTGGGCGAGCCCGTGCTGCTGGCCGAGCTCGGCGGCAGCGGGGTCTCGCTCGGGTGGCTCGACGACCGCACGGTCGCCGCCGTCGTGCGCGACGGCGACCAGTGGCAGCTGTGCGAGCAGCCGGTGGGCGGCATCGGCGCCACCACGAGCGCTCCCGCCGGTGCGGTCGAGCTCGCCGGCGGGAACCAGGCCGGGACCGTGCGGCTGCGCGATGCGACCGGCGGCCTCTACACGCAGCGCGGCGGAAGCTGGCAGCACCTCGCCTCCGACGTGCACCTGCTCGCGTCGCAGCAGGGCATGCCGCGCTGACCCGTCCGGGCGGTCACGGCGGAGCCCGCCGCGGCGTCGCCGCGACGGTGGCCGCCGCGACCACGGTCGCACCTGCCGCCCGCAGCGCCCGGACGGCCTCGCCGAGCGTGGCGCCGGTGGTGACCACGTCGTCGACCACGATCACGCGCAGCCCGCGCACCTGGCGCGCGCGCATCGTGCCCGCCAGGTTGCGCAGCCGCTCTGCGCGGTGGAGGCCGCGCTGGTCGGCGGCGGCGCGCGCGGGCAGCAGCAGCCGCTGCGGCTGCAGTCCGCCGCGGCGGGCGAGCAGCTCGGCGATCGGGTAGCCGCGGCGGCGCAGCGCGGCCCGGGACGAGGGAACCGGCACGACGACGGCATCCGTCCCGCCTCCCGCCCGCGGGGGCTCGGCGACGACCGCCGCGAGCGCCTGCCCGAGCGGGCGGGCCAGCGGCGTGCGGCCGTCCTCCTTGAACGCGCGCAGGATCCGCGCGGCGACGCCGTCGAACGCGACGGCGCTGCGCACCGGCACGTCGCCGACAGCGCGGGTCAGCGGCACCGGCCGCAGGTGCGTCAGACAGTCCTCGCACAGGGCGATGTCGGGTCGATCGCAGCCGGCGCACCAGGTGGGGAAGACGATCGACAGCGCCTGGGCGAGGGCGGTGCGGACGGCGGGCTGCGGCATCCTCCGAGTCTGTCCCGGTACGTCGGCGCGCGGGCTCGGATCCCGCCGAAAAGTGGACGACCGGCGGGATCGCCGCGCTGTGGAGAGAGCCGCGCGGCTATCAGAACGCCCAGTGTCGCGGCTCGTGCGTGACAGGCGGCGACGGCACGGCTAGCGTGGGGGAGACCAGGCAAGACGGGTCCGTCCCCGGACGGATCGGAACAGGAGGTCAAGGATGGAAACGAGCATCGTGGGCGTCGGGGTGGGCATCACTGATCGGTTCCGGACGGTGGCCGAGGAGAAGTCCGCGCGCATCGAGCACCTCGCCCCGCGGGCGCAGCGGCTCGACGTCAAGGTCACCCACCGCAGCTACCACAACGGCCGCATGGAGGACGAGACGGTCGAGCTCACGCTCACCGGGAAGGGCCCCGTGGTCCGCGCGGAGGCCACCGACGGCGACAAGTTCGCCGCCCTCGACATCGCCGTCGACAAGATGGCCGAGCAGCTGCGTCGCGCGAAGGACAAGCGCGTCGACGCGCGCAACCACCCGCGCGGGGCGAAGTTCGAGAAGGGCAGCGGGTCGCTGCGCGGCATCGACGTGCAGCCGGCGTCCGTCGAGGCGCTCCGTGCCGTCGCGACCGGCGAGGTCGCCGTGGTCGGTGCGGAGGAGGCCGAGGAGGACTACACGCCCGTCGTGATCCGCTCCAAGGAGTTCGACGCCGAGTGGATGACGGTCGAGGAGGCCGTGGACCGCATGGAGCTCGTCGGGCACGACTTCTTCCTGTTCATCGACGGGCGCACCGACCGTCCGAGCGTCGTGTACCGCCGCAAGGGCTGGGACTACGGCGTGATCGCGCTCACGGCATCCGCCCCTCCGGAGGAACTGGCCTCGTAGCCGCCGCGGCCCGCGCGGCCGCCCGCCTCGTAGCCGCCCGCCCCGTTGCCGCCCGCCCCCGCGAGTCACTGCCTCCCCACGCGAGTCACTGCCCCGCGCCCGAGTCACTGCTCTGCAGCGCAGTGACTCGCTGCCAAGGCAGTGACTCGCGGGAAGGGAACGACCGGGAAGGGAACGACCGGGACGGGGCCGGGACGGGGCGGATGCGGACGTCCGGGCCCGTCAGTCGAAGATGCCGTCCAGGATGCTGCCGATCACCAGGCCCCCGAGGATCCCCCCGACGAGGTCGCCGCCGCCCCCGCCGCGGCCTCGGCCGCCCTGGCCCCAGCCGCCCTGACCCCAGCCGCCCGGATCCTGCGGACGACCGGAGTCGATGTCGCGCTGGGCGAGCTGCAGCGCCTCCGCGGCGAGCATGCCGCACCGGCGGGCGTCGGCGAACACGCGCTCCCGATCGTCCTCCGCGATCGCGCCGGCGGGCAGCTCCAGCCGCAGCCGCTCGGCCTCGGCCAGGCGCGTGCGCGCGTCGGCGCCGATCCAGCCGCGGTGCCCGGCGATCACGCTGCGCGCGACGCCCAGCTGCCGGTCGGCGTCATCGATGGCGTGTCGCACGTGCGACTCCGGCGGCACCGGCCGCGCGGCGCGCTCGCGCGCGGTCGCCACCGCGGCATCCAGCGCGGCGTTGGCCTCCCGCAGGCGGGTGAGGTCGCCGAACGGGTCCGACGCGGTGCGGTCGGCGGGGAGGGCCGCCAGAGCCTTCTCCAGCGCGACCATGGCCGCCCCCACCGCCGGGACGTGGGCGAACTCCCGCGCGACGATCAGGTCGTCGCGGGAGTCGTCGATGACGGCATCCAGCGTCGACTCGGCGCGCAGCGCCTCGATCTCGAACGTGTCCACGGCCTCCAGCAGCACCCCCGCGCGCCGCACCGCCTCGATCGCGGTCTCCAGGGCGAGGTTGGCCTGTTCGCGCTGGCCCGCCTCGCGGCGCCGCATCGACACGTCGGCGCCATGGGCGGCGAACTCGAGCAACTGGCCGGCCTCGCGCGGGTTCTCCGCGATGCGTCGCAGCGTCTCGGTGCCGTAGCGGGCGCGCAGACGGTCGAGCGTGTCCTTCGCGTGCGGGAGCCGGCCGGTGAGGCGGTCGACGTCGGCGCGGATGCCGGCGACGATCTCGGGCGCGCGCCGGGCGCGGGCGATGGGCTCGGCCAGCGCCGCAGTGCGGTCGTCGAGCAGCGACTCGGCCCACTCGCACAGCTGGATGATGCGCGCGTTGCGCGTGCGCAGCTCGTCGCGGGTGTCGGGGATCTCGTCGTGGTTGAGCTGGTTGAGCTGGAACGCCTCGCCGAGGTGGTGGCGGACGGCATCCAGCGCCTCGCGCAGCTCCCGCGTGGCGTCGCGGCCCAGCTCCAGTTCGGCGTAGAGGAGCTCGTCGGCGGTGGTGCGGATGCGCTCGTCCGCGGCCACGAGCGCGGAGTCGGCGCGCCGTCCCAGCTCCGCGTCCTGCGCGTCGTCCTGCTCGCGTCTGCGTCCACCCCAGAATCCGGCCATGCGTCGATCTTAAGAGCCTGCGGGGTGCCCTCGCCCTGATCGCCCCGCGCCCCCTCCGTTCCGCTGTCGCGTTCTGTCCCCTCAGACAGCGCGATCGCGGGTGCTCGACCGGGCTCGTGCACCGCCCCGGGTCAGGCGGATGTCCGAGGTATGGTGTTACGTAGTCACATGAGAACGGGAACAACCGTGGCATCCATCACTTCTCGGCAGTTCAACCACGACGTCGGCGCCGCCAAACGCGCCGCGCAGGTCGAACCCGTCGTCATCACCGATCGGGGCGAACCCGCGTACGTGCTGGTGACATACGAGCAGTTCCGCCGGATGCGGGCCGAGCGAGGTCAATGGCGCTCCGTCGCCGATGCGATCCGACATCCTGCCGGCGTCGACGCCGGCATCGGCGACCTCGAACTCGACCTCGAACGTTCTCGCGCCCTGCCCGACGACACACGCCGCCCCGATTTCTCGGGCGCCGAGTACCGATGAGCTGGCTCATCGACACCAACGTCGTGAGCGAGCTGGGCAAGCGTTATCCGGACTCCGCCGTGCTCGACTGGGCGTCGAAGAGCGATCCGCTCGTCAGCTACCTGAGCGCCATGACGGTCTTCGAGCTGGAGCGGGGTGTGCAGCGCGTGGAGCGCGTCGATCCCGCGCAGGGTGCTCGGATGCGGTTGTGGCTGGACGCCCTCGTGCACACCGAGTACGTCGGACGCGTGCTGCCGATGGATGCCGAGGTCGCGGCACTCGCGGCCTCCCTGCATGTTCCCGACCCCCGGCCCGAGCCCGACGCGTGGATCGCGGCGACGGCGTTGCGCCACAACCTCACCGTCGTGACGCGCAACGTGCGTGACTTCGTGCCCCTCGGCGTGCGCGTGCTCAACCCCTGGGAGGGGTGAGGCTCAGGCGGCCCCGCGACCGCCGCGTCGCGCACTGCGCATCCCCCTCCCGCCCCTCGCGGGATCGAGAGGGAGGGGGGATGCCGCGGCCCCGGCATCCAGCCCGCTCCAAGGCCGCGCACCGATAACATGAGTGGATATGCCCGGGTGCGAACGCGCCCCGGCGCGGCGCGCGTCGCCCACGACAGATGGAGATCCTCCGTGGCAAATCCTCTCGAGAAACTGCTCCGGGCCGGTGAGGGCCGCATCCTCCGGCGCCTGAACCAGGTGGTGAAGGCCGTCGGGGCGCTCGAGGACGAGTACGCGCAGCTGACCGACGAGGAGCTGCGCGGCGAGACGGCCGAGCTGCGCGCGCGCTACGCCGCGGGGGAGACCCTCGACAAGCTCATGCCGGAGGCGTTCGCCGCCGTGCGCGAGGCGGCCAAGCGCACGCTCGGCCAGCGCCCGTACGACGTGCAGATCATGGGCGGGGCGGCCCTGCACCTCGGCAACATCGCCGAGATGAAGACCGGTGAAGGAAAGACGCTCGTGGCGACCCTGCCGGCCTACCTCAACGCGATCGCAGGGGAGGGCGTGCACGTGGTCACCGTCAACGACTACCTCGCCTCGTACCAGTCCGAGCTGATGGGCCGCGTCTATCGCGCGCTGGGCATGACCACCGGCACGATCGTGGCCGGCCAGAGCCCGGAGGTGCGCCGGCAGCAGTACGCCGCCGACATCACCTACGGCACGAACAACGAGTTCGGCTTCGACTACCTGCGCGACAACATGGCCTGGCGCAAGGAGGACCTCGTCCAGCGCGGCCACTTCTTCGCCATCGTCGACGAGGTCGACTCGATCCTGATCGACGAGGCCCGCACGCCGCTGATCATCTCGGGTCCCAGCTCGGGGGAGGCCAACCGCTGGTTCAGCGAGTTCGCCAAGCTCGCCCGCACCCTCGAGCCCGACGTGGACTACGAGGTCGACGAGAAGAAGCGCACGATCGGCGTGCTCGAGCCCGGCATCGAGAAGGTCGAGGACTACCTCGGCATCGACAACCTGTACGAGTCGGCGAACACGCCGCTGATCTCGTTCCTGAACAACTCGATCAAGGCGCTGGCGCTGTTCAAGCGCGACACCGACTACGTCGTCATGAACGACGAGGTCATGATCGTCGACGAGCACACCGGGCGCATCCTGGTCGGCCGTCGCTACAACGAGGGCATCCATCAGGCCATCGAGGCCAAGGAGGCGGTGCCGGTCAAGGCCGAGAACCAGACCCTCGCAACCGTCACGCTGCAGAACTACTTCCGGCTCTACCAGAAGCTCGCCGGCATGACCGGCACCGCCGAGACCGAGGCGGCCGAGTTCATGTCGACCTACAAGCTGGGCGTGGTCCCGATCCCCACCAATAGGCCGATGATCCGCAAGGACATGCCCGACCTCGTCTACAAGAACGAGCCGGCCAAGTTCGCCCAGGTCGTCGAGGACATCGCGCGGCGGCACGAGACCGGGCAGCCGGTGCTGGTGGGCACCGTGAGCGTCGAGAAGAGCGAGTACCTGTCCCGGCTGCTGTCGAAGAAGGGCATCCGCCACGAGGTCCTCAACGCGAAGAACCACGCGCGCGAGGCCGAGATCGTCGCCCGCGCCGGGCGCCTGGGAGCCGTGACCGTCGCGACGAACATGGCCGGCCGCGGCACCGACATCATGCTCGGCGGCAACGCCGAGTTCCTCGCCGTGCAGGAGGTCAAGGCCAAGGGCCTCGACCCGGTCGAGACGCCGGACGAGTACGAGGCGGAGTGGGATGCCGTCTACCCCGCCGTCACCCAGCGCGTCGCCGAGGAGGCCGCCAAGGTGGTCGAGGCGGGCGGGCTGTACGTGCTCGGCACCGAGCGGCACGAGTCGCGCCGCATCGACAACCAGCTGCGCGGACGCTCGGGCCGCCAGGGCGACCCCGGCGAGAGCCGCTTCTACCTGTCGCTGGCCGACGACCTCATGCGGCTGTTCCAGTCCGGCGCCGCCGAGGCGATCCTCGCCCGCACGAACTTCCCCGACGATGTGGCCATCGAGTCCACCATGGTCTCGCGCGCGATCAAGAGCGCGCAGTCGCAGGTCGAGGCCCGAAACGCCGAGATCCGCAAGAACGTGCTGAAGTACGACGACGTGCTCAACCGGCAGCGTGAGGCGATCTACGCCGACCGCCGGCACATGCTGCAGGGCGATGACCTGTCCGACCGGGTCGGGCATTTCATCGAGGATGCCGTCAGCGACATCATCGACGCGCACACCGGCTCCGGGCACACGGAGAGCTGGGACTTCGACGCGCTGTGGACCGAGCTGAAGACGCTCTACCCGGTGAGCGTGACGATCGACGAGGTCGTCGCCGAGGCAGGCAGCAAGGGACGGATCACCCCGGACGTGCTCAAGCGCGAGATCGTCTCCGACGCGAAGATCGCCTACCAGCGCCGTGAGGACTCGCTCGGGTCGGCCGCGACGCGCGAGCTGGAGCGCCGCGTGGTGCTGCAGGTGCTCGACCGCCGCTGGCGCGACCACCTCTACGAGATGGACTACCTCAAGGACGGCATCGGCCTTCGTGCGATGGCCCAGCGCGACCCGCTGATCGAGTACCAGCGCGAGGGCTACGAGATGTTCCAGACGATGATGGGTCAGATCAAGGAGGAGTCGGTCGGTTTCCTCTTCAACCTCGAGGTCGAGGTGCGCACCGCCGACGCCCACGTGGAGGCGAAGGGGCTGGCCGCCCCGGCGGCCGAGACCCAGCGGCTCCAGTACACCGCGCCCGGCGAGGCGGGCGAGGTCGAGGTGCGCGACGACCGCGGACAGGTGCAGCAGGCGGCCACGAACAAGGCCCGCAAGTCCGCCGCCCCCGCGGCTCCGGCCGCCCCCGCTCCGGAGGCGCCGCGCGGCGCGTTCGGGCAGCGTACCGAGGGCGCTCCCGCGCAGGCGCCGCTCAACCGCGAGCAGCGCCGCGCCGCCAAGCGCAAGAAGTAGTCCCGGCATCCGCTCTCGCACCGTGCCGGGCCACCGGCGGTCGATTGGCTCGCAGGCGGCCGAGATATCCTGATCGGATGAGCCTTCGTCCCCTCGACCAGTCGAGCAAGCTGAAGAACGTCCTCTACGAGATCCGTGGCAAGGCCCTCGTCGCGGCCGACCAGCTCGAGGCGGAGGGACACACGATCCTCAAGCTCAACACCGGCAACCCCGCCGTCTTCGGCTTCGAGGCACCCTTCCAGATCGTGCGCGACATGATCGACGCGATCCCGCACGCGCACGGGTACAGCGACAGCCGCGGCATCGCACCGGCGCGCCGGGCGATCGTGTCGCGCTACGAGGAGGTGCCCGGTTTCCCGACGGTCGACCCCGACGAGGTGTTCCTCGGCAACGGGGTGTCCGAGCTGATCACGATGACCCTGCAGGCCCTGCTCGACGAGGGCGACGAGGTGTTGATCCCCGCTCCCGACTATCCGCTGTGGACCGCGATGACGAGCCTCGGCGGGGGAAAGCCCGTGCACTACGTCGCCGACGAGCACGACGGCTGGCAGCCCGATCTCGACGACATCCGCGCGAAGGTCACCGACCGCACCAAGGCGATCGTCGTCATCAACCCGAACAACCCGACCGGCGTGGTCTACTCGCGCGAGGTGCTGGAGGGCATCGCCCAGATCGCGCGGGAGCACTCGCTGCTGATCCTCAGCGACGAGATCTACGACCGCATCCTCTTCGACGACGCGGTCCACATCCCGATGGCCACCGTCGCGCCCGACCTGCTCGTGCTGACTTTCAACGGGTTGTCCAAGACCTACCGGGTCGCCGGCTTCCGCTCCGGCTGGCTCGTGGTGACAGGTCCCCAGGGTCACGCCAAGGGCTTCCTGGAGGGCATCACGCTGCTGGCCTCCACGCGCCTGTGCCCGAACGTGCCGGCGCAGTTCGCCGTGCAGGCGGCGCTGTCGGGCGTGCAGTCGATCGACGCGCTCATCGCGCCGACGGGGCGGCTGCACGAGCAGCGGGATGCCGCGTGGGAGGCGCTGGAGGCCATCCCGGGCGTCTCGTGCGTCAAGCCCCAGGGCGCCCTGTACGCGTTCCCGCGCCTCGACCCGGAGGTGTACGAGATCCACGACGACGCGAAGCTCGTGTACGACTTCCTCGTCGCCGAGCACGTGCTGCTGGTGCAGGGCACCGGGTTCAACTGGCCGACGCCCGATCACCTGCGCATCGTGACGCTCCCCGAGGCGCGCGTGCTCACCGAGGCGATCGAGCGGCTGGGGAACTTCCTCTCCACGTACCGGCAGTAGCGCGCCCGCCCACATCCCGCCCCCTCGCGAGTCACTGCCTCCCGCGCCCACCTCCCGCGCCCACCTCCCGCCCCCTCGCGACCCGGCCGCCCCCTCGCGAGTCACTGCCTCCCGTGCCCACTCACTGCCCTCCCGGCGAGTCACTGTGCTCCAGGGCAGTGACTCGCCGGTAAGGCAGTGACTCGCCCAGACGGAGATGCGGGAAGGGCAGGCGCGGCAGGGGCAGGCGCGGGAGGGGAAGGCGGGAGGGGTCAGCGTGCCGGGCCTGTGGACAACTCCTGCGCGCGACCGGCGGACTCGCATAGCCTCTCGCCGTGCGCTGGGAACGCTTCTTCGACGACCTGGAGGGTCAGCTCGATGCCGAATGGGAGGCCGAGCGCGCCGCGCTCGACACCGAGGCCGAGCGGCTGCGCCTGTCCCGCCTGACGCTGCGCGAACGCCTCGCCGGCCTCGTGCGCGCGTGCGAGGCCGTCAGCGTCGAGCTGTCCGACGGCACCGTGCTCACCGGGGCGCCGGTCGGCGTCGGCGCGGACTGGATGGCGCTGGAGGCGGCCCTGCGCCGGGGCGGAGCGGTGCTCGTGCCGCTCGGCGGCGTCGTCGCGATCGGGATGCCGCACGCCGACCTCCTCCGCAGTGCCCGGCCGGCGGCATCCGGAGCCGGCCTGTCCGAACGCATGACCCTGGGATTCGTGCTGCGCGATCTCGTGCGCAAGCGCATCCCGGTCACGGTGGGGTGCACGGGCGGTCGCACGTTCGCCGGCACGATGGACCGCGCCGGCGCGGATCACCTCGACCTCGCCCTGCACGAGCTCGGCGCGCCGCGTCGCCGCGAGGCCGTGACCGGCCATCGGGTGGTGCCGTTCGCGGCGATCGGGTGGGTGCGTCTGGAGGCGCCGGTCGCTCTGCCGTGAGGCCGCGGACCGGGCGGATGCCGCCGGGATCAGTCCGGGTGGCGCACCTGCCCGCGGCCCCACAGCTCGGGGAAGCTCGCGGTGCTCGACTCGCGCCACAGCGCCATGATGCGCGCCTCCTCGACCTGGTCGTCGAGGTACTCCTCGATGCTGGCGGCCTCCACGCGCCATCGCGCGGGGGAGCCGACCTTCGCGCCGCGAAGGCGCCCCTCGAGGATCAGGGCGATGACCTCATCGACGTCGATCTGAAGCAGCTCGGCTGCTTGTGCGGGGGCGAGCATGCGCAACTCGGGTGCGGGGCGATCGGGCATGTGCCCATTATCCTTCCGTCGGGGGCACGCGCACAGACCCATCGCCGAGCCTGTGGATAACCTCCGTCGCGACGTGGCGCGCTGCGCCACGATGGGGCCATGGCCGCTCTCGACGTCATCGCCCGTCCCCGCCCGCGTCCGTTCTGGTCGGACCTGCGGTTCCTTCTCGGCATCGTGCTGATCGTGGCATCCGTCGCCGGTGTCTGGCTCGTCGTCTCGACGGCGCGGCAGACCGCCCCGGTGCTCGTCGCGACCCGCACCATCGTGCCGGGCCAGCAGGTCTCCGCCGGCGACCTCGAGGTCGCCGAGGTCGCCCTCGGCGGCGTGGGCGAGGCATACGCCGTGCCCGGCACCCTCGCCGACGACGCGGTCGCGACCCGCACCATCGCCGCCGGCGAGCTCGTGCCCGCCGACGCCGTGGGCGATGCGCGCGAGGCCGCCACGACGACCGTCGTGATGCGCAGCGCCACCGATGTCCCGGCCTCGGTGCGCCCCGGCACCGTCGTGGAGGTGTGGGCGGCCCCGCCCACCGAGCGCGGCGAGTACGACACCCCGCGGGTCCTGGTCGCCGACGCGACCGTCGTGCAGGTGTCGCGCGACGACTCCATGCTCGGCGGCGGCGAGGTCGCGCTCGAGCTCGTGATCGCCCGGGCCGACGTCGCCGCGGCGCTGGCCGCCTCCTCCGACGGCTCCGCCCTGTCGGTCGTGCCGGTCGCCGGCACCGCGTCGACCGGGGCGCACCGATGAGGGTCGTGGTGGCCGTCGCAGGCGCCCCCGCGCGGCGCCTGGTCGCGGCGCTGCGCGAAGAGGACGCCGACGTGCGCGCGGTGGTCGCCGCGGGCGCTCCGGCCGCCGCGGTGGCAGACGCGATGTCGGGACCGGAGGCCGCTGAGCTGCTGGCCGAGCTGTCCCGCGCCGACCTGCTCGTCCTCGACGCGGACCGTGCGACCCTCACGGCGGACCTCGTCGGCGCGTGCGACAGGTTCGGGGTGCGCATCGCGCCGCTGTGCGCGCGCGAGGCCGACCGGCGCCTGGCCGCCCTGTTCGGGCTGACGCCGGCCGAGCCGGATGCCGCGCGGCTCCTGCGGCCGGAGGTCATGCCGACGCCGGTGTCGGAGTCTCCCCGCGGCCGCGTGATCGTCGTGTGGGGCGCTGACGGGGCGCCGGGACGCACGACGGTCGCCGTCGAACTGGCGTGCGAGCTCGCACGAGACGGCCGACGCGTGGCCCTCGTCGACGCCGACAGCCGCGCCCCGTCGATCGCGATCGCGACCGGGCTCGCCGACGAGGGCCCCGGGTTCGCCGCCGCGTGCCGTCAGGCCGAGCGCGGGGGCCTCAGCCCCGCCGAGCTGACCCGCATCGCGGTGCCGCTGGGCGAGCTGGAGGTGCTCACCGGCATCAACCGCCCGGGGCGCTGGCCCGAGCTCGGCCACGCGCGCGTCGCGGCCGCGCTGGAGGCGTGCCGGCCGTGGGTCGACGACGTCGTGGTCGACGTCGCCGCGGCCCTGGAGCGCGACGAGGAGATCGTCAGCGACCTGGACGGACCGCGCCGCAACGCCGCCACCCTCGCGGCGCTCGCCGTGGCCGATCTCGTCGTGGCGGTCGTGGCCGCCGACCCGGTGGGGGTCTCCCGGTTCGTGCGCGCCTACCCGGAGCTGCGGGCGGCCGCCGGCGCGGCATCCGTCCACGTCGTCGTGAACAAGACCCGTCGTGGAGCGCTCGGCATCGACGCGCACGGGCAGGTGCGCCGCACGCTGGAACGGTTCGCGGGGATCGACGACGTGTCGTTCCTCCCCTGGGACGGCAAGGCGACCGACGCGGCGATGCTCACGGCCCGCCCCGTCGCGCACACCTCGCCCCGCTCGGCTCTGACGGCCGCCGTGCGCCGATTCGTGGGGGAGATCGTCGAGCCGCCGTCGCCGACCGGGCGCCGCGAGCGACGCCGCGCGGCGCATATCCCTCGCACGGCATGAGTCCCTGAGCGGCCCCTAAGCTGGAGGCGTGTCGACGCTCAGTGATCTCGTAGGTGCGCAAGGACGCTCGAGCGAATCGGACATCGAATGGCTGCACCGGCTGGCCGGCGACGGCCAGCTGCTGGCCGACCTGGCCTCCGCCGACATCGTGATCTGGGTGCCGACCGCGGACGAGTCGTTCATCGCCGTCGCCCACGCCCGGCCCAGCGGTGCGGCGACCCTGTTCTACCGCGACATCGTCGGCGACCTCATCCGTCCGCAGTGGCGCGCGCAGGTGCGGGATGCCTTCGTCAACGGCCGGATCGTCGACTCCTCCTCGCCGGACTGGTTCGAGGAGACCCCGACCCGCGTGCGGGCGGTGCCGATCCTGCGTGAGCGGGGCGGCAGCGGCCGGCCGCCCGAGATCGTCGGCGTGCTCACGCGGCACACGAACCTGGGCGAGGCGCGCACGCCCTCGCGCCAGCAGATCACCTTCAACGACTGCGCGGACGAGCTGTTCGGGATGGTGGCATCCGGCGACTTCCCCGACCCGTCCGCGCCGACGTCGCCGCGTCGCGGTGCACCCCGCGCCTCGGACGGGCTCATCCGCCTCGACTTCGAGGGGGTGGTGACCTTCGCGAGCCCCAACGCGCTGTCGGCGTTCAATCGCATGGGCTTCGAGGACGAGCTGGAGGGCGAGTCGCTCATCGAGGTGACCACGCGGATCCTGCCCGCCAAGCAGCAGTTCGACGAGACGCTGCCGCTCGTGGTCGCCGGTCGCGCGCCGTGGCGCACCGACATCGAGGCCCGCGGGGTGACCGTGTCGCTGCGCACGATCCCGCTGCGCGACCACGGCACGCGCGTGGGCGCGATCATGCTCTGCCGCGACGTGAGCGAACTGCGCCACCGGGAGCAGGAGCTCATCACGAAGGATGCCACGATCCGCGAGATCCACCATCGAGTGAAGAACAACCTGCAGACCGTCGCCTCCCTCCTGCGCATCCAGGCACGGCGCACCCACTCCGACGAGGCGCGCGACGCGCTCACGCACGCCATGCGTCGCGTCTCGGCGATCGCCGTCGTCCACGACACGCTGTCGGAGGGGCTCGCCCAGAACGTCGACTTCGACGAGGTGTTCGACCGGGTGCTGCGCCTGGTCGCCGAGGTCGCCGCCGCACCGAACACCCGTGCGCGCACGCACACCGTCGGCCGGTTCGGGACCCTCCCGAGCGAGTACGCGACGCCGCTGGCGCTGGCTCTGACCGAGCTCGTGACCAACGCCGTCGAGCACGGCCTGGCCGGCACCGAGGGCGACGTCGAGATCATCGCCGAACGCACCGAGGACCGCCTCGAGGTGCGCGTGCGCGACTCCGGTGTGGGGCTGCCGGAGGGTCAGGTGGGCCGGGGGCTCGGCACCCAGATCGTGCGCACGCTCATCCAGGGCGAACTCAGCGGCGCCATCGACTGGCACACGATCGTCGGCAGCGGCACCGAGGTCACGATCGAGATCCCGCTGCGCTACCTGGAGCGTGTGGGCTGAACCGGGCCGGGTTACGAGGCTCGGCGTGCTCTGGCAGCGCGGCGCTTCAGGGCCCGGCGCTCGTCCTCGGACAGTCCGCCCCACACGCCGGAGTCCTGCCCGGTCTCCAGCGCGTACTGCAGGCAGATCTCCGTGACGGTGCAGCGCGCGCACACCGACTTGGCCTTCTCGATCTGGTCGACTGCGGGCCCCGTGTTGCCGACCGGGAAGAACAGTTCCGGGTCGACGGTGAGGCATGCCGCTTTGTCGCGCCAATCCATGGGTCGTGCTCCTTGATGATGAGGTGATCGGGCCGCGACGGCGTCTGCGTGCCCTGTGGGTGTGCGAGCGAGTACTCGCCCCACTTCGCTGTGGGAGCACAATGCTTCGTCAATCGTCCCATAGCCTGGTTGAGCGAACAAGAGGTTCGAGGCGGCCCGATGCTGAGCATTCCCTTTGAGGAATGCGGCCGTAACGGCCCGGATTCGACGATCGAGAGGTTCTCACATGCAGATCTCGGGGGCGGAACGCCTCGCTGCCGCCGTCCTGGTGATCGAGGCGGCGGGCGTGATGGTGCTCGTCGCCTGGCAGTTCCTCGCGCTCGGCTCGGGCGACAGCGACTCGATCGCCAGCTCGATCGCGCTCATCGTGCTGACGCTCGTGGGCGCCGCGATGACCGCCGCGTTCGCGTGGGCCTGCGCGCGCGGCGTCTCGTGGGGGCGGTCGGGCGGCATCGTCACGCAGCTGCTCATCCTCGCCGTGGCGCTGGGCGCGGTGACGGGGCGGTTCGCCCATCCGCTCACGGCGCTGGCGGTGGCACTTCCCGCGCTCGTGGGCCTCGTGCTCCTGATCGCCGCGGTGCGCGCCGCCGCCCGGCGCGTCTCCGGGCGGTGAGGGCCGTCGCGGTCAGCCCAATCCGAGGAGCTGGCGCACGCGGGCGACGTGACCGGTGGCCTTGACGTTGTACAGGGCGTGTTCGATGAGACCCTCCGGCGAGATCACGAAGGTCGACCGCAGCACGCCCTCGATGGTCTTGCCGTAGTTCACCTTCTCGCCCCACGCGCCGTACGCGTCGTGCACGCGGTGGTCCGGGTCGCTCAGCAGGGTGAAGGTCAGGAAGTCCCGCTCGCGGAACTCGCGGAGCTTGTCCGGGGTGTCGCGCGAGACGCCCAGCACGGTGACGCCGGCGGCCTGCAGCGACGACAGGCTGTCGCGGAAGTCGCAGGCCTCGGTCGTGCACCCCGGCGTCATCGCGGCCGGGTAGAAGTAGAGCACGACGCGCTGTCCGCGCAGGCTCTCCAGGGATACGGATGCCCCGTCCTGGTCCGCCAGGGTGAATTCGGGTGCGGGTGAGCCGGGTGCGAGCTGTGTCATACGACCAGCCTAGGCCGCGAGGGTGGCGAGGAGGCGCTGCAGGGAGTCCAGGCGCGCGGCTCCGCGGGCGCCCAGGCGCCCCTCCGCCACGGCCTCGACGATCGCGCAGTCCGGCGCGTCGGGCAGGTGCGTGCAGCCGCGCGGGCAGTCCTGCGCGATCGCGGCCAGGTCGGTGAACGCGCCGAGGATGTTCGCCGGATCCACGTGCCCGAGCCCGAACGAGCGCACCCCCGGGGTGTCGACCACCCAGCCGCGCCCGGCCGGTCCCTCGTAGCGCAGCGCCACCGTGGAGCTCGAGGTGTGGCGCCCGCGCCCGGTGACCTCGTTGACGTGCCCGGTGGCCCGCGCGGCCGTGGGCACGAGCGCGTTCACGAGCGTGGACTTGCCCACGCCGGAGTGCCCCACGAAGACCGTGACGTGCCCGGCGAGGCGCTCGCCGATCGCCTCGACCGGCATCGCGTCTCGTGCGCTCGTGAGCACGCCGAGGTCCTCGAGCCCCTCGAAGTGCGCCAGGAACGGGGACGGGTCGGCGAGGTCGGTCTTGGTCACCACGAGCAGGGGACGGATGCCGGCATCCCACGCCGCCACGAGATACCGGTCGACCAGCCGGGGCCGTGGCTCGGGATCGGCCGCGGCGACCACGACGACGAGCTGGTCGGCGTTGGCGACCACGACCCGCTCGACCTGGTCGGTGTCGTCGGCGCTGCGGCGCAGGAGCGAGGTGCGCTCGGCGATGCCGACGATGCGGGCGAGGGTCCCCTCGGCCCCGGAGGTGTCGCCGACCACGCGCACGCGGTCGCCCGTGACGATCGGTCGGCGGCGGAGCTCCCGCGCGCGGGTCGCGAGCACGGTGCGCTCGCGCGGGCCGTCCTCGTCCACGAGCACGGGGTACCGGCCGCGATCGACGCCCAGCACGCGCGCGAGCTCGGCGTCGGCGTGGGCGGGGCGGCGCTTGGTGCGCGGACGGTTGGCCTTGGGGTTGGGGCGCACCCGCACGTCGGCCTCGTCGAAGTCGGGCTCGTCGTCGTCCGACTCGTCCAGCCAGCTCATCGAGCGCCCTCGTCGATCACGCCGCGGCGCCCCCGTGCAGCATCCCGCCCCATAGCTCGGGGAACTCCGGCATGGTCTTGGCGGTCGCGCCGATGTCGTCGATCACGACGCCGGGCACGCGCAGCCCGACCACGGCGCCGGCCGTGGCGATGCGGTGGTCGTGATGGGCCCGCCACACGCCGCCGGTGAGCGGGCGGGGGACGATGCGGATGCCGTCGGCCAGCTCGTGCGCCTCGCCGCCGAGCGCGCGGAGGTTCGCGATCAGGGCCGCGATGCGATCGGTCTCGTGGCCGCGGATGTGGCCGATGCCGTGCAGTGTCGTCGGGGCATCCGCGAACGCGGCGATCGCGAACAGCGTCGGAGTGAGCTCGCTCGCCGCGGTCAGGTCGAGGTCGACGCCGGCGATGGCGCCGGTGCCGACGGCGGTGAGCGCGCCGCCGCGGCGCGAGACCCGCGCCCCGAGCACCGCGAGCATGTCGGACAGGAGCGCACCCGGCTGCGTGGAGTGCGCCGGCCAGCCCGGGATCGTCACCGTGCCGCCGGTCACGAGCGCGGCGGCCAGGAAGGGCGCAGCGCCGGACAGGTCGGGCTCGATCGTGGTGTCCTTGCCGCGCAGGGACCCTGCCGGGACCAGCCACTCGTGCGGGTTCGGTCGCTCCACGTGCACGCCGCGGTGGGCGAGGGCGGCCACCGTCATGTCGATGTGCGGCATGCTCGGCAGGCGCTCGCCGGTGTGGATGAGGTGCAGCCCCACGTCGAAGCGGGGCGCGGCCAGCAGGAGCCCGGAGACGAACTGGCTCGACGCGCTCGCGTCGATCGCCACCTCGCCGCCGCGGATGTGTCCGTGCCCGCGCACCGTGAACGGCAGCGCCCAGTGGCCGGCGTCGTCGATGTCGACGCCGAGCCGGCGGAGCGCCTTGATCATGGCGCCCATCGGCCGGTGCAGCGCGTTCTCGGCGGCGGTGACGAACACCTCGCCGGTGGCCAGACCGGTCAGCGGCGCGACGAAGCGCATGACGGTGCCGGCCTGACCGCAGTCGATCGTCGTGTCGCCGGTCAGGTGCGCCGCCGGGGTCACGTGCAGGTCGGGGCCGGATTCGCGGTCGGACTCGACCGGCTCGATGCCCACGCCGAGGGCGCTGAGCGCCTCGATCATGCGGTTCGAGTCGTCGGAGTGCAGCGGCGCGACGAGTCGGCTCGGCGCGTCGGCCAGGGCGGCGAGCACCAGCTCCCGATTGGTGAGCGACTTGGAGCCGGGGACGCTGATCACCGCGTGCACGGGATGGTCCGCGAGCGGTGCCGCCCAGCCGTCCTCCGTGTCGTCGTGGTCAGGGGAATACGCGAGGTCGCTCATCGGGTTCTACCCTAACGAACTGGACCGACACACCTGGAGGAGCGGCATGATCGCGACCCTGGACGCTCCGCCGCGGGCCGTGTCGCCGGTCCCCGTAGACTGGCTCGCGATGGAAGATCAGGCGGCCACGACCGATCCCCGCACGCAGTTCGAGCAGCAGGCGCTTCCCTTCATGGATCCGCTGTATGCCGCGGCGATGCGGATGACCCGCAACCCGGCGGACGCCGCCGACCTCGTCCAGGAGACGTTCGTGAAGGCCTTCGCGTCGTGGTCGTCGTTCACGCAGGGCACGAACCTGAAGGCGTGGCTCTACCGCATCCTCACCAACACGTACATCAACACGTACCGCAAGAGGCAGCGCGAGCCCTACCAGGGCGCGATCGACGACCTGGAGGACTGGCAGCTGGGCGGGGCGGAGTCGGCGACGGCGACCAGTTCGCGCTCCGCAGAGGCGGAGGCGATCGACCGGATGCCGGCATCCGTCGTCAAGGACGCCCTCCAGCAGATCCCCGAGGACTTCCGCCTGGCCGTCTACCTCGCCGACGTCGAGGGGTTCGCCTACCAGGAGATCGCGGACATCATGAAGACCCCCATCGGCACGGTGATGAGCCGCCTGCATCGTGGCAGGCGCATGCTGCGCGAGCTCCTCGCCGACTACGCGAGAGAGCGCGGCATGGACGTCGCCCCGAGGAGCCAGAGATGAGCGATTGCGGCTGTGAGAAGGCGCGCCGGGAACTCGAGGAGTACCTGCGCGACGAGGTGTGCAAGACGGCGCAGGACGACATCCGCGAGCACCTGGACAGCTGCCCGGCGTGCCGCGATGAGGCGCTGGTCGCCCGCACCCTGACCGAGGTGCTGGCCCGCTCGTGCCGCGAGGCCGCGCCGGAGGAGCTGCGCGACCAGGTGCTCGCCCGCCTGCGCGCCGCGCACACCTTCGCCGCCGACTGACGTCGCCGGGTCGCGACAGAATCGAGGGGTGCCCACGACCGCCCGCTCCGACCCGACCCCGACGCACGCGACGGGGCTCGGCGTGCCGCAGGGCGTCGCGCTGTACATCGCGTCGGTCCTCGGCACGGGGCTGCTCGTGCTGCCGGGCCTCACGGCGGCGGTCGCGGGCCCGGCGTCGATCCTCGCGGTCGCGGTCGTCATCGTGCTGGCGGTGCCGCTCGCGGGGGCGTTCGCGGCGCTCGCGGCCCGGCATCCCGACCCCGGCGGCGTTGCGAGCTACGCCCGTCGCACGCTCGGGGCCACGGTCGCGCGGGCGACCGGCTACTGGTTCTACTTCGGGGTCGCAGCGGGGTTCCCGGTGCTCGCGATCCTCGGCGCCGAGTACCTCACCGCGATCGCGGGGCTCGACCGCATCGCGGTGCCGATCCTCGCGTACGCGATCCTGCTGCCGCCGTTCGCCGTCAACCTGCTCGGGGTGCGCGTCGCCGGCTGGGTGCAGTTCGTGCTGACCGGCCTGCTCATCGCGATCGTCGTCTTCGTCGTCGCTGCCGCCGTCCCGTCGGTCGAGGCATCCCGTTTCCAGCCCTTCCTGCCACACGGCTGGCAGGGGGTCGGCACGGCCGTGATCCTCTTCGTGTGGGCGATCGCCGGGTGGGAGGTCGGCACGCACATCTCGGGGGAGTTCCGCGATCCGCGGCGCGCGATCCCGATCGCGACGGCGATCGCGCTCGTCGTGACGGGTGCCGCCTACCTCCTGCTGCAGATCGTGACCGTCGGCGTGCTGGGGGAGGATGCCGGCGAGGGCGCCGTCCCCCTGTTGACGCTCGCGGATGCCGTCGCACCCGGTGTCGGGCCCGTCGCCGTGGCCGCGGTCGCCGGGATCGTCGTCGTGGGTGTGGCGAACGCGTACTTGGCGGCCTTCGGGAAGCTGGGCGCCTCGCTCGCGGTCGCCGGCGACCTGCCGCGCTGGATGGCGTCCGGCGCCGAGCGCGGCGGCATCCCGCGTGCCGCGCTCCTGGTCACCTTCGCGATCGGGGTCGGCTACACGACGGTGGCGCTCGCGACCGGCGGCGATCTGCAGGCGTTCATCCTGATCCACACGAGCAACATGGTGTCGATCTACGCGGTCGGCATGGTCGCGGCGCTCCTCCTGCTACCGCGCTTCGGTCCGGGCTGGTGGATGGCGGCGGTCGCCGCCGTGCTGTCGGCGGGGCTCCTGGTACTCGCGGGGCCGAGCATGCTGTTGGCGGGGTTGCTCGCCCTCGCCGCGGTCGTCGTGACGGTCGTGCGTCGGCGTGCAACCCGCGCTGACAGCCGACCGAGAAGTGGCTAGAATTCTGTCATGAATGTGGCCACAATCGGTGTGCGCGAGCTGCGCGACGGCCTCAGCCGGCATCTGGCCGACGTGCGTCGCGGACAGGAGATCACCGTCACCGACCACGGCAGGCCGATCGCCCGGATCGTGCCGATCGGTGAGGAGTCGGGATTGGAGCGGCTGCTGCGCGAAGGCGTGGCGCGGCTGCCCGCGTCGCCACGACGACCGTTGCCCGCACGCATCGTGGCCGACCTGCCCGTCAGCGACCTCATCGTCGAGCAGCGGCGGTGATCGTCTTCCTCGACACCTCGGCCATCGTTCCGCTCCTGGTCGAGGAATCGACCAGCGCGCGCTGCGAACGGCTGTGGCGGGATGCCGATGGCATCGCGGCGAGTGCTCTCGCATACGTCGAAGTGCACACCGCACTCGCGCAGGCCGCGCGGCAGGGCCGGCTGTCCGCAGCCGCGCTCGAGCAGGTGTGCGAGTCGTTCGAGGAGCTCTGGGATCAGATCGTGGCGATCACGCCGTCCGACGGGATCATCCGCAGTGCCGCGCGCCTGGGCGCGAGGCACGCGCTGCGCGGGTACGACGCCGTGCAGTGCGCGACCGCGCTGGCCGCGGCATCCGACGACTTCGTCGCGGTCAGCGGGGATCGCGACCTGCTGCGCGCGTGGACCGACCTGGGCCTCGTGACCGTCGACACCGCTGGCTGAACGCCGACCGCCGCTAGAACGTCAGTGCCTCGCGCTGCAGCGTGGCCTGCTCGATCGCGTGCACCTTGCCCGATCCGGTCGCCGTCGAGGCCGCTGCCGTGCGCGAGACGCGGCGGATCGTCCGCCCGTGCAGGTGCTTGACGACCTCCAGCGCGATGAAGGGCCAGGCCCCCTGGTTCTCCGGCTCGTCCTGCACCCACACCAGCTCGGCGCGGGGGTAGGTGTCCAGTACCGCGTTGAGCTCCTCGATCGGCGCCGGGTAGTACTGCTCCAGGCGCACCAGGGCGATGCGCGGGTCGGGGCTCTTCTCCAGCTCCGCCCGCAGATCCCAGTGGAGCTTGCCCGCGTGCAGCAGTACGCGCTCCACCCGGCTCTTGTCGAGCCCGCGGTCGTCGTCGATGACCGGCTCGAACCGACCGGACGTGAACGCCTCGACCGGGCTCGTCGCCCCACGCAGACGCAGCATCGCCTTCGGCGTGAACACCACGAGCGGCCGCCGCGGCCGCTGGTAGGCCTGACGGCGCAGCAGGTGGAAGTACGATGCGGGCGTCGACGGACGCGCGACGGTCATGTTGTCCTGCGCGCACAACTGCAGGTAGCGCTCGATGCGGGCCGACGAGTGGTCGGGGCCCTGGCCCTCGTAGCCGTGCGGGAGGAGCAGGACCAGACCGGACTGCTGGCCCCACTTCTGGTTGGCCGACGAGATGAACTCGTCGAGCACCGTCTGGGCTCCGTTGGCGAAGTCGCCGAACTGGGCCTCCCACAGCGTCAGCGTGTCGGCGCGCTCGACCGAGTAGCCGTACTCGAACGCCATCGCGGCGTACTCGCTCAGCAGCGAGTCGTAGGCGTAGAAGCGGCCCTGGGTCTGCGACAGGTTCGCCAGCGGCAGCCATTCCTGGCCGTTCTCGCGGTCGTGCATGATCGCGTGCCGCTGCACGAAGGTGCCGCGGCGGGAGTCCTGTCCGGCGAGCCGGACGTTCGTGCCCTCCATCAGCAGCGATCCGAACGCGAGCAGCTCGCCGAACGCCCAGTCGATGCCGCCGGAGCGGCTCATCTCGGCCCGCTTGTCGAGCAGCGCCTTGAGCTTCGGGTGCACGGTGAACCCCTCGGGGGCGTTGACGAAGGCATCGCCCACCTGCCGCACGACATCCGGCGAGACGCCCGTTGTCTCCGGCTCGCCCACGACCTGCTCGACCGAGGTCGTCGGCGACACCACCGCCGACGCGCCGGTCTCGGCGGCGTGCGTCTCGGCGAAGGCGACCTCGAGCCGGTCCTGGAAGTCGCGTTTGGCCTGCTCGTACTCTTCCTGCGTGATGTCGCCGCGGCCGACGAGCGCCTCGGTGTAGAGGCGCCGCACCGAGCGCTTGGCCTCGATGAGGTTCGTCATCAGCGGCTGCGTCATCGACGGGTCGTCGCCCTCGTTGTGTCCGCGACGGCGGTAGCAGACCAGGTCGATCACGACGTCGCGATGGAAGCGCTCGCGGTAGCGGAACGCCAGCTCGGCCACGTGCACGACCGCCTCGGGATCGTCGCCGTTGACGTGGAAGACCGGGGCCTGGATGGACTTGGCGACATCGGTCGCGTACACCGAGGTGCGACTGTCCTGGGGGAGGGTCGTGAAGCCGACCTGGTTGTTGACGACCACGTGGATCGTGCCGCCGGTGCGGTAGGCGCGCAGCTGCGACATCTGCAACGTCTCCACCACCACGCCCTGGCCGGCGAACGCGGCGTCGCCGTGCACGAGGATCGGCAGCCAGGAGAACGTGCCGATGGGCTTGCGGTCCTGTTTGGCCCGCACGATGCCCTCGAGCACGCCGTCGACGGTCTCCAGGTGCGAAGGGTTCGCTGCGAGCACCACCGGCAGCTCCTGGCCGCTGTGCGCGACGAAGGTGCCCTCGGTGCCGAGGTGGTACTTGACGTCGCCCGAGCCGCTCTTCGAGCCGACCGCGACCGACCCCTCGAACTCCCGGAAGACCTGTCCGTACGTCTTGCCGGTGACGTTGGTCAGCACGTTCAGCCGACCGCGATGGGCCATGCCGATCGCGGCGCCGTCCAGGCCCGCGTCGGCCGCGCCCTGCAGGATCTGGTCGAGGAGGGGGATGAGGGACTCGCCGCCCTCCAGGCTGAAGCGCTTCTGCCCCACGTACTTGGTCTGCAGGAACGTCTCGAACGCCTCGGCCTCGTTGAGCTTGCTGAGGATCCGCAGCTGCTCGTCGTGGCCGGGCTTCTGGTATTTGACCTCGACGTTCTCCTGGAACCACGCGCGCTGGTCGGGGTCCTGGATGAACATGTACTCGATGCCGATCGTGCGACAGTACGAGTCGCGCAGCACCCCGAGGATCTCGCGCAGCTTCAGCAGGCGCTTGCCGCCGAACCCGCCGGTGACGAACGCGCGGTCGAGGTCCCAGAAGGTCAGGCCGTGCGACTCGATCTCCAGGTCTGGGTGGGTGCGCTGCACGTACTCCAGCGGATCGATGTCGGCCATGAGGTGGCCGCGCACCCGGAAGGAGTTGATGAGCTCCTGCACGCGCGCGGTCTTGTCGATGAGCTCGGCGAGGTCGACGTTGATGTCGCGGCGCCAGTGGATCGGCGCGTACGGGATGCGCAGCGCCGCGAAGATGTCCTCGTAGAAGCGCCGCTCCCCGATCAGGAACTCGTGGACGACCTTGAGGAACTCGCCGGATCCCGCGCCCTGGATGACGCGGTGGTCGTACGTGCTCGTAAGGGTCACCGTCTTGCCGATGCCGAGCTCGATGAGCGTCTTGTCGCTGGAGCCCTGGAACTGCGCGGGGTACTCCAGCGCGCCCACGCCCACGATGCACCCCTGCCCCGGCATGAGGCGGGGCACCGAGTGGACCGTGCCGATGCCGCCCGGGTTGGTCAGCGAGACCGTGGTGCCCTGGAAGTCGGCGGCGGTGAGCTTGTTGGCCCGGGCACGGGAGACGAGGTCCTCGTAGGCGGCGAGGAACTCGTTGAACGTGAGCGCCTCGGCGCGCTTGATGCTCGGCACCAGGAGCGAGCGCGAGCCGTCCGGCTTGGGCAGGTCGATCGCGATGCCCAGGTTGATGTGCGCGGGTGCCACGACCGCGGGCTTGCCGTCCTGCTGGGTGTAGTGCACGTTCTGGCTCGGGAACGCCTTGAGCGCCTGGATGATGGCCCATCCGATGAGGTGCGTGAAGCTGACCTTGCCGCCGCGCGTGCGGGCCATGTGGTTGTTGATGACGATGCGGTTGTCGATCATCAGCTTGGCCGGGATCGTCCGGACGCTCGTGGCGGTCGGGACCGTCAGCGACTCGTCCATGTTGGCCGCGAGCGTCTTGGGCATGCCGCGCAGGGCCGTCACGACGTCCTCGCCGGCGGCCGCGACCGCGCGCGGTGCGACCGCCGGGGCCTGCGCGGGGATGGGCTGGGGGGCGGCGGGGCGCGCTGTGGTGCGCGCGACCGGCTGGGCGCCCACCACCGGGATGGGCGCGGTGACCGGCGCGGCATCCTTCGGCAGCGGCGGTGCGGCGGTCGCCGCCGCGGCGCCGGGGGGGCCGTCTCCGGATGCCGGAGCGGACTCGGTCCGGTATGCCTCCAGGATCGGCCACCAGGCCTGGTCGACCGCGTTCTTGTCCTTCGAGTACTGCTCGTACAGCTCGGCGACGAGCCATTCGTTGGCGCCGAATTCGCCGTCACTGGAGGTTCCGAGGCCGGCCACCTGACTGGACACGGTGTTCGCCTGCTTTCGTCGGTGAAGTTCCGTTCGTGCACAGCCGGGTCGACGGGCGCACACGGCCCCAGCCTAGCGCAGAAGAACGGCGTGAATCCGGGGATCGGGCGATGCCGAGGCGGGAATGCGGCGTCGGCGACCGCGGCGAATGGGTAGCGTGGAGGCATGCAGTTCTCCGGTGCGCACCCCACCGTCGACCTCACCTACTCGGACGTCTTCCTCGTCCCGCGACGGTCGTCGGTCACCAGCAGGCTCGACGTCGACCTCGCCCCCCGCGACGGCAGTGCCGCGACGATCCCGCTCGTCGCGGCGAACATGAACTCGGTCACCGGCCCGCGGCTGGCGGCCACCCTGGCCCGGCGCGGCGGACTCGGGGTGCTGCCGCAGGACCTGGCGCTGCAGGAGGTGGATGCCGCCATCCGCTGGGTGAAGGACCAGCCGGTGCCGTGGGACACCCCGCTCGTGCTGCCGCCGGAGGCCACCGTGGCGGATGCTGCGAGGCTGCTGCCGCCCACCGTCGGCTACGGCATCGTGGTGGCCCCGTCCGCGCCGCCCCCCTCCGGCATCCACGTCGACGACATCCTCGGCGTCGTGCCCGCCACGCGGCTGGGGACGGCCCTGCCCGATGCGCGCCTGGGCGATCTCGCCCGCGGACGCCCGGCGTCGATCGACGCCGACGACGTCACCGACGCGCGCCAGGCGTTCGAGCTCATCGTGGCCGCCGAGGCGGAGACGGTGTGCGTGCTGCGCCACGGTCGGCTCGTGGGGACCCTGTCCGAGCGCAGCGCCCTGCGCGCGACCCTGTACCGGCCCGCGGTCGACGCCGACGGACGGCTCATCGTCGCCGCAGCCGTCGGCATCAACGGCGACGTGGCCGCCAAGGCGAAGGCCCTCGCCGGCGCCGGGGTCGACGTGCTCGTGATCGACACCGCGCACGGTCACCAGGAGGGGATGCTGCGGGCGCTGCGGACGGTGTCGCAGCTGGAGCTCGGCATCCCCCTCGTGGCGGGCAACATCGTCACCGCCGAGGGCGTGCGCGACCTCGTCGGGGCCGGCGCGACGATCCTGAAGGTGGGGGTGGGTCCGGGCGCCATGTGCACGACGCGCATGATGACCGCCGTCGGGCGGCCGCAGTTCTCCGCCGTGCTGGAGACCGCCCAGGCGGCGGCTTCGCTGGGCGCTCACGTGTGGGCCGACGGCGGCGTGCGCTACCCCCGCGACGTCGCTCTGGCGCTCGCGGCGGGCGCGGCATCCGTCATGATCGGCTCGTGGTTCGCCGGCACGATCGAGGCGCCGGGGCTCCTGCAGGCCGACGAGTCCGGACGCGCCTTCAAGGAGTCGTGGGGGATGGCCTCGACCAAGGCCGTGCAGGGCCGGTTCGGCCGGCTCGACCGCTACGAGCGGGCGCGCAAGGAGCTGTTCGCCGAGGGCATCTCCTCATCGAGGATCTACCTCGACCCGCTGCGGCCGGGCGTCGAGGACCTCATCGACATGATCACCTCGGGGGTGCGCTCGTCGTTCACCTATGCGGGCGCGGCGACCGTGCCGGAGTTCCACGAGCGCGCCATGGTGGGTCTGCAGTCCGCCGCCGGCTACGAGGAGGGCAAGGCCCTGCCGGTCAGCTGGTAGCCCCAGCATCCGCCCTCCCCTCCCTTCGCACTGTTGGCGGCACCTTCCTGTAATGGCCTATACGAATATGTGGCGCCATCGGAGGGAGCTGTAGCCGAAGCCGTCGACGGGATGCCGCGAGCCGAAGCCGCCGACGGGATGCCGCGAGCCGAAGCCCTCGACGGGGCTCAGTACCCAGGCCGGGGCCGCGACGACGGAAGCCCGCCGCGCGTGAGGATGTCGTACAGCTGCGCGGTCCGCTCCAGCGGCCCGATGCGCCAGCGCGCGACGGCCCGCACCAGACGGCGCAACTCGGTGGGCGGGCGAATGCGCGATACGTGGACAATCGAGGGGGATTCGTCACTTGCAGGAAAGTGGCACCAACAGGGCGAGAGGGAGGGAGGGGGATGCCGGGGGAGGTGGCTGCCGTAGACTGGGGGCACCATGGACGACCCTCCCAGTAGACGTTCGCCCGCCCCTGCGTTCTCCCTCCGTACGGGAGGCTGCGCGTGATGGACCTCGTCATGCTGGGCGTGGGGCTGCTGCTGACGATCGGGACCGGTCTGTTCGTGGCGAGCGAGTTCGCTCTGGTGAACCTCGACCGCGCCGACCTGGAGGCGCGGCAGGCGGCCGGGGAGACGCGCCTGGCGCTGACGATCGAGGCGCTCAAGATCACCTCGACCCACCTGTCCAGCGCGCAGCTGGGCATCACGCTCACGACCCTGCTGACCGGCTACACGATGGAGCCGGCGCTCTCGAACCTGCTCGGCCCGGTGTTCAGTGCCTGGGGGATGGGCGAGGCCGTGTCGCGGCCGCTGGCGACGGTGCTCGGCATCGGCATCGCGACGGTGTTCTCGATGATCCTCGGCGAGCTCGTCCCGAAGAACTTCGCCCTGGCCGTCCCGCGGACCACGGCGCGACTCGTCATGGGCTTCCAGGTCGCCTTCACGACGGTCTTCCGCCCCGCCGTCGCGGTGCTCAACGGCAGCGCCAACGGCGTGCTGCGCGCGATGGGCATCGAGCCCAAGGAGGAGCTCTCCGGCGCGCGCACTGCCGAGGAGCTGTCGAGCCTCGTGCGCCGCTCCGCGCAGGCCGGCGTGCTCGAGCAGGACACCGCGTCGCTGCTGGACCGCACGCTCACCTTCGCCCGGCTGACCGCCGACGACGTCATGACGCCCCGCCCGAGCGTGCACGCGGTCGCGGCCGGCGACAGCGTGGAGCGGGTCGTCCAGCTCGCCCGGCGCACCGGGCACAGCCGCTTCCCGGTGTACGACGAGTCGATGGACGACATCATCGGCATCGCCCACGTGAAGCAGGCCGTCAGCGTGCCCCGGGAGCGCCGCGCCGACGTGCCCGCCGCCGCGATCGCCGAGGAGCCGCTGCGCGTGCCCGAGGCGGTGCACCTGGACGCGCTCATGTCCGAGCTGCGCGCCCGGGGCTACCAGATGGCGATCGTCGTCGACGAGTACGGCGGCACGGCGGGCGTGGTGACCCTGGAGGACCTCGTCGAGGAGATCGTCGGCGAGGTCCTCGACGAGCACGATCGCGGCGGGGCGGGCATCGTGCGCGCCGGCGGCGCCGTCATCCTCCCCGGCGACCTGCGTCCCGACGAGGTGCTCGACCGCACCGGCATCCGCGTGCCCGAGGGCGAGGTCTACGACACCGTGGGCGGGTTCCTCATGGCGCAGCTGGAGCGCATCCCCGTGGTCGGTGACGCCGTCGAGATCGAAGACGGCACCCTCGACGTGCAGCGGATGGACGGCCGGCGGGTCGCCCGGGTGCGCTTCGTGCCGCGCCCGGTCCCCGAGACCGCGCCGGACGGGGAGGCGTCGTGAACGACATCGCCGGGATCGCGTGGCTGGTCGTGCTGCTCGTGCTCAATGCCTTCTTCGTCGGTGCGGAGTTCGCCGTCATCTCCGCGCGCCGCTCGCAGATCGAGCCGCTCGCCGAGAAGGGCTCGCGCGCGGCGCGCACCGCGCTGCACGCGATGGAGCACGCCACGCTCATGCTGGCCACCAGCCAGCTGGGCATCACGATCTGCTCGCTGCTGATCCTGAACGTATCCGAGCCGGCGATCCATCACCTCCTCGGCGTCCCGCTGGAGCTGACCGGGTGGGATGCCGCGCTGGTGGACGTCGTGGCCTTCGTCGTGGCGCTCGTGCTCGTGTCGTACCTGCACGTGGTGTTCGGCGAGATGGTGCCGAAGAACCTCGCCTTCTCGGTCCCCGATCGCGCGGTGCTGCTGCTGGCCACGCCGCTGGTGTGGTTCTCGTGGCTGTTCCGCCCGCTCATCGTCGCGCTGAACTGGACGGCGAACCACGTCGTGCGACTGTCCGGCGTGCAGCCGAAGGCGGAGGCGGCATCCACCTTCACGCTCGACGAGGTCGCGACGATCGTGAACCAGTCCCGCATCGAGGGCGTGCTCGACGACGCGTCGGGCACCGTCGCGGCGGCGGTCGAGTTCACCGACAAGCAGGCCGCCGACATCGCCGTGCCGCTGTCGGCGCTGGTCACCGTGCCCGAGTCCGTGACCCCCGACCAGGTGGAGCGGGCCGTCGCCAAGCACGGGTTCTCGCGCTACGTGATCGTCGACGACGACGGCGAGCCGCAGGGATACGTGCACCTCAAGGACATCCTGCGCGGCGCGGAGGACCCCGCCGGCAGGACGGTGACCGACGCTGCGGCGCTGCCGGTGCCGCGCAAGCGCATCCGCCAGCTCGTGCCGGTGTCGGAGAGCACCGATCTGGAGGACGCCCTCACGCTCATGCGGCGCGCCGGCTGCCACCTCGCGCGCGTGCGCGACGCGGCGGGGGAGACCACCGGGGTGCTGTTCCTGGAGGACATCATCGAGGAGCTCGTCGGCGAGGTGCACGACGCGACCCGGCGCCGCCGGTTCTGACGGTCGGCCGGTGGTTGCCCGTGCTCTCGTGCTCGTAACTCAGGCAGAATCGCCATCGCGGCCCGGTTCGACCGCGTCCGGCGCGATTCTGCCTGAGTTATGAACGGTGGCGGGCCCGCACGTACTGCGGCGGCCAGGGCGCGGCATCCGTCTCGCCCAGCTCGTCGGCCGAGCGCAGGCCCAGATGCGGGTCGCGCAGCCACTCGCGGGCGGCGAGGATGGCGTCGGCGTGTCCGGCGGAGAGGATGCCCTCGGCCTGCAGCCCGTCGGTGATCTCGCCCACTGCGGCCACCGGCAGGCCGGTGGTGCGGCGGATCTCGCTCGCGAGGTGGGTGCGGCGGGGCCTCGGTCGGCCGCTTGGGTGGGCGCATATGGTCGCGGGTTGCCGGATGCGCGACGAGATGGGCCCAGTGAGGGTGGGTGCTGTGGGGTCCCGCGGGCTTCGGTGGGCGCATATGGCCGCGGGATGAGGGATCGGCGACCAGACGGGCCAACCGAAGCCGGGTGAGGAGGCAGGGCGACGGGAGGTCGCCGCAGGGCCGGCGGGAGCGCGCACCCGCCGCTGATGCGGTGGCTAGGCTGGCCGCATGACGGCGCCGGCGGCGGAGTGGACTGCGCGCGACGCGGCGGCGTGCCTCCGCCGCCCGCGGCCCGAGGACGACAAGTACCGCCGCGGGGTGCTCGGCATCCGCACCGGGTCCGAGGCCTACCCGGGTGCCGCGGTCCTCGGCGTCGAAGCCGCCCATCGCACGGGCATCGGCATGGTGCGCTACCTCGGGCCCGCGACGGCCACGGGGCTGGTGCTGCAGCGGCGTCCCGAGACGGTCACGGCCGACGGCCGCGTGCAGGCGTGGGTGATCGGCTCGGGAACGGATGCTGCGGCACGCACCCCCGCCGAGACGGCGGCCCTCCGCGGCATCCTGTCCGGCGATGTCCCCGTCGTCGTCGACGCCGGCGCACTGGACCTCGCCGTGGGAGCGACCGCCCCCATGGTGGTGACCCCGCACGCCGGCGAGCACGCGCGGCTGCGGGCCCGCCTCGGCCTGCCCGACGTCACCGAGCCGTCGGAGGCTGCGCGCACCGAGGCCGCGTGGGAGACGGCCCGGGCGCTCGGTGCGACCGTGCTGCTCAAGGGTGCCGTCACGATCGTCGCGACCCCGAGCGGCTGGACCCGCCTCGTCGTCGCCGGTACGCCGTGGCTCGCGACGGCGGGCACCGGCGACGTGCTGGCCGGCGCGATCGGCGCCCTGGTCGCCGCCGCTTGCGGCCCGATGGGCGCCCCCGGCACCCGGCACGCGCCGACCGGAGCCGCCGGTCCGCTCGCGGGCGACCGGGTCGGCAGCGTCGATGCCGAGGAGCTCGGCCGACTCGCCGCCACCGGAGCCCTGCTGCACGGCCGTGCCGGTCGCCTCGCCGCCGACACGCTCGGGCCCGTGGGCGGTCCGATCACGGCGCTCGACGTTGCAGCGGCGCTGCCGCGCGCGGTGGGCGAGCTGCTCGGCGGTCTCGCAGGCTGAGGCCCGGCGGCATCCGCCCGCATTGGCGCGCCCCGCGGGCACGTACACTCGACAGGGTGTCGAGACGCGTGCCGCTGTGGGTCGCGTTCGTCCTCGTCCACGCCGCCGTCGCCTGGCTCGGGTTCGCCCTCGCCGGGGAACCGATGGGCGACGTCTACCGGGTCTACGAGCCGTGGTCGGCGCAGGCGCTGCAGGGCGGGCCGATCGTGGGCGTCACGGTCGACTGGGTGTACCCGCCGCTCGCGCTGGTGCCGATGGTGCTCACGCAGGGCCTCGGCTGGCTGGTGGGCAGCTACACCGCAGGCTGGGCGGTGCTGGTGGCGATGGCGGATGCCGCGGCCTTCGCACTCCTCGTCGGCGACGGCCGCTCGCGCGGACGCGTCACGGCCTCGTGGTTCTGGCTCGCCTCGATCCTCGCGCTCGGCCCGGCCGGGCTCTACCGCCTCGACGGGCTGACCGTGCCGCTCGTGATCGCAGGATCCCTGTGGCTCGTGCGCCGGCCGTGGCTCGCCTCGATCGTGTTGGCCGCCGCGACGTGGATCAAGGTGTGGCCGGCCGCGGTGCTCGCGGCCGCACTGGTGGCCGTGCGCCGTCGTGGCGCGCTCGTGGGCGGGGCTCTCGCGGTGTCGGCGGCGGTGCTCGCCGTCGTGGCGGTGCTGGGCGGCTCCTCGCACGCCTTCGGCTTCGTGTCCGGACAGGCCACGCGCGGGCTGCAGCTGGAGGCCCCGGTGAGCATGCTCTACCTGTGGGGCACGGTGGCCGGCGTCCCGGGGTCGTGGGTGTACTACTCCCGCGAGCTGCTGACCTTCCAGGTGACCGGGGCGAACGTCGACGTGGTCATCGCGGCGATGACGCCGGTGCTCGTGGTCGTGGTCGCGGCGATCTGGGCGCTCGGGGCGGTGCAGGTCGCCCGCGGGGTCCGCTTCGCGGCGCTCTTCCCGACCCTGTCTCTGGCGCTGGTGGCGGCCTTCATCGTGCTCAACAAGGTGGGCTCGCCGCAGTACATGTGCTGGCTGGTGCCCTCCGTGGTCGTCGGGCTCGTCGTGCAGCGGCGACGCTGGGGCAGCCCGGCGCTTCTCGCGGTCGCGATCGCCGCGCTCACGCAGCTGGTGTATCCCATCCGCTACGCGGGCGTCGTGGCGGCCGAGGCCGGCGACGTCGCCCTGCTCACCCTGCGCAACGCGCTGCTGGTCGTGCTGCTGGGGTGGATGGTCGTCCGCCTCGTGCGGCTGCCCGCCCGCCAGCCCGTGCGCCCTTCCCGCGTCCCGCTCCTCTGAGCCTGCCGGAGCTGCCCCGCGGCGGCCGGTCTCGTTGCTCGTGCGTCCCGCTTACAGGGTCAAACCGCTCATCGGCGTGCGCAGGGCTCGCCAGAGGCGCTTTGGCCCTGTAAGCGGGACAGATTCGGCGCGCGCCCGGCGCGCGCCGGGCGCGCGGGGCGGGCCCCCCCCCCCGCCGG
>NZ_JASGFE010000020.1:0-44293 GCF_047605725.1 Microbacterium sp.
GGCGGGGCGCCGCCCGGGAGCTCGCCACCGAGGCACCCCTGTGCACGGTCGAGGAACTCGGGTCGAGGGCGAGGGTGCTGCGGGACATGCTGGACCCGGCCGGAGCCGAAGAGCGCTATGCGGCGAGGTTCCAGAAGCGGTCGTTCCGGTGGTCCACCACGGCGGACGGGCTCCCGGCCGCGCACATCGTGTTCGACGACGAGGGCGGCCACTGGTTCCGGAACCTGATGGACACCGGCCTGTCGCCCCGTCGCGGAGGGCCTCGGTTCGTTGCCGCGGACGAGAAGAAACAAGCGGAAGACCTCGCGGGCGACCCGAGGTCGAACGATCAGCTCGCGTACGACCTGTTCTTCGACGTCCTCCGCGCCGGTGCCCTCGCCGACACGAAGGACGTGTACGGGACCAAGGAAGCCGGGGTACGCCTCGTCACCCTCACCGACACGGTCACCGGAGACACCGTGCACCGGGACGCGTTCGGAAGGCTCCTCGCCAGCGAGGCAGCGCACCGGGACGCGCTTGGGCGACTCGTGGCGACAGCACAGTCCGACGACGGCACCCTCACCATCCCCGGATCGGTACTGGAACGCGCGTTGTGCGTCACCGGGTCTGTCGAGGTCACCGTGGATACGCACGGCACCCCACTGGACCTCGGCAGGGAGGCCCGCCTGTTCTCGCCGAAGCAGAAGCTGGTGATGGCGATCCGGGACGGCGGATGCCTCTGGCCCGGCTGCGACCGCCCACCCGCCTACTGCGAAGCCCACCACGCCGAGCACTGGGCCGAGGGCGGTGCCACAGACTGCGCGTCCGGGGTCCTGCTGTGCAGGTTCCACCACCTTCACCTGCACAACACCGGATGGCGGATCGAACCGATGCCCCGGGGCGTCGGCGGCGGGTTCCTGTTGCATGCCCCGCCGGGCATGAACCTCGACCCCATCCCCTTGCGGTCGAAATCCTCGCTCCGCTGGCTTTGGGACCCGCCACCCGACCGACCCGCATGGCGAACTGCTGCATAGAACACCTAGCCACATGCTCGCATCGACGTTCAAGATGGTTGTCGGCGCGCTGCATCGAGTCTGCATCGCCGGCAGCCGCCTCGTCGGACGCTGAGACCACGGCATCCGGTCAGGATCGAAGAAGCGCCACGTCGGAAGGGCAGGGCAGACTGGACCTCATGCCTGACACCGCCGTGCACGTCGCCGACAGCCACAACGTCATCCGCGTCGTCGGCGCGCGCGAGAACAACCTCAAGAACGTCGACCTCGAGATCCCCAAGCGCCGCCTGACCGTGTTCACCGGCGTGAGCGGCTCGGGGAAGTCCTCGCTCGTGTTCGCCACGATCGCCAACGAGTCGCAGCGGCTCATCAACGAGACCTACCCCACCTTCGTGCAGCAGTTCATGGGACAGCTGAACCGCCCCGACATCGACGCGCTCGAGAACGTCAGCCCCGCAATCGTCGTCGACCAGGAGCGCATGGGCGCCAACGCGCGCTCCACCGTCGGCACCGCCACCGACGTGCAAGCGATGCTCCGCCTGCTGTTCAGCCGCATCGGCAGTCCGCACGTCGGGTCGCCGCAGGCGTTCTCGTTCAACGTCCCCTCCGTGTCGGGCGCGGGCGCCGTCACGTTCGAGAAGGGCGGCAAGAAGGTCAAGGAGCGCCGGTCGTTCCAGATCACCGGCGGCATGTGCCCGCGCTGCGAGGGGCTGGGCCAGGTCAGCGATGTCGACCTCGACGAGCTGTTCGACCGCACCAAGTCGCTGCAGGAGGGCGCCATCACGATCCCCGGCTACAACGCCGACGGCTGGATGGTGCGCGGGTTCACCGAGTCGGGCTTCATGGACCCGGCCAAGCCCATCAAGGACTACACCGAGCAGGAGCTCGCCGACTTCCTCTACAAGGAGCCGACGAAAGTCAAGATCCAGAACATCAACATGACCTACGAGGGGCTCGTCCCCAAGATCACCAAGTCGATGCTGCAGAAGGATCGCGACGCGCTGCAGCCGCACATCCGCGCGTTCGTCGACCGCGCCGTGAAGTTCATGCCGTGCCCGGAATGCAAGGGCACGCGCCTCAACGAGGGCGCCCGGTCGTCCACGATCGGCGGCGTCAGCATCGCGGATGCCGCGGCGATGCAGCTCACCGACCTCGCCGCCTGGCTCGAGACGGTCGACGACCCCAGCGTCGCACCCCTCATGACCGGCCTGCGCGACACGGTCGCCTCCTTCCTCGACATCGGCCTCGGCTACCTCTCGCTGGAACGCGCCTCCGGCACGCTGTCGGGCGGCGAGGCGCAGCGCATCAAGATGATCCGGCACCTGGGTTCTGCCCTGACCGACGTCACCTACGTGTTCGACGAGCCGACCGCGGGCCTGCACCCGCACGACATCCAGCGCATGAACGCCCTGCTGCAGCTGCTGCGCGACAAGGGCAACACGGTCCTCGTCGTCGAGCACAAGCCCGAGGTCATCGAGATCGCCGACCACGTCGTCGACCTCGGTCCCGGCGCGGGCCGCGCGGGCGGCGAGGTCATGTTCCAGGGCGACGTCGCGGGCCTGCGCGCCTCCGACACCATCACCGGGCGCTTCTTCGACCACCGCGCGCAGCTCAAGCCCGCCACGCGCACCGCGAAGGCGTCGCTGCCGATCCGCGGCGCGACCCAGCACAACCTGAAGGACGTCGACGTCGACATCCCCCTCGGCATCCTCACCGTCGTCACCGGTGTCGCCGGATCCGGCAAGTCGTCGCTCATCCACGGCAACGTGCCTTCGTTCGACGACGTCGTCGTGGTCGACCAGTCGCCCATCAAGGGCTCGCGCCGCTCCAGCCCGGCGACCTACACCGGGGTGCTGGATGCCGTCCGCACCGCCTTCGCGAAGGCCAACGGCGTCAAGCCGGGACTGTTCAGCGCCAACTCCGAGGGCGCCTGCCCCGCGTGCAAGGGCCTCGGCGTCATCATCACGACGCTCGGGTTCACCCAGACGGTCGAGACGCTGTGCGACCTGTGCGAGGGCTCCGGCTTCAGCGACGAGGTGCTGGAGTACACCCTCGACGGCAAGAACATCGCCGAGGTCCTCGCGATGACGGCGGCCGAGGCATCCGAGTTCATCGCCAAGGGCCCCGCGCACACGACCCTCGCCCGCATGGTCGACGTGGGCCTGGGCTATCTGACCCTCGGCCAGTCGCTGAACACGCTCTCGGGCGGCGAGCGGCAGCGGCTCAAGCTCGCGATCTCGATGGCGAAGAAGGGCGCGATCTACGTGCTCGACGAGCCGACCACGGGGCTGCACCTCGCCGACGTCGACAACCTGCTGGCGCTGCTGGACCGCCTCGTGGATGCCGGAAACTCGGTCATCGTGATCGAGCACCACCAGGCGGTCATGGCGCACGCGGACTGGATCATCGACCTCGGTCCCGGCGCGGGTCACGACGGCGGGCGCATCGTCTTCGAGGGCACGCCGCACGACCTCGTCGCGGACGCCGAGACGCTCACCGCGCGGCACCTGCGCGCCTACGTCGGCGGATGACCGCGCCGTCGCTGCTCGACCGGGTCCCGGCCGGCGCCGACCCCGACGCCGTCTACGACGGGTTCGTCGCGTGGGCCGCCGACCAGGGGCTGACGCTCTACCCGGCCCAGGACGAGGCCGCGATCGAGCTGGTGTCGGGCGCGAACGTGATCCTGTCGACCCCGACCGGCACCGGCAAGTCGCTCGTGGCGGTCGCCGCACACGTCGCGTGCCTTTCCCGCGGCGGCCGCACGTACTACACCGCGCCGATCAAAGCCCTGGTGAGCGAGAAGTTCTTCGCGTTGGTCGACATCTTCGGCGCCGCGAACGTCGGCATGGTCACCGGCGACTCCTCGGTCAACCCCGACGCGCCGATCGTGTGCTGCACCGCCGAGATCCTGGCGAACCTGGCGCTCCGGCAGGGCGCCGCGGCAGAGGTGGACCAGGTCGTCATGGACGAGTTCCACTACTACGGCGATCCCGACCGCGGCTGGGCGTGGCAGGTGCCGCTGCTGCTCCTGGAGCGGGCGCAGTTCGTGCTCATGTCGGCGACGCTCGGCGACGTGACCGGCATCGCGGACGATCTGTCCCGCCGGACCGGGCGGGCGACGGCATCCATCACCGGCGTGGAACGGCCCGTGCCGCTGCACTTCTCGTACGCGCGCACTCCTGTGCACGAGACCGTGCAGGAGCTGCTCGACACGGGTCGGATGCCGGTGTACATCGTGCACTTCTCGCAGGCGGCGGCGATGGAGCGGGCACAGGCGCTCTCGAGCGTCCGCATCGTGAGCCGCGCACAGCGCGACGAGATCGCCGAGGCGATCGGCGGCTTCCGCTTCACGACCGCGTTCGGCCGCACGCTGTCGCGGTACGTGCGGGCGGGCATCGGCGTGCACCACGCCGGCATGCTGCCGCGCTACCGCCGGCTGGTCGAGACGCTCGCCCAGCGAGGCCTGCTGCGCGTCATCTGCGGCACCGACACGCTCGGGGTCGGCATCAACGTGCCTATCCGCACGGTGCTGATCACCGGGCTCGCCAAGTACGACGGGCAGCGGATGCGGCAGCTCACCGCGCGCGAGTTCCACCAGATCGCCGGGCGGGCGGGCCGCGCCGGCTACGACACCGCCGGCACCGTCGTGGTGATGGCGCCGGAGCACGAGATCGAGAACGCCGCCGCGATCGCGAAGGCGGCCGGCGACCCGAAGAAGCTCCGCAAGCTCGTGCGCAAGAAGGCGCCGCAGGGCTTCGTGAACTGGGGCGAGCCGAGCTTCGAGCGCCTCGTGGCCGCCGAGCCCGAGCCGCTCGAGCCGCAGCTGCAGCTCACCGCCGCGATGCTCATCAACGTCATCGCGCGGGGCGGCGATGCCTTCGCGCACGTCCGCGCGCTCGTGTTCGACAACCACGAGCCCCGGGCGCGGCAGTACGCGCTCGCGCGGCGTGCGCTGGAGATCTACCGCACGCTCAAAGCCGCCGGCGTCGTCGAGGTGGTGGACGGTGACGCCGTCCCGGCGGCCGGGGACCCGGCATCCGCTCACCCGGCGGCCGGGGACCCGGCATCCGCTCACGAAGTTCGGAGAACCGCGCCAACTTCGGAGGATCCGGCCGAAATCCTCCGAACTTCGCGCAACTCTCCGAAGTTCGTGGCGGCGGAGGGGACGGGTGGAGCGGATGCCGCGGCGGCGGAGGGGACGGGTGGGGCAAATGCCGCGGGGGCGGAGGGGAAGGGCGCGGCGGATGTCGCGGGTGGGGCGGATGCCGCGGGCGCGGGGCGGCACGTGCGGCTCACGGTCGACCTGCAGCCGAACTTCGCGCTCAACCAGCCGCTGTCGCCGTTCGCGCTCGCCGCGATCGGGCTGCTCGATCCCGCCGACGGGCCGGGAGCGGCGGGCACCGGGCACTACGCGCTCGATGTCGTGAGCGTCATCGAGGCCACCCTCGACGACCCGCGCCCGGTGCTCTCGCAGCAGCAGTTCCTCGCCCGCGGCGAGGCGGTCGCCGCCATGAAGCGCGAGGGCCTCGACTACGACGAGCGCATGGACGCGCTGGAGGACATCACCTACCCGCAGCCGCTCGCCGAGCTGCTCGCCCAGTCGTTCGAGGTGTTCGCGTCGAGCCAGCCCTGGGTGCGCGACTTCGCGCTGTCGCCGAAGTCGGTCGTGCGCGACATGTTCGAGCGCGCGTTCTCGTTCTCCGAGCTGATCTCGTTCTACCAGCTCGCCCGCAGCGAGGGGCTCGTGCTGCGCTACCTGAGCGACGCGTACCGGGCGATCCGGCAGACGGTGCCGATCGAGGCGCAGACGCCGGAGCTGCTCGACCTCGTGGAGTGGCTCGGCGAGCTCGTGCGGCAGGTGGATTCCAGCCTCGTGGACGAGTGGGAGAGCCTTATCGACCCCGTGCTCGATCCGGCCGCCCCGGTGGTGCCCCCGGCCCCGCCGTCCGTGCTCACCAACCGCCGCGCGTTCCTCGTGCTCGTGCGCAACGAGCTGTTCCGGCGCGTGCAGCTCGCCGCGCTGCAGCGCGACGACGACCTCGTGGCGCTCGACCCCGACGTGGATTGGCCGGCGGTCCTCGACGCGTACTTCGAGGAGCACGACGAGATCCTCACCGGCGGCCCGGCACGCTCGCCGCGGCTCGTGGACATCGACGAGTCGGCGGCGGATGCCGCGGGCCTGTGGCGCGTCGAGCAGACCATCGACGACCCGGCCGGAGACCACGACTGGCGCATCCGCGGCGAGGTCGACCTCGCGGCATCCGTCGAGGCCGGCACCGCCGTCGTACGCATCACCGAGGTCGTGCGCCTCTGACCCGGCCGCGCGGCAGCTCGCGGCGTTCACTGGGCGCGTGTGGTCGCGGGCGCGTGCCGGCGCGACCGAGTGCGCCGACTTTGGATGCCGTACCGCAGGGGCACCGCGTCCGAACCCCGCACAGCCGTCGACCAGAAGTACGGACCGCGAGGGGAGCGATGACCGAGGCGGCGCCGCGCCTGCGGTTCCGGTTCATCGGGTCGTGGCATCCGGTCCTTCTCGGCGCGACCGACAGTCCGCGGCTCATCGAGACCTTTCTGCGTGATACCACCGCGCGGCGCGACGACCTCGCCGTGCTCCGCGCGCAGCTGCGCGCCGAGCTGCGCACCGCGGCCGAGACGGCGCGCTCCGGCGGTGCGGAGGCGATGTTCCTCGCGACCGAGGTCCAGCCCGGGCTGCCGACGCCGATCTCGCTGACCCTCTATGCGCCCGCCGAGCTGCGGATGAGCCCGGCCGTCGGGGTGGACGGCACCGAGGTGATGCGCGTCTTCCGCGACGCGCTCGCCCAGCGGGGCGCCGAGGGACTCGACACGGCACGCGAGATCGCGCATGCCGAGACCACCGTGCTGCGTCTGCATCGGGTCGAGCCGCAGGAGCTGGAGGGTGGCGCGTCGGTACGCCGGCTCTCCGCCGAGTACTGGATGGCGGTGCCGGGCACCAAGAACGTCGTGCTCGTGAACCTCGCCACGCCGCTGGGCGACATCCCGCACGTCATGCTGGACTTCTTCGACGCGATCGTGCGCGCCGCGTGCTTCGACGCGGACGACGTCTCGACCGACACGTCGCCGGCGGCGTCGCCGACCCGCTGAGCGCCTGATGGACGCACGTGGCTAGCCGGCGGCCGGGGCTCGCTCTCGCGCTCGCGGCGGCGACCGCCCTGACGATGACGGGACGCAGTGCACAGCTGGCCACGGACGACGTGAGCGCTCGGCTCGTCGAGGCCACCGGACTGAACGGGGCGCTCGTCGAGGTGCAGCATCCGGCTGCCCCCTGGAACGACAAGATCGTCATCTGGATGATGGTCGACGACGATTCCGCCGATGCGGTGGCCGAGGATGTACGCGAGGTGGCGGCGTTCGCCGCTGAGGATCGTGATCTGGGCGGCCAGGACCTTACGCTCGCCGCGGCGAAGGGGGCGCCTGCAGATTTCCCCGACCGGTCCTCGCTCGTGCTGTCGGCCGCTTACGTCATGGGCTCGGTTGCGGCGCAGGTCGGCGGGAAGGGCGTCGAGGATCTCCTCGAGCTCGACGCGGACGACGTCCGTCGCCTCGCGCGACGGTGGTGATCGTCGAGGAGAAGTACGGCTAGACCGTCGCGTCCTGCAGGTGCGTGCCGCCGTGGGCGAGCACCTTCACGATGACGCCGCGGCCGCGCAGTTCGCGCAGGGTCCGGGTCTCCTCGTCGGTGTCGCGGCCGAGGGCGTGCAGGTTGACCGTGACGAGCACGTCGCCGGGCCCGAGCCGGCCGAACAGGCGGCCGAGCCGCTCCTCCCACGACTCCAGCGTCTCCGGCGCGGGGTGGCGGAAGCCCTCGATCGGCACGCCGAACCTCGCCAGCGCCTCGCGCTGCTCGAACACGCTCGGCATGTCGGCGCGCGCGACGACCAGGCCCACGAGCCTGGCACCCTGGGGTCGCGCCTGCCACCAGTCGCGGTCGCGCTGCAGCTCGGAGAAGCACTCCGGGCACTCGGACGGGGTGTGGGAGGGCGCTGCCGTCGTCGCCGCCGTCGTCTCGTCCACGAACACACCTCCTTGTCGCCGACCGTCGTTCTATTGTGCACCGCTACTGGTCGTCGCGGCGCAGCTCCAGCCCGATCTGGTCCGCATCGAGCTCGGCGAGCGCGTGCCGCAGGGCCGCGGACGAGAACGACCCCTCGTTGCCCAGCTCGACGAGCCGGTCGCGCATGGCCTCGATCATGACGATCCGCAGCTCGCGAGCGTCGGCGAACTGCTGCACGGCATCCTCCTCCGGGGGCTTCGCCATGCGGTGGCCCAGCCGATGCAGGAGCGCCGGGTCGAACGGATCGCCGGACTCCTTCGCGAGGCCGGGGTCGCTCAGCCGCGCCAGCGCCGCGCCCTGGAGCTCGGCATCCAGTCGCGAGCGCTCACTGCGGGGGTCCGCGTCGACGGATGCCGGGATCCGCAGGCGCCGGACCAGTCCCGGAAGCGTCAGGCCCTGCAGCAGCAGGCTTACGACCGCGACCAGGAAGGCGGTGAGGATGAGCAGCTCGCGCGCCGGGGTGTCGCGCGGCAGGGTCTGCGCGGCGGCGAGAGTGACGACCCCGCGCATGCCGGCCCACACGATCACCGTCCCGTGCTTCCAGGTGAGGGGCGACGCGGCGTAGTAGTTGAGGTCGTGCAGCATGCGGGTGAGGCGCTGGCGCATCGTGGCGGCGTGCCGACCGTCCGCCATGCCGTCCAGTCGTCCGCTCACGATCGCCTCGTGCACGCGTTCCCGCCGCGACGACCGGCGGCTCTGCAGCCAGACGAGGAGGGCGACGTAGCCCGCGCGCGCGACGACGATGACCACGAGCGCGCCGGCGGCGAGCAGGACGGCCAGCCACGGGCCGTCGTGGCGCTCGAAGTTGGCCGCCACGATCGCGCGCAGCTCCAGGCCCATGATGAGAAAGACCGCGCCCTCGAGCGTGAGCTCGACGGTGCGCCAGGTCAGCTCGTCGGAGATGCGCTGCTCGGCGGTGAAGCGGCGCGTGGCGCCCTGGCCGGTCGTGATGCCCGCCACGACCGCGGCGACCAGTCCCGAGCCGCCGAGGTGCTCGGTCGGCAGGTAGGCCAGGAAGGGCACCGCGAAGCCCAGCGCGGTGTTCGCGGCGGCGTTGCCGATCCAGCGGCGCAGCCGCAGGTTCACCAGCCCCACGATCATGCCGATCGCCACGGCGCTCGCGACGCCCCAGACGAACGTGCCGACGGTGCCCCAGAACGAGAAGCCGGCCGCGACCGTCGCGATGGCGCTGCGCAGCAGCACCAGTGCGGTCGCGTCGTTGAGGAGGCTCTCGCCCTCCAGCATGGTGACTACCCGGGGCGCGATGCCGAGCTTCTTCACGATGGAGGTGGCCACGGCATCCGTCGGGCTCAGGATCGCCCCGAACGCGACCGCGAGGGGAAAGCCCAGCCCGGGCACGAGCGCGACGAACACGGCGCCCAGCAGGAGCGAGCTGATCACGACGAGCGCGATCGCGAGCCCCGCGATCGGCGCCGCGTCGCGGCGGAACTCCACCGCGGGCAGGCGCACCGCGGCCGCGTAGAGCAGGGGCGGCAGGATGCCGACGAGGATCCACTCCGGATCGACCTCGACATGCGGCATGAACGGCAGCAGCGAGACCCCCAGGCCGATCACCACGAGCAGGATCGGCGAGGATACGCCGATGCGGCGCGCGAGGGGGACCGACAGGACGATGACGATCAGGCCGAGCAGGACCGGGGCGAGGGCATCCACGGTTCAGAGCACCCCCGACTCGCGCGCGGCGTCGCGCGCGGCCGGCGCGCCGATCCGCGCGGCCTCGACGGGGAGCGAGGTCGTGGCATCCATAGGTCAGAGCCTAATTCCCGGCGCCGTCGGTCCGTCGGGGTCCGTTCCGACGCGCCGGTGGGCCCGGAAGACCGCGCCGCGCGCCGTGCTCTCACCGAATCCTGCCCGATCCAAGGCTGGATGCGCTCCAGCGCCCGCGTCGAGCCCCATTCCGGCGATCTGACCTGCATCCGGGTCAGATTCCAGGGATGCCGAGGCGGATGCGGTGGCCGGGAGCGGCGGGGTACCGTGGGCGCATGACGTTCAACCCCGACGCCGACGTCAGCGGCAACAGGGCCACGCGCCGGGGCCGCACCGCGGCGATCGCCGGCGGCGGGGCCGTCGGCGTGGGCGGCCTGGTGGTGCTCCTGCTGAGTCTGTTCACCGGCACCGACCTGACCGCTCTGCTCGGCGGCGGCACGGGAGTGCCGCAGGGCTCCAGCAGCGAGACCGAGATCGGTCAGTGCGAGACCGGTGCCGACGCCAACGAGCGGGACGACTGCCGGTTGGCGGCGGCGTCTCTTGCGATCGACCAGTTCTGGGAGCAGACGCTCGAGGGGTACCGTGCGCCGCAGCTGGTCATCGTCGATGGGGAGACCTCCACCGCGTGCGGCACCGCGTCGAACGCGACCGGGCCGTTCTACTGCCCGCCGGAGGAGACGGTGTACATCGACCCGACGTTCTTCGGTCTGCTGCGCCAGCAGTTCGGCGCCGAAGCGGGCCCGCTCGCGCAGCTGTACGTCGTCGCGCACGAGTACGGGCATCACGTGCAGCGCCTCACCGGGATCATGGACCGCTACCCGACCGGCGACAGCGGTCCGGCGAGCAACGGCGTGCGCATGGAGCTGCAGGCGGACTGCCTCGCCGGAGCCTGGGTCGCCGCGATGTCGCAGCAGACCGACGCGCAGGGCGTCCCCTTCCTGCAGGAGCCCACCGAGGCACAGCTGCGCGATGCACTGGATGCCGCCGCCACCGTCGGCGACGACCACATCCAGGCGCAGTCCGGCGTCGTGAACCCGGAGAGCTGGACGCACGGGTCGAGCGCACAGCGCCAGCGCTGGTTCTCGACCGGGTACGGGCAGGGCGTGGGCGCGTGCGACACGTTCTCGGTGGCCGGGAGCGCGCTCTAGCCCCGCCGGCTCAGGCTCGGCTCGACCCTCAGGTCACCGCGCGCGGCTCGTTCACTTGGCGCAGCTGGTCGCTCTTCGCGTCGACAGCGACCATACGCGCCCACCGAGTGCGCGCGGGGTTCGGCTGACCTGGCCCATTCGGTCGCTGTCGACGCAATCGGCGACCAGTTGCGCCCACCGAGCGCGCGCCCGGCGTCACCGGGCAACGATGCGCGCGGCGCCTCCGGTCGAGCGCGGTCAGATGAGGGCGAGCTCGCGCAGTTTCGCCTCGACGTCGGCGTTGGAGGGCTCGACGTGGTGGGTGGCATCGGGGTAGACGACCACAGGGATGTTGGTACGGCCGGAGATCTCGCGCGCGACGTCCACCGCCGCGGGGTCGGCCTCGAGGTCCACATACGTGTAGGCGACGCCGAACTCGTCGAGCTGGGCCTTCGTGCGGCGGCAGTCGCGGCACCAGTCGGCGCCGAACATCGTGAGGGTCTGGGAGGTCATGCGTCCAGCGTACGTCCGCCTGCGCCCTCGGGGACCGCCACCGGCTCGCGCGCGGGCGGGGTCGGGGCGCTCCGACGCGGTGCGTAGACGACGAGCGCGTGGAAGACGAACCTCACGACGAAGGCGGCGACCAGCGTCAGCGCCGCGGCCATGACGCTCGGCACGTGCGCGCTCTCCACCAGCACGGACATCACCGGCAGCCGCACGATCGCCTCGACGTTGTTGAACGCGAACGACTTGAGGAACCGGTGGCGCATCAGCCCGGACTCGCTGCGCATGTCGGCGAAGACGAGGTACTCCAGCAGCAGGAAGTTGCCGATGATCGTCACCTCGCTCGCGATGACGGCCGCGACCAGGTATTCGACGCCGAAGCGGATCAGCCCCCACATGATGAGCAGGTTGGCGATCGCGCCGAGCCCGCCCACGAGCGCGAACGCCGACATGCGGCCGAACCTCAGCATCGCGAGCTGGACCAGGAAGCGCACCCCCTGGGTGAACGACGCCTTCGACCGGCCGGCGTGGCGCTCGGCGAACGCGAAGGGCACCTCCGCGACACGCAGCTGGCGCCGGGCGAGGATCTCCAAGAGGATCTTGAAGCCGCGCGGCCGCAGGGCGTCGAGGTCCACGGCGTCCCGGTCGAGCAGGAAGAACCCGGTCATCGGATCGGAGCAGCCGGCGAGCTTGCGCGGGAACATCGCCTTGGTCACCAGCGTGGACAGCCGCGACACCGCGGTGCGGGTGGCGTCGGCGAGCCCGCGCGAGTCGCCCCCCGCCGCGTAGCGCGAGGCGACGACGATGTCGACGTCGCCGGCGTCGGCACGCCGGAGGAGCCGGGCGATGTCCTCGGGCGGATGCTGCAGATCACCGTCCATCACGAGGCACCAGCGTGCCTGTGCGAGGCGGAAGCCCTCCACGACGGCACCGCCGAGCCCCGCGTCGGGGAAGTCGCGGTGGATCAGCCGCACGGGGAAGGCGGATGCCGCGGCGGCGGCCTGGATGATCTGCGGAGTGTCGTCGGTCGAGTCGTCGACGAAGATCACCTCGAACGTGCGCCCGTCCGACTGTGCGCCGATGCGGCGCAGCAGCTCCACGACGTTCGGACCCTCGTTGAAGGTCGGAACGATGATGGACAGGTCCATGGGGCTCTCTCGATGGTCGGGCGCAGTCGTCTCAGGCTAATGCGTCGTCCCATGATTCAGGTGGGAGCATCCCCAGAGCCGGCCCAGGCGGGGCCGTGCGGACGGTCTAGACTCGTGGCATCCCATCCGCCGTGTGTGAGAGCTTCGTCGTGTCCGAGACCGCTGCCCGCGCCTTCGAGGTGCGCCATGTGCAGCTCGCGCGCGCCCTCCTCGCAGCGCTCGCGGCGGTGACGATCACGTTCTCGCCCGACCACTCCGCCGGGGTCGGGCTCGCGGTCTTCAGCGGGTTCGCGATCGCGACCGGCGTGGTGGTGCTGCTCGCGGCTCGGGTGCGTCCGGTCGCGCCGCGGTGGCCGGCGGTCCTGCTCGGGTCGGTGACGCTCGTCGCGGGGCTGATCGCGAGCTTTCCGGGCTTGCGATCGATCGGACTGTTCTTCTCGCTCGTGATCGTCTGGGCGGTCGTCAGCGGCGTCGTGGAGGTCGTCGCCGGCCTTGTACGGCGCGACGAGCACACGCGGGATGCCGTCTTGATCGGCGTGCTCACGATCGTGCTGGGCGTGGCCCTCCTGTTCGTCTCGCCCGGATATGCGCTGCACTACGCGATCGAGGAGGCGGGGGAGTTCACCCTCACCGGCATCGCGATCGCCGTCGGCGTCTTCGGGGGCTACGCGGCGGTCGTCGCGGTGTTCCTCGCGATCGCGGGCTTCTCGCCGCGGCGTCCCGCAGCCGGCCCGGACGCCGCCACAGCCTCGGTGGTCGGCTCGGGCGGCGCCGCGTGACCGATCGGCGACCCACGCGTCGCGACCTCATGAAGCCCGTGCAGCTGCTCGGGCTCGCCTTCGCGGCCGCCGTGTTCGTCGGCGTGGTCACCGCGGTCTCGATGGGGGCGTTCCAGGCGCACCCCGCGGACGAGATCCAGCGGGCGATCGTGGTGGCGCTCGTGGCGGCGGGCATCGCGTTCATCGCCACCCTCGTGATCATCGCGCTGCTCATGCTCGTCGTCGACCCGGCCCAGATCGTCAAGCAGGTCGACCGACCGGTGCTGCTTCCCGACGAGGACCCTGCCCCCGGGCAGGCCGACGCCGAACGGCGCGACGAGTCGCCCTAGGCGAGGTCGCGCAAGCGAGCGGCGACGGAGGCCGGCGTCATGGCACGACCGCTGCATCGATCGTGTCGAGCTCGGCCGCCTCGTCGTCGGGCACCCACACGAGGATGTCTCCGGGCTGGCATTGCAGCACGCGGCAGATCGCGTCGAGGGTCGTGAACCGGATGGCCTTGGCGCGGCCGTTCTTGAGCACCGACACGTTGACCGGAGTGATGTCGATCGCGGCGGCGAAGTCGTTGACCGACATCTTGCGCTTGGCGAGCTCGACGTCGAGGTTGATGACGATCGGCATCACACCACCTCCGAGAGGTCGTGCTCGAGCTGCGATGCTTTGCGCAGGAGCCCGCGCAGCACCACGATAAGCAGCGACAGGCCGGACCCGACCACGATCCCGAGCGTGCACAGCAGCGAGATCGATCCGTTCTGCACACCCACCGCGAGGAGGGTCACGAGCGTCACGACCACGAGCACGGTCGCAAACCCGACCGCGGACAGGCTCACGTCCACCCAGGGAAAGGCGGACCGGCGGAAGATGGCATCCGCCCGCACGAGCGACAGCAGCCGCCACACGCACACGAGCACGACCTGCACGCAGACGAGGAAGAGGATGCCGATGACGACGCCGGGCACCTGCAGATAGGCGATCTCGCGGTACCGCCAGGCGGACTGCGCCGCGACGGCCGGCACGATCACCACCTGGCAGACCAGGATCAGGGCGATCAGCACCGCCAGGAGAGTCTTGAGGAGGACGATCGTCGCGTGTTGCATGGGTCGCCTATCGATAGACAGTCAGAATCTATCGATAAACGTTGCATATCTGTCGCGAAACGACAACCGAGAGGATGCTGGGAGTGGGCGCCGCTCCGGGCGCCGCTCCGCGCACCCGGCTCCACCCGGCTCGCACCCGAGTCACTGTGCTTGCACCCGAGTCACTGTCTTGACCTCGAGTCACTGTGCTCCAGCGCAGTGACTCGACACGCGAGCAGTGACTCGACGGACGGCCAGGGCCGCACCAGAGACCCCGGGGGTGGGTGAGGGCAGCGGCTCAGCCGAGCTCGTCGACGAGCCGGTCGGCCAGGCCCGTGTAGGTCGCCGGGGTCAGGGCGAGCAGGCGCTCCTTCGCGGCATCCCCGATGTCGAGCCCCCGGACGAACTCGGCGAGCTCCGCCCCGCCGACACGGCGGCCGCGCGTGAGATCCTTCAGCAGCGCGTACGGGTCGGTGATGGCAGAACGGCCCGCGACGATCTCGGCGCGCACGACGGTCTGGATCGCCTCGGCGAGCACCTCCCAGTTCGCGTCGAGGTCGGCCAGCAGCACGTCGCGCGCCAGCGAGATCTCGCCGAGGCCCCGCTGCAGGTTGTCCAGGGCCAGCAGCGAGTGCCCGAACGCGACGCCGATGTTGCGCTGCGTCGTCGAGTCGGTGAGGTCGCGCTGCAGGCGCGACGTGACGAGGGTCGATGACAGCGTCGCGAACAGGGCGCCCGCGATCTCCAGGTTCGCCTCGGCGTTCTCGAAGCGGATCGGGTTGATCTTGTGCGGCATGGTCGAAGACCCGGTCGCGCCGGCCACCGGGATCTGCGCGAACATGCCCAGGGAGATGTAGGTCCACACATCCGTGGCGAGGTTGTGCAGGATGCCGCCGGCGTGACGCACGCGGTCGTACAGCTCGACCTGCCAATCGTGCGACTCGATCTGCGTCGTGAGGACGTTGAAGCCGAGACCGAGGCCCTCGATGAACTCCCGCGACAGCGCGGGCCAGTCCACGGCGGGGTCCGCGGCCAGGTGCGCCGACCACGTGCCGGTCGCACCGGAGAACTTGGCGAGGTACTCGCCGCTGTCCAGCTGCCGCGCGATGCGCGCGAGGCGCCACGCGAAGACACCGAGCTCCTTGCCCATCGTCGACGGCGTCGCGGGCTGGCCGTGCGTGCGGGAGAGCATCGCGGCATCCCGGTGCTCGATCGCGAGCGCGCGGAGCGCGTCGATCACGGCGTGCAGCTTCGGCAGCCACACGTCCTCGACGGCGCGCTTGACGGTGAGGGCGTAGGCGGCCGAGTTGACGTCCTCGCTCGTGCACGCGAAGTGGGTGAGCTCGGCGAGCGCGTCCAGCCCCAGGGCCGACAGGCGGTCGCGCACGAGGTACTCGACGGCCTTGACGTCGTGGCGAGTGACGGCCTCGGTCGCCGCGAGCCAGTCGATCTCGGCCTGCCCGAAGTCGCGGTACAGCCTGCGCAGCGACTCCTTGTCGGTGTCGGAGAGCGGCGCCGAGCCGAACAGCGACCGGTCGGTGAGCGCGATGATCCACTCGACCTCCACCTCGACGCGGGCGCGGTTCAGCCCGGCCTCGGACAGGTGATCGGCGAGGGCGCCCACAGCGGCGCGGTAGCGGCCGTCGAGGGGGCTCAGTGGCTGGGGGGGCAGGGAGGTCACGGTACTCCGATCGCAGGGGAGCCCTCGCGTGCGCGAGCCCCGAGGGCGCCGAGGCGACCGGCTCAGCGGGGCTGGCGGAGGGCGGGCTCGAGCTGGCCGAACAGTGCTCGACTGGCTCGTTCGATCATAGCGAGCACGTGGTCGAACATCGTGCCGCTGTCGTAGTAGTACGGGTCGGGGACGTCGAGACCGTCGCCGGCCTCGGGATCGAACGAGAGCAGCAGCACGATCTTGTCCGCGTGAGCCGCGCCGCGTGCCTGCACGGTGAGGGCGCGTTCGTGGGAGCGGTCCAGCGCGACCACGAGGTCGTGGCGGTCGAAGTCCGAGACCGCGAACTGGCGCGCCCGGTGCCGGGAGCCGTCGTAGCCGCGCCGCTGCAGGGCGGTGAGGGCGCGCGCGTCGGCGCACTCCCCGACGTGCCAGTCGCCGAGTCCCGAGCTGGAGGCCTCGAGCCGTTCGCCCAGGCCGGCCTGTTCCGCGATGCGGCGCAGCACCACCTCGGCCATGGGGGAGCGGCAGATGTTCCCGGTGCAGACGAACATCACGCGAAAGGGCTCCACGCGCGCGCACATCCCCCCATTGTGCGTGACGCGGGGCCTCCTGCACAGGGGTGGATCTGCGCAGACTGTCCACCGATCGGCCGCTCCGGCTCCCACGGCGGTGGCGGACGGCGCAGGATCGTGACGTGGACAGCCTCGCCCTGCTCGAACGCACGCTGGTGCGGGTGGATGCCGTGCGCGCCGAACTGGCCGGCATCCGGCGCCTCGCGGCGGCCCTCGCGGACCAGACGGCGTGGCGCTCCAGCGGCGCCGACGCCTTCCGTGCCGCGGTGGGCGCGTGGATCGAGCAGCTCGATCAGGCATGCGCGCAGCTGGAGCTGCTGCGCGACGACCTCGACATCGCGCGGGCGCGATCGATGCTGGTCGCGGTCGGCGGATGAACGACGACCTTCAGGTGAGTCGGGGCGGCGCCACCCTCGTCGACACCGAGAGCGTACGGCAGGCCGCGACGGGCTTCGCCGGCGCGGCCGTGGCGTGCGCGCGCGTCGCCGGCGAACTGGAGCTGCTCGCCGGGGCGCTCGGCGGTGCGCTCGGGGCCGCCTTGACGTGGGACGACGGCGGGATCGCGGCGCGGGCGCGCGCTCTCGCCGTGGTCGGCGATCGGGCCCGGGCCGAGGCCGAGCGGCTCGCCGGCGGGCTCAGCGCCGCCGCGGCCGCGTACGAGCGAGTCGAGCTCGAGGCCGCGCGCGCCGCCGCGCTGGCTGCCGGCGACGAGGGCCTCGCGCGGCTGCTCGGCGGCCGCCTCGCGGCGCTGCGCCTGACGACGCCGTCCGACGCCCCGGCCCTGCCGCTCGGGGGCGACGACTTCCTCGACCGCCGGGGCGACCTGGTCGCGCAGTGGGCGCAGGCGCCGCCGCTGGCGCCGCTGGGAGCCGCCGCCGTGGAGGCGGGGATCGTCGGGCTGGTCGCGGTCGAGCGGATGGGCCGGGGAACGGTCGCGGCATCCGCGCGCCTGCACGGTGCGCCGCCGGCGGTCCGCGTGCAGCCGGTGGCCGAAGGGGCGGATGCCGCCGCCGCCGCTCCGGCCGGCCTCGCGGCCGCGGCGACGCGGGTGCCGCACACCGGGGAGGGTCGCGTGCGCGTGGAGCGGTACACGATGGCAGACGGGACGCGGCAGTTCGCCGTGTACGTGGCGGGCACCCGGTCCATCGGTCCGAGCGCGACGGAACCGTGGGACCTCTCCTCGAACGTGGAGCTGTATTCGGGCGAGCGGTCGGCGTCGTACCAGGCGACCGTCGAGGCGCTGCGCGCGGCGGGGGCGGACTCCGGTGACACCGTGCACGCGTTCGGCTATTCGCAGGGCGGCATGATCGCGGCGCGCCTGGCGCTCGAGGGGGAGTTCTCGGTCGATACGCTCGTGACGTTCGGCTCTCCGGTGACCGTCGACGTCGGCTCCGGCACGCTGAGCGTCGCGCTGCGGCACAGCGACGACCCGGTCGCCGCCCTGGTCGGCGAGGGCTTCCCCGCCGGAGTGGGAGCCCCGGGGAGCTTCGTGGCCGAGCGGCTCGGCGACCCGGTCGGCGGGGTGGTGGACGTGATCGACCCGTTCCGCGCGCATCGGCTGGAGCGCTACGCAGAGACGGCCGGCATGCTCGATGCCTCGGCCGACCCGCGCATGGACGCGGTGCGCGGGGTGATCCGCTCGCTCGGGGAGGCGGCATCCGTGGAGAGCACCGAGTTCGCCGCCGAGCGCGTCGAGCCCGCGCAGAGCGAGCCCGTGCGGAGCGAGCCCGTGCGGAGTGACCATCAGTCGGCGTCGGTGGCCTACCGCGGCCGCTGAAGCGGCGCGCGCTCTCGCGAGACCTCCCGTCTGCACCGGTTTCGGCGTGAAAACGTTGCAAACGCGAGGTTTCGCGAGCCTCGGAGGCGGCGGCAGCGGCGGGTCGCAGGCGGCGGGGGGGCGGCGGCAGCGGCGGGGTCGCAGGCGGCGGGGTGTCGAGTGCTCAGTCGCGCTTGCGCCGCTGCGGGCGCAGCAGGATGCCGAAGACCCAGTTGATCAGCGAGATGAGAAGGGCTGCGACGACCCCGAGCCAGAAGCTCTCGACGCGCAGCCCCCAGCTCCACCAGTGCGTGAGCCATGCCGTGAGCCACAGGAGGAACCCGTTCACGACGAGCGAGATGAGCCCGAGCGTCAGGATGTAGATCGGGAAGGCGACGACGCGGATGACGCCGCCGACGATCGTGTTGACGATCGCGAACACGGCGGCCACGGCCAGGAGGGTGAGCACCAGCTGCAGCGTCTCGCCCGGGTCGAAGGCGACCACCGACACCTGCAGCGCCGGGATCAGGGTGACGACCCAGATCGCGAACGCGTTGACGACGGCACGGATGAGAAGGCGCATGGGCTCTCAGTCTCGCACGACTGTCACGTGCCGGCGCAGAAGAGCGTCGTCGCCGGGGGATGCCAGGAGCCGGTACCAGCGGGCTCGCCCGAGCTCATAGGTTGTCGATGAGCTCGCGCATGAGTTGCGACGGTGTGACCTGACGCTCGTGCGCGACCTCGTCGAGCTTTGCTCGGCGAGCGGCATCGAGCCGCAAGGTGAACGGCCGGGCCTGAGCCCCTACGCTGATCGGTCGGCCGGGCACCGCAGGGCCGAGGTGATGGCCCGTGTAGCCCCGCTCGGACTCCGCTTCGGCGGCCCAGCGCTCGATGTCGTCATCGGTGAACGGCGTTCCGTTCACCGCGGTGTGCTCGCTCATTGTGATTACCTCCCTAGCCCTACCTCGTGAAGCACCTTCTTGGTGGCGGGCATCGCGTGAAACACCAGCCACGCATCCGCCTCCTCTTCGACGGCGATGAACTCGAGCAATCGTCCGTTCGAGTCCATGCCGACGCCGACCCAGTGCACGGGATCCGTGTCCCGCGGACGAGATCTCAAGGCTCCCTCGACCGCGGCTACGACGTCGGCATCCGTGATCGCTGGACGCTTCGCGGCAATCCGCGGATGCACTCGGATCTGCATGCACGACCTCGCCGTCTCCCCGTTATGTACCACAGAATTGTAGTACATAATGCTCCTGGGTGGGCGATCGGGAACGGGTGGCGCGGTCGCGGCGGGGCAGAACCCCGCGCGGGGGGCGGGCTTCGTAGACTCGTCGGGTGACCGACCTCCCCGTGCGCATCCGTCCCGAGATCGCGGCGCTCCCGGCCTACCGGCAGGGCCGCGCCGCCGGCGCCGACGCCTTCAAGCTCTCCAGCAACGAGAACCCGTTCGACCCGCTGCCCGGCGTCATCGCGGCCGTGCAGGGCGCGACCTCGTTCAACCGCTATCCGGATGCCTCGGCCGCGCGCCTGCGCGACCGCCTGGCCGCGCGACACGGTGTCGAGGCCGAGAGCATCCACGTCGCCGCCGGATCGGTGTCGATCCTGTACCAGCTCGCCCAGGCGGCCGCGGGACCCGGCGACGAGATCGTGTTCGCGTGGCGCTCGTTCGAGGCCTACCCGGGGCTGGCGGTCGTGGCCGGGGCCACGACGGTCACGGTGCCGCTGACCGCGGACGGGCGGCACGACCTGGTCGCGATGGCGGATGCCGTCACCGAGCGCACCCGCCTGGTCATCGTCTGCAGCCCCAACAACCCGACCGGCCCGGCGGTCGCGCAGGCCGAGTTCGACGCCCTCGTCGCCGCGGTCCCGCGTGACGTGATCATCATTCTCGACGAGGCATACGCCGAGTTCGTCACCGCCGCAGACGCCGTCCGCGGCGAGGCGGTGCTGGCGGCCGGGCACGACAACGTCGTGATCCTGCGCACCTTCTCGAAGGCGTTCGGCCTGGCGGGCCTGCGCGTGGGCTACGCGGTGGGCCACCCGCGCATCCTCGACGCGGCGCGGTCGGCCGGCATCCCGCTGTCGGTCACCGCGGCCGCCGAAGAGGCGGCCCTGGCGAGCCTCGACGCCGAAGGCGCGCTGCGCGAGCGCATCGACGAGCTCGTCGCGCGTCGCGAGCGGCTGGTCGCGGGGCTCCGCACCGCAGGCTGGAACGTGCCCGACGCTCAGGGCAATTTCGTGTGGCTCCCCGCCGGCGAGCACGCCCTGGCCGTCGCCGAGGCCTTCGCCGACGCGGGACTCGTCGTCCGCCCCTTCGCCGGCGACGGCGTGCGCATCTCGGTCGGCGAGGCCGAAGCTGTGGACAAGGTGATAACGATCGCGGCATCCGTTGTCGAGAGCCTCCCTCTGACGCACCCCGCCCGGCGGTAGCGTGAACAAGATGACCGCGACTTCCGACGCACCCGACGCCGCCGATCCGGCGATCGTGCGCGTGCTCGCCGACGACGGCACGTTCGCGCCGACCCCGGCCGCCGAGCGATACCTGCCGCTGATCGACGCGCTCGACGACGCCGTGCTCGAGACGCTCTACCGCGACATGGTGCTCGTGCGTTCCTTCGACCAGCAGGCCACGAACCTCCAGCGGCAGGGACAGCTCGCGCTGTGGCCGCCGTCGCTCGGCCAGGAGGCCGCGCAGGTCGGCTCAGCGCGCGCCGCCCGGCCGCAGGACCACTTCTTCCCCTCCTACCGCGAGCACGTCGTGTGCATGATCCGCGGTGTCGACCCCGTCGACATCATCCGGCTCATGCGCGGGCTCACCCACGGCGGCTGGGACCCGACCGACCCGGCACGCGGCAACGTCCACCTCTACACGCTCGTGCTCGGCGCCCAGACGCTGCACGCGACGGGCCTGGCCATGGGAATGGTCCTCGACGGCCGCTGCGGCACCGGCGACCCCGACCGCGACGAGGCCGTCGTGGTCTACTACGGCGACGGCGCGTCGAGTCAGGGCGACGTGCACGAGGCCATGGTCTTCGCGAACAGCTACCGCACGCCCGAGGTGTTCTTCCTGCAGAACAACCACTGGGCGATCTCGGTGCCGGTGGCCACCCAGTCGCGCGCACCGCTGTCGCGCCGCGGCGAGGGGTACGGGATGCCCTCGCTGCGCGTGGACGGCAACGACGTGCTCGCCAGCTACGCCGTCACCAAGGCGGCCCTCGACGAGGCGCGCGCCGGCGACGGCCCGCGGGCGATCGAGGCGCTCACCTACCGCATGGGCGCCCACACCACGAGCGACGACCCGACCAAGTACCGCACCGCCGAGGAGGAGGAGCGCTGGGCGCGGCGCGATCCGATCGCGCGCATGCGCGCGTACCTGGAGGGCCGGGGCGCGGCATCCGCCTTCTTCGACGGGGTGGATGCCGAGGCCCGCGCCTACGCCGACGACGTGCGCGTGCGCACCAACGCGCTCGGCGACCTCGACGTGTCCATGATGTTCGCGCACGTGTATTCGGAGCCGCATCCGCTCGTCGACGCCCAGCGGCGCTGGCAGGCTGAGTACGAGGCCTCGTTCGGGGAGGCGACCGATGGGCAGTGACCGGACCGAGCACGCCGCCGCGGTGCAGACCATGCCGATCAGCCGGGCGCTGAACGCCGGCATGCGCGCCGCGCTCGCCGCGGACGACCACGTGCTGCTGATGGGCGAGGACATCGGCCGCCTGGGCGGCGTCTTCCGGGTCACCGAGGGGCTGCAGGCCGAGTTCGGCGACCGCCGCGTGCTCGACACGCCGCTGGCCGAGTCCGGCATCGTCGGTACGGCGATCGGGCTCGCGATGGCGGGCTTCCGGCCGGTGTGCGAGATCCAGTTCGACGGGTTCGTGTTCCCGGCGTTCGACCAGATCACGACGCAGCTGGCCAAGCTCACGAACCGGCACGAGGGCGCGATCCGCCTGCCGGTGGTCATCCGCATCCCATACGGCGGCCATATCGGAGCGGTCGAGCATCACCAGGAGAGCCCGGAGGCGTACTTCGCGCACACGCCGGGCCTGCGCGTGGTGAGTCCGTCGACGCCGAACGACGCGTACTGGATGATTCAGGATGCCATCGCCTCGAACGATCCGGTGATCTTCCTCGAGCCCAAGGCGAAGTACTGGATGAAGGGCGAGGTCGACACCTCCGCGCGCGCCCTGCCGCTGCACGCGTCGCGGCTCGTGCGGCGCGGCACCGACGTGACGCTCGTCGGCCACGGCGCGATGGTCACGACGCTGCTGCAGGCCGCCGCCCTCGCCGAGGGCGAGGGTACCTCGTGCGAGGTGATCGACCTGCGCTCGCTGTCGCCGGTGGACTACGGTCCGATCCTCGACTCGGTGCGCCGCACCGGACGCATGGTCTACGCGCAGGAGGCGCCGGGGTTCGTCTCGGTCGGCTCCGAGATCGCGGCGACCGTGATGGAGCGCGCGTTCTTCGCGCTGGAGGCGCCGGTGCTCCGGGTGTCCGGCTTCGACGTGCCGTTCCCGCCCGCCAAGCTGGAGGGCCTCTACCTGCCCGATGCCGACCGCATCCTCGAGGCCGTCGACCGCGCCCTCGCCTACTGACCCACCCACCGCCCCCGCTACCGCCCCCGCTACTGCCACCCCCCACCGCCCCACCGCCACCCTGCTACCGCCACCCCCCGCCCATGACCCCACCTCCCACCGCGAGACTCCACTGGTGCACCGAGACTGCGTGCCCAGCCTGCAGTCTCGGTGCACGGATGGAGTCTCGCGGTCGGGGGCGACTCGCGAGAGGACCGAAATGAGCACGCAGACCTTCCACCTCCCGGACGTCGGTGAGGGGCTGACCGAGGCCGAGATCGTGCAGTGGCGCGTCGCGCCGGGCGACGCGGTCGCCGTCAACGACGTGCTCGTGGAGATCGAGACCGCCAAGTCGCTCGTCGAGCTGCCCTCGCCGTTCAGCGGCACCGTCGGCGAGCTCCTCGCCGCCGAGGGCGACACGGTCGAGGTCGGTGCGCCGATCATCACGATCGCGGGCGCGGCGTCCGCTCCGGATGCCTCGTCCGGACTCTCCGCGCACGGCGAGAAGCCCGCCGAGCCCGAGGGTGCCGGTGCGGTGCTCGTGGGCTATGGCACCGGCGGCGGGGTGACCTCGCGGCGCCGCAAGCCGGCCGAGCGGCCGGTCAAGGCATCCGTCGGCGTGGTCGCCAAGCCCCCGATCCGCAAGCTCGCTCGCGATCTCGGCGTCGACCTCGCCGCTGTGACCCCGACCGGCCCCGCCGGCGAGGTCACGCGCCAGGATGTCGTGGGCCACGCCTCGCAGGCGAGCGTGTTCCGCAACATCCAGACGCCGGAGTGGGGCGACGTCCGCGAGGAGACCATCCCCGTGGCGCCCGAGGTCGCCGCCTCGGCGGTGCCCCCCGTCGTCGCCGACGGCCCGTCACGGCTCGCCGCCGGTGCCGCACTTCCCGCCCCGGCGCCCGACGCCGCCGGGCGCGAGGAGACGATCCCGGTCAAGGGCGTGCGCAAGGCGACGGCATCCGCCATGGTGGGCTCGGCCTACAGCGCCCCGCACGTGTCGGTGTGGACCGACGTCGATGCGAGCCGCACGATGGAGCTCGTCAAGCGGCTGAAGGCCTCGCCCGACTTCGCCGACATCAAGGTGTCGCCGCTGCTCATTATGGCGCGGGCGGTGATCTGGGCCGCCCGCCGCACGCCGATGGTGAACGCGGCCTGGGTCGAGACCGAGACCGGCGCCGAGATCCGGGTGCGCCGGTACGTGAACCTCGGTATCGCGGCGGCGACGCCGCGTGGCCTGCTCGTTCCCAACATCAAGGACGCGCACACGCTCAACATGCGCGAGCTCGCGAAGGCGCTCGAGCGCCTGACCCTTACCGCGCGCGAGGGCAAGACGACTCCTGCCGACCAGCAGAACGGCACGATCACCATCACGAACATCGGTGTGTTCGGAATGGACGCCGGTACCCCGATCATCAACCCCGGCGAGGCCGGGATCGTGGCGATGGGAACGATCCGGCAGAAGCCCTGGGTCGTCGACGGCGAGGTGCGTCCCCGCTGGGTCACGACGGTCTCGGGCTCGTTCGACCACCGCGTCATCGACGGTGACGGCATGAGCCGGTTCATCCGCGACGTGGCCGCGGTGCTGGAGGAGCCCGCGCTCCTACTGGATTGAGTCTCGGGCGGGCTCCGGCGGCCGCACCCGGCGACGGGCACGGGGTCGCGGCGTCCCGCTTACAGGGCGAAACGGCTGCTGGACGGCGCGGAAGGGGCGTGGTGACGTCAACGCCCCTGTAAGCGGAACGCGCGACGCGCGAGAGGGAGTCACGGTCGGCGGTCTCCGGCCCAGTCACCCGCCAGCTTGAGAACGATTATCACTAGACGTACGCTGGGATCATGACCCGTAAGACTCTCGCGACGATCGCGCTCGCCGCCGCCGCCGCCTCCTCCGCCTTCGTGATCGCCGGCTGCTCGTCGGCCTCGACTCCCGACTCCACCTCCACCGACGACGGCACGCTCCAGGTCGTCGCCTCGACCAACGTCTACGGCGACCTCGCGAGCACGGTCGGCGGGGACCTCGTCGAGGTGACCTCGATCATCGCCTCGATCTCGCAGGATCCGCACGAGTACGAGTCGACCGCCCAGGATCAGCTCGCGATCTCGCAAGCCGACCTCGTGATCGACAACGGCGGTGGCTACGACCCGTTCCTCGACGCGCTGCTCGAATCGAGCGGGTCGGATGCCGTGGTCCTCACCGCCGCGGAGCTCTCGCCCGACTGGCCGGGAGAGGACGACCACGACCACTCCGACGACGCCGAGGCCACGGAGGAGGCGGACGAGGACGGCCACGACCACATCGAGGGCTTCAACGAGCACGTCTGGTACGACCCGCACACCATGAGCGAGCTCGTCACCGAGATCGGCCACGAACTGGGCGAGCTCGACGAGGCGAACGCAGAGACCTACGAGAAGAACGCCGCGGCGCTCGCCGCGCAGATCGAGGGTCTGGAGACCGGCCTCGCCGACCTCAAGGCAGCGCACGAGGGCGAGAAGATCTTCGTCACCGAGCCGGTGCCGCTCTACCTCACCGGCGCGGCGGGGCTGGTGAACGCGACGCCCGAGGCCTTCAGCGAGGCCGTCGAGGAGGGGCAGGACGTCCCGCCGGCCACGCTCCTGGAGGCCACCGGCATCCTCGCCGCGGGAGACATCCGAACCGTCATCGTCAACGCCCAGACCGGTGGCGCCGAGACGACCGAGGTCGTCAAGGTCGCCGGAGAGCAGGGCATCCCGGTGCTCGAGTTCACCGAGCTGATCCCCGACGGCGAGACCTACGTGAGCTGGATGCAGCAGAACATCGACGAGCTCGCGGGTACGCTGACCCGGTGAGTCTGCTCCAGATCAGGGATGCCGCGATCCGTCGCGACGGCCGTGAACTGTGGAGCGGACTCGACCTCGACGTCGCCCCCGGAGAGCTGATCGCGGTCCTCGGGCCCAGCGGTTCGGGGAAGAGCACGCTCCTGCAGGCGATCCTCGGGCTGGAGCAGCTCAGCGCCGGCACGATCCACGCCCTGGGCGCGCCGGTGCGCGGGCGCGGCAACCGCCGCATCGGCTACCTGCCTCAGTCCCGCCCGCTCGCGCGCGAGGTCGCGATGCGCGGGCGGGATCTGGTCGCCCTCGGCGTGGACGGCCACCGGTTCGGGCTGCCTCTCCCGCGCCGGGGCGACCGTGCCCGGGTCGACGCGCTCTTGAGCGCGGTCGGTGCGGAGGACTTCGCGGACCGACCCGTCGGCGTGCTCTCCGGGGGAGAGCAGCAGCGCTTGCGCGTCGGTCAGGCCCTCGCCGACGATCCGCGGCTGCTGCTGGCCGACGAGCCGCTCACGAGTCTGGACCTCGCCAACCAGCAGGCGGTCGTGCGCCTGATCGACGAGCACCGCAGAACCGGTGCCGCGGTGCTGCTGGTCACCCACGACATCAACCCGATCCTCGACGCGGTCGATCGCATCCTCTATCTCGCCGCCGGGCGCTTCACCCTCGGCACCCCGGAGGAGGTGCTCACCTCCGAGGCGCTCAGCGCGCTCTACGGCGCGCCGGTCTTCGTCCTGCGTGCCGGCGGCAGGCTGGTGGTCGTGGGGGCGCCGGATGCCGTCGACTCGTCCCATCACCACGACCACCACGAGCGCGATCTCGGGGCGGCGACGTGAACTGGCCGGATGTGGTCGACGCCCTGTTCGGCGGCGTCGCCGACTACGCGGCGATCCTCGCCCTGGTGTCGAACTCGGTGTGGGCGGGGGCGATCCTGGGTCTGGTGGGGGGCCTGGTGGGCGTCTTCGTGATCCAGCGCGACATGGCCTTCGCTGTCCATGGCATCAGCGAGCTGTCGTTCGCGGGGGCGGCGGCGGCCCTGCTGGTCGGAGCGGACGTCGTGACCGGTTCGATCGCCGGCTCGCTCATCGCGGCCGCCCTGATCGGGTGGCTCGGTGCTCGCGCGCGTGATCGCAACTCGATCATCGGGGTGCTCATGCCGTTCGGGCTGGGGCTGGGCATCCTGTTCCTGTCCCTCTACAACGGGCGCAGCGCGAACCGTTTCAGCCTGCTGACCGGGCAGATCGTCTCGGTGCAGTCGGCGCAGCTGGGGTGGCTGGTCGGCATCTCGGCGGTCGTGCTCGTCGCTCTGCTGCTGGTGTGGCGGCCGTTGCGGTTCGACTCGCTCGACCACCAGTCCGCGGCGGCGCGCGGCGTGCCGACGGTGGGCGTCTCGCTGGTGTTCATGCTGCTGCTCGGCCTCGTGGTCGCGGTGGCCGTCCACATCATCGGGGCGCTCCTGGTGATGGCCCTGCTGGTGACCCCGGCCGCGGCGGCGATGCGGGTGGCGTCCGGGCCGGTGGCGGTGCCCGCGCTGGCGGCGCTGTTCGCCGTGGTGTCGGCGGTCGGCGGCATCCTGCTGGCGATCATGGGCACTCTTCCGGTGAGCCCGTACATCACGACGATCTCCTTCGCGATCTACCTCGGATGCCGGGCGATCGGGTCGCGGCGGGGCAGGGTCGAGCGCGCGCTCGCGCGTTAGGGGTGGTGTCCGCGCCGGTTTCGGGTGTGGCACGCCGTTCGATCTCGCGACGGCCACAGGTTCCTGCTTCGGCCCATACGAACATGTGGCGCCATCGCAGCGAAGTGGCGCCGTCGCAGAAAGGCGTCGCCATCGGGTGGGGGGATGGGGGGTGGGGGATGCCGGAACCGCCTGTCCCGGCGCACGCTCAGACGCCGCGAGTAGACTCCCGCGCATGGCCCAGCGCAACACCTGGCAGCGCGAGCGCGTGCGCGCGGCCCTCGCCGAGAACGCGGGCTTCGTGAGTGCGCAGGAGCTGCACGCCACGCTCCGCGCCGAGAACACCGGGATCGGCCTGGCCACCGTCTACCGCGCGCTGGCGACGCTGGCCTCGTCGGGCGAGGCCGACCAGCTTCACAGCCCGGACGGCGAGTCGATCTACCGCGCGTGCGCGACCACGGTGCACCATCACCACCTCATCTGCCGTCGCTGCGGACTGACCGTCGAGATCCAGGCGGACGACGTCGAGGAGTGGGCGGTGCGCACGGCCGCCGCCTACGGCTTCGTCGACGCCCAGCACATCGTGGACATCTTCGGGGTCTGCCCCGCTTGCGCTGCCGAGGGCGATGACGAGGGCTGACCTCTCCTCCCGCCGCGCGGCGGCGCACGGCGGCCGGCGCTCCGCAGACGAGAGCCGCGCCGTGCCGCTGGTCGCGCTCGGCGGCGGGCTCGTGGTGGTGGCGGCACTGCTCGCAGTCGCGCTGGTCTCCCCGGGTCCCGCGCTGCCCACGCGACTGCAGGACGGGCTCACCCTGGCCATCAGCGTGCTCGTCGAGTCGATGCCCTTCGTCGCGCTCGGAGTCCTGCTGTCGATCGTCGTGCAGGTGTGGATCCCGCCCGGCGCCGTCGAACGGTGGATGCCGCAGAACCCATGGGGCCGCCGGGCGGTGCTCTCGCTCCTCGGGATGCTGATCCCGGTGTGCGAGTGCGGGAACGTGCCGTTCGCGCGCGGCCTCATGATGCGCGGGTTCGGCGTCGCTGAGACGCTGACCTTCCTCGTGGCGGCGCCCATCGTCAACCCGATCGTCATCATCACGACCCATCAGGCGTTCGGGTTCGACGACGGCGTGCTCGTGGCCCGCCTGGTCGGCGGCTACGCGATCGCGAACCTGGTGGGCTGGTTGTACAGCCGGCATCCCGATCCCGACGGGCTCGTGACCGACCGGTTCCGGGAGGCGTGCGAGCCCGTGGACGCGCAGCCGACCGACCGGGGCCGCCGGAGCCTCGCGCAGTTCGTCGTGGAGCTGCGCGCGGTCATGCCGGCGCTCGTGATCGGATCGGCCCTGGCCGGTGCCGTGCAGGTGCTGGTGCCGCGCGACGCTCTGCTGGCCATCGGGTCCAACCCGGCGCTGTCGATCGTGGCGATGATCGCGCTGGCGATCGTGGTGTCGATCTGCTCGAACGTCGATGCGTTCTTCGCGCTGTCGTTCGCCTCGGCGTTCACCCCCGGCTCGCTCGTGGCGTTCCTGCTGGTCGGACCGCTCGTGGACCTGAAGATGCTGGCCCTGCTGCGGACGACCTTCCGCACCGGGGTGCTGGCGGGGCTCGTGGTGGTCGTGATCCTCGCGGCAGTGGCTCTCGGCGGGGTGGTGAACCTCCTTGCGTAGGGTGCGTGCGGCGGCGCCGCGGATGCTGGGGGTCGGCCTTGCGGCAGGGCTCGCCGCCGTCACGCTGATGCTGGCGGCGACGGGGCGGATCGGGCTGTACATCAATCCGGAGTCGTCGTGGTTCGCGGTGTCGATGGCGATCGTGGTGCTCGTGGGCGCGGTGGCGAGCTTCGCTCTGCCGCTGGGCGCGGAGGCCGATCACGGCCACGACCACGGTCATGACCACGGGCACCGCCACGACCACGGCGACGAGGACGACGACCACGACCACGGCGACCACGGACACAGCGGCGCGGCGCGGCTGCCCGCCCTGGCCGGCGCGGTCGGCGGCGCGCTCGCGACCGGGATCGTGGCGACGATCCTGGTCGTACCGCCGGCGACGCTGTCGGCCGAGCTGGCGATGTCGCGCGACACCGGCGCGCCCCCGCTGTTCCAGGGCGCCGACGACATCGCCCTGGCGGCCACCGGCGACACGTCGTCGTTCGGCATCGGCGAGTGGGCAAGCGTGTTCGCCACCGCGACCAACCCCGAGGCGTTCGACGGCGACCCGGTCACCCTGACCGGGTTCGTGACTCCGGCCGACGGCGACGGCTTCATGCTCGGGCGGCTGGTCATCACGCACTGCGTGATCGACGCGCAGGCCGCGAGCATCCCGATCGCTGCGGACGACGCGCCCGCCACCGGCCAGTGGGTGACCGTGACCGGGACCGTGCGCGACGTCGACGGGCGCCTCCAGGTGCGCGCCACGTCGGTGCAGTCCGTGGACGTGCCGAAGGACCCGTATGAGTACTGATCGACCGGCGCGCTCCCGGCGCGCCTACCTCGGCGCGTTCGCGATCGTGGTCGGCGCGCTCCTGGTCCTCGCCCTCGGCGGGGCGGCGCTGACGACCGCGCAGGGACCGCGGGTCACGCACGTGCAGCTCGACCCGGTGGCGGCGGCGACGGCATCCGGATCGCGGCTCATCTTCACGACGTCGCAGTCCCTGCGCGAGGTCGACGTGTCGCAGGTGACCATCACCCCGGCCGCCGACTTCACCGTGGACACGTCTGGCCGCACGGTCGGCATCCGCTTCTCCCGACCGCTGTGGGACGACACCGAGTACCGCGTGCGGATCGAGGACGTCACCGGGCTCGGCGGCGGCCCCACCGCGACCGTCGAGGAGTCGTTCACGACGCCGCCGGCGGAGGTCTATGTGCTGCGGCGCGCTCTCACCGGCGACAAGATCGTGCGCACGAGTCTCGACGGCACCGCCGAGACGGTGTACTCGCACCCGCACATCGAGGACTTCCGCGCCACCACCGGGCACCTCGTGATCGAGACCCTCGACGGCGACCGGCCCGTGCTGGTCACCACGCGCCTTGACGGCAGCGGGGAGCGCGAGCTCACCCTCCCCGGTGACGGCACGGTCGCGAACCTGCAGAGCGCCGATCGCGGCAACCTCGTCGGCTACACCTTCACCGACGCCTCGATCGGCGCCGGCGGGAGCCGGGAGAGCGCGCTGTACATCGCGTCCCTGAACGACCCGGAGGCCGCGCCCACCGCCATCGAGATCGCCGGCGGCGACGCGCGCGTCGACGACTGGCGGTTCGTGCCCGGCACCGACAGCCTCCTCATGCTGACCTACGACGGCACGCTCACCCTCGCGACCGCCGACGGGAGCGCGCCGGTCGCGCTCGGGACGGCCCTCGCGATCGACGGGATCGCGCGCGGGTCGACCTCGGCGGTCGTCGAGCGGCTGACCGAGCGCATTGCGGTCGATCTCGCCACGGCGAAGGAGAGCGCGCTGCCACCGCTGGATGCCGCGCTGGGCAGCCCCGGCGCGGTCACCCCGCTCGCCGACGGCGGGACGCTGCGCGTGGTGTCGCAGCTCGACGGGTTCACCGTGCGCTCCACCGACGTCGTCCTCGCCGACGCCGAGGGGGCGGCCGAACGCGTGTTCGGCGTGCCCGCCGGCGACCTGCTGCTGCACACGTGCGTCGCCCCGAGCGGTCGGTACGCGGCGTTCCTCGTCGCCCCGAACGGCGTCGACAACCCCTACGACGGCTACCGGCTCCCGCTCCCGGAACGGCTGGAGACGCACGTGGTCGAGCTGGACTCGGGCGAGGAGGTGTCGGTGCTGGAGGGCTTCGACATCTCCTGGTGCCAGAGCGCGCCGCGCCCGTGAGCGCGCTCGTGAAGGCGACGCGCGAGGACCTCGACGGCCTGCCCGTCGAGGTCGCCCCGATCCTCCTCGGCGGCGTGCTGCGGGTGCGGGTGGACGGGGCGACGGTCGCGGTGCGGATCACCGAGGTCGAGGCCTACCACGGCCGCGGCACAGGTGCGGTGCCCGATCCCGGGTCGCACGCGCGCATGGGACCGACGGCCCGCAATGCCACGATGTGGGGCGAGGCCGGACGCCTCTACGTGTACCTCAGTCACGGCATCCACTCGTGCGTGAACGTCGTGTGCGGTCCGGTCGGCACCGCCGGCGGGGTGCTGCTGCGCGCGGGCGAGGTGGTGGAGGGCGCGGATGCCGCGTTCGCGCGCCGTCCGTCGGCCCGCTCGGCCCGCGACCTCGCCCGCGGCCCCGGACGGCTGGGCGACGCGGTCGGGCTGCGCCACGCGGTCCACGACGGCATCGACGCCGTCGCGGGCGCGCCCCGCGCCGGTGCGGTCGCGCACCTGCTGCTGCGCGAGACGCCGGTGGCCGGGGTGCGCACCGGGCCCCGGGTGGGCGTGGCCGGTGCGGCCGGGACGGATGCCTTCCCCTGGCGCTTCTGGATCGACGGCGATCCCACGGTGTCGCCGTTCCGCTGGGGGCGCGGCGCCGCGCCCGCCTGATCGGGTTCAGGGCGCCGCGGCTGCTCGATCCGGACCCCGGCTCGTCGCACGCCCGTCCGGACCCGGGCTCGTCGCACGCCCGTCCGGACCCGGGCTCGTCGCACCCCCCTGCCCCGCCGAGTCACTGCCTTCCCGCCGAGTCACTGTGCTCCAGCGCAGTGACTGGATGCCGGGGCAGTGACTCGCGTCTGGGAGTAGTGACTCGCGTCTGGGAGTGGCCTGTGCCGGGGGAGGTCCGCGCCTCAGGTGGTGCCGCGCGCGACGAGCTGCGTCGGCAGCAGCGTCGTGCCCGGCCGCTGCGTGCGACCGTGGATGTCCTCGAGCAGGCTGCGGGCCGCTGTCGCGCCGATCTCCTCGAACGGCACGCTGATCGTGCTGAGGTCGAGCAGCTCGGACATCTCATGACCGTCGTAGCCGATGATCGCGACGTCCTTCCCCGGCTGCAGTCCGCGCTCGGCCATGACGCGGATCGCGCCGTAGGCCATCTCGTCCGAGAAGGCGAAGACCGCGGTCGGCGGCTCGTCGGAGTCCAGCAGTCGTGCCATGGCGCGGGCGCCGCCCGACATCGTGTACTCGCCCGGCACGAGCAGCTCGTGATCGCGCTGGAGCCCGGCACGATCCATGGCGTCGCAGAATCCCAGGTGCCGGTCGTGCTCGAGCACGGCGACGCTCTCGGCATCCCGGCCGTAGATCGCCGCGATGCGGCGATGCCCGCGGGAGATCAAGTGCTCGGTGGCGATGGCGGCGCCGGCGCGGTCGTCGATCTGCACGCTCGAGGTCCACGGACCTCGCGACCCGAACATCGTGATCGGCATGCGCAGCTGGAGGATCTTCTCCAGGTCGGGGCTCTGGGCGCTCAGCGACAGGACGAGAAAACCGTCGACACGACGAGCCAGACGCTGATGCGGCGGCACCGGATGCGGGTCGCTCGGGTCGCCGGTGCAGTAGATGAGGAAGTCCGTGCGGGTGTGGCGCAGCTCGCGCTCGATGCCGGCCAGCATGCGCTGGAACGCCAGCCGGTCGACGAAAGGCGTGATGATGCCGATGCTGCCGGTGCGTCCGGTGGACAGCGCCGCCGCGGCCGGCGACCCGATGTAGTCCAGGCGCTGGGCGACCTCCAGGACGTGGTCGCGGATGCCGGGTGCGACGGACTCGAAGCCGCGCAGTGCGCGGGAGACGGTCGCCGTGGACACGCCGGCGACGAGGGCTATGTCCTTGACAGTGACGCCCACCGGTCCTCCCGCGCTCTCGTCGGCACGATACACCCTAGCGTTCCTGTCCGGATGACAGCGCAGTAAGCGATTACAGTATGGCACGCACCAATCAAGACCCAATAAAGACCAGATCAAAGCGGCTAGGTTCCGATCGTTATTCGATTGTGAGTAACCGGTTACTTGACAGTCGAAGCTATGCCCTAGCAAGCTGAGCAAGGACGTGCCACCGGCACGGACGGTCCGCCGGGGCATCACCGCGCACGGCGAGACGACCGAGATCTCAGAGGAGAGACAGTGCGTACAAAGAAGTGGCTTGTCACGGGGGCGATTGCGGCGACGGCATTCGCGTTGCTCACCGGCTGCAGCGGCGGCAGCTCGCCGCAGTCCGGATCCACCGAAGAGGGCGGAACAGGCCCGATCACCTTCGCGTCCGGCAAGGACCTCACCGGCGCGATGCCGCAGCTCATCGACATGTGGAACGAGAAGCACCCCGACCAGGAGGTGACCTTCCTGGAGCTGTCCGCATCGCCCGACGACCAGCGCAACTCGTTCATCCAGGACTTCCAGGCCAAGAGCGGCAAGTACGACGTGATCTGGATGGACGTCGTCTGGACGTCGGAGTTCGCCGCACGCGGCTGGCTGGAGCCCCTCGACGAGGCCGCGGTGGGCGGCGACGCCGTGATCCCGGCCGCGAAGGCGACCGCCGTCTACGACGGTCAGATGTACGGGGCGCCGTTCATGACCAACGCCGGCCTGCTGTACTACCGGTCAGACCTCGTGCCGACCCCGCCGACGACGTGGGCCGAGCTGGAGGCGGCGTGCGAGGTCGCGAAGGCGAACGCCATGGACTGCTACGCCGGACAGTTCGCACAGTACGAGGGCCTCACCGTCAACGTCGCCGAGGCGATCAACTCGGCCGGCGGCACGTTCCTCAGTGACGACGGCACGGAGGTCACCGTCGACTCGCCGGAGGCTCGCGAGGGACTGCAGCACCTCGTCGACATGTTCGACAACGGTGACATCAACGAGGCCGCGATCACCTACAAGGAGCAGGAGAGCGCGAACGCGTTCCTCGAGGGCAAGCTCATGTTCCTGCGCAACTGGCCCTACGTCTACACGGCCGCGAGCGCCGACGACTCGGTGATCAAAGGCAAGTTCGGCATGGCGCAGCTGCCCGGCAAGGACGGACTCGGCGTCTCGTCGCTCGGCGGCATCGACCTGGCCGTCAACGCCTTCTCCAAGAACAAGGAGACCGCGAAGGCGTGGGTCGAGTGGATGCAGTCGGAGGAGGCGCAGCGCGTGCTCGTGAGCGTCATGAACCAGGCGTCGGTGCTCACCGACCTCTACACCGACCCCGACCTGGTGGCCGTGTCGCCCTACCTGCCGACGCTCAAGGACTCGGAGCTGACCGCCGTGCCGCGGCCGCAGACGCCGAACTACAACGCGGTGAGCCTCGCGATCCAGAAGAACGGCTACGCCGCACTGCAGGGCGAGCTGACCGTCGACGAGGCCATCACCCAGATGGCCGCTGACCTCGAGCAGGCCATCAAGTAGTCCGTCGATCACCCGGAAGGCGAGCCATGTCTGTCTCATCCGCACCCGCGCCAAAGGCCGTCCGAGGTCGGTCGGCGGCGCAGGCCCGAGAGCGAGACGGCGGGCTCGCCTTCTGGCTCATCGTCCCCTCGATCGTCATCCTGACGCTGGTCATCGGCTATCCGGTCGCGTCGTCGCTCGTCCGCTCGCTGTTCGGCGACGGAATCGGCGAGGTGCCGTTCGTCGGGCTCGACAACTACGCGAGCGCCCTGTGGGGCGTCGGCGCCACCGAGTTCTGGGAGGCGACGGGATTCACCTACCTGATCTCCGCCGTCACCATCGTCCTGGAGACGCTGCTGGGCCTCGCGATGGCGCTCATCATGAATCGTGCGTTCAAGGGGCGCGGCATCCTGCGCGCCAGTGTGCTCGTCCCCTGGGCGATCCCCACCGCGGTGGCAGCGGTGCTGTGGAAGTGGTCGTTCGACCCGTCCGGGATCGTCAACGCGCTCCTCGGGCAGCAGATCGTGTGGACCGGGTCGGAGCTGCCCTCGTTCGTGGCGATCGTCGTGGCCGACACGTGGAAGACGGCGCCGTTCATCGCGCTGCTGATCCTCGCGGGGCTCCAGGTGATCCCCGAGGAGGTCTACGAGGCCGCGAAGATCGACGGGGCCGGGGCATGGCAGCGCTTCTGGCTGATCACGATGCCGCTGGTCAAGCCGGCGCTCCTGGTCGCGGTGCTGTTCCGCCTGCTCGACGCACTGCGCATGTACGACCTGCCGTGGATCCTCACCGGCGGAGCCAACGGGACCACCACGCTGTCGATCCTCGTGGTCCAGTCCACGCTGAGCCAGTTGAAGCCCGGATACGGCGGCGCGCTCGCGACGATCACGTTCCTGCTCATCTTCCTGACGGCGTTCGTGTTCGTCCGGGCGCTCGGGGTCAACGCCGTCGACACCGGCGAGTCCGGCCGCGAGGCGAAGAAGCAGAAGGAGACGAAGCGATGACCGCCGTGACCACCGCCGACGCACGCGAGACGGCCGTGACGCAGGCGCCGCGCGCGCGTCGCCCGCTCCGGGCGGGCACCGTCGGGCTCTACGTCGGGATCGTCGCGATCGCCGTGTTCTGTCTCGCGCCGTTCTACTGGATGGTCGTGTCGAGCCTCAAGGACCCGCGCGCCATCTTCGACAACTCGCTCATTCCGCTCAATCCCACGCTGATGAACTACGAGGCGGTGTTCGGTGCGCAGAACACCTTCGTCTTCGCGCTCCGCAACAGCCTGATCATCGCGGGGAGCGTCATGATGCTCGCCCTCGTGTTCGGTGTGTTCGCCGCGTACGCGATCGCGCGGCTGCAGTTCCGCGGCAAGACCCTCGTGCTCGGGATGTTCCTGGCCACCTCGATGTTCCCCGGCGTCGCGATCCTCACGCCGCTGTTCCAGCTGTTCGCGGACTGGGGGTGGATCGACACCTATCAGGCGATGATCATCCCGGACATCAGCTTCTCGCTGCCGCTCGGGGTGTGGATCCTGACCAGCTTCTTCAAGGCCATGCCGTGGGAGCTGGAGCAGGCCGCGCGCGTGGACGGCTGCACGCGCGGCCAGGCGTTCCGCCGCGTGATCCTCCCGCTTGCCGTGCCGGGCGTGTTCACGACCGCGATCCTCGTGTTCATCTCCGCCTGGAACGAGTTCATGATCGCCAACTCCATGTCGCAGACCCCCGCCGCCCAGCCGGTCACGGTCGCGATCGCCCAGTTCTCCGGCATCTCGCAGTACGACACCCCGTATGGTACGCAGATGGCGGCGGGCGTCATCGTCACCGTGCCGCTCATCGTGCTCGTGCTGCTGTTCCAGCGCAGAATCATCAGCGGTCTGACCGCGGGAGGAGTCAAGTGAGACCATTGCGCGTCCTGTTCGTCGGGGGCACCGGCATCATCAGCACGGCCTGCGTCGCCGAAGCGCTCGCACAGGGGCATGAGGTGCATCTGCTCAACCGGGGGACCACCGGCATCCGCCCCGTCCCGGAGGGCGCGATCGTGCACACCGGCGACATCCGTGACGAGGATGCCGCGCGCGCCGCCCTCGCCGGGCTCGACTTCGACGTCGTCGCCGAGTTCCTCGCCTTCGTGCCCGAGCACATCGAGACCGACCTGCGCCTGTTCTGCGGACGGACCCGGCAGTACGTCTTCGTGAGCTCCGCCTCGGCCTACCAGACCCCGCCGACGCACCTGCCGGTCACCGAGTCGACGCCGCTGCGCAACCCGTACTGGGAGTACTCGCGCAACAAGATCGCCTGCGAGGACGCGCTGACGGTGGCGTATCGCGAGACGGGCTTCCCGATGACGATCGTGCGGCCGTCGCACACGTACGACCCGACCATGCCGCCGTTCGACGGCGGTTGGACCGTGGTCGAACGGATGCGCGCAGGCAAAGGCGTCGTGGTGCCCGGTGACGGCACGTCGCTGTGGACGATCACGCACCACACGGACTTCGCGCGCGGTTTCGTCGGCCTGTTCGGTCGCAGCGAGGCGCTCGGCGAGGCCTTCCACATCACCGGCTCGGAGTCGCCCACCTGGAACGACATCTACACGCAGGTCGCGCGCGCCGCGGGCGTCGCGGAGCCCGACCTCGTGCACGTCCCCTCGGATGCCGTCGCCGCCGTCGACGCCGAGTGGGGGGCGGCGCTGCTGGGCGACAAGGCCCACTCGATGGTCTTCGACAACGGCAAGATCTCGCGACTCGTGCCACAGTTCCGCACCACGGTGCCGTTCGCGCGCGGCGCGGAGGAGATCGTCGCGTGGCACGACGCCCATCCCGAGGCGCGGGTGGTCGACCCGCACTACGACCGCCTCATGGACGCGCTCGTGGCCGCCCACCGTCCCCGGCCGCTGCCGGGGTGAGGAACGCCGCCGCACGATCGCCTGCCGCGTTCCCCGGGTTCTGAACGCTGCGCGACCCGGGCGTGATAGGGTTGCTCTTTGGCTGTGCGCACTCCAGCGCGCAGATCGCGCCCACTCCCTCGTCGCAGGCCGGAACCGGCCGGGTGAGCCGTGGGCGCAGACAAGGGATCTTGGGTGGGGCCGTCCGGCCCCACGGTATTAAGGAGACACCACCATGGCAGCAGTGTGCCAGGTGACCGGAGCGGTTCCCGGCTTCGGTCACAACATCTCGCACTCGCACCGCCGGACGAAGCGCCGCTTCGACCCGAACGTGCAGAAGAAGACCTACTACGTTCCTTCGCTCGGTCGTAAGGTCACCCTGAACGTGTCCGCCAAGGGCATCAAGGTGATCGACGCGCGCGGCATCGAGTCGGTCGTGAAGGACCTGATCGCGAAGGGTGTGAAGCTCTGATGGCCAAGAAGGCGCAGGACGTCCGTCCGATCATCAAGCTGCGTTCGACCGCCGGCACGGGGTACACCTACGTGACGCGCAAGAACCGCCGCAACAACCCCGACCGCATCGTGCTCAAGAAGTACGACCCGGTGATCCGCAAGCACGTCGAATTCCGAGAGGAGCGCTGACCCATGGCCAAGAAGAGCAAGATCGCTCGTAACGAGCAGCGCAAGGTGGTCGTGGAGCGCTACGCCGCCCAGCGCGCCCAGCTGAAGAAGCAGCTCGTCGACCCCAACGCCACCGACGAGCAGCGTGAGGCCGCCCGCGTCGGCCTGCAGAAGCTGCCCCGCAACGCCTCGCCGGTGCGCCTGCGCAGCCGCGACGTCATCGACGGCCGCCCGCGCGGTGTGCTGTCGAAGTTCGGCGTCTCGCGCGTCCGCTTCCGCGACATGGCCCACCGGGGCGAGCTCCCCGGTGTGACCAAGTCCAGCTGGTAGGAGCCGCACAGCGCCAGGCCGGAGTCCCTCGGGGCTCCGGCCTTACGCGTTCCGGGTGGACGGGCGCCGGCGCCGGTGGCGTGTGGCACGATGGGCGCAGCCGTCCGAGGACGTCGCCGACAGGAGGGACGGATGCCGCTGGATCCCGTGTTCGCCGAGCGCACGCGCGCGCACCGACGCTACCTGCTCGGCCAGAAGCTCACCGAGCTCAAGCGGCGCGCGCACTGGCCCTGGCTGCCGCGTCCGGTGCGGCCGCTTCTGCCCCCCGCGACGTCCGCGCCGTCGAAGCAGCCGCCGCCGCAGGCCGCTGCCGGGGCATCCGCCCCGGCGGCCGCATCGGCCGCGGCATCCGCTCCGCGACCCGCACCCACGCCCGCTGAACTGCGCGACCGCAAGCGCCGCGATGCGCGCCTCTGGGACCGCAAGGAGCTCGCCGACATCGGCACCCCCGGCCCGCGCGTGCGCACGCAGGAGCACGTCGTCGCGGTCGACGGCTACCCCGACGTGCGCGTGCGTCTCTACCTGCCCGACGGGGCGGACGGGCCGGTCCCCGCGTGCCTCACGTTCTTCGGCGGCGCCTTCCGGCTCGGCGGCATCGACTACCCCACGACGGATGCCGCCAACCGGCGCCGCACGCAGGCCGCCGGCGTCGCGTGCCTCGCCGTGGACTACGCCCTCGCGCCCGAGCATCGCTACCCCACCCAGGTCGAGCAGGGCTACGCCGCGCTGGTCTGGCTCTTCGCGCACGCCGGCGAGCTCGGCGTCGACCCCGACCGCATCGGCATCCAGGGCACGTCCGCGGGCGGCTGCATCGCCGCGGCGGTCACGCTCGTCAACCGCGACCGGGCGCGGCTGCCGATCCGCATCCAGGTGCTGGAGGTCCCGGCCACCGACCTCACCGGTCGCCACGTCGATCTGCGGGTGCCGTGGTCGATGGGCGTCCCGTCGCCGCTCGTGCGCGCCGAGATGCGCTCGATCGCCCGCTCGTACCTGTCCGACACCTCCCGTGCGCGCGAGCCGTACGCCTCGCCGCTGCGCGCCGCGTCGCACGAGGGGCTGCCTCCGGCGGTGGTGCTCACCGCCGAGTACGACCCGCTGCGCGGCGACGGCGCCGCCTACGCCGCCGCGCTGCGCGCGGCGGGGGTCGAGGCCAGCGCCGTGCAGTACCTCGGGGTCACGCACGATGTCGCGATGTTCACCGGAGCGCTCGATGCCGCGCGGCGCTGGGAGGACGACGTGGTGTGCGCGCTGCGGCGCCTGCACGGGTGAGGGCGGACGTGGCATGCGTCTCATTGGTCACACCAGCCGCATCCGTCACGTGATCTTCCCGTGAAGATGACGCCTGATGCCGGGAAATCCGCGGAATCACGCCGTTCATGGGTATATTCGAGGGCGGTCGATTGACCATCCGGCGGGATGACCGTCCGGTCCGATGTAACTGACGGCACCGATCGCCGTCTGGAGGACAAACCCCTATGGCTGACAAGTCCATCACCAAGACCGAGCTCGTCGCGAGCATCGCCAGCGCCACGGGCCAGAGCCAGGCCACGGTGGCCGGCGTGCTCGACGCCCTGTTCGCCTCCGTCTCGGAGAACGTTGCCAAGGGCAACAAGGTCTCGATCCCCGGCTGGATCGCCTTCGAGCAGGTCGACACCGCCGCCCGCACCGGCCGCAACCCGCAGACGGGCGCGGAGATCCAGATCGCCGCGGGCAAGCGCGTGAAGGTGACCGCGGGCTCGAAGCTCAAGGCCGCCGTCAAGTAACGCGACGCCGAGCTCGTCCGGAGGGGGATGCCGTGCGGCATCCCCCTCCGGCGTTCCTGCGCGCGACTTTCGGGGCCGGCACGCGCGGAATGCGGCCCGGACCAAGGCTGGATCTCGAAGGATGTGCCTCTGAGACGGGGTTCTGCGAGATCCAGCCTGTATCCGGACGTCATTCGGCGGCTGCCGGACCCGTGAACCCGCGCTCGACGGCCGCTGCCGACGCCGCGCGTAGGCTTGACGGGTGAACTCGCGGGCGCTCCGGCTCGCCGGACCGGCGATCCTCGTCGTGACGGCGCTGGTCGTGCTCGTCGCCGGGCTGGCCTTCGGTGGGGGCGCGTCGCCCCTGCTCCTCGGCGACCCCGGACCGGTCGTGCGCTGGGGTCTGCCGGTGGCGCGTCTGGTCGTCAACCTCGCCGCGGCCGGCATGGTCGGCGCGCTCGTGGTGGCCCTGTTCGCGCTCAAGGCCGGCGAGCGTCCCTTCGACGCGGCGCTGGACACCGCCTCGGTCTCGGCCGCGATCCTCACGGTCGCAAGCGCCGCGACCGGGTTCCTCACCTTCCTCAGCATCCTGAACGCCAGGCTGAGCGTCGACGCCCGGTTCGGGCAGCAGCTCGGGCGCTTCCTGACCGAGACCGAGCCGGGCCGTGCGTGGCTGGCGACGACCGTCGCCGGTGCCGCGCTGACGGTGCTCGCCTTCGCCGTGCGCGGCTGGACGACGACGCTCCTCGTCGCACTCGCCGCGCTCGTGGCGCTCGTGCCGATGGCCACCCAGGGGCACTCCGGAGAGGAGGCGAACCACAACCTCGCCGTCACCGCGCTGCTGCTGCACATCGTCGCGGCGGCCGTGTGGCTGGGCGGGCTGCTGTTCCTCGTGATCGTGCGCCCGGCGCGCGATCAGATCGCGGCGGTCCTCGGCCGCTACTCGAGCATCGCGCTGGTCGCCTTCGTCGTCGTCTCCCTCTCCGGCGTCGTGCGTGGCGCGGTCGGAGTGGTGACGTGGGAGAACCTGCTCTCGCCGTACGGTGCGCTGCTGCTCGTGAAGGTGGGCGCGCTGCTGTCGATCGGCGCGCTCGGCGCCTGGTATCGGCGACGCCTCATCGGTCGGATCGAGACGGATGCCGCCGCCCGCATGTTCTGGCGGCTCGTCCTGCTGGAGCTCGCCGTCATGGGCGTGGCCAGCGGCGCCGCGGTGGCCCTCTCGCGCACCCCTCCGCCGACGGACACGACCCTTCCCGCGGCGCCCACCCCGGCCGAGCTCCTCACCGGCGCGCCGCTGCCGCCCGAACTGACCGCGCAGCGGTGGTTGACCGCGGTGAACCTCGATCCGCTGTGGGCGTTCGTCGTCGGGTTCGGGCTCTTCTTCTACCTCGCCGGCGTGCGGCGGCTGCGCCGGCGCGGCGACCGCTGGCCGCTGCATCGCACCGCCCTGTGGGTCGTCGGCATGGTGCTGCTGCTGTGGGTCACGTGCGGTCCGGTCAACGCGTATCAGGAATACCTGTTCAGCGTGCACATGATCGGGCACATGATGCTGACCATGGCCATCCCGGTGTGTCTCGTGCCGGCGGCACCGGTCACGCTCGCCGCGCGGGCGATCCGCAAGCGCGACGACGGGACGCGCGGCGGTCGCGAGTGGATTCTCTGGGCCGTGCACTCGCCGTTCGCGCGGGTGGTCACCCACCCGGCGGTCACAGCGGTCCTGTTCATCGGGTCGCTGTGGGTGTTCTACTACACCGACCTGGTGCGCTGGTCGCTGTACGAGCACATCGGCCACGAGTGGATGGTCGCGCACTTCCTCATCACCGGCTACCTGTTCGCACTTTCCCTCATCGGCAAAGACCCGGTCGACTACCGCTACCCCTATCCGTTCCGGCTGCTGATCCTCATCGCCGTGATGGCGATACATGCCTTCTTCGGCATGTCCATCATGATGCAGTCGGGTCTCATGGTCGCCGAGTGGTTCGGCGCGATGGGCCGCACGTGGGGACCGACGCCGCTCGACGACCAGTACGGCGGCGGCGGGGTCGCCTGGGCGGTCGGGGAGCTGCCGACGCTCATCCTCGCCGTGGTCGTCGCCGTGCAGTGGAGCCGATCCGACGAGCGCCAACAGCGGCGCCACGACCGTCAGGAGGACCGCACCGGCGACGAGGAGCTGGTCGCCTACAACGCGCGCCTGGCCGCCCTCTCCGAGCGCGACGCCCGCGCCGATCGCTGAGCCCTGCGGGGCGCGGGGCGTGCGGGGCGGTCGCTGAGCCCCTGCCCCGCGCGGGGCGGTGAGCTGCGCTCGCCCGGGCGGTGGGCCCAGCTCGCCCCCGCCCGTGCCGCCGATCCGGTCGGCCCGCCGCCGCCTGAACCACCGCAGATCCTCCGCGCGAAACCTCCCGTTTGCACCGTTCTTCTGCCGAAAACGGTGCAAACGGGAGGTTTCGCGGTGGAGAGGTGGGCTGGTGGCAGAGGGGGGCCGATGCGGAGGGCGGCTGGGGCGCGGGCGTGCGGGGCGCGGGCGTGCGGGGCGCGGGCGTGCGGGGCGCGGGCGGGCCGCGCTGGGTCAGTCGACGGGCGTGAGCTGGATGGATGCCGCCCCGTCCGGCAGGATCTCGATCGTCCCGGTGAACGAGAACGGAACGTCCTCGTCGACGTGGCGGACCGATCCGTCGAACAGCGAGCGCACGTCCACGCGGATGTGGGCGACGGCATCCGTGCGAGGGATCGTCCAGCCGGCGCCGTCGGGTTCGACGGCGATCGTCGGCGCGGTCGCGATCGACCACTCCGGCGCCGCGGTGATGCGGTTGTGCACGACGAAGCCGAACGGGCAGCCGGTCGGCTGCAGCACCTGCTGGGTCGCGCACTCGTCGAGGAACCCCGAGACCTGTGTCTGCACGACGTCGACGAACTCGGGGGTGGGCTGAGCCTCGATGGCGACCGGCGTGCGCGCCTGCGGCGTGTCGGCGAGCACCGCGACGCCGGCGCTCGTGGCGATCGGCGTGTCGATGTCCACCGAGTACAGGCCGGGGGCGAACACGAGGAGGGGCACGGATGCCGCGGGATCGAGCTCCGCGCCGTCGGGCGAGGCCTGGCGCGTGTCGAGCTCGAACCCGTTCACCCGGAACTGGCGCGAGCCGGTGAGAGTCAGGTCGACCAGTGCGAGGGGGCTCTGCGCGAACCGCCAGGTCGGCGCGATGCCGACCGTGCCCGCCCGCTCCACGCGGAAGGTCGTCGCCCCGTCGTGCGGCCCCGCCGAGTACGACATCGTCACGACGCTGATGCCGCCCTCCTCCTGCTGCGTGGCGACGACGCGGATGTCGCGCAGCGGCGCGAGGGCCTCACGGCGCAGCAGCGCGTCGCTCGCACCGGACGGCAGGCCCGCGCCCTCCAGCGCGGACGAGTCGGTCGCGACCCCCGGCAGCTCGAGCGCGTCGGCGGCCCGACCCTGGGCGAGCAGGTCGAGGTAGCGCGTGACGAAGGCGGCCGGGCTGTAGAGCCGGTCGTAGACCACGGCCGCGCCCGCGCCGAGCGCGGCGATCAGCAGCACGGCGATCACGCCGAGCGCGACGAGCTCGAAGGCGAGACCGCGGGGCCGGCGGGCCGGCGCCGCAGGCACGGGCGCCGCCCGCACCGGCGCGTAGGGTGCGGGCGTGGCATCCGCCGACCCGTCGTCGGCGCGCGTGCGCGCCTGCTCCTCCACACCCTTCACGCTGCCAGTCTAGGAAGCCTGCTCGGTGGCTACCATGGAGCCGGTGAGCACCGTGCCGCTGACCGACGAGCAGCAGGAGCTGTTCGCGCTCATCGAGGGCGGCCGCGACCACGTCTTCGTCACCGGTCGGGCGGGAACCGGAAAGTCCACGCTGCTGCAGCACCTCGCGTGGAACACATCGAAGCAGATCGCCGTGTGCGCCCCGACCGGGGTGGCGGCCCTCAACGTCGAGGGGCAGACGATCCACTCGCTGTTCCGGCTGCCGATCGGGCTCATCG